>JAUJNL010000051.1 GCA_030448185.1 Cytophagales bacterium | reverse complement strand
AAAATCGGGATTCATATTAACCCTTACGGCAACACCAGGCTGAATTGGTTATCCTTACATTGGTGCCTTTGCTCCAGCATGTTGCGCAGTAGAAAATTTTTCTAAAAACCTTGCAATTGAGTTGGGCATATATGGAATTCGTGTTGTTAATATGCGCTCAGGTGGTTCGCCAGATTCAAGAACATTTAAGAACGCTATTGACACACAACCAGAAGTTATGGAACCAATTCTCAAACAAATGGAAGCAGACACAATCTTAAAAAAACTTCCGCTAATGGCTGATATTGCAAACCTTGCCGTATTTCTATCCTCAGATTTAGCAGGAAAAATTACAGGCGTTACAGTTGATGTTAGTAGCGGTACAACAGTGGGATTAAATTATAGGGTTTTCCCATTGACAGATTAAAATTAACGGAGAAGGACAACGAACCGCCAACACAAGTGTTTGCGTGCATTGAAAAAAATACGCATGAAATATACACCCATTTTCATATTTACTTTTTGGGCAATAAGCTCCTTTGGGCAAACGAACGCTCAAAACTACTTTGACAGTTTGGGACTAAAAGGCAGCACGACCATATACGACTATAAAAATCAAAAATGGATGTTTACCGACAACAAAGACGCAGAAGTGGCAACTTTGCCAGCATCAACTTTTAAAATTCCCAATTCACTGTTTGCACTGGAATACAAGGCAGTAAAAGACGAAAACGAAATTTTTAAGTGGGACGGGGAGACCAAAGCTCATTTAGGGAATGTTGTAAATGCTTGGAATAAGGACACGGACTTAAAAAGCGCTTTCAAAAATTCAACTATTTGGTTTTATGTGGAAGTAGCTAAACGAATTGAACGTAAACGTTATAAAAAGATACTCAAAAAATGTGGTTATGGAAACGGAAATTTTTCAGAAGAAGGAACAGACTTCTGGAACTATGGAGAATTTGCCATCACACCAAAAAATCAAGTTGAATTCTTGATAAAGCTTTACGAAGACCGACTCCCTTTCTCTAAACTGACCATGGACAAGGTGAAGGAAATAATGATTTCAGAAAAGACGGAAACACGAATTTACCGAGATAAGACTGGTTGGACAAGACGTAACGGAACAGACATTGGTTGGTGGGTCGGTTATGTAGAAACTGCGGATAATGTTTACTTCTTTGCAACAAGGCTTTTGAAAGACGAGAAAGACAATAATCCTAATTTCATAGTAGCAAGAAAAGAGCTAACAAAACAAGTCTTAAGTGAAATAATAACGAAATGAAATAACAACAAGCCGTTAGCGGTCATTGTTGAACGACACTCAATCCACACAAATCATAAACATAAAATCTATGCTAATTGACAACTTTAATAAAACCATTGATGTATGGCTTGACGAATTACAACATTATGACATAGATAAATTACTTGTAAAGCCTGATACTGCAAGTTGGTCAATGGGACAACTATATAGGCACATAATTGAAGAAACAAATTGGTATTTTGAACAAATTGAATTGTGCTTTGATAGGAAAGAGAATCCTATACAAACAATGAAAGAAAGTGCAAAATCAATGTTTCACAACAACTCGTTTCCTAATGAAATAATCAAAGGCGACCCCTTCATTTCAGACAATGTAAAACAACCTACTGACTGGCAGACATTACAAGTAGATTTACAAAAATTAAAAAGGGATGTAAATGAAATTTGGTTGAAAATTGAAAAGGCGACAATTGCTGGTAAATCAGAGCATCCTGGCCATGGGTTTTTTGACCCATTAGAGTGGTTTCAGTATGCAGAGATGCATATGCGACATCACTTAAAACAGAAAGGACGAATTAACAACTTTTTGAAAATAATGACAGCCAAATAACTTTTCATAATAACATATGTCGAAAGAAGAACAACGAACCGCTAACACGGGTTTCGCGTCAGGCGTGCTGACGTGCAAACTTGAAGTTTTGTGCTTCTATTCAAGCTCATGCCGGCAGACAGCTTCGTGCTCCGAAAACCCGCCCGAACGCAAAGCCCGAGGACCGTTGCCTGCAAGGTTCAATCTTTCAAAAGTAGCTGTCTTTTTTTATCTTTACACAAAGCAGGTTCCTATGACAGATTTGCAACTATTCAAAGAACTTTCCTCGCTTCCGAAGGAACTGAAGAAGGAAGTCCAAGACTTCATTGAGTTTTTAAAAACCAAGGCAAGGAAAAGAAAACCTGTCAAACAACGGCAATTTGGCGCTGCAAAAGGGTTCTTTGTCATGCATGACGATTTTGACGAGCCGTTGGAAGACTTCAAAGACTACATGTAATAGACTTGCTTTTAGACACCCATCCTTTCATTTGGTTTTTAAACGGCGACGAGCAGTTATCCTCAAACCTTAAAAACATCATAGCAGACACTACAAACAAATGCTTTCTGAGCATTGCAAGTTTGTGGGAAATTGCTATCAAAAGCAGCTTAGGCAAACTGGAGTTAAAAGGAGACTTTAGCCGAATTGCCGATTTCCTCAGCGACAATGATATTGAACCTTTACCCATCACCTTTGAACATCTGCAACGACTGATGCAGCTCCCTTTTCATCACAAAGACCCTTTTGACCGTATCATCATAGCACAAGCCTTGACCGAAGGTTTGTCCATTGCAACAAAAGACGAGATATTTCCTGACTATGGTGTGAACTGCATTTGGAAGTAAGCCAGCAGGCAACAGTGGGTTTGGCGCAAGCGGGGGCGACGAATAAATCATCGGCTTTTTATCTGCTACTCATCTGCAGTCCCATCGTGACCGAACGCTATTGAACAAAAGCTCTTATCTTCAACTGCAAAGCATTACTCGGCTGCGGTTTCGGCTGGACGTTCCCTGAATACCCCGCCATCGCAAATACCTGTTCCGTTACAGGCAATGCTATCGAAATAGTACTAAACTTAAACAGGCATACGATTAATGACAGGCAATAACTAGAACTTGACAGGTGGACATATATATAGACACATTCACAAGTAGACAAATAATATGATAAACCGACAACAAATGCCCATCGCTTTGAATTTTAGTTTTTTCTCACTGCAAAAATTTTTCTGTCGCCAACGCAGGTTTAAGGTAATAAGGTAATTAGCTTATCATACTACTTAACAAATGCCAAAAGGACTTTTTGAACATGATTACAGCCGCAAATGGCCTGACCAAAACAAATTTCCTATAAATGAGAAAACGCAGGGTTCCCGTGTAAAAGAAGTTCTGCTCAAAGACATTCAGGATTCCGAAAATCTTTTAATCATCACCGGCTTTACTTCTCTTTCTAATCTTGTTGAAATTTTTGGAACAACAGATTATCCTCGACTAAAAAAGACAAAAATTGTAATTGGATTTGATGTGGATGAAAGAGCAGGTAAGAAGCTTATTCACTATTCACTGCAATCCGAAATAAAAGAGTATTGGTTGAAACAAGGTATAAGTATTAAACTCTGCGGACCAATCATAAACATAATAAATAAGGTTGAAAGGGGAGAGATTTGCTTCAAGACAAAGAAACGGTTGCACGCAAAAATATATGTCGGAGATGAGTATGCAATGTTAGGTTCATCCAACTTCAGCAAGTCGGGTTTGATCTCTCAAAGAGAGGCAAATATTCGTGTTGGAAAAAGTGTTGATGATAAAGAGCGTAGTCAATACGAGTCGCTTAAACAAATTGCTGAAAATTATTTCGACCTTTCACATGACTTTAATGAAGGAATAAAGGAATTACTCCGGAAGCTTTTGAAGGACGCAACCTGGGAAGAAGCTTTAGCAAGAGCAGTAGCGGAGATTTTGGAAAATAAATGGATGAAGGACTTCCATGTTTTGTATCAGGCCCTTGTCAATAAGGAATTATGGCCATCACAGAAGCTAGGAATTGCAAGGGCTATGAGTGTGATTCAGGATCAAGGTAATGTTTTGCTTGCAGACCCGACAGGAAGCGGAAAAACTAAACTTGCCACAACACTCGCATTCACTTTGTTTCACTGGCTCGGCGAGAATGGATATAGAGAGCGTTCTAATGCCTTGATCATTGCACCGAAACAGGTATTAGAAAACTGGGAGCAGGAGCAACTTTCTTTTGCTATTATGAATAAAATCGAGTCAATGGGTAAGTTGAGTAACAGTAAAGGGAAGAGTATCGAGAGATTGCAAAAGGAAATTGAGAAGGTGGACATTTTATTAATTGATGAAGCACACAACTATTTGAACTGGAAAAGCCAGCGCAGTTTGCGAGTAAGACCAAAGCGTTCAGCACATATAATTCTTTCTACCGCAACACCCATTAATAAAAATCCAAAAGATTTACTTCGTTTGATTGAAATTTTAGACATTGATAACTTGAATGATGCTGATTTGGATAATTACATTCAATTAAGAAAGCAAAAGAATAAAGCTATAGACCCTGAAAACGTTAAGAAACTAAGAAGCTATATCAACCAGTTTATTGTAAGAAGAACAAAGAAAGATTTGAATAAGATGATTGAAAGGGAGCCAAACGCTTATAAGAATCGCAACGGTCATAACTGTAAATATCCCAAAACGAATGCTGAGATTTATACAACAGGTGAAACAAAGCAGGACAAAGAAATAGCTACTAAAATTCACAAGTTGCTGCAAGGATTAAAAGGTATAAACTATTTACAAAAACTGAATTTTCCTGTTTACCTGGATTCTGATGAGGAAAAGAAACAGTATTTGGTTCAGCGATTTAATTCGGCACCTGCTTTAGCAATATTTGAGGTAAAATCTTCTTTGCGTTCATCTCATGTTGCATTGTATGAATATCTTTTTGGAACAGATGAGGCATGCAAGGAATTCAAAATTAATTCTTCAAAATCCAAATCCGGCCGTATATTGGACACATTGAAAAAATGTAAGCAGCAACTGCCAAAAAGAAATTTTCCAGATGATTGGCTTGCTTTAGAACATCAATGGATTTTGAATGAGCAGAAATATGATGAAGCATGTCATAGTGAGATTGACATCTACGAACAAATAGGCAAGCTGTGTCTACAGTTTTCGGGAAAAAGAGAAATTTTAAAAGCTAAAACACTAATTGAAAAGGCAAATCAATACAATAAAATTTTAGCGTTTGATTCAACCGTAATAACGTTAGACTACTTAATGCATCAGATTGAAAAGCAAAAAACAGGCATCGATGTGATTGTTGCAACCGGTCAAAGTGAGAAGAACAAGGAATTGGTTCGTGAAAATTTTGCAATTGCTAACAAGGAGAAAAACAAGAAATTAATCGGACTTTGTTCCGATGCAATGGCAGAGGGAATAAATCTTCCTTCAGCAAAAGCAATGGTATTGCTTGATATGCCAAGTGTTTTGAGAATAATTGAACAAAGGATTGGAAGATTGGAAAGAATGGACAGTGAGCACGAAGAAATTCATATTTTTTGGCCTGACGATTCCCCAGAGTTTTCATTAAGTGGAGACAAGAGAATTGTTGAAACTTTGATTGCCACTGAAAACCTAATTGGAAATAATGTGGATATTCCTGAATCTATATATCAGAAATATTTAAAAAATAAAATAACTACTAAGAATTTTATCAAAGCATTTCAGGAATATTCAACAGAAGAAAACGAATGGGAGGGTGTAAAGGACAGCACTCAGAATTTATATAATTTGATTGAGGGAAAAAAGGCATTAATTACTAAAAGAGATTACGATGAGTTTAAGGATGTAGAAGCGTCAGTTAAATCGGCAATAAGTTTTATTGAATCAAACAAATCTTGGAGTTTTTTTGCATTCAGGGGTGATTCAAAAAAAAGCCCGAAGTGGTTGTTCATTGACGAACACAATAAGGCATTTACCGACTTTTCAGAAATTAGCGATAAGTTGAAAATTTACCTTGATAAGAATAAAATTCAACAAAGGCGATGGAACGAGGTTGATACTACCGGTGAAATAAATAAGATCATCAGAAAACTTCGTTTGCAGGAGAAGAATTTACTTCCGGTAAAAAAGAGAAGGACATTAAGCGTAGCTGAAAAAATTTTAACGTTAGCAGAAAAGAAGCTGACTATAAAACATAAATCTAAAAAGGAACTGATACGAAACCTACTTACACTCTTTAAACCCGAATTAAATAACAATACGGTTATTGACTACGATAAGTTCGCTGAAATTTGGTTGACTGTTTTACAACCAGCACTTGATGAAAAAAGAAATAAGCAAATCAGAAAGAGAAAAATAATTACCCTTCGTGACCTGACAGAGAAAGACTTAGAACTTGAAGAGGCAACTCTTCAAAACATTTATGATAATTGTCAAGCTGCTACCACACTCGATGAAATGATTGCTGCTTGCATAATTTCAATAAAAAATAATGCAGGCCAGGAAAATACACTTTCATAAGCCGAACTGGTTGATAAAATATTGGAAAAGAGCACATACCTATAACAAGGGATTGCCAAAAGCGGGGCTGACATAATACTATTGGGCTGAGGGAAGTAATTCAACATTTATTATTCTATTGAGCGGTAGTGCTGAAAATCCCCGCCTTCGGCAATACCCAAACCGTTATCGCCACACTAAAGCTTGTTATCCCCAAACTAACTGCCGCAATGTCATTCTTATCGATTGATACAGCAAGAAAAACTAATGTTATGTCAGGCAGAAGGGCTGCAATGATAAAATGAAGGCTTGCAAATGCCACGTAACGGCTTGTTATAGTGCCAGCAGCAGTTGTTATGGACGGTGCAACGGCTGCAATGGCAAAGTGACCGGCTGCAATGACAATTGAAAGCTTTGTAATGAATGCATTCCACTATGTTATAAAGGTTCTGCTAAGAATAAAGGAAGAAATGAACTAATGTACCTGATTCTTACATTCAGATTCTGTTCCTGGTTATTTACATTTCTTTGGGCATAGGAATGAATGGAAAACGAAATTTTTATTCCCATGACTATTACCCAGTCCAACAAACTGACCATGTACGAGGCCGTACTGGAGACACTGAACACGCACCGCTACGTATGGCAAGATGCCTCCGTGGTGGCCGAAGCCGTACGGGAACTCGAAGCATTATTGCCGCAAATCCGGAAGGCCGGCGCTACTAAGGCTACTTCGCTGAAAGGGATTACCACGGCTAAGGGCACCAAAAAACAGGATATGGCCGAACTGGCTACCCGCCTGGCGGCCTTAACAACGGCTTACGCGGCCAAAACGAAGAATGCTTCTCTGCAAGCGGCAGTGGACTTTTCGCTGTCTGATCTGGTTCGGGCTAAAGACAACATTGCCATTGACCGTTGTACCGCCATTCACGATCAGGTACGGGTGGTGCTCCCTCAGGTAGAAGCCTATGGTATTACGGGTACAGATCTGGATACTTTGCAAGCGGCTATTGCCTCTTTTCAAGCCTCTATTGGCGCCCTCGGACAGCAGCAGAGCAGCCGCAGTGCCACCGTGCAGTCACTGAGTGAATTATTCAGCCAGGTAGATACATTGCTCAAAATGCAGTTAGACAATCTGATGCTCCGTTATCAGCTTTCGGACCGGGCATTTTACGATACCTACGTTAGTTCCCGCATTACCCGCAAGCTGGGCGGCAGCCATAAGCCTGTTACCCCCGTCAGCGTTGCCTGATACGAATTCGATGTTCGTAACCTGCCGTAAATTAGATTTTTGGTAAAGAGTTAGTACGTGATATCTGATTCATTTCGGTATAAGTGGCAGACACGGTAGCAAGACGCTACCTAACGCAAAAAGCATAGTCTCAACGACTATGCTTTTTGCTTAGTCAGGACTTTCGCAAAACACCCCTACATCCCCGGAAGGGGACTTTACAAACCTAATTCTTCTTGCGAAAGTATTTTGTAACCCATAAGCATTCAAAATAACCGTCATTGCGAACGAGGAACGAGTGAAGCAACCTCGAAGAGTTCAGCGAAGCTAATCCCTCCCGGAGCTACTACCGGAAAGACTGCTTACATTAAGGCCGTCGAGATTAGCTTCGCTGAGAACTATTGTCTTCGACGAGCCTTCGGGTTCTCACCGAAGGTAATAGTTGCTTCGGTCATCTTGCTCGCAAGGCTGGCCCATGCTACACTACTGTAGCATGTCCCCCTCGCAATGACGGGTTTGTAATCTCTAAAATACTTTCGCAAGAAGTCTAGTAAATCATGTTGTCTTCTATGATTACGGACTGACTCCGGAGAGCTAAATTCTGAGAACCAGTCGCCCAAAAACCAGGGATAATTTCAATTATTGCACACTTTTGTAATTTTCCTCCTTCCTTCCATTCCATTTTCTCCGAAAATACTGCAAATTGAGGCCCGCATTGCAGAAGTGTTTTTCAGCAATGGGTATATGTCTTCGCTTGGAAAGCAAGAAGCGACTCTGCCAGAGCAAAGCCAACGGATAGATGAAGCAGTTGTACCTCATTTGCTTATGCTGATTACTGACTACAACCGCTGAAAAACAAGAATAGCCCAATGCTTTCAGTTCTTTAACCAAAATCGCTAAATTTTAAACTGGCAACATCTTATGAACCGAAAAATGAGAATGGGCATGGTTGGCGGCGGAAGAGGTTCCTTTATCGGAGCCGTTCATCGTATGGCTGCTGCCCTTGATGGCGAAATTGAATTTGTGTGTGGCGCTTTCAGCAGTGATGCCGAAAAGTCTAAGGCTTCGGGGCAAGATTTTTACCTGCCCGAAAACCGGGTGTACGGCAGCTTTGAAGAAATGATTAGGCGGGAAAAGGCACTCCCTGAAGGCGAACGGATGGACTTTGTCTCTATTGTGACCCCCAATCACATGCACTTTCCCCCGGCTAAAATGGCCCTCGAAAACGGCTTTCATGTAGTGTGCGACAAGCCCATGACGTTGAACCTGCAAGAAGCCAAAGAACTGGCGGCTTTGGTTAAGAAAACGGGTCTGCTCTTCTGCCTGACGCATAATTATACCGGTTATCCGATGGTTAAAGAAGCCCGTGAAATCGTACGCAGCGGTAAACTGGGCAAGATCCGGAAAGTAATCGTAGAATATCCGCAAGGCTGGCTCTCTACACTGGTGGAAGCTACCGGAGTTCCGCAAGCTGAATGGCGTACCGATCCGGCTCGTTCGGGTGCGGCTGGCTGTATGGGCGATATTGGCACTCACGCTGAAAACCTGGCCGAATTTATTACCGGGCTGAAAATTACCGAACTCTGCGCCGACCTAACCATTTTTGTGGAAGGCCGCAAGCTGGACGACGACGGGAACGTGCTGCTGCACTTCGACAACGGCGCCAAAGGGATTTTGCATGCGAGTCAGATTTCTAACGGCGAGGAAAACGACCTTAATATCCGGATTTACGGCGAACTGGGCGGACTGGAATGGAGCCAGATGGAGCCTAATAGCTTGATTCACAAATCGCAGGAGTTCAAACGGATTCTGCGGGTAGGCGTGGGCGAGTTGTCACCTGCTACCCGGGCCCATTTCCGGATCAATCCGCCTGGCCACCCGGAGGGTTATCTGGAAGCCTTTGCCAATCTGTACCGCAACTTTGCAAAAACGCTTCGTAGCCAACTGAAAGGCGAAACGCCTGATCCACTGTATACTGATTTTCCTTCAGCTGAAGACGGCGTACGCGGCATGGCATTCATCGAATCCGTAATTGCTTCCGCGAAAACCGAACAGAAGTGGACGAAATTTGTGAGTTAAATAGTCGGAAGACCGGAGTTGGAAGTCATTGGTTAGTAATCAGAAGAAAATACTTCTGTCTTCCGGCTCCGGTCTTCCGACTTTTCAATAAACCTTCTCTTACCTTAATCTAACCTGAAAACAAGAATGAGCAAAATTAAAGTAGGCGTAGTGGGAACAGGCTTTAGTGGCCCGGCGCACATTGAAGCCCTCCGCCGGCTTCCCAATGTTGAAGTAGCTGCCCTTTGCGAAGTAAACATCGACCTGGCCAGGCAGAAAGCCGAAGGGTTGGGCATCGAACGGCATTATACGTTTGATGATCTACTGAAGCAGCAAGACATTGCCTGTGTGCACATTTGTACGCCCAACTTCCTGCACTACTCCCAATCCAAGGCGGCGCTGGAAGCGGGCAAACACGTAGTCTGCGAAAAACCGTTGGCCAAAGACCTGCATGAAGCCGAAGAACTGGTAAAACTGGCCGCTCAAAGTGGTTTGGTCAACGCGGTGCACTTTAATTTGCGTTATTACCCGCTGGCCCGTCAGATGAAAGCCATGCGTGAAAAAGGGGAACTGGGCGAAGTGTACTCCGTAATCGGTTCCTACCTGCAGGACTGGCTGTTTTACAACACCGATTACAACTGGCGTCTGGAACCCGACAAATCCGGCGATTCACGGGCCGTTGCCGATATTGGTTCTCACCTGATGGATATTCTGGAATACATTACCGGTCTGAAAACGGTAGCGGTAATGGCCGACTTCAACACCATACACAAAACCCGTAAGAAGCCACTGAAGCCGGTAGAAACGTATTCCGGCAAGATGCTAAAACCCGAGGATTACGCGGATGTACCCATCAACACGGAAGATCATGCCAACGTATTGCTGCGTTTCGACAACGGCAACCGGGGCGTAATCACAGTTTCTCAGGTATCCGCGGCCCGCAAAAACCAGATGAAAATCGAGATCTCCGGTTCGAAGAAAACGAAAATGAAATGTCGATCTGCGTTTGCCTGGAATTCTCGGAAGCGCCTAATGAACCACTCACCTTCCATATCTTGGGATGGCTACAATGGGCAACCGGGATGTCTTGCTCAGTTTTGTAAAGGGTTACGGTAACTCCGCTTTCAAGCATTGGTAGCATTGGTGATCCACAAAATTTGCTGGTGCATCAGGAGGTACGGTCGGTAATTTCTTTCCCGGTGGCCACAATGAAGGCTTCCCCGACACTTCCAAGCAATTGTTTAAGGAAGTATACGCCGCAGTAGAGGCTGGCAAACAACCGGCCAAACCCACCTACCCCACGTTTGCCGACGGATACCGCGAACTGCTCATCTGCGAACGGATCCTCGAATCGAACCGGAAGCAGGGCTGGGTGGAAGTGTAAACACAAGGGATTTCGGATGTTGGATAGCCGATGTTGGAAGGACTTTAATACGTATTGTTTTCATAGGGCAGGGCTGAAGTCCTGCCCTACTATTTTTGCTAAATTTGAAGAAACACTATTCAACCTATGGGAGACGCACTAGTCGATAAAAAACTGTATACGCCGGAAGAATACTTCGCCTTTGAAGAAACGTCGGTTGGGAAACATGAATACGAGAACGGGGAAATTTTTGCGATGGCGGGTGGCAGCTATCAGCATGGTTTAATCTCCGGAAATGTACTGCGAAGATTACAGGAACTACTTGATAGTAAAATTACTGCACTGCTGTTGGCAGCGACGTGAAGGTGGATATTGCCGAATACAACTCCTTTATTTACCCAGATGCAATGATTGTCTGCGGTTCGGTAGCGTATGCGGAAAATCGCCGGGATGTAATTAAAAACCCGATGCTGGTGATAGAAGTACTCTCCGACTCGACTGAATCGTACGACCGGGGCCGGAAATTTAAGAAATACCAGACCCTTCCCTCCTTTCAGGAATATGTATTGATTTCTCAAACCGAACCCTTAGTAGAAACTTTTTCCGGCAGGATAACAATCACTGGCTTTACACCATTACCGAAGGACTGGACGCAAGCGTTGCGCTGCATTCCATCCAAAACGAAATTTTACTGAAAGCCATTTACCAGAAAGTAGAGTGGCCGCAGTAGCAGTTGCGGGGTTTCGGTTATTAGCTTTGAGTTTCCTGTTATAGCCAACCATTATCCGACATCCGAAAACATCTCTGATTCCTTCACTCCTCTCAGCCGTAAATCTGAGACCGGAGAGGGCATATAGGTCTATTTTCTTGTTTTGCTGCTAAAAAATACCAACATTGGACAAGTTTTGCCTAAAATTGCCGAACTACTACTTTCACTATCCATACGCAAGAAATGAAAACTATTAAAGGACCGGCCCTGTTTCTGGCGCAGTTCATGGGCGACCAGCCGCCGTTTAATTCGCTTTCCATTTGTAAATGGGCCGCTGACCTGGGGTATATTGGGGTACAAATTCCTCCTGGGACGGCCGTTGCATTGATCTGGAGAAAGCTGCCACCAGCAAGACGTATGCCGATGAAATTAAAGGCACCGTGGCCGATGCCGGTCTGCAAATCACTGAACTCTCTACGCACCTCCAGGGACAACTGGTAGCTGTACATCCGGCTTACGATGCCATGTTTGACGGTTTTGCCCCGCCCAGTACCACAATAACCCCAAAGCCCGTACCGAATGGGCGGTGCAGCAATTGAAATACGCGGCTAAAGCCAGTCAGAATCTGGGACTCAATGCGCATGCTACTTTCTCCGGCGCTCTGGCCTGGCCTTTCATCTACCCTTGGCCGCAACGGCCCGCCGGATTGGTAGAAACCGCCTTTAAGGAACTAGCTAACCGTTGGTTGCCGATCCTGAATGCTTTTGATGAGGTGGGCGTGGATCTGTGCTACGAAATTCATCCGGGCGAAGACCTGCACGACGGCATTAGCTACGAAATGTTTCTGCAGCACGTCAACCATCACCCTCGGGCCAACCTGCTCTACGATCCAAGTCACTTCGTGTTGCAGCAGCTTGACTACCTTGATTACATTGATATCTACCATGAACGCATCCGGATGTTCCACGTCAAAGATGCCGAGTTTAATCCAAGTGGACGGCAGGGGGTATACGGTGGCTATCAGGGATGGGTGGAACGGGCTGACGTTTCCGTTCCCGTGGGTGACGGACAAGTGGATTTTGGTTCGGTTTTCAGTAAACTCACTGCGCATAATTACGCTGGCTGGGCCGTGGTAGAATGGGAATGCGCCCTGAAGCATCCGGAAGACGGAGCCCGGGGGAGGGAGCTGATTTCGTAAAATCTCACATCATCCGGGTAACCGAAAAAGCATTTGATGACTTTGCCGGAACGGGTTCTGACGAAACTTTTAACCGCAAGGTATTAGGAATAAAATAACAGTTGGCATTACATTTGTTCGTCGGGCAAGAGGTATTGGGTATTAGATTTTTCTCAGTGACAAGAATCAATGTCGAATATTGAACAAGGAACCGAAGCTCAGCGAAGCCAATGTCAAATGGCGAAGTCAACTGACCAATGACGTACAGACGCGATGCATAGCGTCTCTAGCTAATACCCGGTACCCAATACCTAATACCCATTATGGCTTTTATGGCTTTTAAAACTCACCATCCCAATTATTGATCTCCTTTATGAAAACCAATCCTTTCCGGGCAACTGCCTTACTTCTTAGTGGCGCTATCCTCACCAGCTTTACCATGAATATGGAGCAGGGTGATGCATCAAAAGTGGACAACTTCGGTCAATACCTCTGGTGCAAAATGAATGGCATTCCCGTACAGCAAACTTCTCAGTCGATGAGCCCTGATAATGAATCAAAAGCCGAATGGAAAACGCTTTTTGACGGTAAAACCACCAAAGGCTGGCATACCTACCTTAAACAGGATGTGTCTCCGCTATGGAAAGCGGAAAATGGCGTACTGACCCTGACTGGCAAAGGCGCCGGCGACCTTGTAACGGATGCCGAATACGGTGATTTTGAACTTGAACTGGAGTGGAAGATCGCAGAAGGCGGCAACAGCGGTATTATGTACCACGTTCACGAAGACCCTAAATTCAAATCGACCTACAATACTGGCCCTGAAATGCAGATTCTGGACAATGAACGCCATCCGGATGCCAAGCAGGGCAAAAACGGCAACCGTACGGCTGGTTCCTTGTATGATATGATTCCGGCCAGTAAGCCATCCAAGCCTGCTGGTGAATGGAACAAGGTAAAACTGGTCATTAACAAAGGCAAGGCTGAACACTGGCTCAATGGCGTAAAAGTTGTATCTTATCCGACTACCGGCCCGGAATGGGAGAAAATGGTGGAAGGCAGTAAATTCAAGGGATGGGAAGGTTTCGGCAAGTACCAGAAAGGTCACATTGCCCTGCAAGACCACGGAGATGTAGTTTCTTTCCGCAATATCCGCATCCGGGAATTGTAATAGAGAAGCGGGAAGCAAGGAGTGAGAAGCGAGAAGAATTAAAATTCTCTGTTGAACAAATTAAACTTCATCATTTTTACGCCCTGCTACTATTGCTTCTTCTCACTCCTCACTTCTCGCTTCTCACTTCTTCCATTAACATCCTCAATCTGACCTATCATGAACTCATCCAACTCCCGCCGGTCGGCCATCAGAAAGATGGCAGGTACCGCGGCCTTTGCAACCACTCTTCCTTCATTAGCTAGTCGTATGGAAGCCACCGAAAACGCATTAGGCGCCGAACTAAAGGGACGCATCAGGCACTCTTTCTGCCGCTGGTGTTATGACAAAATACCCTTAGAAGATCTTTGTAAAGCGGCCAAGTCCATGGGCATCGAGTCAATCGAACTGCTCGGACCCAATGAATGGCCCATGCTTAAAAAATATGGCCTCACTTGCGCTTTACCCAATGGAGCAGGACTGGGCATCGAAAAAGGCTTCAATAATCCTCAGTACCACGATGAACTGGTAAAAAGCTACGAAGAAGTGATTCCAAAAGTAGCGGCTGCCGGGTACAATACCATTATTTGCTTCTCGGGTAACCGCAATGGGTTGTCCGACGAACAGGGCCTGGAGAACGCGGCCAAAGGGCTGAAACGACTGATCCCTACGGCCGAAAAGCATAAAGTAACACTGATTATGGAGTTACTCAACAGCAAGGTTAATCACAAAGACTATCAGTGTGACCACACCGCTTGGGGTGTTGAACTATGCAAAAGAGTGGGATCAGAACGGTTCAAGCTGCTCTATGACATTTACCACATGCAGATTATGGAAGGCGACGTAATCCGCACCATTAAGGATAACGTCCAATACATTGCTCACTACCATACTGGCGGCGTACCCGGCCGTAATGAAATTGATGAATCTCAGGAGCTCTACTACCCGGCTATCATGAAGGCAATCGTTGAGACCGGATACAAAGGCTTCGTAGCGCAGGAATTTATCCCCAAACGGGAAGACAAACTGGCTTCTCTCAAACAGGGCGTTCAGATCTGCGATGTGTAGGGGCAAAAATTTTCACCCCTATTGCATTTGATTACCAAGAGCTACAGATAGATGTAGCTCTTTTTTTGCAAAACCAATAAAAATTTGGCTTTAAAAGTTTAAACCTTGGTATTCAACCTCATCAATTGCAATATTTCAATATTAAGTTTGATGTACAACCCTTTTCCTGTAATTTACAAGGCATTTCGTCCAACACCTTTTCACCTGAATACTCCTTACACTTCAAACCTACTATTCAATGTTATCCCGAGTTTTTCCGAGTAAAATGCAGGTCGTTACGCTGGTACTGCTGACGGTCCTGGGCTTAGGCTTCTTCTCTTATTACCGCATGAAGGAATCGCCTAAGGTACTGGTTTTCAGCAAAACAGCCGGCTTCCGGCATAACTCTATCCCGGCCGGTATTGTTGCCCTCCGTAAGCTGGGACAAGAGCACAACTTCCAGGTAGATACGACTGAAAATGCCGCAAAATTTACGGAAGAGAATCTGAAACAGTACAGTGCCGTTGTCTTCCTCAATACAACTGGCGATGTACTCAATAGCACGCAGCAGGCTGACTTCGAACGGTATATTCAGGCCGGCGGTGGCTACCTGGGTATTCATGCCGCTACTGATACCGAATACAACTGGCCCTGGTACAACAAACTGGCTGGTGCGTATTTCAGTGGTCACCCCAATAACCCCAATGTACAAAAAGGAACTGCGCTGGTCGTAGACCGCAAACACATCTCCACCAAGGGTTTTCCCAAGAAGTGGGAAAAAACCGACGAGTTTTACAATTTCAAAAGTTTTAATGAGGCGGTAAAGGTACTGGTGAAGATGGATGAAAAGACTTACAAAGGCGGTACCAATGGCGATAATCATCCCATGTCCTGGTATCATGAATTTGATGGCGGCCGAGCCTTTTATACCAACTTTGGTCACACGCCGGAGACTTTCACCGAAGAGCTTTTTGTCAAACACCTGTGGGGCGGCCTCTTGTTTGCCATGGGCGGAGAAAATCCTAAAGCCCTGGATTACAGCAAGGCCAGAAGTCAGCGGCCTCCCGAAGAAAATCGGTTCACGAAAATAGTGCTGGACGAAAAACTGGACGAGCCTACCGAACTGGCCATACTGGATGACGGCCGTGTTCTATACGCCCACCGCAAAGGAGACCTGAAACTATACGATCCGGCCAAGAAGACGGCCAAGCTAATCACCCAGATGCCCGTATATACGAAATATGAATATGGCCTGATGGGTTTACAGCTAGACCCTAATTTTAACCAGAACCATTTCATCTATCTGTACTACTCGCCGGTAGACAGCACGGATTCGGCCCAGCGGTTGTCCCGCTTTGTGTTTGATCCGCAGCAGGAAACCCTACAGATGAACAGTGAGAAAATCATCCTGAAAGTGCCGGTAAAGCGCAACGACTGTTGCCACACGGGAGGTTCTATTGCTTTTGACAAGCAAGGGAATTTATACCTTTCAGCGGGTGATGATACCAATCCATTCAATTCCAATGGCTTCGCCCCCATCGATGACCGTCCGGGCCGTAAGGGTTGGGACGCCCTGGCGACTTCGGGTAATACCAATGACCTGCGCGGGAAAATTATGCGGATCAAAGTGAACGCGGATGGCACTTACTCCATTCCCGAAGGGAACCTGTTCCCGAAGGGTAACCCCAAAGCCCGTCCCGAAATTTACGTAATGGGCAACCGGAACCCTTACCGGATTTCCATCGACCAGCATACAGGTTTCCTGTATTGGGGAGAGGTAGGACCCGATGCCAAAGACAACAACGAAAAACGCGGTCCCCGGGGACATGACGAGGTGAACCAGGCCCGCAAAGCCGGCTTCTTCGGCTGGCCGTTATTCGTCGGCGACAACAAACCTTATAATGATTTCAACTTTGCCGACAGCGCCTCAGGTCCTACGTTTGACCCGGCCAAACCAGTAAATAACTCTGCCAACAATACCGGTCTGACGGAACTGCCTCCGGCCCAGAAAGCATTTATCTGGTACCCCTACGCGGAATCAAAGGAGTTTCCGATGGTAGGCACCGGTGGACGCAATGCCATGGCTGGTCCGGTATACTACGCCGATGACTATGCTAATTCCAGTATAAAGTTTCCCGGCTATTATAACGGTAAGTTCTTCGCTTACGAATGGATGCGGGGCTGGATTATGGCGGTGACTATCAACGAACAGGGCGACTTTGTGAGTATGGAGCAGTTTATGCCTAATACTACCTTTAATCATCCTATTGATATGCAATTTGCCAAGGATGGTTCTCTGTATGTACTCGAATACGGGTCCAATTGGTTTGCCCAGAACGACGATGCCCGTCTGGTTCGGATCGAATACACCGCTGGCAACCGCCGTCCCGTGGCTAAACTCACCACTGATAAAGCGTTTGGCGCAGCACCTTTAACGGTTAAGTTTTCCTCCAATGGATCAATTGACTATGATAAGGATGCGCTGAAGTACGAGTGGAAATTTACGGACAATTCCGTGCAGAGCACTGATGCGAACCCAACCTTTACTTTTGCCAAACCAGGGGTTTATAATACGACACTGACCGTAACCGATGCGGCCGGTAACAGCAATACTGCTAAGGTAGAGATTAAAGTAGGCAATGAAATACCGAAGGTAGAAGTTGTTATGAACGGAAACCGTAGCTTCTACTGGCCTAACCAGAAAGTGAACTACGAAGTAAAGGTGAGTGATAAAGAAGATGGCAGCCTGGCTAATGGCGGAATCAAGCCCGAGGAAGTAACCGTACGGGTGGATTACCTGGAAGGTTTTGATCGCGCCGTGCTCAATTTGGGTCACCAGATGAACACCGGGTTTGCGGCTGGTCAGCGGCTGATCGAACTCAGTGATTGCAAAGCCTGCCACTCTATCGATAAAAAATCCATTGGGCCAGCTTACATGGATGTAGCGAAGAAATACCGGAAAGAACGGAATTCCATTGCGGTAGATATGCTGGCGAAAAAAGTGATTAATGGCGGCGGTGGCGTTTGGGGCGAACAAGCCATGAGTGCCCACCCGCAATTGGCCATGAATGACGCCAAGGAAATGGTTCGTTATATTCTGTCCCTCGGCAACGAGAAAAAAGTGCCCAGCCGGCCTACCCAGGGCATCTATACAACTGAAGAGAAAGGCAACCAGGGCACGTATCTGTTTGCAGCCAGCTACACTGACCGTGGCACCCCTGAAATTGGTCCGCTTGCCGGACAGGAATTAATTGCCCTGCGCCACCCAAAGGTGCAAGCGACCAGCGCCGATGTACTGCACGAAACGGATAAATACCGGATTTCTAAGGAAGCCGAAATGATTGTGGGCAAGCTAAACAACAGTTATATCGGCTTCAAGCAAATTGACCTCACCGGTATCAACTCCGTCACCGTATCAGCCCTCTCCCGGAGTGAACAAGACGCTGGCGGAAAATTGGAAGTACGCCTGGGATCACCGACCGGCAAGGTAATTGGTTCAGCCGAGGTAAAAGACAACAATACAAGCCCCGTCACGGTAACGCTGGAAAACACCGGAACCATACAGGACCTTTACTTTGTCTTCACCAATTCTAATGCTCAGGGCAGGCCTTTGTTTGGAATAAACTACATTCAGTTTAACAAAGCAAGTATGTAGAAGGGATTTGGGGATTAACTTCGTTGAGCCCTTGGGGTTCGGATGGTGAATTTCGGATTCGCGAAAAACAGAATAAATTATCAAACAGTCTGCATTAGGAGAAGTTCCTAATGCAGACTGTTTGGTTTAAGTCAATCCTTACTGAGCCCTTATAGGTGGCAATAATTACTCTTGAGCAGTAACTTTTAGACGGATTTTACCATTCTTGACCCGCCAACTTGATACTCCGTTGAAAATCACCCGCTTTTTCGATAGAAATATTCATATTTACAGAAGAAATTAACTTTTTTAGAACGAATATTGTTAGCCCAGTAGCAAAAACGCCTACTTCTTAATCTTTGAAAGGGTGGCTTTCTGTAGCTACACCGATGCTTACCTATGCAATCCATTCTTCAGCAATTTCAGGTAACTTTTCGTTACCCGGTTCATTTTACCAGCGGCCTGTTCCGTACCGAAAATACGTTGCTAAGCAATGTCTTAGGGCAAGATGGCAACCAATCAGTCCGGAAAGTATTTTTTATCATTGATAGTGGGGTAGCCCAGCATCATCCCGGGTTAGCCAGGCAGATCAGGGAATACGCCCAGGTCCATGCGGGAGTATTTACGCTTTGTGCCGACCCATTGGTGATGCCTGGCGGCGAAGCTTGTAAAAATGATCCGGCATTGGTTACCCAGATTGGGCAGGCTGTTAATGACTACGGAATAGACCGGCATTCTTATATTGCTGCCATTGGAGGTGGCGCCTTGCTGGATATGGTTGGTTTTGCGGCCGCAATCTCACACCGCGGGGTACGGCTCATCCGGATTCCTACCACGGTACTGGCCCAGAACGATTCGGGAGTAGGCGTTAAAAACAGCGTAAATGCCTTCAATAAAAAGAACTTCCTGGGCACCTTCGCCCCTCCTTTTGCGGTACTGAATGACTCTGACTTCCTGACTACCCTTGATGACCGCGACTGGCGGGCCGGTATTTCGGAAGCTATTAAGGTAGCCCTCATTAAAGATGCTGCCTTCTTCGACCGAATCCGGCAGGATGCCCCGGCACTGGCTGCCCGCGATATGCCAGCTATGCAATACCTCATTTACCGCTGTGCGCAGATGCATCTTTCTCACATAGCCGGCGGCGACCCTTTTGAAATGGGTTCTTCGCGGCCCCTCGATTTTGGTCACTGGTCGGCGCACAAACTGGAAGCCATTACGCATTATCAGATCCGGCATGGTGAAGCCGTAGCCATTGGAATGGCCCTTGATTGCGTCTACGCTAACCTTGCTGGGATGTTACCCAATGACGAACTGCAAGTTATCCTGCAGGTACTCGAAACGGTGGGCTTTCCCCTATACGTACCCGAACTTTCGGCCCGTAATACAGTTGGGGAACTGGTCTTGGTACAGGGCCTGCATGAATTCCGCGAACACTTGGGTGGCCGCTTAACCATTATGCTCCTCGAACGTATAGGCAAAGGAGTAGAAGTACACGAAGTAAATCCGCAGCTAGTCGAGCAGGCCATTGGAAGACTGGAAAAATACAGCTTAAAAGTAGTGTAAAATCTTGGTGGCTAAAGTTGTTTGATCTGCCGGTGTTGTAAGAATGAGTTTACAGCAATAAAGACGAGTACAGTGTTAAGAAAATAAGTTTAGCTAGAAAACTGATTAGGATTTTCCTAAATGAGGGAATCGTCATTGCGGGGGAAGAATGACCGAAGCAAACTAGTACACCGCCAATTTAATTTTTTGAGTTGTTCCGCATTTTCAATGCGGAACTTCGGAAAGGCGTATTTAAAATGCGCTTCTCTGTGCATCCGCATTCCAAATGCGGATGCACGATTTTATAAAAACTAAATTGGCGGTGTACTAAACGGGTAAAAGCAAAGAAACATTTTCGCAACTACCGAAAAGATTACTTTCCTATTGCCCGTCGGGATTAGCTTTGCTGAGAACTATTGTCTTCGACGAGCCTTCGGGTTCTCACCCAAGGTGATAGTTGCTTCGTGCCTCGCCATGACGGTCTTTACGTTTTCGCTTTTATCAGACTTGTTCATACGTAGATATAAACCTGTTTGCCTAACCAGGTAATTAGTCTAATTTTCGAACCCGAATAATAGCTCAAGCTATGCAACCGATAAGCCATAAAGAACGCCGGTATCTGGAGAAATGGAAAGTGATAAGGGAGAACAAATGGCGGTATGTATTCGTGCATGGAGTGCTTTTCTCGTCACTACCGACTGGTTTACTAATTTATTTTTTTAATATTCGATTTGTAATGTCCCAATTCGATTTATCCCGTTTTATAATTGAATTAGTGGTGTTTTCAGTTGCAGGAATAGGCTGGGGATATATGGAGTATAAAGCAAGGGACAAACGGTTTAAACAAGTATACCCATTGCAGAAAGAATAACCCCTAACTCCTGATCATATGCAGATTACCCCTAAGGAAGAACGAGGATATTGCCTCCGGCACGGAATTTACTTTAAGGATGAGGACTTTATCCAGAAATTGAAAGAGATAGGCCAGCCGCTGGATAAAACATTATCGCCCTGCGAGGCAATTGACGGTTGGGCGGGTCTGATTGAAGAAATAGAGGACGGCTATAACTGGATACCCGCTGAACTGGACAACGATCTGGACTTAAGCCGCGCGGATATGGACTTAATTCTGAAGTGCAGAGAACTGAATGGGTACGAGGAGTACGAGAAATTTGTCACTATTATTGAGCGGTTAGATGAACGCTTCCGGCAGCTTTCGGCCGAATATGCTTCCTTTCCAGACAATCTGCCCTGGTACCGCCGAAGAGTACTCAAAAAAGCCGGGCCAGCGTATGTAAACTTCTTTGATGACCAAACCAAGAAAAAGACCGGGATTCAGGAAATATAAAGGTATCACAACGGCACGATCCTTTTACCGAAAGAACTCCTGATGGATATAGTATTCCGGCGCTGAAAGCCAGGCCAACCACCCGCTTCGCCTCTTACGTCAGGATTCCAGTGGCAGCGTTCTCGTCCAGAGCCGGTATTTTTTACCATTTACTTTGCCGGTTTCATCAATAGGATAATCCAGACCTAATTTTTTCATAAAATCCAATAATTGCCAGCAGTCCCCATAGCCATATTCGTCTCCTTCGTAGGCTTTTTCATCCTCGTCGTACTCCCAGTCCCAACGGATAAAATACTTTTCAATGGTTGATGCTTGTACCCCGGGTACGTGCCCACTGATCAGGGCGGCATCCCCTTTCCAACTGTCCAGTTCTTCAACGGTAACATCCTCTACCCAATAATCGGGAATGGGATTGAACCGGGTTACCACTTCTCCATTTACAAAAAGCTGAAACATCCAGAGGTCCTCGTCGTGAATGTGGAAGGAAAATACGGCAGCACCCAGTTCTTGGGACAAAAAAGCGGAGGCATCATCCCATTCGGCAAAACTGTCGGGATAAACCAGGGTTGTATTGGGTCCGGTCTGCCCGATGATTGCAATATTCGGGTGATCGATGCCGATGTTGGCTTTCTCAAATCCTCCACTTAATTTCTCCGTGTATTTTCGGATACTGGTCTCGACCTGTGCAGCGTCGCGGTTAATAACCCCGGAAAGGGATAAAAAAAAGCCCATAGGAATATAATTTTGGTACGGGCACTACCGACCCGAATTAAGAAGCAAAAAAGACAATAGAATAGATGAATTAGAATACCGTCATTACGAACAAGTAGGGGTGAAAAATTCTTCACGCCTATTTGTTCGTAATGACGGTATTATACTATAAACGGCCTGGGTCAAGGTCAACCGGAGACTAAAAACCAGCAACCCTAAATCGAACAACTACCGGCTGTAGTTCGGCGCCTCACGGGTAATCTGTACATCGTGGGGATGGCTTTCTTTGGCCCCCGCAGCCGTGATTTTCACAAATTTAGCATCCTTCAGCGCTTCAATGTCTTTAGCGCCGCAATAGCCCATACCGGCTTTGAGACCACCGACCATCTGGTATACTACTTCCGAAACGCGGCCTTTGAAAGGCACCCGGCCTACAATTCCTTCCGGTACCAGCTTCTTGATATCGTCTTCAGCGTCCTGGAAATAGCGGTCCTTGGAGCCATCTTCCATGGCTTCCAGCGAACCCATGCCGCGGTACGTTTTGAATTTACGGCCTTCGTAGATGACCATTTCGCCGGGAGCTTCTTCCGTACCGGCCAACAGCGAACCAATCATAATGCTGCTGGCTCCGCCGGCAATCGCTTTAGCCACGTCTCCCGAAAACCGGATGCCTCCATCGGCGATAATGGGTACGCCAGTACCTTTCACGGCCTTAGCTGCTTCATAAACGGCAGTTAATTGCGGCATGCCTACACCGGCAATGATGCGAGTAGTACAGATGCTGCCTGGCCCTACGCCTACCTTTACGGCATCGGCTCCGGCTTCAGCTAAGGCTTTGGCTCCGGCTCCCGTGGCTACGTTGCCTACAATTACCTGTAGCTCTTTGAAACTGGCTTTTACTCCCTTTAAAGCATTAATTACGCCCGAAGAATGCCCGTGTGCGGTGTCAATACTGATTACATCTACCCCCGCTTTGATCAGGGCTGCAACGCGGTCAAGCAGATCGGGGGTAACGCCTACGGCAGCACCTACCCGTAACCGGCCATACGAATCTTTACAGGCAGTAGGATGGCTTCTCTTCTTGAGAATATCTTTATACGTGACCAGCCCAACCAGCTTACGTTCTTTGTTGACGATAGGCAGTTTTTCGATCTTATACTCCTGCAGAATCTCTTCTGCTTTGGATAAATCAATGCCTTCGGGTGCCGTAATCAGGTTTTCCTTGGTCATGACCTGCACTACGGGTTTGCTCATGACTTTTTCAAAACGCAGATCGCGGTTGGTGAGAATGCCCACCAGTTGACCATTATTATTGATCACGGGAATTCCCCCGATTTTAAAGTCCCGCATAATCCGGTGCGCATCGCCCAGCGTGGCTTTTTCATCCAGGGTAATCGGGTCGAGAATCATGCCGCTTTCGGAACGCTTCACTTTGCGGACCTGCTCGGCCTGTTCGTCAATGCGCATGTTTTTGTGAATCATGCCAATACCCCCTTCCTGCGCCATGGCAATGGCCAGTTCGTACTCAGTGACCGTATCCATAGCCGCCGAAATCAAGGGAATATTCAGGCGAATGTTGCGGGTGAGTTGGGTACGGGTGTCAGTTTCGCGGGGGAGCACTTCGGAGTACGCCGGCAGCAGCAGTACATCGTCGTAGGTAAGGGCCTCGTAGAGGAACTTGGAGGTATCTAAGGTCATGGCAAATAAGAAGGTGTAGGAACCGTTATTTGCCGCACAAAGGTAGGTAATGACCAGCAGATAAAAAATTTGCGGCAGAGTTTAATTTTAACACCTCACCCCCGGCCCCAGAACTTCGTTCGCTCCTTTAGCTTCGCTGAGATAGTTCGCACTCCCGTGCTCAGGAGTTGCCCAGAGGGGAGTAAGATTATCATATTCTTCAAGTCCTTCTCAGCAGGGGACTAAAATGAAAGTTTTCGGGCCAGCCTGAACGGAAGATTTGAGGAAAGGATTTAGGATGAGGTTTTCAAACAAGTCTCTATATTTGAGTACCACTTAAACTTATGCACATGAAAATAGTTACGCTTCTCCGCGTTACGCTTTCGAGAGTCAGAACAAAGGTTTTGCTGCCAGCCGCTTTGCTGCTTGCCGCTTCCGTATTTACCGCCAGCATCGAAGTTTCTAATCACCGGTCCAATGCCCAAATTACGCTACCTGCCCCGGATGCCGACAACGGTGGCATTACACTCCCTGCCGGTTTTGGGGCTGTTACAGTAGTAGATTCCCTCGGCAGAGCCCGGCATATTACCGTCAATAATAACGGCGACGTGTACGTAAAAATGGGTAGGTTGAAAGACGGCAAAGGAATTTTTTTGCTCCGGGATACCAATAAAGATGGCAAAGCGGATGTAGTCAAAGGTTTTGGTACCTTTCCGGGCACGGGCATTGGCGTAGCCAACGGCTACCTCTACGCCTCTTCCGATACTTCCGTATACCGCTATCCAATTAAAGACGGCACAGTAGATGACAATGCCCAGCCCGAAGTAATTGTCGCCAGCCTGCCTAAACAGCGAAGCCACGAAGCCAAATCCATTGCCCTGGATAACCAAGGTAAACTGTACGTGAATGTAGGAGCTCCCTCCAATGCCTGTCAGGAAAAAGACCGGGTAAAAGGCTCAGCCAGTCAAGATCCTTGTCCCCTGCTGGAAAACCATGCCGGTATCTGGCAATTTGATGCCAATAAGCCCAACCAGGCCCAGAAAGACGGAATTCGCTTTGCAACGGGTATCCGTAATGCCGTAGCCTTGGACTGGAACCCGGTCAGCAAGCAGCTATATGCCCTGCAACACGGCCGCGATATGCTCAGCCAGCTATTTCCGGAATATTATAACGATGAGCAGAGTGCCGAACTGCCCGGCGAAGAATTTTTGCTGGTGAAAAAAGGCGCCGATTTCGGCTGGCCCTACTGCTACTACGATCCTCAGCAAAGCAAGAAGTTGCTGAACCCCGAATACGGCGGGGATGGCAGGAAGGTTGAACGCTGCGAGGGCAAGGAAAAACCAATTATGGCCTTTCCCGGTCACTGGGCGCCTAATGACGTGCTTTTCTACACGGGCAACCAGTTTCCGGCTAAATATAAAAACGGAGCGTTCATTGCTTTTCACGGCTCCTGGAACCGGGCACCATTAAACCAGGGCGGTTATTTTGTGGCCTTTGTGCCTTTCGGGACGGATGGCAAGCCCTCCGGTAAGTGGGAGCCTTTTGCCGAAGGCTTCGCGGGTGGTCCCGAAATCAAGAGCCCCGGTGACGCTAAGCACCGGCCGGTAGGTTTGGCGCAGGGCCCGGATGGTTCCCTGTATATTTCTGATTCAGTCAAAGGCCGGGTTTGGCGGGTCATGTACAGTGCCAAGAAGTAGTTGCTGGTTTTCGGTTTTAGTTGCTGGTTGCCGGTTTGCTGTTTCCGGTTAACAGGGGTTGTAAGGATTTACGCGAAGAGTTGTTTCTTAACTCAAGTGTGCTCCTGGCAACCCTTTCTTTTTTACCAAAACTTTTTAAATTGCCCACCCCGTTATTAAACCGGCTGCGGTTGGGTCAGGTAATGATTAACCATCCTGCCTGTCATCTCCAGAGGGAACAAAAAATTTGTTCAGAAAATCCCAAAACAGCTTAATAACTACTTATCCATATGCGAAAGGAGATTTTACTGGATAGCTGGAACCGGAAGGAGCATTTTCAGTTCTTTTCGGGCTTTGAGGAACCTTATTTTGGACTGGTGACTGATGTGGACTGTACGAAAGCCTACAAGCGGGCCAAGGCACAAAAAGTCTCTTTCTTTCTATATTACCTATACCAGTCACTGAGAGCCGTTAATCAGGTGGAAGCCTTCCGGTACCGGATCGAGAATGAAAAGGTGTATTGTTATAACCAGATTCATGCCTCGCCTACTATCAGCCGGGATGACCATACATTTGGGTTTTCATTCTTCGAATACAAGGCCTGCTTATCCGAATTCATAGAGTCAGCCAGTCAAAAAGTAGCGGCCGTCCAGCAGTCAAGCGGCCTCGGGCTCAACGCGGAAACTGGCAGAATTGACGTGATCCATTACTCGGCCGTTCCCTGGGTGCGTTTTACCGGTCTGACGCATGCCCGGAGCTTTACCTATAAAGACAGTGTTCCTAAAATATCCTTCGGCAAATATCATAAGGAAGGGGAGAAGTTACTGCTGCCGGTGGCTGTATATGTCCATCACGGACTGATGGACGCTTACCACGTAGGCCAGTTCCTGGAAGTGTTTGGGGACTGGTTGAATGAGGAATAAAATATAAGATCAGCGATGGATGACATTCCTTTTAGCAGAATCTCAAGCAGGAAGTACGAGGCTAGAAGGAAGATGGGCAGTCGCCAATTAGGTACGTAACGGAGCGTAAGCTTCTGGATCGTCCCCAAATCCACTCAAACGTTTGGACCGGCTCATTGATTTCATGATTTATTGCGTTCTAATCTTACAGATGATCACTGACAATCCCTTAATCTGAACTATTATTTACCATGAGTAACCTTCGTGTAATTGCATTTGATGCGGATGATACCCTTTGGGTGAATGAGCCTATTTTTACTGAGGCCCAGGAACGTTGCAAAGCGGTGCTGGAACCCTATGTGAAAGCTGAGGTGCTGGAGACTCAATTGTACCAGACCGAAATCCGGAATCTGAAGCTGTTTGGCTATGGCATTAAAGGATTTATGCTTTCCATGATTGAAACCGCCATTGAGCTTTCGGAAGGCAAAGTCAGCGGTGCGGAAATTCAGCAACTCATCGACTTGGGAAAGGAAATGTTACAGCATCCGGTACAGTTACTTCCCAACGTAGCCGAAACCATCGAACAATTGGGGCAGAC
Source organism: Cytophagales bacterium (assembly GCA_030448185.1). Lineage (GTDB taxonomy): Bacteria > Bacteroidota > Bacteroidia > Cytophagales > 172606-1 > CADCTQ01. Next base: position 4,637 of record JAUJNL010000051.1, on the reverse strand, counting down.
CTACGAACTGATGATTGTAACCAAAGGCGACCTGTTTGACCAGGAGAGTAAGATTGCCCGGTCGGGCATTGCCGACTATTTCAGTAAAGTGGAGATTGTCAGTGAAAAGGACGAGAAGAATTATGCAAGCATTCTGAAGCGGAACCAAATCAATCCGGACGAATTTATGATGGTGGGTAACTCGCTGAAATCGGATATTCTGCCCGTGTGCAAGATTGGAGCCAGAGCGGTGCATATTCCTTTTCATATTACCTGGGCGCATGAAACCGTAGAATTACACCACGTAGAAGGGATCTCCTACCAAGAACTAGCTGATATTAGTTTATTACCGGCCTTGCTTAAGGAAAGCTAGGCTGATAATACGATAATTGCTATCTGTCTAGGATCGTGAAGGCACTTGTGAATTGTGCCTGTACAATCCTTGGTTTAATTGGGTGTATTAGTTTGTTAGGTCTAATTAAAGAATTTATGAAGAGCTATTTCACATGGATAGTTGACTATTGGAAGTGTGAGAGAAACGTGCTACTAAGTTCATTAGCGGTACTATTTCTTATGGGAATGAACTTTAATAAAGAAGCTTTGTCAGCATTTATAATGATTCCTAGCTTAGTGATTTTATTTTTATTTGGATTGATTTCCTATTTAGCATTGGTTTATTGGATACAATATTTTTGGTCTCAATACACAACAGCTGATAAGATTATCAAGTTAGGGAAAGCCATTTTCTTAACTATTTTATTTGTCATGGCAGTAAGCTGTACTTTTGTTTATATTGATCATTATCTGTCTTATCCGTCAAGGTATAATTAAAATAAGATCTAATAAAAAGTAAGAAGGATAAAAACGAGACATCACATTAACCGATAAATGGGCTTACCAAAGCGCAAAGCCTTACCGCAATGGGGGTGTATACGTCAGCGGTTGGTCCATTGTGCTCAATTCAAACAATAGAATGGGAATGAGGTATTGGAGAGTAACGTTCGCTAAAGAACTTCCCTCATTTACTGCAATACAATCACACTTTTATACTCAAACCGGATTAAAACTGGGATTGAAGGCAAATCTTTATCTACAAACGATTAAATCTTCCCCCGTTGAGCTATTCACCTTGTTAGAAAAAGATGCCCCGGAAGTAACTCGGCTGGAAGAAGAACTTCTGGCTATTAATCTAGCTAATCCCCAGAAAGACAAGAAAGCGCAATATCAATCATTTGCTTCGAAGAAAGCTTGGCGGTTAGCCCTGCAGCATGCTAATATATTGAAGCAGCATTTGCAGATGCGTACTACGTATAAAAAACTCCACCAGCAAAAAGCTACTTATTCACAACTCACCAGTAGCCGGGACAGCTGTATGGCGGCAAATGTAAAATGGATATTGGAGCACGAAGGCCCAGACAGCAAGATTGTATTGTGGGCCCACAACGCTCATATTTCGCAGGGAGGCTATCCGGGATACTGGAAAAACTCGATGGGTTCCTATTTAAAAAAGCTGTATGGTCAGCAGGTGTACGCAATTGGATTTGACTGCTTTGAAGGGAGTTACACCGGATTAGGGGGAAGTCCCCGTAAACTGGGAAAACAGGAACTTCCTCCGGCTGAGCCAGGTAGTTTTACGCATACCGTAAACCAACTGGGAAAACCCGTAGTCTTTGTAGATTTTAAGCAGGCTAGAGAAGATAAAGTATTAAAAGATTGGTTTGATGCTCCGCACACGATCCGTTATCATGCCAGGACAACCACGGGTGTATTGCCGGACTGCTTTGATGCCATCCTTTTTGTTAGTCAGACCACTGCTTCTAAACCACTCTACCCACTTGATAAGTAGGGACAACTGATGGGAAAGCAGTTCGCATAGCCTTTTCCTTACTCAAAAAATTCAGAATTCATGAACGCCATAATTACCCGAATCTGGCACGGACTAACCCGGGCCAGTGACGCCGGAGCATACCTGCAATACCTGACAGAAACGGGAATTGAAGACTACCGGAAGGTACCCGGAAACCTGGGTGTACAAGTGCTCCGCCGCATCGAAGGCGATCAGTGTCATTTCTGGACGGTGACCCGATGGGACAGCTACGAAAGCATTAAAAAGTTTGCCGGCGAAGACTACGAAAAGGCCCGCTATTACCCCGAAGACAAAGCCTATTTGTTAGCCTTCGAGCCAAACGTCATTCATTGCGAAACATTCGATTTTTAGCGGGCCATATTGCTGTTGCCATTGCCCCCTACTCCACTAGTGCCAGCAGCGGAATATGCGTGTGCAGGGCCATTCTGCGGGTAATGCTATCATGGAACATTGACTGGAAGAAGCCGTGCTTACGGGCTACAATGGCCAGCATACCTGCCCCCTGGTCCTGAATAAATTTTTCAATGCCCTCCGCTATGTCGTCATGCACAATTACGTGGGTGGAAGAGGGGACATCCCCCATCAAATCCTCCAGCTTTAAGGCTTCACCTGCTTTTTCTTCGGGAAGTGCCTTGGAGCTAGGAGCAACATTAAGAACCATAATTTCGGATCCCAGCAGTCTTGCCATTGCCAGCAATGGGTCAATGGCCGACCTTTTCAGGTCTTGCAGATCAGCGGCATATACTATTTTCGGGATGGGGGTAATGTCAGCGTTAGCAGGAATCACCAGTACTGGCCGTTCCGTTTTCGTCAGCACGCCGGCTACTGTACTGCCCACAAGAGCGTCCGGGGTACCACCTGCTCCCTTAGTGCCCATGACAACCAAATCGGCCTGGCTATTTTTCGCGAAATCCACAATGCTATCCGTGGCGTCACCTACTTTGTGTACGGCTTCGCAAGGAACCTGACCAGACACCTTTTGAGTTAATTGCTGTAATTTCGATTTGGACTCATCTACACTATACACCGAATCGGGAGTGAAGAAGGTATCTGGATCTGCAACCAGGAAGGGAGTAATGTGCAAAAGTATAATGCGGGCCTTTGCTTTTGATGCCAAAGCAGTGGCATAGTGGAGTGCCTTATCGGCTGTCGGTGAAAAGTCAGTAGGACAAAGAATCGTCAGCATGGCTCAATGAGAGTAGGTTAGCAGTTATTTTCGGTAATAAGTACTTATCGGCTTTTGATAGATACGTTATTTCTAAGCAAATAGGTTTTAAATACGGTTTCTTTTTAAGACTATGCTGGTTCCCTCATTTCCGCTTTCCGGCAAAACTTTTCCCGTATTCATCGGCTTCACCATTCATTTCACTCCGCAAAATTCCAGGTTAGTCAGAAATAGCTTCGCCGGAGCAGCATTGAGTCCTTTCTTTGGATTACTTTCTAACGCTGCACGGTAATGAAAAATACTTCTCCTTCCTGACGGCCCTGCTGCTGACTGGTCTAGTCTCTGCGCAAACCACCTTTACCGGTCAGGTAACAAACGAAAAAAATGAGCCACTAGCCGGAGTAAATGTCTTTATCCAACATACGTACGACGGAGCTTCCACGGATGCCGAGGGCCGGTTTTCGTTGCAGACAACCGCCAAGGGACAAGTTGTGCTGGTAGCTAGTTTTATGGGTTACGAAACCGTAGAAAAAAGCCTGGAAACGAACACAGCAACCTCCCCGATTATTATCAGACTGAAAGAAAAAGCCAATGAACTAAATACGGTAGTGATTGCAGCCGGTTCATTTGAAGCCAGTGATGAAAAGAAAATGACCGTCCTCAAACCGCTGGACATTGTCACTACGGCCAGTACCAACGCGGACATTTACGCCACGATACAGACTTTGCCCGGAGCCACCCGGGTAGGCGAAGAAGAAGGGCTGTTTGTGCGGGGCGGAGCCGCATCGGAAGCCAAAACGGTGATTGATCAGATGGTGGTCGAAAATCCTTTCTTCAGCCAGATGCCCGATATACCACAGAGGGGCCGCTTCTCCCCTTTCCTTTTCAATCCCACCCCAGAAACTACCAGGGGTTTACCGGCGCTCTCCAGGTAAATAATGGAATGCAGAATGATTTCAGGTACATTGGTAAGCCCGGCAGCTTGTTTGAGAAACTTGCCGTATTTACTATGTGTCGCCTTGATATTTTGCAGGATTACCGGATGGTCCTTCTTGTCAATGAGGCTCTTGGCCGTCATTGACACGTTTACTGACAGTAACGGTGGACGGCGATGGGGCGTTAAAGGCGAATCAGATCGCGTACAACACCTGGAGGCCTTTCTTAATCAAGGGCGTAAGCTGCGCCTGCTTTTTGTTGAGTACAATTCTTTTGTTGACGGCCGACGAGGTAGGGTAGGCGTATATTTTGTTAAACAGTGCATTGATGCCGATTCCTTCTGAATTAGCCAGCACGAGTTCCTGGAACATCTCCCCGGCGTTCGGAGCTACCATCGAGCCGCCCAGAAGTTTAGGGTTCTGGTTGAGCAAGCCGCCATTTTCCACGTACAGAATCAATTTGCCGTACTGGTAGTCTTCCACCACGGCCCGGTCATCCTCCTCAAAGTCAAGGGTCAGCTTTTCGTACGCCGTGTCTTGCTCCTTCAGTTGCTGCTCGCTGTAGCCAAAAGTGGCTACTTCGGGGTCCGTAAAAGTCACCCACGACATGTGCCGGTTATCGAGTTTTTTCTTCAACGGCGAAAGAAAGTTGTTCAGCAGCAGCGTAGCGTGCTGCTCGGCAGCGTGGGAA
>JAUJNL010000050.1 GCA_030448185.1 Cytophagales bacterium | reverse complement strand
GTGTGCTCCTCCGATATAGATACCTTTTAAGTATGTTTAGGCTTTCAAGCAACGTGAAAGTCCTGGTTTAAGATAATGAAACTAAGCAAAATTCTGGTGGCGAACCGCGGTGAAATTGCCCTCCGCGTGATGCGTTCAGCCCGTGAAATGGGAATTGCCACGGTGGCCGTATACAGTGAAGCCGACCGGCAGGCGCTGCATGTGCGGTATGCCGACGAAGCAGTGTGTATTGGCCCGGCCCCATCGGGACAATCTTACCTGCGGGGCGATAAAATTATTGAGGCTTGCCGCCAGACGGGAGCCGAAGCCATTCACCCGGGATACGGATTTTTATCGGAAAATGCCGCTTTTGCCCGGGAAGTCAGCCAAGCCGGGTTGATTTTTATCGGCCCTTCCCCGGAGTCCATTCAGACGATGGGGAGCAAGCTGGCCGCCAAAGCCGCGGCAGCACAGTATAATATCCCCATGGTTCCCGGTTCGGCGCAGGCCATCACGGATGTGTCAGCGGCAAAATCCATTTGCCGGACTATTGGCTATCCGGTCCTGATTAAAGCCAGTGCCGGAGGCGGGGGAAAAGGAATGAGGGTTGTAGAGCGTGAGTCTGAGTTTGAGGAGCAGATGCAGCGGGCCGTCAGTGAAGCGGTTTCGGCCTTCGGCGATGGCTCCGTGTTCATTGAAAAATACATTACTTCCCCTAAACACATCGAGATTCAGGTACTGGGCGACCAACTGGGAAACATCGTGCACCTGTTTGAACGGGAGTGTTCCATTCAACGCCGGCACCAGAAGGTAGTGGAGGAGGCCCCTTCTTCCGTGCTTACTCCCCAAATCCGGGAAGCGATGGGCCGGAGTGCCGTAGATGTGGCCCGGGCCTGTGGGTATTACGGAGCGGGTACGGTAGAGTTTATTGTGGATGAAGGGCTTAATTACTATTTCCTCGAAATGAATACCCGGCTTCAGGTAGAACATCCCGTTACCGAGCTGATTACTGGAGTGGATCTGGTCAAGGAGCAGATTCGCATTGCTCAGGGAGAAACTTTGGCCTTCCGGCAGGAGGATTTACAAATCAGGGGACATGCCATTGAGAGCCGGGTATACGCGGAAGATCCCCAAAATGGTTTCCTCCCCGATATCGGCCGTTTGCAGACCTATATCAGGCCGCAAGGACCGGGCATTCGGGTAGATGATGGTTTTGAGCAGGGAATGGATATTCCCATTTATTACGACCCGATGATCGCAAAACTGGTTACTTACGGTCAAACCCGGACTGACGCCATCAATCGCATGAAAAGGGCCATTGAGGAGTACCAGATCACGGGTGTAGAAACCACGCTGCCGTTTTGCCATTTTGTCATGCAACACGAAGCTTTTCTCTCGGGCCAGTTCGATACCCATTTTGTAAGCCGGTATTTTACCCCCGGGCTTTTGCAAAAAGCAGCAGAACCACTGGAGGCGGCCATTGCCGCGGCTCTGATTGCGATGTTGCATGAGGGGCATCAAAAACCCGAACAGGAAATTACCCAGTCTGCCAGGTCAGTAAGCCGGTGGCGCGAACGAAGGTAATCACCAAATTACCACGCGTTTTACCCCAGAAGCATCCCAAAAAATGGATATTATTGGAATTTTATTACATGTGTGGATAAAAAAATAGTTGGTCTATCTAATTAATAATAGGCTTTTGAACCCGTAAATGCCGATTAGCTGCTTGTTAACCAAAGTATCAGTGGATGAATGGCTATTATTTTAAATTGGATATTACATATTGCGTTACCTGGCGGCAATAAAATTGCGGAAATTTTGTTATTCTCTAAAAAATTGCTCTTACCTGAAAATTATGAGCATAATTGGTTAAAATTGCGTTTGATTTCTTCCAATACGTAGGATATCCCGCTTAAATATCTCTTTCTGAATAAAAACTTCCAGCTATTGCCATTATTTAAAAGCTACATTATGAAGAAGCATCTGATATGGATTGCACCCCTGCTGATTTTTTTTAACTGTGTGTGCGTTGCCCCCGCCCAAACCGATACTACCCGGGCCAAAAAAGCTGCAGCGCCTCCCCGACTAAGCAACGGGCCGTTGGTACGCCAATACCAGGATATTCTGCAAAAGTCCAATAATTACCAGGAGTACAAAGTAGTACGGCAGAGTTTGCTTAATTCATTCTGGAATAGCGTGGAAGACTCCCTTCAGCGTTCACGCCGGGAGGTGCAGAATGCCCAGCGTAAAATTGCGGATCTTCAATCTCAGATTGACAACTTGGGGGCCAATCAGAAGGCGCAGATGTCTACCCTCCAGCAAGCAATTCAATCCAGGGAGCAGGCTATTGTGCAGCGTGAGTATGACAATGCCCGGGTATCTGTACTGGGTATTCCCATTATGAAAGATACTTACGTGGTGCTGACGTATATCGTTTTTACCCTGCTGGTGGTGGTTGCCGCCGTAGCCTTTATGAGCTATCAATCTAGTAACAAAGTGGCCGTGGCTGCCCGCAAAGATTACGACGAGGTAAAGGCTGAATTGGAAGGCTACCGTCAGCGGATGCTGGAAAAACAAACGCAACTGGGACGGGAACTACAGACTGAACGGAACCGGATTGAAGAACTCACCCAGCAAATCACCTCGTTACAGAAGCAACTCCGGCCTAACCGGGGTACCAGCACGTTTAGCAGCAGTCAAGGTTTTTAGGAAACGGACAATCGTATTTTTAGTACGTTCCATTAAATGCTTTAATTTTTTGCCTACCCGGCTCTCTTTTTTCCGTTCTATTCCTCGGAAAGGAACGCTATGCAGGAAAAAGCAAAGTTGGATTTGCCCTCGCCAGCTGCGGTAAAAGCGGCCATAGATGGGTGGAAGCGGGATAGAAATCTGGAGTCTAAGGCAGTCATTCTGTCGGGAATCCGTCAGCTTTCCTGTTTGGCTTACCGGTTTGAACCTGAAGGCTATGCCTTACCCCTATACCGGGTCGTTAAGGAAAAGCTGATGGACCAGGACCGGAATCGAATTGCTACGTTCTCCTATCCACCAGCGGACAAATGTATGCAGGCCCGGGCTAACCTGGCCGGATGCCCCGTATTTTACGTAGCGGATAATCCGGTAACGGCCTTACGGGAATCTGACTGCCCACCGGAAGAAATTGTTTACCTGAGTAAGTGGCAGTTCCGCCAGCCTCGTAATGCATTGATCTACTTGTTTCTTAATGAGGAACAGAACCACCCTGCCTTTTGGACTCCGATTTTGGCCGAACGGGAACAGCTGCTCAGCAGTGCTGCCCGTCGTTCTCCGGCTCAGGAAGAATCGTTAAAGGAGCTCTACTACTTATACTGGAGTGTTTTTACGGGAGAAGCGTATGATCTGTCCGCTTTAATTGGTCATTACCTATTGTATGATCACCCGGAGCCCGTCGATATTCTGTTATATCCCAGTCTGGCCGATGAAAAGCGGAGCTGTAACCTGGCCATTGCTACCCGGTTTGCGGATGCGCATTTTAAGCTGGCCAAGGTCTACCGTCTGAAAATTGGTACTCAGGAAGATTTTAGTGATGCAGCGTTGCTCGAAGTGGGAGTCGTCAGAAAGGAGTCAATCGTATGGCGAAAGATAGTGAACGGCCACCAGAAAATAGACAGTGTCCTCCGAAGCCATACGTACCGGGAGGAGAGAGAACAGGGATGATTTTTCCTGTTTAAGCGGTCGGTATCCTTCGTAAAGAATGACGGAAAAGCCAGATTCCGTATCCGATTACCCAGATGAATAATACTACCGCACAGGCAAGGGCCATCGATGCTACTAATCTCTGTTCGTCTTTCCTGGCAAACCATATGGCCACGCTGGCCCATACAATCACCAGCGGATAGACAACATCCCGCAGATGCCAGCTAATGAGCATGCCGATAACGAAGGCAACAATGATCATAATGATTGCCCAGGGTGCTTCTCCCCATGCGCCGCCTTGCCAGCCCAGACTGGATAATCCTATAGCTACATTGGCTATGGTAGCTACTGAAAGCCAACCCGCGTAAAGGCCAAACGGGATACTGACCCATTGGTGCCGCTTATATTGGGCAATCCATCTCCTGGTACGAACGAGCAGCACAATACCGTTCAGCAACATGGCAATAAGTATCAATACACTCACCAGAATCATTTCGTGACTGAAACTGATGAGCCATATGATACTCAGCAGACTGGTGGCAATCAGCGGTCCGGCCAGCCGGTCAAACAGAACATCCTTGCGCTGGGCGGGCAGTAACTGATAAATTACGTAAATGATGAATGCCAGGTAAATCAATCCCCAGATGGAGAATGCGTATCCGGCCGGGGTAAACAGGGTAGGGTACTGGTCTGACACTTCACCAATCCGCTGGCCATTGATTGGATTGATATTGGTCCAATAATTCAGGGCAATATTCAAGAAGACACTTACCAGCGCCATCCAGCGCCAGATACGTGCCGGTTGCTTTTTTTCCATAATAGTCTTATTTTGTGGTGTAGTCTGTTATAATGACCGCTATAGGTATTTCTGTAGTAGCGGAAATACATGTTCTGTCAACTTCTGTCATGTTGCTGCTATTATCGATTTAAGTTAAGCTATGGTCAATGTTTGTTCTTGTCTGTGCAGCATTAGATGAGAGTTTGGACAATTCCAAAATATACGAAAGATGTTAGCCTTCCCTGTGTTATTACCGTCGAATGAGGTGTGTACGGGTGCGGATGAGTAGCTGGTGAGAAACACCAGCAATGGCAGAAAAACCACGGTAAACGGCACTGCTTACCTCGCATCATTGGACTTCCACTTTTACATTCCTGAACATGAACGTATTGTCGCTGATGCGCAGGGCCTTGCCGCTGGCGGTGGTCACATTCGTGAGTATAACTTCTCTGGTTTTGATATAGGGGAAGTTCTCCTGCCAGGAATCGTCAGTCATGTGGGGGTTGAAATTCGAGAAAACAGCAGGCCCCTGGTAGCTCTCCGGATGATTGGAGTCATCGATATGAAGATTTTCAATCAGGATGCGTTCCGGCATGTAGCAGGTATAACCAAAATCATGCTGACCCGAATAAGATCCACCGATCAGGGAGGCGCTGCCGGGTCTGCCGCCTGCCGGCACGAAAATACAGTTGCGGATCACGAATTCACCCTGCCAGGTGCTGCCATAGTCGGAGCGCAGATTGATGAGGGTATTGGCGCGGATCGTACTGTTCTCGACCGTTAAAGTCCCGCTGCCGATGGCGTTGATGCCCATGTGTCCCAAGGTCGAATTGCGGATGGTGGCATTGGCCACCCCCATGTGGGCATCGAACCGTGAAAAGACACAACGATCATACAGCATATTCTTGCAGTAGTTGGACCCCAGAATACCCCAGTACGTTCGGTCATTGATATCGTTGGTCTGGCTGCAGTTAATGAAGGATACATTCAGGGCGCGGTTAGCGGAAATGTCGTAAGGAGCCCATGGAGACGGGTTTGCCTGCCGCGCCGATGGTACTGTAGGTTTTGTGGCCGGTCAGGATGGTGTTCTTGACTGTTACAAAGGCGCAGTCCCGGATATTGAGGAAGCCGCCGTAGGGTGCACCCCTGGTCTGCTTCGCCCGTGATGCGGTGTTCGAGCCCGTCAATAAGAACATTAGAGCGTTTGATGGCGATGTTCCGGCTATAATAGGTATACTTCGATTCTGCCTTATTGGCGATCGTAGTAAACCGTCCCCAGTGATAGTCGAGTGGCTTTTCGTCAATGGGAAGCGCACTGATATCCGTGATTTGGTCGAAGTCCCAGATGATCGGAGCGTTCATATCACCTTTCCATTTTTTATCCACCATGAAGATATCCGTCTGCGCCGCTCCATTGTTTTGGTTCAATCCAAACCGGATGTAGTGCTTCACCTGCGAATGGTTACCGTGATCAGACAGGGTCGGGAAAGGAAGCGTCGATTTTATCCTGATTCCGTTTAAGTGAAGCTATTCCTTTCAACCCAAACGGTTGCAGACTGGAACTGACCAGGAAAATGGAGGCATTACGATTTTGCACTTCGGTATCGTCAATGATGAAGGCCGCCGTTCCCAAATCGGTATTCGTACGGATCACGGCGGTGCGCTCCTTACCACCAATGTAGTAGGTAGTGCCCTCGCCCGCCTTTACTGGCAGACCATGCCCATTGGCGAATGCATGGGCTCCGGCGATAGCGTCCATATCATCGGCCTTGCCGTCGCCGCGGGCATAAAGTCACTATACCGGACCCATCCACGGGCCTTGAATGTTTGAACATCTTTGGGGGAGACATTCACTTGTAGTTCCCCCCATTTTCACTGGTACGTACCTGGGTTTTCCCATTCAGGAGGTTATGACTACTTCTGGTAGGCTTTCAGTCTGCCCCAGTGCCACGGTGTCCTGGACAATAAGAAGAACCACAAGCGCATGCCTTTCAATAGGAATTCTAGTTTTGATGAGGTATAAGTTCGAGCGACCTGTTCATAAGGTTGTATTTTTGAGCATTTTTCTCTTCTGCGTATCTATACCTTTAAAGAGCATTTTCTCCGACTTGTTGTAGATGCTTGGCGTTGATATTAACAACGTTCCCAAGGTGACCATCTTGTATCAAGTTTTGATTAACCGCGTCTAAAGTGACTTTTTCTAATAAAACCATTCGATCTAATCCAATCTAGATCCAAAGGTTCAACGATTCCCCATGCTAATGTGTATGCAGAAAAAACCAACACTCCGATTTGGCCTACTTTACTTGAAGAATTATATCCTTTAAATTATTAGCCATATTAGTCTACTGGGAAGAGTCTTTGTATTGTACCTAGTACCTAACTCGTTAATAGACGCATGTTTGACTGGTTGGCTAAATGTAAGCCAATCGTTAATTTCATCAAAGATACCGGAGAAAAAACTTGTATAATCCTTTGATTAATAAATAATTATAGGACTCATCTCTTATTATAGAGCAACTAAACAATACAAAATTGCACAGGCTTAAAACTTGTTCACTTATTGGACTGTACTCCGCTGCAAAAACTGTACTCCGCTGCAAAAACAACAAAACCCACCAAGAAGCCTCCTGGTGGGTTTTAGCGTATAAAAATGCGAATGGTTAATGCTTATAGAGCTTATTTCCGGTCTCCAATTGATGCGTAGTTGCGCTCCTGCTTACCCACGTAGATCTGACGCGGACGGCCAATGGGCTCCTTCGTTTCGCGCATTTCTTTCCACTGGGCAATCCAGCCGGGCAGGCAGCCCAAGGCAAACATTACCGTGAACATGTCCGTCGGAATGCCTAATGCGCGGTAAATGATGCCGAAGTAAAGTCCACGTTCCGGGTACAATTTGCGTTCCACGAAATAGGGATCTTTCAGGGCGGCTTCCTCCAGTTGTTTGGCAATATCCAGCACGGGATCATTAATGCCTAACTGGCTCAGTACCTGGTCGGCGGCTACTTTACATAATTTTAGCCCGCGGATCGAAGTTTTTCTTATACCCGGTGACCAAAACCCATCAGGCGGAAGCCACTGGCCTTATTCTTGGCCATTTCAATGTATTTCTGGGTGTTGCCACCATCAGCCCGGATGGCTTCCAGCATTTCGATTACTTCCTGATTGGCGCCGCCGTGCAGGGTCCCCACAGGGCAGTAATGCCGGCTGATATGGATGAATACAGGCTGGCCCGGGACGAACCGACCAGGCGAACCGTGGATGTAGAACAGTTTTGTTCGTGGTCCGCGTGCAGGATCAGCAATTTATTCAAGGCGTCGGCAATGGCCGGATTTACGGTATACTCTTCGACTGGCAGCGCAAACATCATGTGGAGGAAGTTTGAGCAGTAGTCAAGGTTGTTTTTAGGATAATTCACGGGATGCCCCATGTGGTTTTTGTAGGACCAGGCAGCAATGGTGGGCATTTTGGCCAGAACCCGGATAATGGAAAGATGTTCCTGTTCCGGTGTCATATCACCTACCGATTCCGGATAGAAGGCCGTAAGGGCGCACACCAGCGAAGATAAGATACCCATCGGGTGCGCATTCTTCGGAAACCCATCGAATATCTTCTTGGTATCCTCATTCACTAAGGTGTGAACCCGGATTTCGTGGGTAAACGTATCTAATTGAGCTTGCGTGGGCAGTTCTCCGTAGATTAATAAGTAGGAAACTTCCAGAAAGCTGGATTCATCGGCGAGTTGTTCGATGGGATACCCCCGGTAACGCAGGATGCCGGTTTCACCATCCAAAAAGTAATGGCGCTTTTGGTAGCACCCGTATTTTTGAAACCCCGGTCAGGGTTACCAATCGGATTGGTCACGCAAGTCGTTAATATCAATAGCCGTTTCCTTTTCGGTGCCCACAACCATTGGCAATTGGTAGGACTGGCCGTTTACGCGAAGTTCAGCGAAATCAGACATAAGAACATCAGGGTAAGGAATAGTTGAATAAGTGGCTTCCCGGAAAGTACGGGAACAATTAGCAGAATCGGTGGCTAAATTAGAGCATAAATCCATTAAGGTCAAAAAGAACGCGCAATCGATTGGCAAAATAAACTACTTCCAGAATTTGGTTTCAGTTTCATACCAGAAATGAATGAGTTTGTATTCATTTCTTTGCCGAGTATTTGGCTGAGGCCGTTTATACCGTTGAAAGGAATATATAGGAGGGTACCTACGTTTGTACGTAATGTTCCATCAAACCCATTAGTAAGGATGGATCGATTACTTATTGAAAAGTAACACTCAAGGGAAAACCCTTTCTACTGGAGTAATACGAAGTTGTCAAAATAACAGATGGCTGTCTGGAAAGATCACTGAACCAGAAGACAATGGCACGTTCTTTTTGATGTAGGATGAACGGTTCGGGTGAAATGGTAGAATAATGGTAATCAGCGTACCTTTACCGGAAGTAGAATCTACCTCTACTTTTCCCTCCAGTAGCTTGACCCGATCCTCAATCGTCTTCAGGCCAATGCCTTTGCCATTAATCGGGTAACCTTTCCTGAATATTGTGACAGGAGAAAATGATGCCACTACCCGCAAAACGAGTACAAAAATCTTCAATCGCTTTATTAAATCCATATTCTTTGAGCAGTATCGGCACTGGTTCATGAGAAGCCCTTTTAGTTTCGATAATGGCTTCAGCGAGTAAAGCCTCCATTTTTTCGACTTACTTCCAACAAGGTTCTTTCTAAAGAAGGAAGCAACTGTTCGACCCGGTTTAAGCTGAGTTTAGTGGCATACAAAATCTGTCCTACGCCGTTGTGCAGGGATTCGGATATTCTTCTTCGTTCTTTGCCTCCTGTGCATCCAAAATAGCCAGCAATAGCTGATTTCGCTGCTCAATCCGCATCCGGAGGTTTTCCTGCTCCAATCGCTTCCAGCTCGGAAATGTCCATATCCACCCCCAGCTTTCCTCATCTTCCGATTAGAATGATTTCATAATAACTTTAGGAGATAATTGGAAGCATAGAAAGCTATATACCAACAAGAAGTATCTTTTTACTGAATCGTCTTTGCCAAAAACGAACCGAGTTCTGGTAGGCCCATAGTTGGAAATATCCTGTTTTACCTTTATTCTCCGCCTGACTACATGACTATTTGAGTCTAGCTTGGAATTACCAGACTCATCTGTTTCGGTAACCCATACCCATTTTCTAACTCAAGGGAAGCTTAGGACTAACTCTGTCGCAACCACTGTTTTTAGACAATTCAGCAGTTGTTGTCTCTGTAAGGAATCCAAAGGTTGATCCTTATATTCTTCTTTTTCCAAATGAGTATGATGTATCCCTTTATGTTATAATAGCTGCGGGGCAACGATTTTGCTTCTCGATAGGAATCATCCATGTAAGGCGTGAGTGTCCATACTTCCCGGCCTAAAGAATCGGTTTCTTGCTCAAGTAAAGCAATACCCTTCTCATGGGTCATAAACTTCGATTGCTGAGATTGCCAGATAAATCCTTCAACGAGGTCAATTCGGTGTTGGTTTTTGGGTTGCTCTTGCTGACAGGATTGACTATAGGCACGTAGCCAGCCGAAGCTGACTACATGCAAAATAAGAATGATTGTACGCATTTATCTACAATTATTGGTTTGACGATTAATTACTCCTCCAGCATTAAAGTCAATTTCTTCATCTCTTGAAATAATTTTATGATTCAAATGAGGATTGTTACTAGCCGCTGTTAAATCAGGGCCCGGTATCACTGGGATGATCATATTACCATAGTGTTACTTTTGACACATCCGGTCTACTTGCCAATGCAAATTTAGAGAAAATATTAAGTTATTGATTGTCCCAATTTATCGCAGATCATCGGTAGTGATTTCTCCCGTTATTTCTCCTAAATGCATCAGGGCCGTACGGATGTCGAGGGCCAGCAGGTCGCCGGTCCTCTAGTCATTAACGCTACCCTCCTAGGGCATGGATTACCTGTGCCAGAGCTTCATCCGTTAAGCGCATTCTGCCCCTTTCGTAGTGCCGCAAATTGGTCACTGAACCATCCCTGAAAGTGGCATCGTATATCCCCCCTTCTGCTCATCGTCTTCTTCCACCCGTCGGCTTTTACCAAACAGTTGGCAGAACGATCCTTTTGGCGATTGGCTGCCTAAGGTGACTGCCAAACGGTGCAGCTGCCCGGAGTTTGGGCTTCGGCAAATAAATAAAATATCCTGCTCCGGTGTTGCCAGGCTTTCGGCTGTTTCCGCAACGGCATCCCCAAATTTGAGGCATTTTAGGGCTAAAGGTGTCTTCACCAATAGTACCGGAATATCAAGTCCTCTAATTTCGGACCATTTCGGTTTCCAGTGCCCTACTAGCGTCATTCGTATCGTGATTATCTATAAACTGGATTCATAACCTACTGATTCTTTTCAGCTCTCTACGTATAAAGATATACAATTACCGAGGCCAGCAGATCGGTGATGATTTCTCCCGTTATTTCTCACGCGGGCCATTACGGATGTCGAGGGCCAATCGCCGGTTCCTGTCCTAGGGCATGGATTATCGGTTGTGTGGCGGCTTTCATGTCCAGCGGTATCCGTTAACCGGAAGCAGTACGCCCTCAATGACCAGTTCATCCTCAATCAGGTCCCAGGTGGTGCCGGGAATGGCCGATACAATGGCTTTTTCTTCATTTAACAGGGCGTTCAGCAATGTTTGATTTTCCGGCATTGGGTTTTCCCGCAATTACCAGCGGTATGCCGTTTTTAATGGCATTGCCCAGATTAAAGGATCAATCAATTCCGGAGTACTGCCCTTATTTTTTCCACCAGGTTCCGCAGATCGTCCCGGTTGGCAAATTCAACGTCTTCTTCCCCAAAATCGAGTTCTAATTCTACCAGGAGGCAAAGTGGATGAGTTGTTCCCGCAGACAATCTGATTCGAAAAACCGCCAGCCAGCTGGCTGATGGCGGTCCGTGCTGTGCCTGCCGAATCGGAAGCAATCAGATCGGCTACCGCTTTCTGCCTGGGCCAAGTCAAAACGTCCGTGCAGAAAGGCCCGCTGGGTGAATTCACCGGGCTTAGCCCAGCCGACGGCCGTGTTTGAGCAAGGCTTTTATAATCTGGCCAACAATATATTCGGAGCCGTGGCAGGAAATTTCTACCACATCTTCCCGCGTGTAGGAAACAGCGCTTCATCCAATTCTTCATTTCTATCCCGGGCCGAAGTGAATGGTGTGACTCCAAGACAGGTCCTTATCCGGAAATAATTTATTACAAATAGCGAAGGCATCGGGGCGGAAAGCCGGATCACCGAAATGGCGCCGGTGCCGGGTGGCGTAGCCAGTGCTACAATGGTATCGTCGAGGGTGGAGTGAGAAAATGGCATTCTTCCAGGGTAGTGCTCTAAAAGTAATGATGGGCGGAAAAAAGCCACAGTAGGAGTAATATTGAGGCGACCAAACTTCAAATTACGATGGAAAAAGTATTTCCTGCTACTACTGCGGCTCAACAAAGGTAGTCAGAAATGGCAGAACCTATTATGGAAAAGCCCGAGGCAAATGTAAAAGTTGCTATAAGCAGTTCGGACAGATCCTTATCCGGAAATAATTTATCATGTCTATAAGTATATGGAAGCAAATAATCTGCATGCGCTGGTGACAATTGTACCCCAATAGACTTACAAGTGTTGGAATGCGAAAGCGATGAACTGTGGAGTTTTGTGCAGAAGTCAATAAACAATGGGTAGGGCCCCAAGGAAAGCCGACAAATTCTAGCCATTCATGTTGGCAACCGAGGTGAAGAAGGCGAGGCCTGTGTTCCAGCCGGGTGGCGTGACTGGGAGCCTTACAAAAAGTGCCTACATCAAAGTAGCAAAACCAAAGACACCAATCACATTGAACTTCGAGACAAAGAGCTTCTCGACTCGTTAGAGGAAAAGACTTGACCGCATCGCCATGTTTTTGCTGCTCACTACAACCTGTCATTACTTCACTACCATCTGGCCAACAATATATTCGGAGCCGTGGCAGGAAATTTCTACCACATCTTCCCGCGTGTAGGAGCGCGGGCCTTTAAACAGCGAGATTAGTACTTCATCCAATTCTTCATTTCTATCCCGGAGGGTTCCGAAGTGAATGGTATGACTCCGTTGCCGGGACAGATCCTTATCCGGAAATAATTTATTACAAATAGCAAAGGCATCGGGGCCGGAAAGCCGGATTACCGAAATGGCGCCGGTGCCGGGTGGCGTAGCCAGTGCTACAATGGTATCTTCGAGAGTCGAGTGAGGAAATGGCATCTGTTTGGGGTATTCTTCCAGGAAACGGCGTAAAATTAGGATGTGTTCCCGGACGGAACAGGGTAAATGAAAGAAATCTATAGGTTTATCGTCTGATAGCAAATAAATCTTTCCTGCTTGCAACCCTATCTCTTCGGATTGGGTCATGAGTATAGCAATTACTTACTACTACTTTAACACGTTACGCCATACGTAATATCTGTGGTTGTTCCGCATTTAGCTTCGCTGAGATAGTTGCCATGCGGAGCGAAGGAAAAGCGCATTTTAAATGCGCCGTTCGACCATCCGCATTATTAAATGCGGATGAACACCTGTGAACAGCTGAAATTGGTCATCCACTTATTAAAGTGTTAAAGTAGTATTACTGGTTGCCTGCTTATTATTCACTTTAACATTATTCAGAATGAAACTGTCAAAATCTTTATTGGGAGCTATCCTGATCGGAATTACGGTGCAATCCACCAGTTGCGTCAAAGAGGACGAATTGCCCGGACCAGAATCAGAACAGAAAGGGAAAAAGGAAAAAGGGGAGGAAAAGATTCCGTACGACTGCCCGGGTTGCGGTATGGGATGAAATGATACTTTTTGAAATCAGCTATTTTTACAAAAGATGCCTAACATACTATCGTCAATAGCCTGTAATGCCGATGCCGATGTACTTACGGCATCTTTTCCCCTACTGGAAGCGGGTAAAATAGAAGCCATTGAATGGTCTTTTGATGTCAATTCAAAGCCATTACCGGGCTGGTTTCGTGAATTATTAACTGCATTTAGCCAGGAAAAGCGGCTCATTGGCCACGGCGTGTTTTTTTCCCTGTTCTCGGGTAAATGGTCCCCGGATCAACACCAATGGCTGAAGCATTTGAAACAGGTTTCTTCCGTGTTTTCCTTTGACCATATTACCGAACATTTTGGCTTTATGACGGGCCAACATTTTCACCACGGAGCACCCTTACCGATCCCTTTTTCCCCAACCACTTTACGCATTGGAAGAGACCGCTTAGCCAGAATATACGAGGCATGCAGCTGTCCGGTAGGTTTGGAAAACCTGGCTTTTTCCTATTCCCTCGACCAGGTAAAAAGGCACGGGGAATTTTTAGAACAGCTGATAGCTGCTATCAACGGCTTTATTATTCTTGATCTGCACAACCTCTATTGTCAGATCCATAATTTCTCCATTCCTTATGACCAACTCATTGCCCTCTATCCACTGGACCGAGTTCGGGAAATACACATCTCGGGAGGGAGCTGGGAGGATTCTGCCATTGAACCAGCGCGAAAAATAAGGAGAGATACGCATGACGAGGCCGTGCCGCAAGAGGTTTTTACCTTGCTTGAACATACCATTGAAAAGTGTCCTAACCTTAAATATGTAGTGTTAGAGCAACTCGGGACCGGATTAAAAAGTGAAAGGAGCAGAAAATTGTTTTACGATGATTTCATTAAGCTGGAAAAAATCGTCACTGAGAAAAACAAAATTCTTTCAAGTCACTCCCATAATCCGTTTATACCATTGCATCCTTTGCGCTTAAGCGACCCCGTTGAGGATGAAATGCTATACGACCAGCAGTTACAACTTTCTTCAATACTGGAGTCAGCGGGTTCCTATACAGATGCCATTCACGTATTGCAAGCGTCTTCTCTTGCCGATTCCCTTTGGCACGTAGAAAATTGGGATCCTAGTATGGTAGAAACTGCCATTCGCATTGCCCAGAAGTGGAAGAAACAATAAAAAGCAGCATTAAACTGTACTGGCCCGTTCACCGGAGGCAAGCGGGGAGGAGTTCCGTACTATCCCTTGGCGACTCATGGCACCCAGCCGAATTCTCTTCCATAAAACGCCTTGCTGCGGGGAAAACAACAGGGCCAGCCCAAAAAGTACCCCACTTACCGTAGCCATATGATAAGTAGAACGGAGCCCATCAGCCAGACGGCTTTGGGACCTAAATTCAATCCGGTAGGAGTAAGGATCACATCCAGCGGAACGTAGGCAATTTCGCCGTACAAGACGCAATCCTGGTCAGGTCTACCTGCCGCGCAAATAAGGAGATTAAAATTACGCCGGTAGCAAAGAGCCAGGTAAAGGTCACCCCAATGGAGGCGTCCGTCTGAAGTTTTACTTTGTTATGAAAAAACTCAATCAGAAAGGTAGAGACAATGCCCAGGAGGCGGCCCCCAATGAGCATCGGTACCGATTCACGGCCGCCGCTCAATAGAAAGGCAATCACAATACCGGGCAGGACCGCATGCGAAATAGCGTCGCCTACCATCGCCAGCCGGCGCAGGACCAGGAAACAGCCCAGTAAACTACAGGTTACGGCTACCAGGGAGCCGCTTACAATGATCCAGAATGCATTCATAATGCCCTTTTGTTTAGGTGCTAATCAGTAAAAAAAATCCCTATTTTATAACTTTTAACTCATCAACTCTTAACTCTTTAACTATCTTTTTACTTGGGTATTTCGGATTGGTGCGGATCAAACTGTGGGTTATCCAGTTGTTCCCGCAGACGGGCTTCCAGTTCTGGAGTGAGTACGTGTTCCATACTTTCGGCATCCTCGTGCACGTGATCAGGGGCAATGTGGAGTACTTGCGAAAGATACAGTTCCCATAACCGGTGGAGGCGGGTAACCCGTTGCCCTCTTTCTTTGCCTTCCCGGGTCAATGCCCATTGGTTCCCTTTCCGCTCCGTGTATCCGTCATTTTTTAACCGGAATAAACCCTGCCGGAGTTCCTTGGGATTCATTTTTCGGTGCAATAAAACCGATTCCTCGGTTCGTTCCTGAAAGTAGCTTTGGTTTTTTTCCCCCAGCTGAAATAAGGCTTTCAGAATATTTTCATCCCGCATGCGGTGTTGAATGATCCGTTGCCGTTGCATCCGGGCAATAATTCCCTTTTTAGGCGCTAATAAGAAGGAGCCTACCGCAATCAGGGAAATGACCATGACCATCCAGGGACCCGTAGGCATGGAAGGAGCCAGATAGGATAAATACGCACCGGTTAAGGCTGCCAGGCACCCAAATGCTGCGGCCAGCAGGAGCATAATGTTGAGTTTGTCGGTCCAGAAGCGGGCTGCTGCCGCCGGCGTGATCAGCATCGCTGCCATCAGTACCACGCCTACGGCCTGTATTCCCGTGACGACAGCCAGTACCGTAAGACTGGTGAGTATCCATTCCAATCGCCTTACGGGTAGTCCTATGGTCCGGGCAAAGTTTTCGTCAAAACACAACAGGGTAAATTCTTTGTAGAATAAACTGATGGTTACGAGCAGGAGCAGACTCACTACCGAAAAGGTAATGACATCCGCTTCTACCAGTGAGGCCGCTTTGCCAAAGAGAAAATTATCCAGTCCAGACTGAGCGGCATTGCCATTGCGCTGAATGGCGGTGAGTAACAGGATTCCGATGCCAAAAAAGACGGATAATACGGACCCGATTGCCGTGTCTTCTTTGATTTTGGTGTGCCGCGTGATCCAATCGATCACCAGTAAGGACAGCCATCCCGTAATAAAGGCGCCAATCAGGAGGATAACCGGGTTCTTCTGTCCGCTGACGAGGAAAGCCAGACATACCCCTGGTAGTACAGAATGCGCTACCGCATCCCCGACTAATGCTCTTTTGCGCAGAAAGGTAAAACACCCAACTACGGCCGCACTTCCCGCAAGCAGCAGGCATCCGAGGGTGACATACCGTATATTCGGATCCGAGAATGTGAAAAAATCTATAAAAGACACAGTTAAAGAATTTTTGAGTAATTAAGTCTATGAGTATTAAGTTTATAGTTGTTGGTTGCCAGTTTTTGGTTAATGATGATAATCTGGTGCAACTGGCAACTAAAAACCGGAAACTGAAAACTATTTTTTCTTTTCCCTTACCGGATACTGTTCCTTTTGTAATAACTCGCCGGCTTTGGCCAGGATGGTAAGTTTGCCCCCGTAGGTTTCCTGCAGCAACTCAGGGGTGAGTACCTGCTCGACCGGGCCGCAAGCTACCAGTCGGACATTCAGCAGGATAACCCAATCAAAGTATTCGGCCGCCGACTGGAGGTCATGATGTACGACCAGTACGGTTTTACCTTCCTTTCGCATGGTGCGCAGAATCTCCATAATGGTGTTTTCAGTGGCGATGTCCACCCCGGCAAACGGTTCGTCGAGGCAGTATAACTGCGCGTCCTGGGCCAGGGCGCGGGCCAGAAATACGCGTTGTTGCTGTCCGCCCGATAGCTGAGAAATCTGTCGGTTGGCAAACGCCTCCATGCCTACTTTCTGCAAACAGGAGAGGGCAACTTCCCGGTCCGACGGACGCACCCTCCGGAAAAGACCTAGTTTGCCATAGCGGCCCATAAGCACTACATCTAATGCAGAGGCCGGAAAGTCCCAATCTACGGACTCGCGTTGCGGTACATAACTGACTTTACTGCGTACTTCGTCGATGGTTTTGCCGAACAGGTGCACATATCCACTGTTGACCGGAATCAGCCCCATAATGGCTTTAAGCAAGGTTGATTTTCCGGCGCCATTGGGACCGATAATACCGATAAGGGAACCCTCGGGAAGGGTTAAATCAACGTTCCACAATACGGGCCGCCGATCATAACTAGCCGTTAAGTCGTGTACTTCAATTACCGGATTTTGCGTGTGTATAATCACAATTGTAAATTTACAATAATTAACTTCTGAAATTTTATTATTTAATACGTTATATAATTTACTTTAGTGAATTTACAATAATGTTAACATTGTGTTTCACCATCCCAATGTAGGTACCTGGTTGGGTACCAGGTGCTCCTAATGCATCGGAATACAAACTTCCGCCAATAGTCACTTTGTGTCCCCTGGCGCGGCAACCGGCTACTACTGCTTCAATTGACTTTTGTGAAATAGAGGTTTCCACGAATATGGATTTAATTTTATGCTGAGTGATAAAATCTACCAGATCCGCTACATCCTTCAGCCCGTAGTCAGAGAGAGTAGAAATTCCCTGCAGTCCTCTAACCCGGATGTGATAGGCCTGGCCGAAATATCCGAAAGCATCGTGCGCCGTAATCAGTACCCGCTGGGCCGGTGGAATGGATTCGATGGCCCGTTGAATGTAATGGTGCAGCGAATCAAGTTGCGCTTGGTAGGCCTGTTCGTTTAACCGGTAATAGTCTCTATGATCAGGATCTTCCTGCTGCAGGGTTTCGCTAATGGTCCGGACGCATTGTTTAAATTTGGGAACGTCAAACCAAATGTGCGGGTCATATATATTAGTCGCTTCGCTTATCGGGTGTAGTTGAGTAAGCGGAATCCTACTGGTGACGGCAATAACCGTTTTGTGCCGGGCTACTTTTTCCAATACCGTCTGCATCTTGCCTTCCAGGTGCAAGCCATTATAAAATATAATATCTCCTTCCGTCAGCAGATTCACATCACGGTGCGAGGCCTTATACAAATGAGGATCTACTCCTGGTCCCATCAGGGCTTCTACCTGAGCGGAGTCTTTAACAATATGCCTGACTGCGTCGGCCAGAATTCCGGTTGTGGTTACAATTAATTTTCGGCCCGTTATTTTTTTGATTGGAGGTTCACAAGCAGTAATGAGTAGCAATAGCATGCACCAGCCCAATAACTTGATTTGTTGCTTATTCAATGGTAAAAAGATTTTGGGCTACTTCTTTAGATATAATAGTAAGGCGGCCGCTTATGTTCAATTCTACTGACTGATCATATTCTACCCGGTCGATAATTTCGAATTCGGTACCGATACCAATACCTATTTTGTCGAGGTACTTTAGGAATAGCGGCGATGTATCTTTCACGCCCATAATCTGTCCTTTTTGGTTGATCTGCATATCCTTAAGAAATATTTGCTTTTTATTTGGCATTTCGCCTTTCGCGTTCGGAATTGGATCGCCGTGTGGATCGACAGGAGGGTACCCCAGAACCTTCTCGAGTTGATCTACTAACTGTAGTGACTCTATGTGTTCCAGTTGTTCTGCTATTTCGTGATCTGCTTCCAAACTGTATCCTCGTTGGTCGACCAGAAATACCTCCCAGAGCCGATGTTTGCGAATAACCATTAGTGCTTTTTTCCTTCCTTCCGGAGTTAGCGTTACTCCCTGGTACTTTATATAGTTAACTAAGACTTTCTGGGATAACCTTTTTAACATATCGCTTACGGAGGCTGCTTTGGTATTGGTCAGGTCAGCAATGGCATTGGTCGTTACTTCACCTTTATGCTCCATTTCAAGCTTATAGATGATCTTTAGGTAGTTCTCTTCGGTCAAGCTTAATTCTTGTTCATTCATAAACGTATAATTACTAATTTAGGTTCATCTAAACAATTATTTAATAAATATTATATTACCATTTATATTAGTATTAGCAAATTACTAACTTATGGTTTTGCTAATAAATTTAGTATTGGTGTAGGCTAATTACTAAAAATATTAGCTTATATATTAGTCATACCCCATAATAAAACACCTTTATCAAATATATTAGTAAAGGAGAGGAGGGGAGTCGCATTATGAATATCCAGAGGATTATACAGACTAAAATCGACCAACAAAGAGCCGCCAAAAGGTCTACAGAACGACTCCCAAGACACATTATTGGAAATGATAAAAGGGATCTGATAATAGATATACTCATATAGCTTAGTAGGAATACAATCCTGATTATTTTTATTTAAGCGATAAGGCAACAATCCAGTCCCTGCCTTCTTATAATACCTGACAATATCCGGGTGAGGCACCGGCCTATCTATACCAACCAATTTTATAGACGGACTCTCGACAGAATGTTTCCGCACGTAGTCCAGATCTTCCTGACGGTCGGCTGAGCCAATCAACGTCAGATTATAACGGTGATCAATAGCAAAAAGAGACCTAGCAAGTTCTACTGCCTCGTAGATGCCGTAGCTCTCGGCAATAGTGCCCGAAAAGAACAAATTAAAAGGGCTACGTCGTGGAATTACTGCTACCTCAGTGAGAGGCTGATACTTGTTTTCCAGCACCCTGCATCTATCTCCGACGAAAGAAAGTTCGGTAACATAACATCGCTCAGCCAGCCAAAATTGGTCCACCCAAAGTCGTGACAAACGTTCATAACCACGAACAAACGCAGCAAGCAGGGGGCGGACAAACATAGGAAACGCATTGGTATATAAGATATTACGCAGGTAGTTTTCCCGAATGTCATATATTATTTTACCGCCAAATAATATTTTGTATAAACCTGTAACTAACAGATACTCATGGGTTTGTATTACTATCACTTTAGGTTTAACTTTAAGGAGTATTTTGAAGAATTTCCAGGGCACGCCCAGCCGTTTAGGTGACAAACGCTCTGAACAGTAAACCGGATAAAACCGGATGTTTGTGTCCGTCATTTGTTTGTTCGAACAAAAACCAACAATGTGAACCCAATATTTTCCGGTCCGAAAAAGCGAAATTCCCAGCTTTTCGTACATTCGGGGGTCATTTATAGGTTTGAGCACTGAAGCAATGACCATTTGTTGTTTATCATTCATATTTTATTCTACGTACAAACCAATCATGGAATTACAGCAATTGATTGAAAATGCCTGGCAAAACCGGGAGTTACTGAAAGAAAGAAACACGGAAGTAGCCATCCGTACCATTATTGAGGAATTGGACAAGGGTTTACGCCGGGTAGCCCAACCATTGCCCGACGGGACGTGGCAAGTGAATGAATGGGTCAAAAAAGCAGTTATTCTTTATTTTCCGCTGCAAGTTATGAAAGTGACCGAACTTGAACCATTCGAGTATTACGACAAAATCCCCCTGAAAAAAGGGTTCCAGCAGCTGGGCGTATGGGTGGTTCCCCCAGCAGTAGCCCGGTACGGAGCATTTATTAATAAAGGCGTAATCTTAATGCCTTCCTACGTAAACATTGGCGCCTATATAGATACGGAAACCATGGTAGATACCTGGGCTACCGTGGGAAGCTGCGCCCAGATTGGCAAAAGGGTACACTTAAGTGGTGGAGTAGGAGTAGGAGGGGTACTCGAACCCCCACAAGCAGCGCCGGTTATTATTGAAGACGGCGCTTTTGTGGGTTCACGCTGTATATTAGTAGAAGGGGTGAAAGTCCGGAAAGAAGCAGTGCTTGGAGCAGGGGTTACCCTAACCGGAAGTTCCAAAATTATTGATGTCACAGGCAGCACTCCGGTTACTTATACGGGTGAAGTCCCTGAACGGTCGGTAGTAATTCCGGGTAGCTATACGAAGAAGTTTCCGGCCGGTGACTACCAGGTTCCCTGCGCCCTGATCATTGGACAACGCAAGCCCAGTACCGATTTAAAAACCTCACTCAACGAGGCCCTACGCGAAAACAACGTAACTGTTTAACATGTTAGCATATTAAGGCCAGCCTAAATAAGAAATTTAATTTAGGCTGGCCTTAATTCTACTTTCTGAAACGTGGTGCCGGATGCAGGTCTTTATGTTCTTTCTGCCAGTGATAGAACCCCATCCCCGCTTTGCTGCCTAAATGTCCCGCCTGCACCATATTAACTAACAGGGGACAAGGCGCATACTTTGGATTTCCCAGTCCTTCGTGCATCACCCTCAGGATAGCCAGACACACATCCAAACCGATAAAATCCGCCAGTTGCAACGGTCCCATTGGATGCGCCATCCCCAGCTTCATTACCGTATCAATTTCCATTACGCCGGCAACACCTTCGTACAGCGTATAAATAGCTTCGTTGATCATCGGCATCAGAATGCGATTGGCTACGAAACCAGGATAATCATTTACCTCCACCGGAGTTTTGTCTAGTTGCCTGGCAATCTCCATCACCTGGGCGGCAGTGGCGTCGGAGGTAGCATAGCCCCGGATCACCTCTACTAACTTCATCACCGGTACGGGATTCATAAAATGCATGCCAATTACTTTTTCGGGCCGTTTGGTCACTGAACCAACCCGGGTAATGGAAATGGAAGACGTATTGGTAGTCAGGATGGTCCCCGGCGGACACAGCGCATCCAACTGGCTGAAAATGCCCAGTTTAATATCCACATTTTCCGTAGCGGCCTCCACCACCAGCACAATGTCCTGTAGTCCGTCAGCCATGGTAGTATACGGGATGATCCGTTCCAGAGCAGCCTGCTTCTGCTCCGGCGTGAGCTGTTCTTTTTTAACCTGGCGGTCCAGATTGGTTGATATGGTTTGCAATCCTTTTTGCAACGCTCCTTCCGATACGTCGATCAGCGATACCCCAAACCCTTTTTGAGCAAAAACGTGGGCAATGCCATTTCCCATGGTGCCGCTTCCGATTACCGCTACTTTTTCCATTGATAATGATTTTGATGTTTGTTCCGGACAAATTTAAAAGAGTCACCTCATTCGTCAACTTTTACGTATATACGGAAGAAATAAACGGTATTTACGATGCCATTACAGCCGAAACTTGAAGAAAAATTAAGCAAGATGTACCCGCCAGATAGCCGTATTGATGACCAATTCCGCGGAAACGACATCACCTTTATCACCAATGACTCCGGCGAAGCGGTTACTTTATATATTGGTAAGCGGGCTGAAGACGGGTCCATCAAAGGAGAACGTTACGTACGCCGGATACAGCGGGAGCCTGACGGGGCTATCCGGAAGAGTCATTGGGAATGCAAGGGAAAAGTAAGCCGCTACGCCTGACCCGGAGAAAAGTCTTTTTACCCGCAGAAAATTATAAATTTGCCTGTTTTGTAGCTTATACAGCTCAGCGTACATGAAAACATGGATTGCCGTATTTGTGGGGGGCGGCGCCGGCAGCCTAGTTCGCTTCTTTTTACAGAAGGGATTAGCACCCTATTCCGGACTCTTTCCGGCAGGCACGCTGGCAGCCAATGTGCTCAGCTGCCTCATCGTAGGCTGGATGGTAGCCAAATCCGAACACCTTATCCTGGGACAAACGGTTTATAAAAATTTACTAATTACGGGGTTCTGCGGTGGATTCAGCACCTTTTCTACCCTTATCCGGGAAAACTGGCAAATGGGTTCTTCAGGGTTCACCGGACTGGCCCTAGCGTATGATGCAATAAGTTTTGCGCTGGGTTTGGGCTCATTAGTAGCGGGTCTCTGGTTAGGCAAGTTATTTTAAAGCCATCAAATCCTTTTGCTTCTATTCCCAGTTCCCTTCACCGGGTGAATAGCAGGATAGGAAAGCGTTTTACCCTCACCCATCGTGTAAACTTCAAAATTAAGGTCAAAAGCAAATTCCTATCAGCCAACCGCTTCCTATTTATGAACGGAAAATCAAATATAGCCGTCGGGCAGTATCACGAACTTGAAGTAATTAAACGGGTCGATTTTGGTATTTACCTGAAGGCCGGGGAAGATGAAATTCTGCTGCCTAACCGCTACGTTCCCGAAGGGACGCAGGCAGGTGATCTCCTACGGGTATTTATTTACCGCGATTCTGAAGACCGCCTCATTGCGACTACTACCGAACCCAGGGTAGTAGCCGGAGAGTTTGCCGCCCTGCGCGTAGTTGATGCCAACAAATTCGGGGTTTTTCTGGATTGGGGACTTGAAAAGGACTTACTCGTTCCTTTTTCGGAACAGTATGAACGGATGATTCCGGGCAAGACCTACCTGGTACGGGTAATGGTGGACCGCGCCACGGACCGGGTAATAGCCACGGCCCGGATTCGCGACTATCTGGATAAAGGTCCTTTTCCATTGGCGGAAGGCGACCAGGCCCAGTTGCTGGTATGGGAATTTACCCAGATTGGGATTAAAGTCGTTATTAATGATCGTTACGAAGGAATGCTGTATCAGAATGAAGTTTTTACTGAGCTAAGCGTTGGTTCCCGGCTTCCTGGTTTCATTAAGCAGATGCGGGAAGACGGCAAGATTGATGTTACCCTACGCAAACCGGGATACGGGGAAATTGAGGATGCCATGAGACTGGTGACCGAAAAACTGGAACAGTCCGGCGGTTTTCTGCCGCTGACTGATAAAAGTACGCCCGAAGAAATTACGCAACTGCTCCCAATGAGCAAGAAAACATTCAAGAAGGCGATTGGCGGTTTATACAAAGAGCGTAAAATCACCCTGCACCCGGAGGGCATCCGGTTAATTGCTTCCGAATGAACCCGCCCCCTGACCAGTTAAAGAAGTTAGCCGGAAACGCACAGCCGACAACTAAAAAATTATTTGACAAGCTCAAAAAGCAGTCGCCCCGCAACCTCGATGATCTGGTGCACGAACTGCACGAAGATGTATTTGAGCGGACCGATTGTCTGACCTGTGCCAATTGTTGTAAAACTACCAGTCCGATTTTTTACCAGAAAGATATTGAAAGAGTAGCCCGGCACCTGCGGATGAAACCCGGCCAGTTTATAGAACAATATCTTCACGTGGATGAAGACAACGATTACGTATTAAACACCGCCCTTGTCCCTTCCTGGCCCCTGATAATACTTGTCAGGTATATGAATCAAGGCCAACCGCCTGCCGAGAGTATCCGCATACTGACCGGAAGAAATTTCACCAGTTATTGAACATCACACTGAAGAATACAGCTATTTGCCCGGCGGTGTTTACAATAGTAGAAAGGCTGAAAAAAATAGCAGCTACTTAAATTGAACATATACACAAAATTTACATATATACTATTTACAATTAAACACATATTACATTTATCAATTTACATGTTATTTAACATTGTGCAAACGTAAATACACATTAATAAATTTACTTTCTTCATCTTTATTTATACATTTGTATAAATGTGCAAAAGAGATGAACGATAAGATCAAAGAATTGCTTTCGATTAAGAACCTGACACCCTCCCAGGTTTGCCGATGAAATTGGGGTTCAGCGTTCCAGCATTTCGCATATTCTTTCCGGCCGTAATAAACCTAGCCTGGAGATAATTCAGAAAATTATGCGCCGCTTTCCGGAACTGGGCACGGATTGGTTCCTGGAAGAAGGCACTCCCCTAAAAAGCCCGGCCAACGAAAGGAGATTTGTAATGCCGGAAAAAGTGGAAGTAGCGTCCTCCATGCTTCCCAATCAACCGGTTAACCGCGAGGAAGCCGAAAAGCACAGCGCTGATTTCTCTTACTCCTGAAATCAGCCAAAAGAATTGAACGGATCCTGGTTTTTTATTCTGACAATACTTTTAACGAGTTTACGCCCAATGACCTAAGCAAGGGTTAGTTTGGTTTGAGTTGGTAAGCGAGTATTGACTGTGATAACTGATTGGTAACAGCATTATTCTTTTTCAGCTTTTCTGCTTGCCCAAAGCAGGGTAGGGTACCCCACCGTTACCCGCAATGGTTTCCCTTGCCATTCCGCCACCTGCCAGTTGTCTTACTGGCGCCGATGAATTAAGTCAGCTTCCTTGCCAATCCCCCAACTATTTCTACCTTTGCGCCGCTCAATGGTGTCAGTGCTCATACGCACTGATTAAAAGGGAAATCCGGTGCAAATCCGGTGCTGTCCCCGCAACTGTAAGTCTTGTTATAAATAAATGCTTTTATGTTAAGCAGGATGTTAGCACCAGTCCTATTCAACTAGCAAGCATTTATTCGTAAACGGCGCGGTCCTCGAAAGCCACTATTGGTGTTTTGTTACCGATGGGAAGGCGGCCGACGGGCAAAGCCAGGAGACCTGCCATGGAGTCAATTGTCCAGAGCTTTCGGTGAAAAGCGGCTGAAAGAAGTATTGTTTGTTTACTGTAGCCGACTCAGGAACCTTATTCCTTGGTTGGCAGCAAACCGTATCTTTTTCTGCCTCCAAGCCCGCAAGCTCATAGTACGTTACGCAGCACATGCCTACTATGAGAAAAAAAAATTACCGCCGCCTTACTACCACTGCTCCTTATCTTTTTTATGTATCGACCCTCATGGGTTCAGGACAAGACACTTTGCAACGGGTGGACCTGAAAGAAGTAACCGTGTACGGAATGGGCAAGGAAAATACGCAGCTGGCACCAAAGTATACCGTCTCGATTCCACGCTGAAGCAACTCCAGCCTACGCTCTCGCTGGGAGAACTCCTCAGCCGGCAAGTTCCCCTTAACCTGAAGTCTTACGGGAATGGGATGTTGGCATCCGTTTCTTTCCGGGGCAGCAGTGCCAGCCATACGGCCGTACTTTGGAATGGCCTTAACATTAATTCACCCACGGCCGGGCAATCCGACTTTCTCCATTCTGCCGCCCTTTTGCCTTCGACCAGATTTCCGTTCAGGTGGGAGGAGCCAGTGCCCTTTACGGAAGCGATGCCATTGGCGGCAGCATTCATCTCAACACGGAACTAAAGCCGATGAAGGGATATACTGCAAGCTTGTTACAACAGGCGGGAAGTTTCCGGACCTTCGGCACGCAGGCTTCGGCTGCTTACGGCAGGGATCATGGACCACCCGAACCAGATTATACTGGATGCAATCGGCCAATAACTTTCCGTTTCGCAATACTTCCCGTTTCGGGACGCCCACCGAACGCCAGGCAAACGCCGGATTTATCCAAACCGGATTGTTACAGGATATCGTGTATCAAGCCAGTCCCAAAAGTCGCCTGGCCCTTTATGCCTGGTACCACGACAACCTCCGGGATATTCAGCCTACGATGAGTGTACGGCAGAACGATGAAACCCAGGATGACCGCAACCTGCGGATCGTAGGGAGTACACCCGCCAGTCGGGGTACGGTTTGACGCAGCTGAAACTGGGGTACGTACACGACGTGCTGCATTACCTGAAACCCAGCATTTCTACGGATTCCTACGCAGCCACGAAACGCTATCTGGCGAAGGTGGAGCACGAAGTGGCCCTGAGACACAATTTATGGGTAAGGGCCGGCGGGGAAATCACCCATTTCAACTCCCGGGTCGATGGCTACGTCCGCCGGATTAAAGAAAACCGGGCCGACGTGTTTGTATTGATTCGCTATCAGGTGACTCCCCGCTGGCTTACTTCCCTCAATATCCGGCAGGCATTGGTAACGGGTTTCAATCCTCCTTTAGCCCCATCCCTGGGCAGTGAATACAGTCTCTATCAGCATCAGTCCTCGCGGCTCGTTTTCAAAACGTCTCTTTCCCGCAATTACCGCGTACCTACGCTGAATGACCGTTACTGGGTGAACGGAGGCAATCCTGAATTGCGTCCGGAAGACGGCATCGGCGGGGAAGCCGGGCTGGCTTTCGAACGGCAGGGCAACAAGGGAAAGTTTTCGGCTGAACTCACCCACTACCAGTACTGGGTAAATCATTGGATTGATTGGACCCCTAATCAGAATAACCATTGGTCGGCCAGAAACTTAATGCGGGTCTACAGCCGGGGACTGGAAGGAATGGTTAAATACCGGACCGCTTCCCCCGGATGGAATATGGAGACCGGCCTGCAATACGCTTTTACTCCGGCTACTCAAGATCAGATTTACCAGAACATCCTGGGGCAGACGGGAACCCAACTGTTCAATACCCCCCTCCACAACGGGGTAGGGTTTCTGCAGGCTAGTCTGAAAGGCTGGCTGCTGTCCACGCAGCTTCAGTACACGGGCTTAAGGTATACCAGTGAAGATAACCTCTACGCACTACCCGCCTACGCCCTGCTACATGGTAGTGTATCCCGGAGTTTTTCCTGGCGAAATACCAACCTTGTTTTGCTGTTTAACCTTAATAATATCACCAATACCCGCTACCAGAGCATTCTCAACCGGGCCCTGCCGGGTAGAAATTATAACCTGACTTTAAAAATAGCCTGGAACAATCAACTTCAATAATCCTTTTTTTTAACCATCCATTTTCCCTCAATCCAAATTCACTATGAATCGAAATTTGTTTCTCCGTTGGGCTGGTTTCCTTTTGGCACTTACCACTCTGAATGCCTGTGACAAGGATGATGACAGCCAGACACCCCAGGGGCAGTACAGCAGCGGCGCCTTTATTATTAACGAAGGACTTTTTAACAATGGCAATGCCAGCATTTCTTTCTTTAACCGTACTACTAAAGAAGTCATCCCTAACGTATTTGAAACTGAAAACAACCGCAGTCTCGGAGACGTGGCCCAATCCCTCACCATCCACGAAGACAAAGCCTACATTGTCGTAAACAACAGCAACAAAATTGAAGTAGTGGATGCTGGTACCTTTAAATCAATCGGAGCCATTGAAAACAAAGTGGAACAGTGCCGTTACCTGGCTGCTGCCGGCAAAAAGGCGTACGTGACCAGCTGGGGCCTGACCGGGAACCCATCCGTTGTGGTAGTAGACCTGAATACGCTGCAAGTCACCAAAAACATTCCCGTGGGAAAAGGCCCCGAAGGCATCACCCTTGTGGGCAATGAGGCTTTTGTGGCTAACTCAGGCGGCTATACCAATGACAATACCATCAGCGTAATCAACACCACCACTGATGAAGTTTCGCAGACAATATCCGTGGGAGATCATCCCACCCAGTTGGTAACCGATGCCAACGGAAAGCTCTGGGTGCTGTGCCGGGGCAAATACGGCGATTTTAGCAATTCAGCTGACCTAGGCACCAAAGCCGAACTGATCCGGATTACTCCGGCGACCAAGGCAATTGAAGCTCGCATGGATGTGGGTACTTTACAAACGAGCAAGCCCGGCAATCTTTCCATTAACCGGGAGAAAAACACGCTGTATTTCACCCTGGCCGGTGGAGTACACGCCGTTTCAATTAACGCCACAAGTATACCGGCTAACAACCCGATTGTGAAGAAGAGTTTTTATGGTATTGGCATTGACCCGGTCGAGAACATTCTGTACGGAGCAGATGCGCTTAACTACAAGCAAAACGGCTGGGTGTACCGGTTCACCAACCAGGGAGAAAAAATCGATTCCTTCCGGGTTCAGCTGATCCCTAACGGTTTTGCTTTCCAATGAGATCAGGATCGTATGTCAACGCTGTGGCTCAGTGATATTATTCTTAACCGCTTTCTTTTTTTCGGGGAATGGAAGCTCTACTTATGCCCAAAAGCTGGCTCTTCAACTAACCCAGCATCCTGTGTATGTAGCTACGGCCCGTAAATGGGATAATGAATTAGGGATGGGCCTGCATGCGGAGACCGAAGCAGGCCGGAAATTTGTGGATTTGCAGGGCTGGAACAATCAGTTTATTGCCGCCCGGGCTGATACCGTTTACCTGATAGTTGCTGGGATACCGCTGACCGTAAAAGAATCTAATTGCCGATCGGATACACTCATAAACTAAAAAAGGAGCCCGAAAAGCTCCTTTTTTAGTTTATATTGGACATATATTTACCATGTTATCGTATACCAGCTTTTTTCTCCACCATCCCGCCGGGAAGGTTTCGTAGTATCCAGCTCAACGCTTATTACGCCATTTCCCTGATTAAACCGCCGGGCCATGGTGGTAATAATGCCTTTGTCAAAACTACATGGGTATGGATTGTGACATTCCATAAGAGCTTTTTTTGATTTAGTATCAAAACTCACCAGCTTATAATATCCGATTTCGCCATTTCTATGGTTCATCCGGTAAGCAACGTCAATGGCAGCAAGCGCTTGTTCTAAATTCTGTATTTGCGGGGGGAAAACTGCATTTTCGGGGATTTTTTTCCCGATGCCAAAAAGGGTATGTTCACCATACTTTTCACTTATCTGCCGGAATGTATCCAGCCAACCTTTTTGAGAATACCAACCATTGGGGTTTATGTTCTTTAATCCATTCTTTTCTAACAGGTCCAATCCAATTAGTTTCATGAAATCCGGGAAAGCCGTAACAGTTGCCATCACCGTCTGACCGTTTACTTCAACTTTGTCACTGAAAGGGATAAATTGAGCCATATTTTTAAGATTTTGAAAACGCTGTGTGTTGGGCCGGTCGGGGACTTGGCGGAAATGATGCCTGCGTAAAACAAAAATAAGGCAAGTCCGGACACTGGTAACCAGGTTTTTAAGTAGTTAACCCACTTGTGTCAGTTTCCAGCCAATTTCTCGGATATGGGATATGCAGAGCTGAATCAATCAGTTCAAGGCTTGGCCGTAAAAGATAAGCTAGTTCGTACAACTATTACCCCGATTCGAGGGTCATGGTGTAAAAGACCTGACCGATAAGGTAATTCAAGTTCTTTTATCACTTTACTGTCGATTCAATCATGAAACGGTTAATGAAACTAACGATGGGAGCCATTGGGATAATGGCGGTGGGCTGGCAATGTTCTACTCCGGACAATCCGGCACCAGAAAATGTTTGCAAGGGAAAGTAATCAAGGTATGGTGCAGTAATACGGCCGTAGTGCAAATACTCACACCACAAGCCAGAATCGGAGAAAAATGGCAAGGCTCTGTTGATGGGTCTTACCGCACCTATCACAATTGTATTCACCTGGGGCTACTTACCCGAAAAAAGTATATGCGAAATGGGGCTACCTTTTACTCTTTTACTTTCAGTATTCAGAAACAAACAAATGGTTTTCTAAAGGAGCCTGTAAAAAGGGGGAACGCCCAATACAACAATTGAAGCCATTTCTTTTCATGATCAACCTTGCCAATCTTTTGCCAAATGAGACCTTTAAGAAATGACCTGGAGCTTTAGTCCATCAATTTTCCTTGACATACCCCAAGCGTTCACCATTCTTGTTATAGAGAATACCCGTGTCAGCCAGAACCATCACCCGGTTATTTTGCCCTATGATCACAAAAGGAAAACTAGCGTCATCGGATTTAGAAAGTTTACCTACTACCTGTGGAGTTCCTTCCACTATTTTAACCAGCTGGCCTTCCCGGGTCAGATAGTATTCTTTATCGGGAGAAGCATCCAATACCACTTTCCCTAACACTTGTGACTCATGAATGGGAGCAGACCGAGGCGCCATAGGAGCCGATCGGTATTACCGGCCATTTCCGGCTGGCTGGTCGTATCGGGGTATTTTTTAGCAATAACACTGGCATTTGCTTTTTCACCGGCCCGGGTCCAACCGACGGCAATAGCCTCCAGACGAGCACTTTTCGGTGGGTGCGTTGGGGTAGCTTCCTCGTCGGCTAATGCTTTCATAGCGGCCTGGGCCTCCATCATCGTAGCGCCCATCCGGCGCAACACGAATCCGGAAAACTCATCGGCTTCCAGTTCATTGGAAGGCGAAGGCTGCCGCTCAGCCCCAAGGTATGTCCATTGAGGTGATGTCCGATTTCGTGGGCCAGAATGCTCACCGCGGCCCAATCTGTATGGGTTGCCTGGTTTACCTGCGTCACAAACTGCTGACTGTACAGAATATAGCGCTGGTTGTTATAAATCATTGCGGCGGCATTGGGCACGTTGGCGGCCTTTACTTCAAATCGCGGTTTGAGACCCACGGCAAGCAAGATATGATCGACAATCTGATTGGTGGCCGCACTGGGTGCAAATTCGTACAGCGGTCCTTTGATTGGCGAGCCGTCATAGCTACACAGATGAACCGGATCAATGGGCAGCGGCTTTTGACTAAAAGCCGGGAATACACTTTATTAAATAGACGCATACAGTCAGTACGCACCCAGATAAAGATGAAATTCGGTTGGACATGTGGTCAGGATAAATTTATATGGATAACGAAAAAAAGAGATCGAAATTTCTGGAGTTTCGAAACATAAAAGCAGCCAATTATAAATTGCTTAGACTTAGCATTTGGCTTCGCCGGTAGCGAATGTGTTCTAACAGGCATTCTTCCTGGTCTGCCATTAAGGACCTAAATAAAACACTTTAGTACGAAATATTTCGTAGTAGTATAGTTTTGACCATCATTATAATATAATGGAATCTTCAACGAAAACCCCTTTTGTTATATAATTTATATTATGTTAAGTAGTATTCTTCGATACCATACCCCCATAACCTTACCCTTCTATCTCACCTTGACTAATCTCACTTTGGTTTGGAACCTGCCTTTATATAACAAAACCTGTCTCCAAATGGAAACAGGTTTTGTTTATTGATTGCATTCGCAAAATTATTTACAAAGAATTTATTTATTCTTCCATTCCGAAAGCATAATAGTACTTACGGGAGCTGTTCGGATAAACGCCTTCAATGGTCACTTCCTTATGGCTTTCCAGCATCTTGGTTAACTGCTCACTGGATTTTACGGGCTGGTTATTTATCTCCGTAATAATAAATCCTTCACGCATCTCAGTTTCCTTGCTCAGAATTCCGTTCGTGAGTTTTTTGACCCGAACGCCGCTTTTCAACTCCAATTTCTCCAATTCCTTGGCGGGAATGTTTTCAAATTCAGCGCCTAAGGTCTTCGCCACCGCCGGACGTTCCTCTTTAACAATACTAGTATTCCCTTCATGGTTACGAAGCGGCACATCAATAATCTTCTCGGAGCCATTGCGGATAACCGTTACCGATACCTTGTCGCCGGGACGATGACGGGCAATCTGTTCCTGCAACTCGGCTACGGAATTTACTTTCCGGTCGTCTACTTTGGTAATTACATCCCCTTTTATGATCCCGGCCGCTTTGGCCGAACCCTTGGCTACCAAACTATCTACGTACACGCCATCATATACTTTCAGATTTTTCTCCTCGGCCAGTTTACCATTCACATCCCGGATGGTTACCCCTAAAAAGGCCCTTTGCACATTGCCATACCGGATTAAATCTTCCACTACTTTGCTGACAATATTAGAAGGCACGGCGAATGAATAACCGGAAAAAGTACCTGTCTGCGTGGCGATGGCCGTATTAATCCCAATAAGTTCGCCGTTCAAGTTCACCAATGCACCGCCGGAATTACCTGGATTAACTGCGGCATCCGTCTGGATAAAAGATTCAATGGGTAAGCGGTCACGCTGCAGGATACCAATACTGCGCCCTTTGGCACTGATAATACCTGCCGTTACGGTTGATTCCAGGTTAAATGGATTACCGACTGCCAGTACCCACTGCCCTACTTTGGAGTTGTCAGAATTAGCAAACACCGTTTTTGGCAACCCTTTTTCAGAAATTTTAATCAGCGCAAGGTCCGTAGATGGGTCCGTCCCAATAACTTTGGCCTTATAGGTACGCTTATCATACAGAGATACTTCCAGTTCATCCGAATCCTCTACTACGTGGTTATTGGTCACAATGTACCCGTCTTCGCTGATAATTACCCCGGAACCAGAAGCCTGACTAGGACCGGATGGCCCTTCGAATGGACCGAAGAACTCATCCCCGCCGAAGAAATCCCGGAAAGGCGCTGGTATCTCCTGGCGGTCGCCCCGGCGCCGCTGAGCCATGCTCGCTCCCATTTTAGAGCGAATGTGTACTACTGCCGGATTCGCTAGTTCGGCTGCGTAAGAAAAGTCCGGGTTGTTGGCCGCATTTGGTGCACCGGTTATATTGGCTGCTACACGGGCTTGCGTATAATTTTCGGGAACCCGCTCAATTACTACCCGCTCATCTTTATCGAACGCCTTAAAAGCGCCAAAAGTTATCCCACTACTGAGCAGCGCAGCCAGCAGCGTTTTGGAGAAGTCTGATTTAATGATTTTCATATGGGAATTAAGATTTAGTCTTTGGCTAAATAACAAAATTCAGGCGGGCATAATTATCTGCCCACCTGAATTTTAACAAATTTTAACTACTTTTCAATGATTCTAACTGATCTGAATAGAGCGAGGTTTTACCTCTTCCCGCTTCGGTACTGAAAGGTACAGAATTCCTTTATCATAGCTGGCCTGGATACCCTCTACATTGACCAGTTTAGGCAGCCGGAAAGACCGCTTGAAAGAAGTAGAGCCAAACTCACGGCGATTGTACTTCACTCCCTCCTGCTGCACTTCGGGCTTCTCTCCAAAAATAGTAAGCACGTTTTCGTGAACTTCTACTTTAAAATTCTCCTTGCTAAAACCAGGCGCTGCTACTTCCAGTTGATACGCTTCGGCCGTTTCAGCTACGTTCACTGCGGGAACATTCCGGTGCGATTCGATGCCGGCGGTAGTACTTAAATCACCCAGAAATTCATTGAGTAAATTGCTGTACGGGAAAACAGCATTAGGGTTTCCATTGAATCTAACGAGTGTCATAGCTTTATGTGTTTGTTTTTGGGTTTGAGTACTTTTTAAATTCTGTACACCTATAAACAAGTTAAATGCCAAGCCAAAAAATTAGTTCTGAATGCTTATAGTACTGCCATTATGTCTACAAAATATAATAATGTCAATAAAACAAAGCCAAATAGTCACAAAATCTGACTATTTGTTTCATTTAAACTGGCGAACCAGCGCTAGGCTTGTATTACATAAAAATGCCCCATCAGTTTCCTGCCGATGGGGCATTAGCACAAAATAGATTGCGGTACAGAAGAGTTTAAACATCACCGACTCCTTTTTACTTAGTTCCAGGCTATTTTCCAATTGCTTAAAGCGATTCAACATTAATTTGATAATATGAGACAGAATGGAAACAAAGCCCGTTTTACCCTCCAAAAGGCCTAGCCCACAATCCTCCGGCCTACACACATAGCCAGAACGGGCCGCACTGTTGCTGCACCATCTCCCCGCCTGTTTCGGTGTATTTTGCCATCATGCAGGCCCTCAATGAAGAAGGTGGCTGGGACAGCGGACTGACCCGCTTGTACACGGTACTTTCCCAGGATTTTCTGTAGGCCAATCCGGCCGGGCACGTCACCTTTGTGGACAACCACGACCTGAACCGGTTTTACCACGATATAGGCAAAGATTTGACGAAATTTAAAATGGGCCTGACATTTCTGCTGACTGCCCGGGGTGTGCCCCAGCTGTAGTACGGTACCGAGATCTTATTGCAAATTCCGGCGAAAACGGCGCTGGTGCTGGAACTAGCGAAATGAGCTACCATGCCCCGTTATTCAGTAGGTCACGGTATGCGCCTGCAGTACTTCATTATGTACGCCCCGGATCTCTAACTGCACCTGAAACGGCTTTTTATCCCAGTCAATGTGAATCAAGCCAAAGTTCAAAGCTTTAACCAGATTGCCAACCCGGTAAGTATTCGGTTCGGTAGCCGGACCAGTCGATGCGTGGGTGAGGCCACTAGCTGTAACTTCATGCAAGGCAAACTTCCCCCCTTCCCGGGTATACTGCATGATTTCGGCATGATGGCGGTCTCCACTGAGCAGAATAACGCCTTTGGTGTGGTAACGGGCAATCAGGGTAAGCAATCGTTCCCTTTCGGACGGAAAAATTAGCCCACTTCTCAAAATATGTTCTTCGGGCAGAATCTGGATCCCACTGCCGATCAGATGCACTGCCGCTGTACTTTCCCGGAGTGCTGACTCCAGCCATTGCCATTGTGTTTCTCCCAGAATCTTACCCTTTTCGTCGGGTACGTTGGCCTTGCCGCCGGCATCTTTTTTCAGGGGGTCACGAAAATGCGGGCATCGAGTAGAATAACTTTTACCTGCTTTCCCTCGGGACCATACGTGTAAGCAGTATAACCTCCTCCTGCGGCGACGCGGACTGTTTGGCTGGCTCTCCCAGAAAATCAAGCATGAGTTGCTGACTTTCTTTCTTCTTAGGGGTACTCTTTGCCCCCGTCGTTTACCCCGTAATCCTGATCATCCCAAATGCCGATAACCGGGGTAGCTGCTGCCAATTGCCGGTAGCCAGTGTTATTTTTCTGCAGTGCATACTTGGCCTTAACACGGCCATATCCTCAGAATCTCCATATATATTGTCTCCCAGCCAGATCCACAACTGGGGCTTATTCACCAGGATCTTTTCCCATAGCGGCTGCTCCTTATCTTGTCGGTTACAAGACCCGAAAGCGATGGTACTGATAAGCTGTTTGTTACCAGCCTTATCACCGGAAACTGATTGATGCGTAATCGGTTGCGTTTTGCACTGTGCTAATAGGCCAAGCACCAGTAAAGCAGCATAACGAACAATTTTGCGGGATTTTCATGATTTTGGGTGTACGACATTTTGCAGGTCAGGCCAAAATAAGCTCACGGACAGTATGCCAAATTCCACTACAATTGGCTACCCGTAAATTAGCCACCTGCTGGGCTCCTTGAACAGTCCATCGCTGTCGGGAACGTTTGAGCCGGTGTTGGATGACATGGCGGTGAGCGGCTTCCATCGGCCACGAACCAATTGGGAGACCTTTCTGACGGAAGGTTTTATAACGCATCCGTTTAAGATTGTTACGATAATAGCCACAGATACTTTTTGGAGCTGGGCAGCTTTGCCTTTCAGGCTCATCAAGCTGATAGAAGTCAGGACTACTTCCGCCTGATCCTCCAGTAAGAGTTCTGCTTGTTGTTCAATCCACTCTTTACGCAGGGGTTGATCTGGAAAAGCTTCCAGGGCAAAGCCACACAGGCGTTCTTTGGCGTGATAAAAGTCTAAAATCTGTTCCGAGTCAGGATAGTACTGCCCGATCCAGTCCCAGATCCAGCGAGCTCATCGGCAATCCAGACTAAATTCGTCAGATGATCTACCTGGGGAGCAAGCTTGTCAAAAAAGGCGTCCTGTTCGCCTAAATGCGCTACATACGTACTCTGCCGGATAAAATTCCGCTCCTGAGTCTGCGGTAAAACGGCGCTGGCCGGAAATAAACGAGCCAGTTTCATTTCTTTCCAGCCTTCCTGCCGGGTAAACACCATACCGCCATCCAGCATGGCGTAGTGTAATCGGTTTTCTTTCGGTTGTAGCGCATCAGTCTGCGATTGCTGCTTTTCCTGCCATAACTCTCCGTAGTGATGGGTAAGCCTTTCAATTTGTTTGGCACTTACCTGTATGCCTGAGAGCTTTTCCAGCAACAGTTCTCCTTCGGCAAACACGCAAGCCTGACCCAGCAATACCACTTGTTCTAACGATACGCACTTTGGC
The DNA here is from genome assembly GCA_030448185.1 of Cytophagales bacterium. Lineage (GTDB taxonomy): Bacteria > Bacteroidota > Bacteroidia > Cytophagales > 172606-1 > CADCTQ01. Next base: position 10,361 of record JAUJNL010000050.1, on the reverse strand, counting down.
TAAAGCCTGCCGGGCAATCGCAGTAGGGATGATCTTTGTTTACACTCACCCAGCCGTACTTACTTTGCAGTCTTTTTTATTACGGTCTTTACTAACGGGGCCTAAACTCTGCTCGAACACTTCCCGGCTAATCGCCTGCCACTGCGCATCAAAGGTCTTTTCATAATCGTACCGTTTTTCTGCGCAGCCAGGGCTTTTTCCAAGGCTTCTATTTTTTCCAGTAATGCGGCTCTGTTGATCATCATCTATACGCTTTTTCCTAATTTACTCTTTTCTGCATTTTGTCGTACACCCTGATTTTTGTAACCGGCGAGAACATCCGTAAAAATAATTAGTTTATGGAGTAAAGCGCGTACTCCCGTATTATTCCGTCTAAAAATCACAATAAAATAATACGACTGGCGTAATGTAAGACCAAGGTAAGGTCAGCAATTCCCGGTTTAACATTGCAGAAAGTAATAGGGGTAATATTTCAATGAACAAACAACCAAGCGTAAGGGCGGAGTCACTAAGCTTTGACACTATATACGGGGAGTTACATGAGTGTTTTGGTCAGGTGAAAGATTATCGGCGCCACAATACCAAGTATAGTATGCAAGATATGCTTTCAGCAGCTTTTGCCATGTTTTCCCTGAAGAGTCCGTCATTATTAGACTTTAGCCTGAGAAGCGTCCAGGAGGATACCAATCTGATGGAAGTATATAAGATCGAAAAGCTTTGCTCGGATACCCAGATGCGGGAAGTGCTCGATCAGGTCAGCACTGATGAAGTGAGAAACCTGTTTAAGAAAGTGCTGGAGAGAGTGCAAAAGAGCGATTTTTTTGCTTCCTATCATTACTGGAAGGAGTTGGTAGTAGTAAGCGTGGATGGAGTCGAACATTTTCTTCTCAGAAGGTGCATTGCAAGCATTGTCTTAAGAAAGAACATAAATCCGGAGAAGTGACTTATTCCCACTCGATGCTGGCCGCTGTTATGGTTCATCCTGACAAACGGGAAGTCTTACCCTAGACGCTGAACCGATCTTGCAACAAGACGGCTGTGAGAAAAATGATTGTGAACGCAATGCGGCTAAACGCTTGATTGCTCACCTCTCACAAACTTACCCTAAGTTAAAGGCACTACTAGTAGAAGATGCCCTCTATGCCAATGGTCCCCATATTGAACAAATCCTTGAGGCTGGTTACCATTATCTGATCGCAGTAAAACCTGATTCCCATAAAGCCCTTTTCAAGCAAGTAGACTCCCGCGGGCAATCCAATCAGTATAGCTATGAGGAAAACAAGATCACGCATCAGTTTTATTGGGAGAATAACCTTCCTTTGTGCAGCAGCCAATCCCACATCCGGGTCAATTTCCTGCGCTATCAGCAAGTAGACTCCAAAGGCAAGCTTGTCAAAGAATTCACCTGGATTACCAATATAGCCATTCGAAAAGATAATGTTTTACTCCTTACCAGAGCCGGACGCAGCCGCTGGAAGATTGAGAACGAGACGTTCAATACTTTGAAAAACCAGGGCTATCACTTTGAACACAATTACGGACATGGGAAAGATCAGCTCTCGACTGTGCTAGCCTATCTGATGCTGCTGGCCTTTACCCTTGACCAAATTCAACAAGGCGCTTGTCAAACCTTTCGGGCTATTCATGCCGCCTTAAAACCAAAGCTAAAATGTGGCAATCCTTGCGAGCTGTCTTTAAACTCCTGCCTTGTTTTTCTATGTTTCAAGCCTGGCAGCAAGTAGCTCTTATGTATCAATTTAAACTCGAATAAGCTAAACCGGGAATTGCTGAGGTAAGGTACATTTTTCCGATACCATTGATAACTCAGTGCGCCCTTGCTTGTTAAGTCAATTTCCCTTTCTCCTTCGTTCCTGACCACTTCTTCCATGCGTAAACTATTCATCTTTCTTGCCTATTCCCCCTTCTCCTACCCCTCAGGGCTCAGGAAGCTCACTCCATCGACAATACGCTGCTATGGGAAGTCAGCGGCAACGGTTTGAAACAACCCTCCTATCTGTTTGGAACCTTTCACCTGCTGGGCAGAGAGTTCCTTCAGCAGATGCCCCCGGGTGGAAGAAAAATTCCAGAAAACGCAGGCGGTAGTTGGCGAGATGATGATTGACTCTTCGGCCATGCTGACTACTATGTCCGCGATGATCATGCTTAATACCACCCTGGATAAACTCCTCTCCCCGGAAGATTACCAGCTTACGGCTGACTACCTGAAGGAAGTAAGCGGTTATGACATCGCCCTTTTAACAGTATGAAGCCCATGACGGTGCAGGTTTTGCTCAGCACGATGGAATGGGCGAAGAATAACCCGGGTACGGGAAATGATGTACCAATGGATTCTTATTTCCAGCAACAGGCCGTGAAACAGGGCCGGAAAGTGATTGGACTGGAAACGATGGAAGATCAGCTGCAGGCTTTATATGGGCAGTATACGCTGGAGCGGCAGGCTGAAATGCTGGCAAGATACGTCAGAGAAAAGGACAAGAACCGGGCAGAGATGCAATCCATGACCCTTTGCTACCAGAATCAGGACCTTGCCTGCCTGCAAAAACTACTGTTTAGTACGGAAAACTACCGTCCGGAGGAAATGGCGGCATTAATTGATAAACGAAATCTGAAGTGGATGGAAAAATTGCCCGTGCTTATGGAAACCAGCCCCGTTTTTGTAGCAGTGGGTGCCGGGCATCTGGTGGGTGAAAACGGACTGGTTTCGTTGCTACGCAAGCAGGGCTATACCCTTACTCCCAAGCGGTAAAATAGATTACATTAATTAGTGGCTTTTTACCACCCGGGGATCCTCATGCCAACGCAAGTTCCCCGGCCTGGGTGCCCGCTTAAGCTTCCGCTGTGCCGTTCAACAATCCGCCGGGTAGCCTCAACCTGATCCGGATCATTTGCCGGCTTTGGTTTACTTCCCATAAACCATTGAATTAGGCGTTCGGCAGCAGCGGTCCCAAATTGCGATGACTCTTCTTTGACCACCACAACCGATTGATCCGGCTCTTGCCAGAAGGTGACAGTGAGACATCCACCAGTAGGCGAGGATTGAGCTGCCATACTGAGTAGATTTTCTAAGACTACCAAAAAAGCAGAAGGTTCTACAAGCACCCTTTCCTCCGGCTGGATTTGGATGTCTAAGGCAATGCATTTTGATTGCAGCAGAAAGTCTACGCTGTTTATGGCTTGCTGCAGCAGTTCAAAAAAAATAACGTTTCGCTTCTCCGCTTCTTCGAGTCTGACGCTACTCCCCAGGTTCAGGAAAGCGGGGGTATGGCTTGGTGTGGTTCCGGACAAGGGGGCAACAAAAGCTTTTATAACCGGGCTGGAGGGGAAGTAGCTGGATAACTGCATATCAAAAAAAGAATAAAAAGCTTATGCAAAGTACAAAATGCCGGTTCGTGGAAATTGCTTTAGTTTACCTCTCCCCTACGCATGTAGTATTTTAGGGAAAAAGTAGATTTGTTCGGCATTATCTGCATTCAATAAGATGTTTTATGCGATTTTTTCTAATATATATTCACTTTAGGTTTATTATGCCTTTTACTTTCCAAGTAAGTTTTCCGAAAAAAATGATAATAAGGAGCTAAAAAGTTAAATTTTATTCACTTAGACTTAATATTAATGAAATACAGGGTCGTACGTATTACTTTCCATGATAACTCACCCGCCAAATTACGCCTCCCGTTTCATCGGCAATCAGCAGGCTCCCATCAGGCAATTGCAGCAGGCCAACTGGGCGGCCCCAGGTGGAAGGAATTGCTTTGTCATGCAACCAGCCCGAAAGGAAATCTTCGTACCCTCCTACCGGTTTTCCTTTTTTGTCAAATGGAATAAAAACAATTTTATATCCGGTGCCTTCCTTGCGGTTAGAGCTGCCGCGAAAAGAAACAAAGGCCCCATTGCGGTATTTTTTAGGGAATTGTCTACCAGTATAAAACACCAGACCCAGCGGAACAGAATGAGCCTGAAAGATAATTTCCGGGCTAATTGTATGTTGCACCATGTCGGGAGCTGGTTCGGTCCGGCGCGGATCAGGCAGGTGGGGTGCCAAGTACACGTAAGGCCAGCCGTAGAATCCTCCTTCCTGGACGGAAGTAAAGAAATCGGGCACTAAATCGTCGCCTAACCAGTCTCGTTCGGTTACCGTTGCCCATAATTGATTGGTTACGGGATTAATCGCCATCCCGACCGGATTCCGGAATCCGTGCGCAAATGTACCCTGGTTTTTTCCCTGTAAGTCATATACTTGTATCGAGGCCCTGGGCAATTCCTCGGGGTCGACATTCGTGGCTGATCCAATGGTCAGGTACACACGGTTGTCATGAAACAGAATGTTACGCGTCCAGTGTTGGTTATATCCACCGGGGGTAATGCCCGGGATAAAGCTTTGGGGAGGGGCACATGTAATGGTATCCCCCATACGGTAAGGAAATCGGATTACGCCGGAAGTATTCGCTACGTACAGAAAATTTTCCCGGAAGGCAATGCCCATTGGTTGGTTAAGACTGTCGGGTTCTCCGGCCGCGTAGGTAAAAGAATATTCAGCAAGGCCATCCCCGTCCTTATCCCGAAGTACAGTAATTTTATTTTCCCGGGATTGAACCAGAAAAACATCTCCATTGGGCGCAAGGGCCATCCATCGGGCATTCTTTATGGTTTCGGCAAAAATATTTACGCTAAAACCGGGAGGTACAGCCAAAGCAGCTCCCGACGGACGTTCAATATGCTGGGGAGGCTTTACGGAAGACTCCGTAACATACGGTTTGGGTAAATCGCTTAGCTTAATTTCCGTTTTGCGGGGAACCAGGGTAGTATTGGGAAAGGGAGTAGCAGAACCGGGCAATGATTGGGCTTTGACAAAAATACATACCGACAGTAGCAACAGAAAGGGAACGATAATTTTAAGATTCATCAGCAAGAAGCGAAGCAATGTAATAACCACCCCTTACTTACCGGGTTTTCTGGGTAAAGGTTACAATTTTTTATTACTACCCACCCGGTAGGGTGTACGACAAATTGCAGGTCAACCATTAGACTTGCTGCAAGTTGATTTAGAAGGAGTTACAAAACAAGGGGTAAAATTAGGGAATAGAGCCGTAATTTAGCTTCTAAAAAGCGGATGCTTAGTTATCAGCAGATTCGGAACGAACGACAGTGGAAGTCGAGTACCGGTTTGAGTGAACAACAGTTTCATCGTCTGGTGAAGTATTTTGGCGAGACGTATGAGTTTTTTCAAGGAGTGTCTTTGAGTACCTTAGCGGCGCGAACCGAAGTAGACTTACTGCTGCCTACCTACGCGGACTGCCTGTTTCTGGTCTTGTTCCAGCTTAAGAACGGCTTGTGCTAGGATAATTTAGGTTTGTTAATCGGTACGGATGGCTCGAATGCCCAACGCAATTTTGAGAAATACCTGCAGTTGCTCACTTACACGTTAGAAAGAGAAGGGGCAATGCCCAGACGTAATTTTAAGGATGCTGCCGAATTTAAGGCGTATCTACAGGAGGAAAAGGAGATTATCGTGGATGTAAGTGAACAGGCTACGCAGCGTCCCAAGAACCAGGAGGCGCAAAAGGAGCAGTATTCCGAAAAAAGCGACCTACCCATAAAGAGTTAATCATTAGCACTAAAAACAAGCAGATACTCTATATTAGCCAGTCTTACAAAGGCAAGCAACCTGACTACAGCCTGTTACAAGCCGAATTTCCACCCGATCAAGACTGGTTTACCCGAGTAAAAGTACGCTTAGATTTAGGTTTTCAAGGATTTGCCGACCTATATCAGTGTGAACAGCTCTGTATTCCTATCAAGAAGAAGCGAACACCTAAAGGCGTCTGCAATGAGTTAACCGCGCAACAAAAAGAGCACAATAAGCAAGCTGGGCAAGAACGCATTTATGTCGAACACGCCATTGGAGGCATGAAGCGTTATCGAATTCTGGAACATCGGAGCCGGATTAAGTCGAGGAAAATCATCAATCAAATTATTGGCGTTTGCGCTGCCTCTTTGGAACTTTTATCTGTTAAACCTTTGAGTCTCAACTTACAGCAAGTCTATTAAACTTTGTTCGTGTTGTTTAAACTTTGTTCGTGTTGTTTAAACTTTGTTCGTGTTGTTTAAACTTTGTTCGTGTTGTTTAAACTTTGTTCGTGTTGTTTAAACTTTGTTCGTGTTGTTTAAACTTTGTTCGTGTTGTTTAAACTTTGTTCGTGTTGTTCCGCATTTGCAATGCGGAACTGAGAAAAAGGGCATTTCAAATGCCCGGCTATACACCTCCGCATTGCAACTATTCTCAGCGAAGCTAAATGCGGATGAACGCTCTGCATTTTGTCATACACCCACCCGGTATCCTATTAAACGGTAAAGAGATTCCTCTCCATTTTAAGACGTAAGTCAACCATCAGGAACTGCTAAAAGGGGAGTTTAGGCAAAAGGGACAACTTCATAAGTTGTCCCTTTTGCCTAAATAATACATACTTCTATTATTTTATTTACTGGTAGCTTGTAACTGCTTGGCAACTTTATCGGCATCGGCAGTGCGGCCCAGTAACCGGTAAATTTTCTCCAGTGGCTGCAGTACGCTTGGATCATCCTGTTTGGCCTGGTAGCATTTCTCGAAATAAGGTAATGCTTTGTTAAAGTGCTGCTTTAATTCAGCTTCCAGTTTTTTACCATCTTTCTGATATTGCTTCAGATCCATGGAGTTTACCTTCTGGCTGATCTCAGCGCCTTTATTGAAATGCAATACACCTAAGTTGAAGTTAGCGTCATAGTCGTTGGCATCTATGGCCAGTGTTTTTTCGTAATACTCCTGCGCCTTGGCCTTTTCGCCGGACTGATCGTAAAGAATACCTAAGTTTTTCAGGTAAACCGGGTTGTTAGGCTCACGCTTAACCTGTTCTTCCAGGCTTTTGCGGGCTTCGTCATTCTTGCCGGTAGCAATATTGAGGTTAAACTCTTTTTCCCGTAATTCTTTATTATTAGGGAATCTTTCAATGCCTTTCTTCACAATTTCTATTGCCCTGGCATCGTCCTCAGCGGCACGAAGCAGATCGACCATAGTCAGATAGTTGGCCGGGTTGGTCGAATTAGCATCAATCAGGACCTGTAAAGCAGAAATAGCTTTGGGATATAACGTCTTATCCTGCATATTAATGTAAGAGTAAGCCGCATACAGGGCCGCCGCCGTATCTTTTGGATTGATCTGGCGGGCCATTTCAAAGGCTTGAGCAGCTGATGCATAGCTTTGGGCCTGGAACTTTGCTGCACCGGCATTAATGGCTAAACTGCCCAACTCGGCTTGCTTTTCAGTGGCCTGTTTGGCAAAGGTGCTACCAGGTTCAACCTCCTGCGCTTTTTTGTAAGAGTCATAAGCTACCTGTACGGCATTGCTGTCCAATTTAGAATATAAGCCGGTTTGATCACCCGCAATGGATTTATATACTTCTCCGCGGTAAAACCAAGTTTTTGATTTTGAAGCTTGCTTATCATCAGTGACTGCCTTATCGATCTGGGTTTTGGCCGCGTCAAGTTTTCCGCTTTGCAGCGATGCGATGGCAGCGCCTACCTGAGCCATTGAATTTACGGCCAGCAGGCTTCCCGCCACGGCTAAGAGGGCTTTTTTCATAAGCTTTAAGTGAATTTAGTGGTTGTTATATTGAAGGTTAAACGGTTTCAGTTTTTATATCCGTATCAGTATCAGAGCTATTAATAGCAATATCTGTGCCTACAGCATCTATGCCGGCAGCGGCGCCAAGTTCAGTTTCCACCCCTTCCATTTTTTCGATTTTAGCTACCGAAGAAATTTTATCAGTTTCATTCAGGCGAATCAACCGGACGCCCTGGGTATTCCGGCCCATTACCCGGAGTTCAGCCACCGACATCCGGATAATAATACCGGATTTATTAATAATCATTAATTCGTCCGAATCGGTCACTTCTTTAATGGCCACTAAATGTCCGGTCTTGTCGGTAATATTTAAGGTTTTAACGCCTTTGCCGCCCCGGTTGGTAATCCGGTAATCATCTACCGATGAACGCTTGCCGAATCCTTTCTCGGAGACGACCAGCAACTGAGCATCCGCGCGGTTGATACAGATCATCCCTACAACCTTGTCTTCCTCATCAGCCAGGCTTACCCCCCGTACTCCCGCTGCTGTCCGGCCCATGGGCCGCACCCGGCTTTCATTAAAGCGGATAGCCATTCCGGACTGGGCCGCAATGATGATATCATTGGAACCATTGGTAAGGGCCACATCCAGCAAACGGTCTCCGTCATTAATGGTAATGGCATTGATCCCTGCCTGCCGGGGCCGTGAATAAGCTTCCAGCAACGTTTTTTTAATGGTACCCTTTTCGGTACACATGATCAGGTAGTTGTTGTTTACGTAATCCGGATCGTCGAGATTCTTCACATTGATCACCGCCCTGACCTTATCAGAAGCCTCAATCTGGATCAGGTTCTGAATTGCCCGACCCTTGGCCGTTTTGCCTCCTTCGGGAATGGCGTATACTTTAAGCCAGAAGAGTTTCCCACTTTCGGTAAAAATAAGCAAGTAATTGTGATTGGTGGCAACAAACAAATGTTCGGTAAAATCATCCTCCCGGGAAGAAACCCCCCTTGAACCAACTCCACCACGTCCCTGGGTACGGTATTCGGCCAGCGGGGTCCGCTTAATATAGCCCGCATGCGAAATGGTAATCACCATTTCATCATCTGCAATCATGTCCTCATCCGTAAAGTCTTCCCCGGCATACACGATCTCGCTGCGACGGGCATCCCCGTACCGCTCTTTCATTTCCTTCAGCTCGTCCTGAATGATCTGCATCCGGAGTCCTTCACCCGACAATACCTTATTCAGATAGCGGATCAATTCCTGTACCTCTTCGAACTCCTTAACGATTTTTTCTCTTTCCAATCCGGTAAGGCGCTGCAAACGCATTTCCAGTATGGCTTTAGCCTGTATTTCCGAAAGTACGTATTCAGGACGGAAGCCTTCCGTTTCAATGGCCTGGGCATCAGCAGCGGCCCTTTCCAGCAGCCGTTCAATGTCCTTGAACCCCTCCCCTTTCATCAGGTTCAGCTTAGCCTCCTCCGGATCGCGTGACTTCCGGATCAGCGTGATTACCGCATCAATATTATCCAGCGCAATAAGCAAGCCCTGCAGGATATGGGCGCGTTTCTGCGCTTCCCGCAATTCGTAACGGGTACGGCGCACCACTACTTCGTGCCGGTGTTCTACGTATACCCGGATCATATCCTTCAGGTTCAGCGTGACGGGCCGTCCTTTCACCAGGGCTACGTTATTCACGCCAAAAGAAGTCTGTAACTGGGTATACCGGTACAGGTTATTAAGTACTACTGCCGGTACGGCATCCTTTTTCAATTCGTACACTACCCGGATCCCATCCCGGTCTGATTCATCCCGCAGGGCGCTGATGCCCTCAATCTTTCCCTCATTGATCAATTCCGCGGTCCGCTCAATCATACTGGCCTTATTGACCATATAGGGAACCGAGGAAACAATGATCTGTTCCCGGCCCGTTTTGGTGGTTTCAAAAGAGGCATTGGCCCGGATCACAATGCGGCCACGGCCCGTCTCCAGGGCGGCTTTTACTCCCTGATAGCCATAAATGATCCCACCGGTTGGAAAATCAGGGGACTTAATGTGCTCCATCAGCTCCGCAACCGTAATCTCGTTATTGTGAATATAAGCAATGATTCCATCTACTACTTCCGACAAGTTATGGGGCGCCATGTTCGTGGCCATTCCCACGGCAATGCCCGAAGAACCGTTAAGCAGCAGATTGGGTATTTTGCTGGGCAGCACGGTAGGCTCCTGCGTAGAATCATCATAGTTTGGCTGGAAATCAACGGTTTCTTTGTAGATATCCGTCAGCATCTCCTCGGCGATGCGCTTTAAGCGGGCCTCCGTATAACGCATCGCCGCCGGACTGTCGCCATCAATCGAGCCAAAGTTACCCTGCCCGTCTACCAGCGGATAGCGAAGTGACCAATCCTGGGCCATTCGCACCATGGTATCGTAAACGGAAGCATCCCCGTGCGGGTGATACTTACCCAGTACGTCCCCGACAATACGGGCACATTTCTTATAAGGCTTATTATAATTTACGCCCAGTTCGGCCATCCCAAACAGGACCCGGCGGTGTACCGGTTTAAGACCATCACGGGCATCGGGTAAGGCGCGGGAAATAATGACCGACATAGAGTAGTCTATGTAGGCGCCGCGCATTTCGTCTTCAATGTTAATCGGAATTATGGTTCCGCCTTCTGCCATAGTTGCGTTTTATATAATAAAATCATGGCAATTTAGCGAAAAAACGGGACGTTT
>JAUJNL010000204.1 GCA_030448185.1 Cytophagales bacterium | reverse complement strand
TGCCCTGATTATGCTGTGGAGTTTCCGGCAGGGTACCCGGAAGCAAGGATAAAAAAATGGGGTCATTTACCAATGATCCCATTTTCCTGCAAGTATCAGAAAATTGCATTTATACCTTTTCTGCCAACTGACCTTCTTTCAGGCAAGCGAATACCTCGCGGTAAAAGTCCGGGTGCGATTGCCACGTCTGGGCCGTAACGATATTTTTATCGCGGATGGCTTCTTTCGTGGAATACGTGCCGCCACCCAGCTCAATTTCGGCTCTAACGTGTTCGTAAGCAGTCAGGCAGCGGTTTGCGGCTAACCCGGCAGTTACCAGTATCTGAATTCCGTGACAAATCGCAAATATCCATTTGCCCTGCTCATGAAACGAACGGACAATCTCCAGTAAGGTAGTGTTGTTACGCAGGTATTCCGGAGCCCGGCCTCCCAGCAGCACAATAGCCTCATAATCATCTACCTGTACTTCGTTAAAAGTCAATTGCGATTCCATTGCGTAGCCCGGCCGTTCGATATAGGTATCCCAGCCGGGTTCAAAATCATGAATAACCAGATGTAGCCGGCGTTTGCTGGGGGCTGCAACCACTGGCAGGTCGCCTTCTTCCTGAAACCGGTGAACGGCATACAGGGCTTCGTAACTTTCGCCACCATCTCCGGTGACAATCAATATTTTTCGGTTCATAAGGGTATAGAATGAGGTGCCCAATGATATCATTTAATTGCCCCATTTGCAACCTTGTCCTGCCTTCTGATTCGAATTAAGCGTTCGGCAACTACCTGATACAATAGAGCCTCTTCATTTTTTAGGAGAAAGAGTACCTTTGGTAAGAGTAAATTGATTCTGTACGATTTTACTTGAGGAACAGGGAACAAGTATATCTTCTCGCAGATTTTCGCGGATTTAACCGCAGATTTACGCTGATAGAACTACGATTCCTGCGAACATCTGCGAGAAATAATGCATTTTAATGTACTTTTTGCCTATCAAAAATCATATAGAGTCGGTAAATTATGCAAATTGAAAGGCCAGTGCATTTTTTGTAAGGATACATTTCTAATCAGGCACCCGTTTTAGGTTTTGGGCATTTACCCTGAAAAGGAGCCAACGTTTGACAGTAACCCAGATCTGATATGTTTACCGGGGGAACAAAAACAATTATGGAGGTAATACGGTATGAGGCCGGACAGCCTTGGAAAGCGACTGAGGTGCTGGTAAAAGAAGAAGCCCTGCAGATTAAAATCAACGGCAAGGCTTACACCATTACCATGCGTACGCCCGGCCAGGATTCGGAGCTAGCAATGGGATTACTTTTTACTGAGGGAATTATCAGCGGGAAAGAAGACGTACTGGAAATAAGCCATATTCCGGCCGTACACGGGAGCCACACCCTGGTCATAGATATGAAAGTGAAGGAAGAGGTATTGGCGGGGAAAAATCTATTCAACCGTTCCATTGCTTCCAGCGCCTCTTGCGGCGTATGCGGCAAAATAGAACTTTGCGACCTGATTTTGCATGAACCTGCGATTGAGACGACGCACCAACTCGATACTTCCCTGATTCCGGCCTTGCTGGAACGGATGAGTACCCGTCAGGCCATCTTTAGACGGACTGGCGGTTCGCATGCCGCAGCCATTTTCTCTATCGAAGGCCAGTTAGTAACCGTGCAGGAAGACATTGGCCGGCATAATGCCGTCGACAAAGTTATTGGTGAACTACTGCTCCGGGAACAGCGGTCACAGGCAAGTATTCTGCTGGTAAGTGGCCGGGTATCCTATGAAATTGTAGCTAAGTGCAGCCGGGCCCGTATTCCATTGCTGTTATCCGTTTCGGCTCCTTCTTCGTTATCGGTAGAACACTGCCAGCAGAAAGGGATTACCCTGGTGGCCTTTTGCCGTGACAACCGGGCTACCGTTTATACCCATCCTCAGCGGATTGTGCAGGTGGCTCCCACTAATCCAGTAATTTCCTAATTCTGGCTCCAATGGCTGATCAATCTCACCAATGGCGCAAGACTACCACCAATGGCGCAAGAATCTTTCTTGTGCCGAATAATAATTGCCAGTCTCCGACTGGCAGGAAGTGGGAGACTTCCTATTATCTGTCCGCACAAGACTGAAGTCTTGCGCGAGTAGTGAGAAGTAATAGACCGTCAGCGTTTTTGAAAAGAATTATGGAATACGCAGAAAAATTAAGTAAAGCGTTAAAAGAGTATGTTCGAGAAGAACGGAAAGAAAATATTAGTGCTATTACAGTTTCTCATCAATCTTTCTATGGTAGCGTTGCTATATTCGATTCTGTAAGGATGATGTTTTATGGGATAGGACTTGATAAAAAGTTTGGTTTTACGGTTTGCATAACAATTACTAACAGATCTATAACAGGGAAAAAACTAATTAGTGAGATCGAGATGAATAATCATTTAAATGAGTACATGAGATTTGTACATGACAAAGCCACAGTCTTTGTTTTGGATTGTCAGCTATAGGAGTTACGCAGTGAAAACTTACGTAAGATTTACTTTAATCAATTGTGTCT
>JAUJNL010000049.1 GCA_030448185.1 Cytophagales bacterium | reverse complement strand
TTTTCTTTGGGTACTTTCACGTTGTCAAATACCAGTTCGCCAGTCGTGCTGGCGCGTAACGACCATTTTTGGTGCGTTTCCGGAGTGGTAAATCCTTCCATTCCGCGTTCTACAATCAATCCTTTAATGCGGCCTGCCTCATTCTTGGCCCATACCACCGCAATCTGGGCGAAGGGAGAATTGGAAATCCACATTTTAGCTCCATTGAGCAGATAGTGGTCACCCATGTCTTTAATATTGGTCCGCATACCGGCCGGATTGGAACCGTGATCAGGTTCCGTGAGGCCAAAGCATCCCAGCATTTCACCGGAAGCTAGTTTGGGCAAGTATTTGCGCTTCTGTTCTTCGGAACCGTATTTGTAAATGGGATACATGACCAATGATCCCTGCACCGAAGCCGTAGAACGCATACCAGAGTCGCCCCGCTCAATTTCCTGCATAATTAGTCCGTAAGAAATATAATCCAGGCCACCGCCGCCGTACGCTGCCGGGATAGTCGGGCCAAACGCACCGATTTCCCCGAACTTCCGGACCATAAACTGCGGAAACTCGGCCCGTTGCGCGTAATCTTCAATAATGGGAGAAATCTCTTTCTTTACGAAAGATCGGACGGTGCTCCGGATAAGTTTATGTTCTTCCGTAAGCAAGTCGTCAATGGCATATAAATCAGGTGACTCAAATGCGTCAATTGCAGCTTTGCGGTGCGTGTTTTGCCGGGTATCAGTAGTCATGGGAATGGGATGTTGAATATCAGATTAACTTCGTTAAACCCTTTGGGGTTGCGGATATGACGTAATTTGAAAACGAGCCAGGTTAGACAAATTATATTTTCGTGACAGTCAACCAGCAATTCAAAACTAGTCACGGCTGTTTCCAAATCTACACTTTAAAACTAAAACGGTGTTTGAGGGAAGTTTGGTTTATAGAGAGCTAATGGAGTGTGATTTCCTGCTAGGGGCATTCAGTGCCACTGCTTAAAGATCCGGCTTACTCCTTATCTATTCTCATCCGGGAGATAAATGAGTTGAGGCAAACTAGTAGTGTGTAAAAAATACACTAAGTTCTTGTGGGTAGCTTCCAAAAAATACTACCTTTGAAACCCTGCCGGTAATCTCACCTATCCGGCATCTTAATATACCTGTCACTATAGTACCATTACGGATGAATCACGCTGCTCCCGAACATACCCCCGAACAATTACTCAGAGCCCTGGAAGAAAAGTATGCTGCTCAGCACCAGGATGTTACCGGGTATCTGGAAGGTTTGCTCTACGCCAAACCGCTGCATTACTGGGATTATATTCACCTGGAAGTGCTGTTAAGCCTGCAAAATCCCCGTACCGGTTTCCCCGACGAGCAGATTTTCATCATGTACCACCAGGTGACTGAACTGTATTTCAAGATGATCGGGCACGAAATAGGGCAGATTACTCATAAACCAGAACTGGATGAAACTTTCCTGGCTCAGCGCATTGACCGCGTAAACCGGTATTTCCGCATATTGGTGGATTCATTCGAGGTCATGAGCCAGGGAATGGAGGAGGAGCAGTTCCGGAAATTCCGGATGAGCCTGCTACCCGCCAGTGGTTTTCAGTCGGCTCAGTTCCGTATGATTGAGATCAAGTCGGCCCCGCTGTACCGGCTGCTCGATCAGGAATCCCGCCAGCAACTCAAGCCGGATTCACCGCTGGAGGAACTGTATGAAAACATTCACTGGAAGCAGGGCGCCATTGAGAAGACTACCGGTCGTAAAACGCTGACCTTGCGGTTATTTGAAGAGAAATATGATGCGCAGTTGCTGCAGCTGGCCCGCGAATACCAGGACCGGAACATCGGGGTACTCTTCGAACGGCTGACGGCTGCTCAGAAGCCAGGCACTACGTTGATCAATGCCCTCCGGCAATTTGATTCCCTGGTCAATATTCACTGGCCGCTGGCGCACTTCCGGTCGGCCATGCATTACCTGGTCCGTGATTCAGATCCAGTGGCTGCTACCGGGGGCACCAACTGGCAACAATACCTGCCTCCCTTCTTCCAGAAAAGGATGTTCTTTCCAAGCTTATGGGCGGAGGACGAAAAAGCGGATTGGGGCCGCGACTGGGTAGAAGAAAATGTGCTGCGGAAGAAGAAACACGTCTAACCAGAGGAACTAGTACATGTTGAATGCGCAATGCATTTGTGATAAGTGTCGGGACATCAGATTTTAGGATCAGCACGTTAACTAAAGGTTACATCAAGTGCGTTAAATAAATGCTGGACTGTATTCTTTAGTGCACCCACCTATTTCTCATTTACCATAGAAAAGAGATAAAAGATGTGTAGATACGCCTTTAGTGAGTATAAGAATACATATGCCTGCTTTAAATGCCGAAAAGGTTTTAAAAGGCGATTGGATAAGGATTTGCTTTCTTTGAATGTACTGAAAGCTCTCAAACAAAGCAGATTTCAAAAGCTTATTTATAATAAAGAGCCAATAAATGTAAGACTTGTTAGTAAACCTTTAGTCAAATGTCCGGATTGCCAAAATGAAATGGTGAACTTAGGTAAAGATTTGCGATTACCTAAAAGGGATCAAAAAGGAAAAATGGTTGGCCATTGAATACTTAGCCACTAACAAATTCAACTTTTTCTCCTGTGGATGTTATGGGATAGGAGTAGTTCCTCAGAATTTACAAGAAGCATATGATTTAGTGGAGCAGAGAAGAAATAAGACACAAGGTGAGAAGCTGCTAGAAAGGTTGAAATAAAAATAAAGAAGAAAGGCATGCAGCACAATACACCGCTTTGATTTAATTGATAGATAACAATACTCCGTACAGTTTAATTAGCAGTAAAATCGCCGAGAATTGATTCCTGCAAAGCTTATAAGTACCCAATAACACTCCTTTTAATTATATCAAACTTAGCTAAAAAGCTAAGTTTGATATAATTCTTCATTGAACACGGCTTCATTCAATGATTAGGTAGTTACTTCTACCTATTTTGTCAAAAACTGTACGGAGTATTGAGATAAAAAACCTTTCAACATTTAAAATGTTAACATTACCTAAAACGGGTTTTGTATCTTGACTCATAGCTTCCGGGAAATTTAGTGCGTTTTTTATTCCTGTTTTTGGCGTTACCCTTATCCTTGCTGGCACAAAACCGCCAAATCATCACGTATTACGATGCCCAGCAGCAAACTGTAAAGGAGAAATACTTCATTACGGGTGGTCGGCCTGTCCGCCTGGAAGGAACTTACGAAAGCTTTTTTGCCAACGGTAAACTCCAAGCGAAGGGAAATTACCGGAAGAATCTGCCCGAAGGCCCCTGGGAATATTTTTACGAGAACGGAAAGCCCAAAATGGCCGGCGAACTCCGGCAGAACGTGCGGCAGGGCAACTGGAAATTTTACTTCGAAAGCGGTAATCTGCAGTCGGAGGGTCCGTATCTGGACGGTCAGCAACACGGGCTCTGGAAATTTTACTTTGAAAATGGCCAACTTAAGAGTGAGGGCTTCTACCAGCAGGACCAGAAAACCGGGGTATGGAAATATTATTACGAAGATGGCAAGCTCAAGGCCGAAACCGAATACTTCGAAAACAAAGCCTTCTACCGGGAATTCTCACCTATTGGAAAACCACTGATGGATGGCTGGTTGCAGGATGGCAAAAGTGACAGCACCTGGCGTCACTACCACGAAAATGGTGCCTTGAAAGCTACCGGAAGCCAGAAGAACGGCCAGAAAACGGGGAACTGGAAATTTTATCACCCTTCTGGCTACCAGATGAGTGAGGGTGAATACCGCGATGATGTTCCGAATGGCACCTGGCGGTATTTTCATGCGAACGGGAAAATTGCGGCCGAAGGCATTGAAGTAAATGGATTGAAGGAGGGGAGCTGGAATTTTTACGCGTCGAATGGGGAAAAAAAGGCAATTGCTAAACTTGATAGCGGAGCAGGGGTCCAGGAAATGTATTACCCCAGCGGTAAATTGAAAGCCAGGGGAATGGTGAAAAATGACTGGTATGAAGGGGAGTGGCAATATTTCAGGGAAGAAGATGGCTCAGTGGAAGGAAATTGTACTTTTACCAATGGCCGCGGCATATACACCGGCTACTATCCCGATGGCAAGGTGCGCATGAAAGGCATGTTGGAAAATGACCGCCGGATTGGTGAATGGACCTTATACCGGCCCGACGGGCAGATTGCCGGCTACTACCGGGCAGTATACGAAGAGATGCCTTCGGCAAAGCCTCTCTTGGATTCGTCTCATTACCAAGCCGATCAAACGCAGGTCCGCGTTCCTGGGCTTCCCTACAAAAAGCCGCCCATCCGGTTGCCGCGGCGTAAAATCCGTTATTTCACGCCGCGTCCCAATGAATTCAGAGGGTTTATTGTGGGAATTAATCCCTTGGCGCTGGGGCTTAAGAGTCTGCCTTTTTCAGTGGAGTACTACCTGCGCGAACGGCTCGGGTACGAAATCACGGCCTCTATCTACCGTAATCCGTTCCTGAACCCGGATCAGGCAGTTGATAGAGAAAAGGCTTTTTACCGGGGATATTCCGTTGGCTTTCGGCAAAAATTTTACCAGCCCGATGAGGAGTTGGGTATGTTTTACTTTGGCCACGAGATCCGCTTCACTGACCTCGACCACCGGGCTTATGTAACCAATAATGCCGGCCCGGGACCGGCCTTCCGGCAAACCATACAAGCTGATGAAACCCGGTATGAATATAGCCTGCTGGTCGGTAACCGCTGGATGCAGGACCCGGGCAGCCGCGGGATTACCTTTGATATTTTCGGTGGTGTAGGGATCGGGTACCGACGCTACCGGCCCCAGTGGGAAAATAACCCCGGATGGGACAAGCTTTTCAAAGATGTCCGCAAAAGTCACATTTCAGTTCCCATCCGGCTGGGATTCACGCTGGGGTATGCATTTTAAGCGCAAGCAGTAACTTTCACGATTTACCATTTACCCGGTAATGCATTTTAAAATGGGGAATGATAATATCTTTATACCCCAGGTTTTGCAGTTCTTCCTTCATCTTGTCCATCGTATCTTTTTCGCCGTGGACCAGAAAAATCCCCTGGATCTGCTCTTTGTTCTGACTAACCAGAAACTTGGCGATGTCACCTAAATCCGCGTGGGCGCTGTATTCTTTCATGAGTTCGATGTCCGCTTTCACTTCGAGTTCTTCACCCATAATATATACTTTATCAGCCCCGGCGAGTAGTTTTCCGCCCAGGGTAGAGGGCTCACAGTATCCCGTGATCAGAATCGTATTCCGCGGATCAGAGATGTTGTTTTTCAGGTGGTGCCGGATCCGTCCGGCTTCCATCATGCCCGATGAGGAGATAATAATGCAAGGACCTTTTACAAACTGAAGCAGTTTGGAGTCTTCGGCTTCCGTAATGAAATGCAGATGCCGGAACCCACACGGATCGGGGACTTCCTTCTACATGTAGTCCCGCATCTCGTCAATGAAACATTCCCGATGGCTTTTAATTATTTCCGTGGCGTAAACCGACATCGGACTGTCTACGAATACTTTAATCTTACCGAGGCGGCCGGCTTCAGCCAATCGGTTGAGGGAGTAGACCAGTTCCTGCGTACGGCCGATGCTGAAGGCGGGAATGATTACCTTGCCGCCCCGTTCCAGGCAGGTTTCCCGGACAATTTCTTCCAGCCGGTCTTCGGCATTTTCCACCGCCAGGTGGAACTTATCGCCGTACGTGGATTCGCAGATGATATAGTCGGCCTGCGGAAACGGCTGCGGAGGGCGCAAAATACGGTTATCAAACCGGCCGATGTCCCCCGAGAAGCAAACCCGGTAGGTTTCGCCTCCACTAATAAGTGTCAGGTTAACGGCGGCGCTGCCCAGCACATGGCCCGCATCCGTAAAAAGCAATTCAATACCTTCGGCTATCGTGTAGTTCTTATTATAAGGAACCGTAACAAACTGCTCCAGGGTTTTTTCGGCGTCTTCCTCATTATATAGCTCTGACTCCGCGGGGTTGTCAGAACGCTGAATACGGGCACTGTCGGCTAATACCAGCCGGCACAGTTCCAGGGTAGGGGGGGTACAATAAATTTTTCCTTCGTATCCTTCCCGCACCAGTTTGGGAAGCAGGCCACAGTGGTCGAGGTGCGCATGCGAAAGAATGACGTAATCGATGCTTTTAGGAAGAAAGCCAAATGTCTCGTTCATTTCCCTGGTGTTGCGGCCTTCTCCCTGAAACAACCCGCAATCCAGCAGGATACGCTTGCCATTATCTAACTGAACCAAGTGTTTGCTGCCCGTTACGTTCTGAGCGGCGCCGTAGAATGAAATCTCCATATATAATAAAGGTCGATAGGAGAGATTAATACGGGAACGGCACCGGTTAGGTGGTAAGAAAAGTAAAAAGAAACCGAAGGTCTCTCTTTGTATTGCAATGTATACCAAAGCCATACCCCCTCTTTTGATTGGTTGACGGAAAGTGAAAAATAATGAGATCTGCCATTCATCAATTAATTTCCCCTATTAAAATCACCGGAGGGCAAAGTAAGTACGGGTTTATTAACTTTATCGTTTATATAGTCAAACCACACTTGCAATATGTCCATGGAAATGCTCCGTCTGTTTGTGAAGGAAGCTGCGCGTGATGGCTTCATCTCAAACGCGGAACGCCAGTTTTTACACGAAAAAGCCCTAGAATATGGCATTACGGATGACCAGCTTGAGTTGCTCATCCAGGAAGCACTGCGGGAAGTGAGTGCCTCCTCACTGCCCCCTTTAGCTGCTGATTCCAGCTCTACCTTTGTCACTAACGCACCGCATTTCCCCGTGGTACCCACCGGCAACCCTGAAGTTGCGGAAGGCTCAAGTTTTATAACCAACCTATCCCCTTCTTTTACGTCCCCTGGCTTTGGCTCTACGCCAGGTCCGGTTTCCAATGCCAGCACGCCGGGCTTTAATTTTTCCCAAGGGTTTACCGATATTGAACCCTTAGGTCAGCAAGGCGGCATGAGTTTTCTGCAGAAAGCTCACTACGACCGGCAATGGGTAGTGGTGAAAAGGTTACTACCCGAACATCGCCGCAATGCGGCCTACGTAGAATTATTTTTCAAGGAATATCATAACTCCCGTAAGTTGCGGCACGAACATATTGTGGACGTATTTGGCCGGGGGGAAGATGCAGAGGGTCCCTACTTTTTCATGGAATACGTAGATGGACAACCCTTGAGCAAACGGATTCCAGCGGGTGGTATCAAAGATGAAAGACTCATCCGTAAGATAGCCAGTCAGGTACTCGATGCCCTGGATTATGCCCATAAAAAACAGATTGTACACCGCGATCTTAAACCTGATAATATACTCATCACGAACCGGGGTGACAATGCCAAGCTCATTGATTTCGGGCTGGCCGCTGCCGACCGGTTTGATGACATTGCCGGGGCTAATTTTGTTGGCACCAGAAAGTACGCGGCTCCCGAACAGACCACCGATCCTGCCCATCTGGACGGACGGGCTGACCTTTATGCCTTTGGATTGATCCTACTGGAGATGTTTACGGGCAGCACCGACCGTAAGGACATTGACAAGATCGGGAAGTCCTACTGGCGCAACATTATTCATAAATGCCTGAAGAAAGACCCCGGCCAGCGGCACGCCAATGCCCACGAAATTCTGGAGGAAATTAATCAGTACTCCAGCCGCCTCGAAATCACCCCTCAGCCGATTCCTCAGCAAGGGCAGGCTGACCGGGCCAGAGCCGATGAACTGGAGAAGCAGCGGAACGAATTGCTCCGCAGGGAGGAAGAAATCAGGCATAGAGAAGCCGAAGTGCGTAACCGGGAGAAAAGCAGGCCCGAACCCTCCGTAAAAGCTGCTCTCGCTCCGAAACGAAGGGGGTGCCTGTCAGCTATGCTCTGGACATTCCTGATCATAGCGGCCTTGATTGCCTTTGTAATCTATAAAATTCTCGCTTTTTTCTCTGCCGAGACCGAACCCTTCTTTAACTACGACGAGCAGGACCTGCGGGAACGCGTTGCTGAGTATTATCAGGCAGTGGAAACGCATAATTTTGACCAGATGGAAGATTACTTCCGTCCTAAGGTAGACGTATATTTTGGCAGCCGTGACCTCAATACGGGTGACCTTCGCATCATGTTTAACCGGTACTGGGAAGGTACACCCGAGGAACGCCACGAAATTGACTGGAAAACGTTCAAAACTGATGTAAGTCCGGATGGCAACGCAGTTACGGTCCACTATAATATGACCTATCATTACCGGCGGGCCAATGGCCGATGGAGCAAACAGAAGGCAGGTACGGCCATGAAAATGGATGGGAACCTTAAAATATTTTACGTAGCCGGACGGTAGCCAGCAAAAAGTAGCGGTGGCAGCTAGCAACCTCTCATTACTTCTTGTTTGCCCACATCATTATTTTATACGTAACGTTTGAATGCATAGCCAGGAGCAACCTGTGCTGAAGGGAAATATGGCCATTTTAGTAAATACACCCGAACTGCCGCAGCCCAATGGCATTGTAACCTGGTGGGACAAACAGGTCGGGGATACTGTGTACGTCGGAGAATTATTGGTAGAAATCCGTAACGGAGCCCGCGAAACCGCCGTGAAGGCTTGGTTAGCAGGAACCTTGCTGCACATTTTTGCGAAAGCGGGTACCGAAGTAAATACCGGGGATCGGCTGGCCATTCTCGGTGAGCCAGGAGAGAATGTTGCCCAGTTGCTGACCAATCTGAATCCAACTATCGAACAAAGCATTCCTGCCAGTTCTGATTTGGGTGTACAACCTGCACCAGATGGGGGCTCCTCTTTTAACGTAATCCGTCCCGAAGAAAAAAAGCAGCCCGTTATTAGTCCGGTAGCCGATTCGTCCGGAGGCTCCTCTTTTGGGACGCATAATCCGGCGCCTTTGGGCCAGGAACCCACTACTAACTTTTCCGCGGACGGTTCTTCTTTCACGTTTTCCGGGGAGAATAAACCTTCCCAACCAACTCCCAGCGGACTCACTACCGAGCAAACGAGGAATCTATCCACTTACGGCAGGGGCTTTGACCGCTTTGTTAAGTTACGTCTCATTCCGCAGCAGGGAGCGATGGGAGAACTCTTTTTTGCCACTATTGCCGTGAGTGGCCGCGAAGTCGTAATCAAGCGGATTCGTCCCGAAAAACGCAACGACGCCAAGGCGAAGGAATACTTTGTCCGGGAAATTAATCTGGGCTCCCTGATTCCTTATCATCCGCACATCGTCAATATCCTGTTCTCGGACCAGAATGAATACGGTCCTTACTACGTAATGGAACGGGTAAACGGTCCTTCCCTGCAACACCTGGTCGAAAAACAGCCTTTATCACCTGATAAAGTCCGTCGGTTATTGGTAGGTATTCTGGAGGGGGCACGGCATATTCATGGGCAGTACGTAGTGCACCGCGACCTGAAACCATTGAATATTCTGGTGGATACGGCTCATTGGGTAGCCAAGATCATTGATTTTGGTTTTGCCAAACATGGTGCTTACCCCGATCTGGATGTATTTAACATGGGAACGCCGGGCTATATGGCTCCCGAGCAGCAAGGCGACCCCAACACGGTGGATGTCCGGGCCGATATCTACGCCCTGGGATGCATCTTGTATTTTATGCTGACCGGCGAATCTCCACCAGCCATGAATCTAGCTGCGGTTAAAGATCCAGTCTACCGGAAAATAATTGAACGCTGTACCCAGACTGATCCGGCTGGCCGTTTTGGTTCTGCCCAGGAAATACTGGATGCCTTACAGGCTCCGGTTGTACTGCCTGAACCGGCAAAGGTAAAAGCGGAACCTAATCCATCACTGGCTGGTTTCCGGACCCTGATGAATGAATTGATACTGGAGTGGTTGCCTTCCGAAGCGCCGCTTTCGGGTCTGACCGTAAGGCTTATTCAGAAACAAGCAACGCTGGCCGGGCTGCAATACCCGGACCTGGAAGCGGAGTTGAATGATTTCCGGGAACTGTACCGGGAAGTAGTAAAAGATGGGCCTTTAACGCCCTTTAAGCGTCGTACCTTATTGCTGCAGGGCGAACTGTTGCAGATTACCGAAGCCACTATTGATCAATTGCTGCAGCAGTCCATGAAACCGGCCGCTATACCGCCCAGAGAAAAACAGCCGATTTCGGCTTCGCCGGTACACACACCGCCACCCGTTCCCCAAGCCGAAAATACTGGGAGTGGCTACAGCCGGGGCAGTACTCCTTCAGCCGTAACTGCTTTCCCGGTAACCCGGTATGGCCGGGCGGTGGGCCTTTTTGATGGGTTTGACGAGGACAAACTTACCACTGACCGCCGCAGCGATTCCCTGTTTGAAATTACGATCAGTTCACCTTCAGAGGCTTCTTACCGGGTTACGGATAATACCCTTGCCCAGGAGACGGCTTTGGATAATAAGCGGTATTATCTGCTGCCGGCCTGTGAACTCGTACAGGTATATCCATCAATGGACCCGGCCATTACCACTGTGGAGCCGGGCAAACTGTACAAACAAGGTTCGATCTGGAAAATTTCGCAGAAAGCTAAAATTAAGATTGGGTAAGGGAAATTATTGAAGAATGGAGAGAAGCGACACTTTCCGGTTTCAAGCCAAGTATATTTCAACCTCGCTGATAGATTTAAAATCGTCAATATTGAAAGTAGCAATCTTTTCTATATTATTAGCCAGCATTACTGATACAATTTCCACGTCAAACACCCGGTTTCCTTTAGGCCGATATTTTTTAAGCAGCAGCTCAAATTGTTGAAGACTTGTCTGATTAGGATAAAGAAAAGTGAGGTTTTCCTGCAAATCGCCGTAAAACCCAAACATTTGTCCTGGATCAATATTTAGTTTGGTGCAAATGGCGAAGTACTCGCTTAGATTCTTAGTCGTGGTAAAAAGCTGCTCGTCCTCGTTTCTCAAAATAGCGGCGGCTTTTTGATGAAACGCTGACGTCTCATCTAATGCGTAAATGAGTACGTTGGTGTCAAGTAGGAGTTTACTCATACGCTAAGTCGCGGATATTCTGGTTGTCAAGTTGCCCATTCAGCTTAATTGCGCCGATATAACGCCAATTCTTTTTCTTGGGCTTTTCCTCACTAGGCACTTCGACAATTGTTATAATCACATCTTTGCCAATGAAACGGCCCACATTGGGTAGTTCTATTGTACTACTGTCAAGCTTTATTTGAAATGCAATGGCCTCCATAACCTGATTTTTCTTCAATTTAATCATTCTCCTCTATTTCGCCTACTGAACCCGCACTTCAATTCTATAACAATTAGGCTATGCAGGCAGAAGAGTTGGTTATCGAAGGGTTTGATGTCAGGAATTGTTTCTTCTATTTTCTTCAATTAATGCTTCAATAAACTCCCGAAAAGACCGGTATCTACGGGCTCCTGCTTGCCAAGGGCATAGTAAATTACCTCCCATTCACCCTCATTTTTAACAAGTGGATTGAGCAAACAGATTGCTCCATCAAACCAGTCCGATATTTGCAGACAATCTTTAAAATAGTACTCCCGACAGTGGACAGGATCCTGCTTGGGCCCATAATGAAAATAATCTTCATCGGTCACTGTATTGGTTTGCTCTTGCTGCATTGTTTCAAACATTGCTACCCATTCTGGCTGAAGCTTGGATACCCAATCAATCTCTTCAACAGGATATAAATTGTCCAGCAGAAAGTCCACGTACCGAAAACCGTTCGTTGTTAACAAAAACTCCTTATATGAAGAGGGCAATACTACTCCTAACTGCTTCTCTTTGGAATTGATTTGTTTACTAGTTGCAGGAGCATAACCAAGCCAATTACTATGAACTTGTTCCTCTTCAATATCTTCTTTTATCCATTCATCTTCCAGTATCTGCTTACTCAACTCTTCTAGTAATAATTTCCATTCTTTTTTCATATTCTAATGATGTCTGACACTCTTATCCACTTAATTACTCTTCCGTTTCCGACTCCTCTTTCTTCTCCAGCGGCTTTTCCTTACTCAGCCTTTGCTCCAGCCGCTGGAGATAGTCATTGGTCTTGGCCTGCTTTTTCTTCATTTTTTTCATGTCACCGTGCATGCCTTCCAGCAGTTTGAGCATCTGCGTCGTTTGCTCTTTTTCCGCCTTAATACCGGCATTACTGGTAGCCAGCAAGGTAACCATTTGCTCCAGTGATTCGTGCTGGCGGTCAAGCCGGCGCACCATCTTAAGCAGCAGCTTTTGAATTACTTTACCATTCTTCGTTTTAGTCTTCTTGTTTACCACGGCAGCAGCGATTAAATGAATGAGGGTATTGTACGGGAAAGCAGACCCGAATGGTTCAGACTTTTTGTTGCCACTGGGCAAACTCCTTGGCAAAGTACGACAGGATGATCTTAGCCCCGGCCCGCTTGATACTAAGCAGACACTCCAGCATGGCCCTTTCGCCGTCCAGCCAGCCGTTACGGGCCGCCGCCTTGATCATGGCATATTCGCCGCTGACATTGTAGGCAGCAATGGGCAGGTCATAATGCTGATTAAGCAGACTAATCACGTCCAGATAGGCCAGGGCCGGTTTTACCATCAATATATCGGCCCCTTCCTGGGCATCCAGATCGGCTTCGATCAACGCTTCACGGCGGTTGGCCGGATCCATCTGATAGGTTTTCTTATCGCCGAATTTGGGTGCCGAGTCCAGTGCATCGCGGAAGGGACCGTAGAAGGCACTGGCGTATTTAGCCGTATAGGCCATAATCGAAACCTGCGTAAATCCTTCATCGTCCAGTACCTGCCGCAGGTAGCCCACGCGGCCATCCATCATGTCAGAGGGGCCTACCATATCAGCGCCTGCCTTGGCTTGGGCTATAGCCATTTTACCCAGAATTTCCAGCGTTTCATCGTTGAGAATTTCACCATTCCGGACTAGTCCGTCGTGCCCGTCAGCACTGTAGGGGTCCATCGCTACGTCAGTCATTAGGCAGGTCGCCGGCAACTGTTCTTTGATGGTGCGAATGGTGCGGAGGTAAAGCCCATCGGGGTTGTAGCTTTCCTTAGCGTAGGTGTCTTTAATGGATTCACTCAGCTGGGGAAACAGGGCAAAGGTGCGGATCCCTAACTGCATACATTGGTGAATTTCTTCCAGCAACAGATCCAGGGAGTACCGGTAGATTCCCGGCATTGATTTGATCTCTACCCGCTGGTTCTGGCCATCCGTTACAAACAGGGGAAATATGAAATCGTCAGCAGATAGGGTGGTTTCCTGCACCAGAGAGCGGATAACGGCTGATTTCCGGTTGCGGCGTGGTCTTCTGAGCATAGCTGAAAAATGAGTGGTTACGTATCCGGCAAAGGTAGGAAATGATTTTCGATGTGCGATTTCCGATTGACGATGTTCAATTGATGATGCAGGGGCGTATCGCATACGCCCTCTTTCTTACCGATGGGCAATGTTTACTGTTTAATTGGTGATGACGATTCGTAATTGCAGTACTATAGGGTTTAACCGGAAATTGGAAACTGTAAACCCGAAACTAAAATTTAGCGGTATTTCGGGTAAAGTCTTAGTTTTGCCCCGCCTTCTTTATTTTAGCGGCAACCTGTCCATGATTATCCATCTGCCATCCGTCCGTATTGTAGATTCCCGCTCCCCTTTCAATGGGCAGCATACACAAGTACTCATTGAGAACGGTATTGTTGGGCGCCTTGGTGACCCGGTAGAGAATTGGAACGCACGGGCCGATTATACCCTGCAAAGCAAACATCTTTGTCTGTCGCCAGGCTGGGTGGATATGCGGGTATCGGCCAAAGACCCTGGCCACGAACACCAGGAGGATTTATTTTCCGTACGGGAAGCCGCCGCTGCGGGTGGGTTTACCGAAATTGCCGTATTACCCAATACGCACCCCGTTTTGCAAACCAAGGAGGCGGTTGCTTACGCCAGAAGCCGGGGAGGGGGCCACGCCGTGAAGGTGCATCCTTTGGCAGCCGTATCCATTGATGCGAAGGGAAAGGATCTGACCGAAATGATTGATTTACACACGGCCGGCGCTATTGCTTTCACGGATGGTTTGCAACCCGTCTGGCATTCGGATATCTTGGTCAAAACGCTGCAATACCTGCAAACTTTCGGTGGCCTGCTCATTAACCGGCCCGAAGATAAGTTGCTGAATC
This sequence comes from Cytophagales bacterium, assembly GCA_030448185.1. Lineage (GTDB taxonomy): Bacteria > Bacteroidota > Bacteroidia > Cytophagales > 172606-1 > CADCTQ01. The sequence goes on along the minus strand of JAUJNL010000049.1, from coordinate 20,574 downwards.
AGTTTGGCACCATGCATGAGGGCATCTCAGCCACTATGCTGGGTTTGAAGGGAATGCCTCCATTAGCGGAAGAACTCATGATTTCCCGCGACCTTAATCTGCTCCGGTACGCCGGGGGTAAGATCCATTTTGCCTGTTTATCTACTGCGGGGTCGGTTCAATTGGTTCGCGAAGCAAAGGCCCAAGGCCTGAACGTTACCTGTGATGTAGCGGCCCACCAGATGGCGTTCGACGATACGGCCCTGATGGACTTTGATACCAACCTGAAAGTAAATCCGCCTTTCCGCGGCCGCACCGACATAGATGCCCTCTGGGCCGGGTTAGCCGATGGGACAATTGACGCCGTAGTGTCGGACCATAATCCGCTGGACGAAGAGAGCAAAAACCTGGAATTTGACCTGGCTGAATTTGGAATTATTGGTCTGGAAACTGCTTTTGCCGTTTTTAATACCCATAACCAAAGGTTATCCCTGGAACAACTGGTAGATAAATTATCTCATACGCCACGTAAAATCCTGAACCTGCCCGTACCGGAACTTAAGGAGGGTAACCTTGCTAACTTTACCCTTTTTGACCCCGACTTCAGTTGGGTGTTTACCGGAAAACAGATCCGTTCCAAATCCCGGAATACACCCTTTATCGGACATACCTTTACCGGCAAGGTGCTAGGGGTGATGAATAGTGGGAAAGTGGTGCTGTCCGCCGAAGCAACCCAATCCGTATGAGAAAGTATTTCCGGCAGGTAGTGGTGTTGTTTGGTCTGCTTGGGGCAGGGCTGGTGCTCACCTACTTTTTTACCCTGCATTTTCTGGGCAGCAATCCGCTGATAGACATGAAGCGGCTCGATATTCTGATTATACTGATGTGCGAACTATTTGCCATGGGGTACTTCCGGGACCGGTACAACAAGCGGACGTTAAACTTTTGGGAGGGATTGGCTATTGGTGCTTGCGTGGCGTTGATCAGCACGTTGCTTGCTTCCATTACGATTTACGCTTTCATTCAAATAAATCCTGAGGTACTTACTGGTTTCATTAAGCATATGGAAGCCGTAATCCGGACTGATTTTGCCGCGGGCAAGATCAGCAATCGCGGTGACTTTGAGAACCTGATCCGTAATTTGCCTTTCATTACCCCGTTTGCCGAAGTTTTTTCTATTTTTCTGACCGACCTCTTTCTCAGTCTGGTGGCAACTATTATATTGGCTATGATTATGCGCCGTGGAAGCATTCTATAATTAATGAGGCTGTTTTTAAAACCTCATCCCCAGCCCTTCTCCTACTGAGAAGGGAGTTTGCAAGTCCCGTCTCTGAAGGGGACGAAAACGGGAGTTTTCGGGCCAGCCTGCGGGAAGGATTTGAGAAAGGGATTTGTCCAAAAAGGCGAACTTCGTTTAGGGTGAGGTTGTAAAACAGCTTCTAAGTATTTTGTCTCCACGGCAGTCTGTCCTAAATAAAATCCTTCGTTAAGCGGTTACCTGCCGGCTATTTTACCATCAAGACAAGACATTCTGATCCGGAACCCCAACTAATTTCACCTACTACCTTAACATTCTATTTTCATGGAAACAATTGCTGCACCCTCCACTGCCCCGGGTAGCTCTTAAATGGGGAGGTATCACTGGCTTGACATTAATCATTTATAAGCTCATTTTGTATATAACCCAGATGGAGAATGTTACCCTGCTAAAATTATTGATTTTGGGGATTCTGATTACTGGATTTGTTATAGGAATGAAAGATTTCAGAAGCCTCAATGGCGGGGTAATGCGATACGGGCAAGGATTTGGATTAGGCATGCTGATGACAGCGATTATTGGGTTATTAGCTAGTTTTTTTGACACTGTCTATAAACACTTTATTGATGAATCTGTATTAAAGCGGGAATTGACGGATGCACAGGAACAATGGGAAAGAAGTAATTTTTTTTTCTCCTGAAACAATTGATAAGATGATGGAGGCGGCCACCAACATTACACCAGGACAGACCTTTGTCGGCACTATTTTCGCCTACATACTGCTAGGCTTTTTTATTGTACTTATTGTCTCTGCTTTTGTCAAAAAAGACTCGGATATACTGGAAGTCTGAACTACTGATTTGTAGGATAATCCTGCCCCATAGCGGGCATTATTCATTTGATACGGTTCCACGTATCTGGTAAGCTGGTTCAAAAGGATGTTTTAGGTAGGCATTCGTTGCCGTGCCTGACTCCGCATCGGTACATTTTCACAACTCCTGTTGCGCGTTTGTAACGCGCGCAACGCCTGGAATTGCGCTTTAAACGCGAGACAGACTACTTTTGCGTTGCAAACGCGAAAGAGCAAAATGAAATGTACTGTACCAGAGGCCTTAAAAATTGAGTATTATCCCTTTTATCATAAAAATGGGTGTACGACAAAATGCAGAAAAGAGTAAATTAGGAAAAAGCGTATAGATGATGATCAACAGAGCCGCATTACTGGAAAAAATAGAAGCCTTGGAAAAAGCCCTGGCTGCGCAGAAAAACGGGTACGATTATGAAAAGACCTTTGATGCGCAGTGGCAGGCGATTAGCCGGGAAGTGTTCGAGCAGAGTTTAGGCCCCGTTAGTAAAGACCGTAATAAAAAAAGACTGCAAAGTAAGTACGGCTGGGTGAGTGTAAACAAAGATCATCCCTACTGCGATTGCCCGGCAGGCTTTAGCCAAAGTGCGTATCTACAAGAACAAGTGGTATTGCTGGGTCAGGCTTGCGTGTTTGCCGAAGGAGAACTGTTGCTGGAAAAGCTCTCAGGCATACAGGTAAGTGCCAAACAAATTGAAAGGCTTACCCATCACTACGGAGAGTTATGGCAGGAAAAGCAGCAATCGCAGACTGATGCGCTACAACCGAAAGAAAACCGATTACACTACGCCATGCTGGATGGCGGTATGGTGTTTACCCGGCAGGAAGGCTGGAAAAGTAGCCAAATATTCTAAATGTATAGGTCAATGAAACTGGCTCGTTTATTTCCGGCCAGCGCCGTTTTACCGCAGACTCAGGAGCGGAATTTTATCCGGCAGAGTACGTATGTAGCGCATTTAGGCGAACAGGACGCCTTTTTTGACAAGCTTGCTCCCCAGGTAGATCATCTGACGAATTTAGTCTGGATTGCCGATGGAGCTCGCTGGATCTGGGACTGGATCGGGCAGTACTATCCTGACTCGGAACAGATTTTAGACTTTTATCACGCCAAAGAACGCCTGTGTGGCTTTGCCCTGGAAGCTTTTCCAGATCAACCCCTGCGTAAAGAGTGGATTGAACAACAAGCAGAACTCTTACTGGAGGATCAGGCGGAAGTAGTCCTGACTTCTATCAGCTTGATGAGCCTGAAAGGCAAAGCTGCCCAGCTCCAAAAAAGTATCTGTGGCTATTATCGTAACAATCTTAAACGGATGCGTTATAAAACCTTCCGTCAGAAAGGTCTCTAATTGGTTCGGGGCCGATGGAAGCCGCTCACCGCCATGTCATCCAACACCGGCTCAAACGTTCCCGACAGCGATGGACTGTTCAAGGGCCCAGCAGGTGGCTAATTTACGGGTAGCCAATTGTAGTGGAATTGGCATACTGTCCGTGAGCTTATTTTGGCCTGACCTGCAAAATGTCGTACACCCGATAAAAATCATTGCCATCAGCGGTTCCGACTTTTTTTCTAAATTCGCCGCATGATACAAGAAAAACCCATGATTTCAGTGGTGATTCCGGCCAAAGACGAAGCCGAATCCCTGCCGGAATTGTGCGACTGGATTGCCCGCGTAATGGCCGAGAATCAGTTTACTTACGAAGTAATTATCATTGACGACGGCAGTAAAGACCATACCTGGGAGGTACTTGGGCAGATTTCGGTCCGGAATCCCTGCATTAAAGGAATCCGCTTTAACCGTAACTACGGCAAATCGGCTGCCTTACACGTCGGTTTCCGGGCCACCTCGGGGGATGTAGTCATTACCATGGATGCTGACCTGCAGGACAGCCCCGACGAAATCCCCGGATTGTACAAGATGATCAAAGAGGATCGGTTTGATCTGATTTCAGGCTGGAAAAAGAAGCGGTACGACCCGATCACTAAAACCATCCCGACCAAGTTATATAATGCCGCGGCCCGTGCCATGTCGGGCATTTACCTGCACGATTTCAACTGTGGCCTCAAGGCCTACGACAGCCGGGTAGTGAAAGGAATTGAGGTATACGGCGAGATGCACCGGTATATCCCGATCATTGCCAAGTGGAATGGGTTCGCGAAAATCGGAGAAAAAGTAGTCCAGCACCGGGCTCGTAAGTACGGGCACACCAAATTTGGCCTGGAACGGTTTATCTTTGGTCTGCTGGATCTGGTGTCCATCACTTTTGTGACCCGGTACCGGAAACGCCCTATGCACTTTTTTGGGACATTGGGCATTTTTTCCTTTCTGGTTGGCTTTTTTATCGCCATCGGATTGATCATTGAGAAAGTGTACCATAACTGGTACCTGCACCGGACAGTTCGGAGTGTGACAGATAAGCCGCTATTTTTTCTAGGACTGGTGGCGGTAATTGTGGGCGTTCAGTTGTTTATGGCGGGTTTTCTGGGCGAAATGATGACTACTTCCAACCCAACCAAATCCAATGACTATCTGGTTGCCGAAAAAATAGGACTGTGAACGAATATCCGAAATCCGACATTCATTCTATCTTTCCGGAACGCCGCTACTGGCATTACCGGAAGTACGGTTTCCGCCAAACATCCAATGCAAGCCAATTTGGGCTCCTACCAGCAGATTAGCCCTTTGTCCGGCCAGGTCTTTTATAGCCTGCTTGCTGGAATTATTCTTAACTGAATTAACGAGATCTTCGTTCCGCATGTCTAAGAAACCATAGTTCCCCCGGATTTGCGTGGAGAGATACATAAACCTTCCCAGGTCAATGTCTACTCCTAAGCCAAGAGCCACTTGTAAGTCCATCTTTTTGAACTGTTCGTATTGGTTCTTGGCATCCGTACTGGCCAGGGTCTGCGTCGTTTTGGGGTAGTCATACGTACGATCCGCATTTACCTGAACGGGTTGGCCCGTGTTGGGATTCGTAGGAGGTTGGGCGCCTTCCGGCAGTACTAAAGTGCCGGCTTGATACTGCTCGTATACCTCAGTACCTTGGGTGAGCAGCGACAATTGAGGTCCGAACAGGAAGTTGAACCGGGTACGGGACGAGCCCGTACTGAAAGAACGCAACAGTAAGGGCAGGTTTATATAATTCAATTCAATCCGCCGTTCCCCGATTGCTTTCTCCGCTTTGTCCAGAATATGGTACACCTGACCTTGTTTAGACAGTATCGATTCTAGCTGCAAGCCGAAGCCCCTTCCAAAGTCCGCCCCGAAGGATGCCCCGATTGGCGAGAACCGGTAAGTAGGTTCCGGAGTAAACCGGGGATCCTCGGCAAGTCCTTTATCCAGTACAAAAGTGCTGTTAAATCCGGTGGTAAGGCCAAAGTGCACGCTGGTCTGGCCAACGCAAGCGGAGGATAAAAAAGTAGCCGTGGCACAGAGACCTAGAAAAAGATGGTTGATTTTCTTCATAGCCGAATATTGTATGATCTAAATGCTTTATAACAAGCAGGTAAAGGTAAAAAAAGAACAATAAGACAATTGGCCATTCTCGGGGCATATATTACCTGACCAACGGGTAAAACGGGTAAAACCAGTACGCTTTGGAAATGAGTTGACGGCACTAAGCGTGTTTATTCCAGTTAAAAGGCTTTGCTTGAATCCTACTGTTTTCGGTCCTTAGTTTGCCGGACTGGCTTTACCAAAAAAACAGACCTGATCAACCAAACCTGCCATAGTTTTGCTTTTTTATATCGCAAATATCTGCTTAACTTTGCGCTCTTAATTAAAAATCACTTATAGTGAAGGATCTGAAGGCGTTTGATCTAGACATTTATAACCTTCGAGTGGGCAAGCATGAGTATGATTTTGAAGGTGATGATTCATTCTTTGCCTCTTTCGAGCAGAGTTTGATCGAAAAAGGAAGTTTTAAGGTAAAGCTTATTATGGATAAGTCAGCAACCATGTTACAGTTGCACTTCCATATTACCGGCTTTATAGAGCAGATTTGTGACCGATCCAACGAGCCTTTCAATTATCCGCTTGACATTAGCGAAAGGCACATTCTGAAATTCGGTGAAGAGGATAAAGAACTGTCCGACGAGATTGAAATTATTGACCGGAATACGCAGCGCATTAACGTGGCCCAATATATCTACGAGTTTATCGGATTATCGGTGCCCATTAAGAAAATTCATCCCCGCTTTCTGAATGACCAGTTTGAGGAGACCGATGAAGCACTACTGATTTACCTGGTCGCAGCCGGAGCCAGGCAGCGATGATAATGATGACAACGATGAAGTGGATCCGCGTTGGCAGGTTCTGAAGAATTTACCTAAAAATTGATAAATATTTTTATACCCAACATAGTATTCTGTAAAAATGGCACATCCCAAACGAAAAACTTCAAAAACGAGAAGAGATAAAAGAAGAACGCATTATAAAGCAGTAGCTAATCAAGTCTCAATCTGTCAGACTACGAGTGAGCCGCACTTGCGTCACCGCGCCTATGTAGTAAACGGCGACTTGTATTATAATGGCAAAGTTGCGATAGAAAACTATACATCCGTTGCCTCTTAAGCAAAATTCCGTTATTGTTGAGGACCGGATCAGATAAGGCATTCGGTCCGGTCCTCAACTTGATATACCGTTTTTTTTCCATATAAAACCGGTTCATTCGTAATGAAGATTGCTTTAGATGCAATGGGCGGCGACTTTGCTCCCCAGGCCATCGTAGAAGGTGCCCTGTTGGCCAGTGAAGGATTACCTGCCGGCGTAGAAATAGTATTGATCGGTCGTGAACCTGTTATCCGCGATCTATTGCATACGCCCACTTTTACCAGTTCTAACCTGTCGGTATTGCATGCCGAAGAGGTGATTGAAATGGGCGAACATCCCACCAAAGCCTTTACCCAAAAGACGAATTCCAGTATTGCGATCGGATTTGGCTTGTTAAAAGCCGGTCAGGTTGATGCATTCTGCAGTGCAGGTAATACCGGAGCGATGATGGTCGGGGCTATGTTCAGTGTGAAGGCTATTGAGGGAGTGCAAAGACCCTCCATTGCCAGTCACTATCCCAAACCTGATGGCACCGTTGGCGTAATTCTCGACGTAGGTGCCAATGCCGACTGTAAACCCGAGGTGCTCGACCAGTTTGCCGAGTTAGGATCAGTGTATGCTAAAAGCGTATTACAGATTCCTACTCCACGGGTAGGACTGATGAACCTGGGTGAAGAAGAGCAAAAAGGCACCATTCTGACGCAGCAAGCCCACCAGTTAATGAAGACTAATCCCCGCATCACTTTTATCGGCAATGTTGAGGGACGGGATATATATACGGATAAAGCCGACGTGATTGTGTGTGATGGTTTTACCGGTAATGTGATCCTGAAATTGGCTGAATCAGTATATGATGTATTCTACAATCGTGGCGTACGCGATGATTTTCTGGATAAATTCAACTATGAAGCTACCGGTGGAAGCCCGATTCTGGGAGTAAATGGCAACGTGGTAATCGGGCACGGGGTATCTTCGCCATTAGCGGTGAAGAACATGGTGATGCAGGCCCGGCGAATGGCAGAGTCCAAGTTGCACATTAAACTGAAACAAGCTTTTACCGGCCAGAAGTAAGCCCGGTATTTTGAGGGTAAGGTAGTAAGTTACCAGCATGGCAAGGCGGAGATCACTAAGTGATTGCGTTTAGAGATATTTCCGGTAGTCCCTTGGACGCTATAGTATAGTTCCAAGCCATAGCACCTCAGTAATTCAATACAAACCTACTACCGAATGACTAAAATTAAAGCCGCTATTACGGGTATCAACGGGTATGTTCCGGATTATATTCTGACTAATAAGGAACTGGAAACAATAGTGGATACGACGGATGAATGGATAACCACCCGTACCGGCATTAAAGAAAGAAGAATTTTAAAAGGAGAAGGCATGGGAACTTCTCATCTCGGGGCCAGGGCTGTACAGGGACTGCTCGAAAAAACCAATACGCGCCCCGAAGAAATAGACCTCCTCATTTGCTCCACTACTACGCCCGATTTCGTTTTTCCGGCTTCCGGTAATATTATCAGTGACATGGTTGGGTTGAAGAATGCCTTCAGCTACGACATGCAGGCAGCGTGTTCGGGTTTTCTGTACGCTATGAGCACCGGCTCGCAGTTCATTGAAACCGGCCGTTACAAAAAGGTAGTGGTCGTAGGCGCCGACAAGATGTCTTCTATTGTGGATTATAAAGACCGTTCTACCTGTATTATTTTCGGTGACGGGGCCGGCGCAGCGCTGCTGGAGCCCGATACGGAAGGCTACGGTTTGATGGATTTTGTGCTTAAATCTGATGGATCAGGGGTAAACTATCTGGTACAGAAAGCTGGGGGGAGCCGCCGTCCGCCTTCTATCGAGACGGTGACCAACCGTGAACATTATATTTACCAGGAGGGCGCTTCCGTATTCAAATTTGCCGTAACCAATATGGCCGATGTGGCAGCTGAAGTGATGGAACGTAATCGATTGACCGGCGATATGATCAACTGGCTCTGTCCCCACCAAGCTAATAAACGGATTATCGACGCTACCGCCCAACGGATGGGTATCGGCGAAGAGAAAGTAATGATCAATATTCATAAATACGGGAATACCACCAATGCCACGCTTCCGCTGGCACTGTGGGATTATGAACAGATGCTGAGAAAAGGGGATAATATTGTCTTTGCGGCCTTTGGTGGAGGCTTTACCTGGGGAGCAGCCTACCTGAAGTGGGCCTATGATGGAGACAAGGTCTCCAGATAAATGATGGTTGGTGTTAACTATCCGGGGCTGAATTATTACTCAATGAACTATGGCGACTACTGCGGATTTCAGGAATGGGCTTTGCATCGAATTCAGTAACGGGTTATACCAGATCATTGAGTTTCAGCACGTAAAGCCCGGCAAAGGCAGTGCATTTGTACGCACCAAGCTGAGAAACCTGGCTACTGGCCGCGTCATTGAGAATACGTTTTCTTCAGGCGTGCAAGTAACTACTGCCCGTATCGAACGGCGCAAACACCAGTTCCTGTATAAGGATGAATACGGATACAACTTTATGAACAGCGCTACTTTTGAACAGGTTATGCTGGAGGATAAATTGGTGCAAAACGTTGATTTGATGAAAGATGGGCAAGAAACCGAAATCCTTTTTCACGCGGATACCGAAACACCGCTGTTCTGCGAGTTGCCTCCCTTTGTAGAATTGGAAATAAACTATACGGAACCTGCTCTCAAGGGGGATACTACCTCGGGGGTTACCAAACCGGCTACGCTGGAGACTGGTGCGACCATCAGAGTCCCTTTATTTGTGGGGCAAGGCGAAAAAATCCGGGTTGATACCCGTACGTATGAATACGTAGAACGCGTTAAGTAACTTATGCCCTTATTGTGCAGGCAGATTTAATAGGGTCTTTATTGTTGATTTTCATAGAACTTATCTTTCAATTTTAACTATCAGGCAGGTTGACCAGTCAGACCACAAATACCCAAACCATGAAAGCGAAAGAAATACAGGATTTGATTGATTTTATTGCCAAATCCGGCTTGGATGAGGTTAATATTGAAACCGAGCAGTTTAAACTGAACGTAAAACGCAATTCTGCCCCCAAGCCAGGCGATTCCTCGGCACAGCCACTTGCCTCGCTGCCTCCCCCTGCTATCCAGAATACGCCTGCGTTTACGGCTCAGCCCGTGAATGTATCCCCGACGCAGCCTGCTACCCCTGCGGTCACACCAGCCGAAGCGACTTCAACCGGGAATTATTTAACCGTTAAGTCACCAATGATCGGTACTTTTTACCGGTCTGCCAATCCTGATTCTCCCGTTTTTGTAAATATCGGGGATGAGATAAAAAAAGGGCAGACCCTTTGTATCATTGAAGCAATGAAATTATTCAACGAAATTGAAAGCGAAGTTTCCGGCCGGATCGTAAAAATACTGATAGAGAATGCCTCACCAGTTGAATATGATCAGCCACTATTTCTGGTTCAGCCAGCCTGATTTCCATTTCAAATTCTAAATTTTAAATGCTGAATGTTAAATAGGTAGCAGGTACTGGTTATTAGGTATTAGAAAAAGGTCATTCAGAGAAAAACTGACGGCTGATATCCAGTACCCGATACCTTACTATCCAATACCCATTTACCATTTAGCATTCAACAGTTAACATTAAAAAGAACGTGTTCAAAAAAATACTCATTGCCAACCGGGGAGAGATTGCATTGCGGATCATCCGGACGTGCCGGGAAATGGGCATAAAAACAGTAGCTGTTTTTTCAACTGCTGACCGCGAAAGCCTGCATGTGAAGTTTGCCGACGAAGCAGTCTGTATCGGTCCCCCAGCCAGTAAACTATCCTACTTAAATATCCCCAATATTATTGCCGCTGCCGAAATTACCAATGCAGATGCTATCCATCCCGGATACGGATTTTTATCCGAAAATGCCGATTTTTCGCGTATCTGTCAGGAATACAATATTAAGTTTATTGGCCCTACGCCCGAAATGATTGAGTCTATGGGGGACAAAGCCTCGGCCAAAGATACGATGAAAAGGGCCGGTGTACCCATTATCCCCGGATCAGACGGCTTGCTGGAATCAGTGTCGGAAGGAAAACAACTGGCCACCCAGATAGGGTATCCGGTTATCATTAAAGCTACTGCCGGCGGTGGTGGCCGAGGTATGCGGGTTATCCAATCAGAGGTTGATTTTGACAAAGCCTGGAATGATGCCCGTATGGAAGCCGAAGCTGCTTTTGGAAATGGTGGTTTATATCTGGAGAAATTTGTGGAGGAGCCCCGCCACGTAGAAATACAAGTAGTCGGAGATAAGTACGGCAAGGTTTGCCACTTGTCCGAACGGGACTGTTCTATTCAGCGACGTCATCAGAAGTTGCTGGAAGAAACGCCCTCTCCGATTATAACGCCAGAATTGCGGCAGCGAATGGGGGAAGCCGCCATTAAAGGTGCTTCAGCCATCAATTACGAGGGAGCTGGTACTATCGAATTCTTAGTAGACAAAAATGGTAATTTCTACTTCATGGAAATGAATACCCGTATTCAGGTGGAACACCCGGTTACGGAAGAGGTTACTGATTTTGACCTGATCAAAGAACAGATTAAGGTAGCTGCGGGGGTGCCTATTTCGGGTCGTAACTACGAACCAAATCTATACGCTATTGAGTGCCGGATTAATGCCGAAGATCCCGCTAATGGTTTCCGGCCTTCACCGGGTAAAATCACGCACTTGCATATGCCGGGTGGTCATGGCGTGCGGGTGGATAGTCACGTATACGCAGGCTACACCATTCCTCCCAACTATGACTCCATGATTGCCAAGCTGATTGTAAGTGCCCAATCCAGGGAAGAAGCCATCGTCCGGATGAAACGTGCCCTGCAGGAATTTGTGATTGAAGGAATAAAAACCACCATTCCGTTCCACATCAGGCTGATGGATGATGAAGGATTCCGTTCCGGCAAATTTACGACCAAGTACCTTGAAACATTTGACTTTACGGGATTATAGAAGATGTATGATAATATATTCTAAATAAGAAAGGCCGGTTCAAAACCGGCGCGCTTATTTAGATGAACTTTTACAACAGCATCAGCCATTACTCGTACTTTACCCGCTTTAAAGGCTTTATACCGATTTATGCTAAAAATATCGTCGAGAGAATAAAGAACCGGTGCTTCGTCGTTCACGGTACGACGTATACAGATTTGAAATCCTGTCGTCCAACATAATTACAAATAAAAATGACCCCCGTTTATCGAAATGACTCTTTAACCGGCTACTTCTTTAGGCGCCGTTATACACGGTTGATGGCAGTAATATGCAATAAATGATTGATACTGCCGCTTTCGATCTTTTTAGTTTGTCCCGTTCTAAAATAGCCTCAAGGTCAAGACCTTCTACTGAGAACGTTTCCCGTTTAAGCACGGCGGTTGCCCTCCATTGGTAAGGATCAACTATCTATATGACGGTATACTCTTTATCTATACTATTTCAGTGCTTTGGACTGAATCACGTCTGCGGATGCCGGCTCGGCAACCGCCAGTAACATTAGCTTTGACATTTCTGCGCAATTTCGTTGTTCAAGTCATTCAAAACAGATGGATCAGGTCTTTCACCGTTTTGATCACAATATCCACTGGTAATGAGGAGCCGGTGGAAGAATAAATAAGCTCCTTTCGCATTCACCAGGGCTCCGACCGTTTAATGAAGGAATAAACGATTCAATGGGACTGAGCAAGCTAAACTATTCCTGCCAGCAGAGGCCGTCACCGTAGACTCCAGATTGACCCGCCAGCACCCATTCGCCTATGTACCTTGAATTTTGAGCAGGCATTTTGTACTTTTAGCAAGGCCAGATCGGTAAACTGTGCAATCATTTCGGATGAATTGGGCATTCTCAATGAGTGAGACCGATGGAGAATGTTGGGATGTATTAGATTACATTCTGTTCATGAAAGAGATCAAAGAAGTCAATGTATGCGTGGAAGCCGTTTTTGATGTATACTACCGAGTACTAAGGGCTGACGCTGCTACAAAATCGCCGCTCAAACCGCTTACATTTACCATGATTTTGAATTCGGGTGCGGGCCGGAAGTAACTGAATGGCTCCGGCCAAGCCAGAAAACAGGATATTAATCGCACATTGCTTTTCATAATGTTCACACACACACACACCAAATTTACACAACGTTTCGTATCTGGTACCAACTGTCCGAAATTTACATGATTAAAAAAGGATTCCCGTGATTATTTGGTCTATCTGAATTTTTGATCCAATACCTGTTAATTCTTTCCCAATGAGTCCACTCATCCATCTAACCAAGGCCTCCCCGGAAGAATACCTGGAATCCATTAATCAAGACTGGAAAAACAGGCTGCCCGGCAACAAGTCGGAGTTGCTACCGGAATGGGGGAACTGATAGCCGGGGCAATGGTCGCAGAGAACAGATTCTCGGCCGCGTATAAGACTTCAAAAAGCAGGTTATTGTAGCCTTTCGTCCTAATTTAAAAAGATTGGAAGGGCAACCCGACTCTTTGTGTATTTTGCTAAGACTTCGCACTACCTCTGGGGTCAAGTACATTCATTACCCCGTTCGATTCCCAATCACATTAATGGAGCCCGCAACGCCCTGCTGACCTACATTCACGAAACCAAAGCTGATTTTCTGGACCGGAAATATTTTTCTATCCGTGCCGGAATGCGGCATTAAAACAGGCCGTTTGTCGGGTATTGTCAACCACCACGTTCCCGGCTATCTGCGTACCAGATGCCAATTGCATAGGTGGGCGGCATAAGATGCAGTTTGACGAAAACCGGAAGGATTGCCTAGTAAACCCCATTTCCATTATTATTGTGTACGGTGGTGTCAACTCTACCGGCGGAAGATTTACGAATCTATTGAAAAGTGTGGATCCGGCTTCTGGCCTATCAGAAAAAATTCTGAGGGGTTGTTACCTGCTGGATGCTTTTCTACGAATTTATTCCCGCCGAGGAGGAATACGTGATTGGCGAGGTGGATCCAAGAATCCGGACAAGTACTGGTTGGCGAACGGTCACCGCCGGGCTGGTAGTATCGGGGCGCAGAGAGAGAGAGAGAGAGAGTTTAGAAAGCCATGCATTTTTTTTTTTTTTAATCGGAAGGAGATTCCATCACCGTAGCCCAGTAACTGCCATGCAGTTTGCCCTGATATTTACACGAAACAGAAACGTTGATTTTACGACTGCATGACCCAATCCGCCTTTGCAGAAAGACGCTTTCGCATTGCTATACTCGGTTCTACCGGCCTGGCCAATCCATCGGCTGATGACTTGCAGGCCCAGTGGAGGTAATTTAGTGACGGTGGTAGTTTCGGGTTTCCGGGTTTGAGTTGCTGGTTTTTGGTTAGTCAAAGAACGCGTCATTACCAGAACAATGACCGATAATCTTTTTCGCTCATTGAGCAAAGCCTCCGGTTCCGGTACGACGTATAGTAGGTCGTCCAATTACTAATGACCATCTGTTACGAAAAAGTGATTTGCGTCGCTAAACTTCAATCAGAAAAACCTTCCTATCTTATCTATACTATATCTTATCTATACTATTAGTCTTTGGACTGCTGGAGTCGGCAGCCAGTAATGCGCTTAAAACAGATGGTAAATAAAGTTGAGTGGAATAAAAAGCATTATGACCGTTTAATGAAGGAAGATAATACTGAGCAAGCTAAACTATTCCTGTAATATTGACCCACGATTTTTGAATTGAGAGATTTTGTACTCACCGGATGAATTGGTTGGAGAATGTTGGGATGCCTGTTATGAAAGAGATCGGAATGTATGCTTTTAATAAAGTAAAACAATTAAACCTTCACCATCCGGAAGCTATTCAGGCCAAAAAGCCCTGATTTTTTGAAATACCGAAATCTTTCCCAATGGCAATCTCACAAAGGCCTCCCCGGAAGAATACCTGGAACTGGAAAAACAGGCTGCCCACAAGTCGAGTTGGGATTACCCGGCTGTCAAGCGCATAATATTATTGTAGCAAATTTAATTGCCGCTCTGTATAACTGCCTGAGGAAAAGCAGTTGTATTGTACTAACCAGTGATATGGAGGTATTCGTGCCGGAATGCGAAAATTATTTTCCGGATCAATGTCTGGGCGGCAAGATGCAGTTTGACGAAAACCGGAAGGATTGCCTAAAAAACCCCTCCATTATTATTGAACTGCTTTCTCCCGGTACTGAAAGTGTGGATCGGGGCGAAAAAATTTAAGTGTTACCGGACTATTCCCTCCTGGAGGAATTCCTGCGGACAAGTACTGGTGGAACGGTACCGCCGGGAGAAGGGATTTACGCACGGCACAGCCCGAAGATTCCATCCTGCTCAGTAACTGCGGGGTTAGTTTGAATGATATTTACGGGGCTGCATGACCCAATCCCCTAGACGCCGCATTGCTATACTCGGTTCTGCCAGTTCCATCGGAACCCAGGCCCTGAAGTGATTGCGGCTAATTTTGAGGTAGAGGGCTCTGGAACAATGCTGATCTGCTCAAGCCAAGTTCCATGCCCAATGTAGTCGTAATTACTAATGAGAGCTGTTACGAAAAAGTATTTGCGTCAGGGCGCGGCAGGCGTTGTGGCAATGGATCGATTCAGGCCAAAAAAGCCCATTGCCTTGGCAAACAAAGAAACCCTGGTGGTAGCTGGTGAGTTGATTACCCGGCTGGCCACGGGAAAATGGAGTGAATATTTACCCCGTAGATTCCGAACACTCGGCTATTTTTCAATGTCTGGCCGGGGAATTTCATAACCCGATTGAAAAAAATAATTTTAACTGCCTCGGAGGGCCGTTCCGGGGCAAAGACCGGACCTGCGGACAGTAACGCTAAAATCACGATTACTCGGCAACGTTGATGAATAAGGGCCTGGAAGTGATTGAAGCCAAGTGGCTGTTTGGATTAAAGACGAGGGCAGATCGAAGTCTATTTTTCCCGTAGATTCTGAACATTCGGCTATCTTTCAGTGCCTGATTGGGGAATTTCATAACCCGATTGAAAAAATCATATTGACTGCTTCAGGTGGCCCTTTCCGTGGAAAAAACAGAGACTTTCTTAAGACTGTAACCAAAACGCAGGCGTTAAAACATCCTAATTGGGAGATGGGAGCCAAAATTACCATTGATTCGGCTACACTCATGAACAAAGGCCTGGAGGTGATTGAAGCAAAATGGTTATTTGGGTTGACTGCCTCCCAGATAGAAGTTGTTGTGCATCCGCAGTCCATTATTCATTCGATGGTGCAGTTTGAGGATGGTTCACTGAAAGCCCAAATGGGCCTGCCCGATATGAAATTGCCCATTCAATACGCCTTGGCTTATCCCAACCGGCTAAAATCCGATTTCCCCCGGTTTGATTTTACCCGTTATCCGTCCCTTACCTTCGAAAAACCCGATAGTGATACATTTGTCAATCTGGCTCTAGCTTATGAAGCACTGAACAAAGGCGGCAATGCATCCTGCGTGCTGAATGCGGCTAATGAAGTAGCGGTCCAGGCCTTCCTGACGGAACAGATTGGCTTTCTGGAAATTCCGGAAGTGGTGGGGAATTGTCTGGCAAAAGTCGCGTATATTGCACATCCCGGGTACGAGGATTACGTGCAAACCGATACCGAAACCCGTCGTATAGCTGGTGAGGCAACTAAGTTGGCCTGACGATTGTTATAAATAAAAACAGTCTTTATGCTGCAGGTCTTGAGAACGCATACCCTGAAACCGGAAGGGCTTTCCGAAGAGGAATTCTTTGCCTTTTGCGTAGCCAATAAAGAACTGAGAATTGAGCGTAACCGCAAGGGAGAAATTATTATTATGCCGCCTACCGGTTCAGAAACAGGAATATTTGATTTGTCATTAGGAAGCGAAATAGCCTTCTGGAACAAGCAGCATAAACTTGGTAAAACGTTTGGTTCCAGCGCCGGGTTTACTTTACCAGACGGTTCCGTTCGTTCGGCAGATGTGGCTTGGGTGAGTAATGACCGCTGGCAGCTGGTTCCGGAAATTGACCGCAAACGGTTTGCCCATATTTGTCCTGACTTTGTTGCCGAGATCAAATCACCATCAGATTCTATTAAGGATTTGCGGGTTAAGGATTTGTGGGAGAAAATGCGGGAATGGATGGAGAATGGCTGCCGCCTGGGTTGGCTGATTAACCCCGAAGACCGGACGTATCAGGTGTATACACCAGACAACCATCAACCGGAAGCTCTGCCTCTGGGCGGGGTAAAAGGAGGCGAAGTATTACCGGGGCTGGAAATTGACTTGAACGAAGTAATCGGGTATTAGTAAGGGATTGGGTACTGGTTTCTTCTGGATTGACCTTTTCTGATGACTAATGCACTATTGACTAGTACCTAATACCCCTTCAAAATTTAACATTGTTTTAAAGTTTAATTATCTCTTATTGCATGGAAGTTTTAGTGATGGCAGCCCAGTTAATCCTGGGGTTATCCATTCTGGTAGGGTTACACGAATTGGGACACTTACTGACGGCTAAATTATTCGGAATGAAGGTGGAACAGTATTCCATTGGATTTCCGCCCAAGATTTTTGGATTCAAATACGGGGAAACGGAGTACTCTCTGGGAGCTATTCCGTTGGGTGGATTCGTGAAAATATCTGGTATGGTTGATGAGTCGCTGGATACCGATTACCTGAATAAAGAACCCCAACCCTGGGAGTTCCGGGCCAAGCCCGCCTGGCAGCGCCTGATCGTAATGATGGGCGGTATCATTGTTAATGTGATTACGGGAATTGTCATTTTCATAATTCTATTATTCATGTTCGGACGCACCTACTTGCCTGCTTCGGAAGCTAAGTATGGGGTTGTGGCGTATGACGCAGCCAAAGAAATAGGGCTTCGGACTGGCGATAAGATTCTGGAAATCAATGGAAAGCCTTATAAGGATTTTTATGCGGTAAGTGGCAAAGAGGTCATGTTCACCCCTAACAGCTACTACACCGTAGAGCGAAATGGTCAAACGATGCGGGTAGATATTCCGTCTAATCTAATCGAAAAGCTATCCGACAAACGGGACTTTATCGAGCCGAGAAGGCCCTTTGTTATTGACTCCGTAATTACGTACCGGGCTCCGACTGGGCTGCAGAAGATCCTCCTTTCTTTGGGCTTAGCCAAAAAACAGGAGAAGATGCCGGCTGAAAAGGCCGGCCTGCTTGCCGGTGATAAAGTAGTTGAGCTTAACGGTAAGCCTATCACGTTTTATGACCAATTTCAGGAAGGCGTACAAAAATTCAAGGGTGATGAGATTACACTTGGTATACTTCGCGGGACTGAAAAGCTGCAAAAAACTATTCGGCTGACTGAGGATGGAACTATAGGTGTGTATCCAGCCAGTCCATTTAACCTGGAAAAGATAGATTATACCTTAGGAATGGCTGTTCAGGAAGGCCCTGCTATGGCTTTCGGCGTGGTACGGGATAATATTCGGGCGTTCGGGAAAATTTTCCGGGGCGAGGTATCCTTTTCCAAATCCATGAGTGGTCCGGTGGGAATTGCTAAACTCTATGGTGGTATCTGGAACTGGGAACGATTCTGGTCATTGACCGCACTGTTATCTATGATCCTGGCCTTTATGAACTTCCTGCCGATTCCGGCCCTGGACGGTGGACACGTGATGTTTCTGACTTACGAGATGATTTCGGGCCGTAGTCCATCCGAAAAGTTTCTGGAAGTAGCCCAGAAAGTAGGAATGGTAATTCTGCTTGGCCTGATGGTCTTTGCGTTCTTCAACGATATTTTCAAAACTATATTCCCTTCATAGTTTCCGGTTGTTGGTTTCTTGTTTCCGGTTATTTTTAAAACTGGAAACAAGAAACTGAAAACTATTTTCACGCCCTAATCCGGGGTACTTTTTGCCGGTTCATCACTAATGCTTCACCGGTAATAGTGACTTTGCCTGTTTCCTGCTCGTAAAACAAACTTCAGCTTGATAGGACTGCCCAGTTTCAAGCATGACTGTTTGTATGTGTTTGCGGGGTAAAATAGATAATTCTTAGCAATTACCGTTAAAAATACAGGTTCAGTTTGGTGTTTTATACTTAAAACTGCAGAATTAACAATTCTAATCCCGCATCAGCCGATAAGCGGCTATTAGCCTTTCTACGTTAGATCAGTCTCTTATATCCTTAAACCCGGTTTTTTGATGGATGTTTTACAGTCTTTCATACTATTTCGATGCAGAGGCCGCTTTATGAGGATTGGTTAAGAAAAGATTTTTTTCTAAAGGATAACCTAATTTATTCCTTCCCGTACATACTCCCAACAAAAGCAATAAACAATAAAATAACCAAAAATAAGTTTTCACCTTAAATTTGAATAATTATGGGAAGTATCTTAAACATCGTAGCAATTGTATTAATCATTCTTTGGTTAGTCGGCTACATCGGTTTTGGCGAAGCAGTAGGTAACTTTATTCACGTACTACTGGTATTGGCTATTATTGCAATCCTGATTCGGGTAATTGCAGGCCGCAGAGTAGTATAACCACAGAATTAAGAATAGATTGTAAGGCCGCCCTCCATGGAGGGCGGCCTTGTTTGTAGAAATACTAGTTGATTGCGAACATTGACTAACGGGCAACTAACATCGAATTAGTATAAGTTTACCGGGTGACTAAAAACTTTATGGTTTGTGTTCCCGCTGAAGTCTTAATTCGGGCCAGATACATACCAGCAGGCCAGTGGTGCACAGAAATTTCATTTTCGCGGCCAGCCTTTACGCTGTAGCGGTTTCCGGTCTCTTGGCCTAATACATTAAAAAAAGCAATTTCTCCGTCTTCCGGAACCCTGACGTAAACCATCCGGCTGGCGGGGTTAGGGTACAGACTGGCTTTACCCGTTTTAACGGAACCGGTGCTGTCTTTAAGAATGTTTTTCAGTAGTACTAGTCCGCCGCCTCCCGATCCGGCAACCAGATCTGGCAAGCCATCCCCAGTTAAGTCGCCGGCGGCTAGTGTAATGGTGCCGCCTAATGACAATGAACTAAATTTTTGCCCTAAAGAGTCCAGTATTACCTCTTCAATTATACCCGGGTTGCTGCCAGGATCAGAAGTAGCATCCGCTACAATTTGTAGCCTTCCGCTGCGATTGGCAACAATAAGTTCCGGTTTGCCATTTCCATCCAGATCGGCTAGGAGTGGGGCCTGATTAAAATCGAAAGTCGTGCGGGGGAAACCAGCAAAGCGGTCCGTCTGAAGGGTAAAAGCCGGATTATTGGCGTTGCCCGTGTTTTTGTAGTAAAATAACTCCCCGAAAATCTTGCCCGATAACAGATCCAGGTCGCCATCCAAGTCAAGGTCGTATAAGAAAGGAGCATCGGTAGGGCGCATACTGATAGATATAGTCCGGAAAGTACCCGGGGTGAACTGAAAAGCTCTTTTGGGCGGCGCCTCATTCAACCAGTACTTCAGATCCGAGTTCAACCCGCGGTTATACGTATTGGCCAGGATCAAGTCCGGAGCACCGTCACGGTTGAGGTCGGCGAAAAGCGGCTTCAAATCGGTAGCCTGCAGGGAAGAAAGGCCCATAAAGTCATCCGTTACCCATTGGAAGGCTGGCGAAAGGGCCGTGCCGGTGTTTTGAAACAAATGAATCCCAGCTGCTAGCTTCCCGTCCCCGGATGGGTTTCCCCGGTGCCCGACAAATAGATCCAGGTCGCCATCCCCGTCATAATCAGCCAGCGCAGGGAAAGCATTCTCACCCGCGTCGATCATTGTATTTTGCAGAAAATCAGCTCGTTGATAGCTAAAGGCAGGGGTACCGCTGGTGCCGGTATTCCGGTACAACCAAGCCGACTGCCGGAAATCAATTCGATTGCCCTCGTTCTGCGATACATTAGGAGCAGCTAACAGGTCTTTTTTCCCATCACCGTCAATATCTTCGTA
>JAUJNL010000048.1 GCA_030448185.1 Cytophagales bacterium | reverse complement strand
GTCCGGTAAAAATCCGTCATTCCTTGCAGAAAATGTCCATGAATTGAATCAATCCAGTCTTCCGTAATCCGGCTCTTAGCAGAAATCTTGGCTTCCAGCAACTGCCGGATGGCAACCGGTTTGGCAATGCCCATCACGGCGTTGGCCTCATCGCGGGAGATCATCACCCCTTCCTGCCGGAGGGCTTCCTGCAAAAAGAAATGTACATTGTCGCTGTCTTTGACGGTAGTACCGGCCAGGTCAAAAACCACTAATTGAATAGCCATAGGAAAATGATTCGTTGAGGTGCTAATTAAACTGCTGCCACTATCTATTTACCGGGGCGAAAGTAGAAAATAGTAAAGTGCGTGCAATAAGGTTTATCAATAGTAAACTTTTTTTAACAAATACGTAACAGATTTTCCTCCGTAAGCGCCTAATTTGGACCCTCTAACGCATCTACTTTCTACTGTATGCGAAACAAACTGCCGCCGTACTGGCTCCTGATTCTGATGGCGTGGCTGGCGTCCTGCCAACCTGGTGAAAAAACGTCTCTCCCTAAAAGCTGGATTGCTACGGCTCCGGCGGGTAGTGCCTACACCCAAATTAACCGGGACAGTACCACGATTCTGCCCAACGGCCGGCTGCTTACCCCGCGCGGCAGGCAGATTACCGTAGCACCGCATCCCTACGGACTGGTGATGAGTCCGGATGGTCATACTGTCGTAACGGCCAATTCGGGCACCAGCCCGATTTCTATTTCGATCATCCGGAATGTGATGGGTTTGCAGCCCCAGGTGCAGCAAATTCCGCCGGGAGCCGATACGGATAAAGGCATTCTGGCCTCCGTATTTATAGGACTGGCTATTGCTCCGGATAACAAAACATTGTACGTGGCAGGGGGGCAGGAAAATAAAATTTTCGTATTTAACCTGCAAACCGGACAGAAAACCGACTCGATTAGTTGTGCCGCCAAAACCGGAAATCGTGACTATTCAGACGGCTATATTGGTGATTTGGTATTGAGCAAGGACGGAAAAACCCTTTACGCTATCGACCAGATTGGTTTCCGGATGGTGATTGTAAATACGCAAATCCGCCGGCTTACGCATAGTGTGCCGGTGGGCCGGTATCCCTTCGGCATCACCCTGTCGCCGGACGGCAGGCAGGCGTATGTAGCCAATGTGGGCATGTATGAATATAAATTCATTAACAGCCTGGACACGGCCCGGTTGGCCGAAACTTCCCTGCCTTATCCTACTTCCGCCTTTGGCTCTAAGGAGGCAAAAGATGGCTACCAAAGTGACACCGCCGATGTGCCCGGCCTCGGCGACCCCAACGTACCCGAATCGTTTTCCGTCTGGACGGTTGACCTGCAAAACCCATCCCAACCCAGGGTTACTGCCAAGGTGAAAACCGGCTTTCTGGTCGGGCAACTGGTAGAAGGTATTCCTGCGGTGGGCGGTTCCAGCCCCAACTCCGTGGTGGCTGCCGGGAAGTATGTATTCGTCAGCAATGGCAACAACGACTGTATTTCGGTGATTGATGCGCAGGAGAACAAAGTGATCAAGAACGTCTTTCTGCAACTAGATGAACGGTTAGGTAGCCTGCGAGGCATGATTCCATTCGGTCTGGCCCTGAGTCCGGACGGGAAGCGGCTATACGTGGCCGAATCCGGGATTAATGCGGTGGGGGTGATTGATGTAGCTACGTTAAAAGTGATGGGGCACATTCCGATGGGTTGGTTCCCAAGTAAGTTAGCCGTGAGTAAAGATGGTAAAAAACTGTTAGTCGCCAATGCAAAAGGCTTCGGCAGCGGTCCCAATGGCGGCCCGGCGTTTACAATGGGACCGGAAGGCAGTAATATTGGTTCCCTGATGAAAGGCACTGTATCCGTCCTCGATATTCCTGCCGACGAAGCTTTGCCGACCGAAACGCAACGGGTGATTGCTAATAATTTCCATTTCACCGACCGCAATAACAAGATCTTTGCCGGGCGTAAAAACAATCCTATTCCTTTGTTTTCGGGCTATTCCTCTTCCCCAATTAAGCATATCGTGTTCGTGGCGAAGGAAAACCGTACCTACGATGAGATATTCGGACAAGTAGCCGGTGGCAAAGGGGAGAAAAGGCTGGCCCGGTACGGCTGGGGAGTGAGTTTTGCCAGCAAGGACCAATCCCGCAAAGTCGAGAATGCCACCGTAATGCCGAATCACCTGGCCTTAGCGCAGCGCTTTGCCATGGGTGATAATTTCTACTGTGATTCGGACCACTCCGCTGACGGGCACCGCTGGCTGGTGGGCACGTACCCGAATGAATGGCTGGAAACGAGTGTTTCAGCTGCTTACGGTGGAATTCGCCGGATGAAGATGGGGTCCAAAGCACCCGGAATGCTGGCTTTTACCGGGTCAAATGCTTCCATTTATCCCGAGGACTACAACGAGGCCGGTTCCTTGTGGGAGCACCTGGAACGCAATAAAATTGATTTTTTCAACTTTGGTTTCGGCCTGAAATGGCTCCCGGCTACGAGGAACAAGCCTTTAAATACACCGGTACCCGTACCCTGATTAATTACCCGGTTCCGGCTCCGATGTTTAAGCGGTCTTCGCAATTGTTCGCCACCTTCAATATGGGCATACCGGACCAGTTCCGGATGGATATGTTCATCAAAGAGTACAATGACCGCTGGAAAGGCCCGAACAAAAAGTTACCATCTGTACTCACGATTGTATTGCCGCAGGACCACGGCGCCGGTGAACGTCCTAAGGACGGCTATCCGTTCAATGAAAGCTATATGGCCGACAATGATCTGGCCTTGAGGCGGTTGGTTGAATTCTTATCTCATACACCGTACTGGAAAAATATGGCCATTGTGGTCACCGGGGACGACCCGGTGGGGTCGACCACGTGGATGCGCACCGGAGTATTCTGATGGTTATTTCTCCTTATGCCCGTCCAACTTATGTAGGGACACCTGCACTACACCTTTTGGCAGCATCTTCAAAACAATCTGGCACGTGTTGGGCCTGCGTTACCTCAACCAGTACGATGCAGGCGCCAATGATCTCGGGGATTTATTCACGGATAAGCCTGATTTTGCTCCTTACAACGCCCTGCCCGTTGACCAGCGCATTTTCGACCCGCAGAAAGCCCTGGATCCATTCGATGCACACTTCAACTGGAAAGCCGTAGCTGAGTCCCCTATCATCGACGAGCCGGAAGACATGCTCCGCCGCAGCCGCGAAGACGATGTGAAGCGGAAGCAGAAATGAGGAGCTGATGAGAAAGGGTGCCAATGTGCGGATGAGGAAGGAGGATAGCCAACTGCAACGAAGTTAGCCTAAGAACATTATAGCAGATGGCACGGGCCCGGAGATTTGCATCACCCTTCAGAAAATCTTTTCCCGAAAGCGGAATAATTTCAGGTACTACCTAATCAAAATAATGAAGCTGTTTAGCCTTTTCTAAAAGAGTAAATTGTTGTATCCTCAATACCAGTTTAACCTCCTTCTCTAAAAGTCTAAACAGCTTCAATAAATTGTTATGCAGCCGAGTAGCACCGCACAAAAATCGTAGAGAAATTTTCGACCTATATATACTCAGCACGGGGACAATGATTACATCGGGGAGCCGGTTTCGCAGCTGGAACACATGGCCCAGAGTGCGCAGTTAGCCCAGCAGGAAGGGTACGGCGAGGACGTCATTCTGGCCGCTTTTTCCATGATATCGGTCACCTGTGCGTTAAGGAAGGTAAAGCCGAACAGATGGGTAGATATGGAGTAATGCGTCATGAGAAAAATTGGCGCTGACTATCTCCGTAGCAAAGGGTTTCCGGAGAATATTGCTAGGCTAGTCGAGTACCACGTACAGGCCAAACGGTACCTGACGTACAAACACGCGGCCTATTACGAAAAACTCTCCGAGGCCAGCAAGCAAACCCTCGAATACCAGGGTGGCCGGATGAGTGCTCAGGAGGCGCAACGTTTTGAGCAAGACCCTTTGTTTGCACTCAGTATCCGGATGCGGGAATGGGACGAACGGGCCAAAGAAGAAAATATTCCCATTCCGGATCTAACCTATCTGAAAGAAATGGCCATCCGTCAACTATAGTGGTCTAATAGATCCGCTACAGTTTGCCAAGCCTGCGAAATGGACTTTCCTCATAAAATTCTTTACTTCTGCATTTTCAAATGGGAAAGGATGGCATCTCGAATCAGGATGGGGCGCTCCCAGGGAATGAAATGATTCATCTGGGGCACCATAATTATCTGTAGCGGTGCATTGACCGCTTGTTTTTTTACAAACGCGGCATTGGCTGCCGGCACTAGCTGATCCGCTTCGCCCTGAATGACGGTGATGGGTACCCGCAGGGTTTGCCAGAGGGGTAGCATCTGCTCAAGTTCTCCCTTCAAAGGCAAATCTCCTGGTTGCTGACGTCTATTTCTACGGGCAGCAGCGGACGCACCAAGGCAAAATTACCCACCTTTCGGTACCATTCTTTCGGCTCAAGGGCGGGATCAACGGACGGGGCTACCAGAATCAACCCACCCACCAGCTCCGGATAATCTATTGCCAGCCGGACAATTAAAGGTCCCCCGAGCGAATGGCCAACCAGAATAGCCCGTTTGGCGGCATTATTATTCTGCAGCACGGGGGCGATGGATGCCGCCTGCCGCTGCAGGGACCGCTCCGGGCGGCCCAGATTACTTTTCCCGAAGCCAGGGCGGTCTACCGACACCAAGCGGGCCTGTGTATACAAAGCCGAATCTTTGAAAAACGAAATAAACGCGTCCCAGGAGCCGGGTGAGCCGTGCACAAATACCACCAGGGGCAACGAATCCGCGCCGATGCTGGCGTAGTGCAAACGCAGCCCGTTGTCGGTAGTGTACTGAAAAACCGGTTTTACCGCACTACCCGCAAAATACTGTTCGATCTTCCGATCCGACATGCGGAGGCGGACGCACCGGGAGAGCAGCGCCAGGAGCGCCCACAAGAGGAGAGGCAGGAGGAGCATTTTTTTTCCTTTCCACCAGAAACGCGGAGGTGAGGGCAGTATTGTTGTCATGGTAAGCTGGTCTTATATAATCAAGTGCAAGGCTTGGTACAACGAAGTAGCCACCATCAGCCACCCTACCGCACGGTTCATTAAGGTACTACTTATGGCAAAACGTTTTTGCAGGAATCCGCTCAGTTGCGCAAAGAGCGCCAGGGCCAGAAAAGTTCCCAGCCCGATGCCCGTCAGGTAAAGAGTTAGATTTACGTTCTTCATCAGCGTAATCCAACCCTGACTAGTCAGCAGCGAGGTGTAGGCCACCCAGAAGGGCACGGCCACCACATTAACCAGGCTCAGGACCACGCCCAGGTAAAATGGCCTAGCGGTAGCCTTGCCGGTTATTTCCGTTGATTTCTTCCCTACATAGTAGACTCCTGCTCCTAATAACAGCAGCGTTGAGAGCAATTCGATTCCGGACTGGTAGCGGTTTAGATCCAGCAGGGTAGTAGCCAGTAGAACGGCTACATAACTATAGGCAATTTCCACTACCATGCAGGCGAGGGCAAACCAAATCGCCGCCATTTTGCCACTGCGCAAGGTGATCTGGATGATGGTAGAGTTTAAAATGCCGGGTGGCAGTGATCCGAGAAAGCTAACTATTGCCCCGACGATAAGTCCGGTGAACATCCATTCCATGACTAAGACAGTTGATTACGATTTGATACGCCAGAAAGCCCGTAACCCTTCCCAAAAACCCAAGTAGGCCGCGCCATTTTGGTAGTTAGCCAGACTGATGCGGTAGAGTATTTGCCAGTGACGGAACAAGACGCGGTAAGCTTCCAGGCGGGAGAAGGTTGGATCGTAGATGTGGGCTGGTTCGGCACCGGCGCCGTTGAGTTCCAGTATTTTGATTCCTTTGCCTTGGTATAGCTCCCCTACACTGCGGCACCGCAGGTCGTAGCGGCCGTAGTAAAACCCACCGATAGTTTCGCTGATGCGGTCGAACACCTCCAGCAACGCTCCATTGATGAGGTGGTTGCCATTGAGGAACTTAGTACCCCGGCAGTGATTGCCGATGGGTACCAAAGTACTCTCCTGTCCGAGCGGAAGCACTTCCCCGAACCGGTGCCCGTACCGCTGATGGAGTACCTGGTACTGCAAGCGGGCCCGGTCGCTGGCCAGGATCAGTTCGTTGATGGTAGATTGGCCATCTCCGCGCAGGGTTAAAAATTCTTTGATGGCTACCGAAGAAATGTGTCCCTTCGGCTGGTGCGGAAAGCGGTAGTAGAACAAACCCAGTTCCAGCGGATAATCCACGTATTCCTGTACGAGAAAGGGAACCTTGGTGGCGGTGTGGTAGGCTTGCAGTTCCGCCTCATCTTGCAGCTTTTCTACTTGCCAACCCCGTTCTCCCACGTCCGGCTTGGCAATGAGCGGAAACCCGATACCTTTCTCATGAATCATTACCAGAAGACGATCAAAGGGTACTGTTTCGGCGACATACAGGGTTTGGGGTTTGAATTGGTTGTCAATCTTCTCCAAGATCCTGAACTTGGACTCTCCGAGCATACCTCCATTTTCGATGGAGGGATTGGCCGCCGAGAAAAAGAACAAGGAACGGGCTTTCAGGGAAAGCCACAGCCAGTACAGGAAAATGGGCAGATACACGACTGCGAACGGCCAATACTCCCACTGGGTAAGCCGCGTCCAGAAATTCAGATACCGGATGGTTGTAAACATAATTAATTCAGTAAAACGCACAAGTCCCGCCTACAGCAGGCGGTACGTCTGACGGGTTTGGCGCAGTAAGTCCTCGTACACCATTACGTGTCCCTCCTTTTCGTGGTGCGCTACGGCCGTAATGCTCACCGTCAGCCATTTATCGTCCCGGTTCATGCGCAGGCCATTGTGGACGTCCTCCTTACCCGCCTGACGGTGAAAATCAAACACATCTTCCAGGGAATACGTCTCCCGGTCAGCCAGCCAGGCGGCGTACCACTGCTGGCGCTGCTGCACAACTGAGGGAGCATACAACGTTGCCGACGACCAGATGTGCGTTTCCCGGACGTTTTTTCCCGTCAGGTGGCACTGCTGGCCATCCCACCGGATTTCGGAAAGCGTAAGGACTGGTTTGGCCTGTACTATCAGCAGGGTAAAGGGTTCAATCCCGCAGAAGTCGTACGTCTTGGCGAACGTTTCCGGGCATCTACATCCGTAAAAGTCCAGCAGGACCAGGCCCCGGCTCCGGCGGTATGGCGGCTGCGATTCGTGTTTGGCGAACGCCCCGTTGAGCAGACACAAAGTCCAGCCGTTACCCGATGTAGCAATCCAGGTTCCGCCCCCGACTGGATCACGGGGGAAGAAAACGGCTTGCTGATGCACCTGAAACCGGCACGGCGCGTTTGCCCTGGGCCTGCTGGCCTGCGTATCCCGATTGGAGGTCAGCATAAAGCCTTCCCCACCCGTGGGAAGAAATGTTACGGTGCACATGTAATTTGCTGGTGCTGTACAGTGGAAGGCGCTACGCCAAAAGTAACCGGCAGTTCGTGGGACTGCGCCAAGGATTGTACCCCAATCCGGATCAGCGCCTGGTGATGAATGCAGTGTTCCAGGTTGTAAATCAGTTCCCGGTATAGGGTCGTTGGTACCACAACCGCTTCGTGGGTTCCGTAAGTGGTCTGCAACCGGAGGGCCTGGTCAGCTGCCACCTGCGCAATGCGCTTCAGTACTGCTTCCAGTGCCACAATGGCCGTGGATATGTCGGTTTCCAGGATCAGGTCCCGGATGCGGGTATCGTAATCCACCAGACCGCCGGGTAATCCGTTGAAGAGGCATTGGTAAAACTCCAATACGTGGCGTACGTGTTTACCCACCGAACTATCCGATAATACAGGTAAACTTTCCCGGTATCTTTCCGGGCTCATCTGTTGCAGCAAGGTTTGGAGCTGCAGTAGCGTTTGAGAAGTCGTATTTTGCAAAGTATGGTTCATCGGATCACATCTAGATTTATTCGAACCAGGACCTGGTCGGCCAGGCCCCAGCTTGTTTCTCCTATCCCGAAATCGAGCCGGTTTACCGTGAATTCCCCCTTAAAGGTACCCTTGTTCCCCGCCTGCTCAAAAGTAAAGAGAATGAATGGTTACTTCCCGGATAATACCTTTGATGGTTAAAGCGAATTGGCCTTGGTAACTACTGGCTCCAATCCGTTCCAACGCTATAGAACGCATTGCAATCTGAGGGTACCGGGCAGCGTCGAAATATTTTTCCCGGCGCAGGTGGCCGTCCGGAAAGTACCTTCGGTCAGCAGGGTAGCATCCTGCACATCAGGCATTTCATTAACGGGAGCAGGATCATCGGATTGACAACTCAGCAACGCGACCAAGGTCAGGAGCAGGGCAGCGGAAATGCGGGAAAAAGGAAGCATGTTCTTCAGTGTCTAAAGGACTTAGATGTACAATTTCGGCCAGTTGAGATCGGCTTTCTTTTGCAGACTGGTTTCGTCTTTATTCCACTTGGTCAGCGTGTTGTTGAAGTATTTGTTGTAGAATAAGTACAGTTTGCCGTCTTTTACCTTAAAAGTCTCCGGGTCCACTTCTACCTTCTCGCCGCTGTCCCCCATGGCGTAGGCGCACCAGCCGCCGTACTGGGGTTCGTACTTACCCGGATTTTGCTTGAATGCTTCCAGATGGGCCGGGCTGCTGAACTGATAGATGACCCCTTCGTAGGTAAACTGGTGGGCTGGGTTGCCTTTCATGGCTTTGTGTTGCGTAAAATACGCCACGGGGTCGTAGCCTTCCAAGGCTACATTCTTTTCAAGGTTAAAATGCTTTTTGCGTTTGGCGGTTTCAGTTGGGTCGGTGGCGGAGGTAAGCAGGGTGGTTCCGGCCAGCAGACTTACCAGGTAGACGAGGAGTGCTTTCATAGTAGTGGTACGTTGGTGTTGTAAAAGTAACACGGACTCACCGCTACCAATGTCTGCTGCCCGACAATCGGAACAAGATTCCCGGAAAGCTTAGTGAAAGCTCTCCACGTTGGGAATGATAATCTGGCTCCGGGAATAAAATAACTTATTCTCCTTTTCCAGTTGATTCAGAATGGAAGTAACCGTCTGCCGGGTAGACCCGGTAAGTGAGGCCAGGTCCTGGTGGGTGAGGTAATTCTTCACGGTCAGCTGGTTGTTTTCCAGCTTTCCGTGAGTCTGGGCAAACGCCTTGAGATAATCCACCAGGCGGGTACGTACATCCTTAAAAATCAGGTTGGCATAGCGGTTTTCAAGGGCCTTTAGCTTATCGCCCATTCGCTTGGTATATTTAAGGGAAATGGCCGGGTTTTTTTCCAGCACCTGCTCAAAATCATTGAGGGTAAACGAGCAGATAATTACTTCGTCGGTGATGGCCTTGGCATACTCGGATTCATTGCCGGCCGTACGGCTCAGGGTAATTTCTCCGAACAAATCCCCTTGCTGGATGATTTCCTTGATGACTTCGTTGCCTTCCTCATCCCCCGACACAATTTTGATAATTCCTTTTTTGAGGAGGTAGATTCGCCTAACCGGCTCGTGGGCAAAGTAAATAATCTCGTTTTTGTGGGCTTTTCTAAAACCGGTAATTACGCAAAGCCCTTTGATTTCGGCTTCGTTCATTTGGGCGAATAGTTCGTGGTTGCGCAGGTACCAGTATTTAATCGTTTCCATGCGGAAGAGATTGAGCGTAGAAGTCAGGACACAGTGTTATTACGCCAGAAAATTTCTTGGTCTTCCCAGCCTGCGTATCGGGTCAGGAATCTTCTTCCATAAGGCTGATGTATCGCACAATGGCCGAGAAAATCTCACGAAAAGTATAACAATTAAATAAAATTTTAGCGTACAGGCAAATAGCTTCTCGCAAAAAGACCTCTGCATCCAAAATGCGGAGGTCTTGGTGTAGTGGAACGGACTAGCTTCGGGCCCGCTACTTCATTTATCTGGTTGTTACTTACGCGGTCGGTCCCGCATGCATCATTCGCATCCCTTCCATTTCACGGAAGCCATTCTTTAGATAGAAATCAAAAGGAAACACATCCCTGGAAGTAAATAAAATAATCGTTTGAATATCAACTGTTTCCAAATACCCTTTCAAAACCGCCATCAGGCGAAACCCGACGCCCTTCCGTTGGGCGTGAACCGATACGAACATTTCTTTCAAATAAAAGTAATCTCCGGAGAAATACGGCTCTATATTGCCCACGCAACAACCCAAAAGATGGGTATCCTGCCTGGCCGTCCATCCAAAGAATTGGGGTGAATGGTAGAAACAGGTCAGTTTTTCCAACGCCTTTGCTTTGGTCCAATTGTCGTTCCAGGGTGGGGCATTATAGGCTTCCACTAGCAATTCCGCGCATTTTTCCAGCGTTTGAATCGAATTAATTTTTTCAATGTGAAGTTCTTCGATGGCTTTTTCCATTGCTTTATTTGTTGGGAGTCGGGCAAGGACATCAAAGCGGTTGGCCAACGGATAGCGGCTGGATTAGACTAATCCTAACCAGACAAGTTTGGGTTTTCAATAAGCCTTATTCCTGCTTGGCTACCTCAGGCCAGTTAGCATCGGCTTTTTTAATGTAGCCTGCTTTGTCTTTGCTCCAGGTTTCTTTTACTTTCTTATTGTAGTTGAGGTACAGTTTGTCGTTTACAATCGTCCAGGTGTCGGGCTCGGTAGGGGCTTTGTGGCCATCTGCCGTGCCATAAGCGCAGTAGCCACCGTACTGAGGAGCGTATTTTTCGGGCTCAGCTTTAAACGCCGCCAGGTTTTCGCCGCTAGCAAAATGCCAATCGGCACCTTTCCAGGCATAGGTAAATTGCGGGTCGCCCTTTACGGGTTTACCGACTGTAAAGTAAGCCACCGGGTCATAGCCCCGAATCGCCCCTTGCTCGGTATTAAAAACTTCGGATGGCTGCGCCAGGACGGGAACGGAAAAGAGGACGGCCATTACCATATAGGCAAACAGTTTGATCTGGTTAAGCGATATCATAAAGTTTGAATAGTTGATCGCAACAAAGCTAAAGCTCCCTTCACTGGTGAATTGTCAGGCAGATGACATGGGTTAAATAAAAAGAAGAATCGTCTTATTTCGGCAACCGACCATTCATCACAACTGGCTTATCCGCTACACTTAACATCAGGTATATGGCTTATGCAAGCAGAGCGAACTAAAACCATACGTAACTCTTGGCGCTATATCTGCCTGTTTTTTGCGCTACTGAGTTAAGCAATTCACCGAAAAACAGGGACCTAGTTAAAGGTTACAGTTTTGCAATGGCTGAATCTACTCTTTTTCAATCCATCTCTTTTATGCAGAAAATCCGTTGCTAACATTTAGCAGGCTTCAGCGGTACGACATCTTGGGCAAGCCATTCAGTTTAAAACCATTACCTACCAGGATTCCAGCCAACTGGACTCTGCCCAATTTATGGGGTTTCACCGGTTTCTGGAAGCCACCTACCCATTGGTGCACCGGAACCTCCGCAGGGAGCAGGTCAGTAAATATAGCCTGTTATTTAGCTGGGCGGGTAAAAACCCGGCGTTAAAACCAGTGATTCTGATGGCGCACCTGGACGTAGTACCCGTAGAAGCGGCCAGCCAATCGTTGTGGAAAGTGGACCCTTTCGGCGGTGTGGTAAAAGACGGGTACATCTGGGGGCGCGGCGCCGTGGATAACAAAGCCAACCTGATTGCCATACTGGAATCCGTCGAAAAGCTGTTACGGGAAAAGTACCGGCCCAACCGGTCGGTGTACCTCGTTTTCGGCCACGACGAAGAAGCTAGCGGATCCAATGGAGCCGGTAAAGTAGCCGAATTATTGCAAGCCCGTAAGGTGCAAGCCGAAATGGTGTTGGATGAAGGCGGTTTTGTAACCCGGGAAAAATACCGGGTATGCGCCAGCCGGTAGCCCTGCTAGGTACTTCGGAAAAAGGGTTTCTTACGCTTAGGCTTTCCGTCGAAAAGGCGGGTGGTCATTCTTCCATGCCCGAACCGGAAACCGCCATTGCTATTCTGAATCAGGCCCTGGAAAAAATCCGCCAGCATCCGTTTAGAGCCGATTTAACCCCGTCTAATGATTTTATTGCCCATATCGGTCCCGAATTGCCTTTTCTCTAAAAGCTGGCATTTGCCAATGCGGGACTGCTGAAAAGTTTGATTATCAGCACCTACGAAAAATCGCCAGCCGGTAATGCCATTGTGCGAACTACCACAGTCCCGACCATACTCTCTGCCGGAATGAAAGAAAATGTAGTGCCTAGTACCGCTACGGCCACGCTTAACCTCCGGCTGCTTCCCGGCGATTCGATTCGATTCGCAATAGGGCGCATCCGGGAAATCGTGGATGACGAACGCGTCCGGATCGGGGTGTTAACGGAAAGAGAGGCTTCTGCCATAACAAATGTAAACAGCTATGGGTACCGCCAGGTAGAAAGAGCGGTGAAGAAGACTTTTTCCGGGACGGTGGTGACTCCTTTTTTGTTCATCGGAGGCACCGATTCCCGGCACTTGCAGTCAATTTCAAACAGCATTATCCGGTTTAGCCCCATGACGGACCCTATCGGTTTTCACGGCCCCAGCGAACGGGTGAGCCTGCAGAGTTTTCGCCAGTCACTGTGGTTCTATGAACAACTTATCCGGGAAGCGGGCGGCGGATAGGTCTCACCTCTCTAACCTTCATTTTCTTTCGATATTTATCAATCCTTGTTTGACATTCAGCATTCGAAACTGCGTCGTTAGTCACGTCCTACCCTTGAATTAATTCTCTACTTACATGAACAAAGCTTTCTTGTTAAGCCTGTTATTCGGGCTGTCAGGCGTGTCGGCTGTTGCCCAAAGCCAAAACGTCAGCGGCCAAGTAACCGACGCAAACCAGTTGCCGCTTACCGGGGTAAATGTGCTGGTACAGCATACCACCAAGGGCCAAGTGACTGACCGCGACGGCAAATTTACTATTTCGGCTGCCCCGGATGATACCTTGGTTTTCTCCTATGTGGGTTATATCAGCGTAGCAGTTGCCGTAGTGAACCAAACCCAGCTGACAGTCCGGCTCTTGCCGGATACCCGCCAGCTGAATGAAGTGGTAGTTACCGCGTTGGGGCTGGAGGGAGATCGTGATCAGTTTGCTTCGGCCTCTTCCCCCGTAAAAGGAATGGCCTTAGTGCAATCGGGAGAAACCAGTCTGCTGACCGCCCTGTCGGGTAAAACGCCCGGTGTGCTCATTACCCGTACCAGTGGCGATCCGGGAGCCGGTGCCTCTATTCAGATCCGGGGGCAAAGCAGCATTACGGGCAATTTGCAGCCTCTCATCGTGATTGATGGCGTACCGGTATATAACTCCACCCTCAGTGACGAAGGGATACTGGCCGGGGGCGGCGAAGGCAACAACCAATCCGGCGGAGTGGTGCAGCAGTCGCGGATCAATGACCTGAATCCCAATGACATTGCCTCGGTGGAAATTCTTCGCGGCGCTTCGGCGGCGGCTTTATGGGGTACGCGGGCAGCGAACGGCGTTATGGTGGTTACCACTAAAAAAGGCCGGAATACGGGGGGCAAGCCCACTATCTCGCTCCGCTCTTCCTACAGCCTGGACCGGGTGAATCGATTGCCGGAACTACAAACCGCTTATGGACAAGGGGTAAGTGGTTTGTATTTTTCCGCTGGTCCAGCCAGTGTACTAAGCTGGGGGGACAAAATTGCCGACCGTCCCGGCGGCCCCGATGATTTTATCGAGCCGGGAGAACCCGGCTACCAGGGAGTGGTCACTTTTGCCGATGGTACTCAGCGATTTGCCATTGCCCCCGGCACCCCGGCCAATCCGCACGGCGGCAAACGTTCCCGGGATGTGTATGACCATGCGAATGAGATTTTCCGAACTGGCCATACGACCGACCATTCGCTAAGTATCAGCGGTGGCGATGAGCAGTCTACCTACTTTATCAGCCTGGGCAAAACGTATACCCAGGGGTTATTAAGAATAACAGTAACTACGACCGCACCACCACCCTGCGGGTCAACAGCACCCGGCAGTTCGGGCATCGGTTCAGTTCGGATATTGCCTTCGCTTACAGCCGCGTCCACTCCGACCGGGTGCAACACGGCAATAACCAAGACGGCCTGATACTGGGCGCTTTACGCACCCCACCCGATTTCAACAATGCCTATTTCGAAGGTACTTATACGGACCCCACTGGACAGATTTTCCCCGGAAGACACATCAGTTACCGGAATCAATTGGTGCCCTGGCCATTCCCAATGCCCTGCTTGGCCCCATCGGAAACCCCGGATTTGCCAATCCCTTCTGGACGATGAACCGCAACAGGAACGAAACCCAGGTAGACCGTCTGACAGGAAGCCTGGAATTGAAGTATCAGGCTGCTCATTGGCTGCATTTCCTCAACCGTACGGGGCTGGACCGTTACACCGATGGGCGTTCGGCAATGTATCCCTTACAATCGCCCACCTTCTTAACGGGAGCCTACCGGGATGAAGTAATTAGCGAAACACAATTCAACAATGACTTCATCGTG
This sequence comes from Cytophagales bacterium, assembly GCA_030448185.1. Lineage (GTDB taxonomy): Bacteria > Bacteroidota > Bacteroidia > Cytophagales > 172606-1 > CADCTQ01. Next base: position 42,541 of record JAUJNL010000048.1, on the reverse strand, counting down.
CAAGCGACCAAAGACCTGAATGGTGGATTGGGCAGAACTTTGCTGGCCGGGTTTAACCTAAACCACCGCGAGGCGGAGCAAGTAGGCGCCCAGGTGACCAATCTGCTCAACCCTTTTTCGCCACCGCAACTGCAAAACTCATCTATCAATTCCCGTTCCCCATTTAATGCAAACACGGTCATCCCGGACGGGGGCTTTGTATGGGCAACTGAACCTGCACGCCCTGAATATGTTGTTCTTTTCCCTGACCGGCAGGGCCGAAACCGCTTCTACCTTTGGCACAGCTCAAAGCACTTTCTTTTACCCGTCAGCCGGGTTAGCCTGGCAGTTTACGCAACTATCCTTTTTGCAAAACAATCCGGTGCTTAGCTTCGGGAAATTGCGGGCCGCTTGTGGCGTAGTGGGCGTTCAACCCGGCCTTACCAAACCCTCACGTACTTTCAACCGGCTGACAACACCCAGATTGGCGAAACTTTCGAGACCACGTTGGATGCCATTGCCTATGGAGGTGGTTTTATCCAGTCACCAGTCCGGGGCAATCCTAACTTGAAGCCCGAGCAAAAAACCGAATGGGAGGTGGTGCGGGACGTGTACCAGTCCGTGCAAGCTAAACTCGACAGCGGCATTGCCAACCTCGGCGTCTGGAACTTCGCTGGGCGTTCGGGATATTTACTACGGTGGTGATCCCACAAGATGGATATCCGCCGCGCACAGTATGAAAGCCCATTACCTGCATACCGGAAATCATACCGAAGCAGCTACCCATGCTTTGCTGGGCATTTCTAGTCCAGCTAAGGATATGAAAATGCCTTATGCCGGAACCACGCAGGGAAGAGACATGAATCCGTTTTCGACTTCGTGGCCCTGAGCCGGGCGGGGATATGAATGCGCAGGGAGCTTTTGCGGTTACCTTGCTGCAAGGCCGGAATAATGTCAAAACGAATGAAACCGGCCGCACCAAGTATTTCTATTCCGTAGCCGGACCAACTGCCAATCTGAATACGGGAGCTAACGGATTTTTTGCGGCAGATACCGACTTTCCGCTGGTTACCTTTGAGGAAACCCAGTTGATTCTGGCCGAGGCCCTGCTGCGAATCAGTCAAAATCCTAAGTTTATTGCGGCTTTGGCTGCCCTGAATCAGGTGCGAAACTATCACCAGATAAACGCTTATCAGGCTTCTGGTACGGCTGTTTACGAAAGCTACGAAAGGATTGACTTCGATGCCGGCCAACTGCTAAATCCTACTGGTTTACCACCCGAAGAAGCGCTGTTAAAGGAAGTGCTGACCGAGAAATACCTTAGCCTGGTTGGCCAGATTGAGTCATTCAATGACATCCGAAGGGCAAAAACCTTAGCCGGAAGCCGGAATGTAATTGGCGTGCCCTCAAGAAATTCTAATGCCCCCAGTATACCGCAACGTCTGCCTATTCCGCAAAGTGAGATCAACACCAACGCTAATAGTAACGCCGAACAATTACCTGGCTTGTTTGAGCCTACGCCTGTCAATCAATAACAGTGCTTCATGACCATAAGCCAAAGAAGCCCGGTGCTTTAAGCCAGGCTTTTTTAGTTGTACAGATTAGGGAACGATATTCCTGTGGGTTAAATCCAACGCGAAGCTTGCGCATACCGGAGTAGTTGCACCACGTTTTCGATCCGGCTAGCCTCGGCTACAAGAATAGAAAGTTTTGCTGGTAATCTGTGCTTCAGTCATGGGATAAGCAGGTATGGTGAGAAGCCACGGGAAAAAGATGAGATGAATGAAGGATTGCCTTCCGATGGGGTATCGGTAATTCTGATTGAAAAAACATTATTTGTGAAACCTGTTTGTATCACTCGGTTCTTCGCTATTCACCGGGTTGTCTGCGGGAAGGGAATGAGCTAATGCGCTGGGTTTCCTGTCGCTTGTGCTGATACACAAGCCCAGGACAGGCTCACTTGTTGACAAAATGCCGGGTAGAACTGAGGTTCAAAAGAAGGTTATTCCTTTAAAAGGGCATTGGCCAGCGTTGCAAATGTGTTTGAATTTGTTGCAACCAGGCCAAACGGAAAGGGAGAGGTCTATTTTCGGGTAGAATCAGTAGGTACTTGAGGATCAAAAGGATCTAGCTTCTTTTAAACCTGGCTGGGGGATAGCCAAAGTGGCGGGAAAAACTGGTGGAAAAGTTGGATGGGTTGCCGAAGCCGACCCGATAAGCCACCTCGGCTACGCTGCCTACATTCCCTTTTAGTAAAACCAGTGCTTGTTCAAGCCGGATGATTCGAATCAAGTCACCGGGAGTCTGGTTGATGAGTGCCTTGAGCTTGCGATGAAGCTGTGCCCGGCTAAGTCCTACATCTTCCCCCAGCCGATCCACGCTATACTGCTCATCGTCCAGATGCGCTGCGATGGCCACGCGTACCCGGTCGAGAAAGGCTTGCTCCATAGAAGGCAAGGTGGTGTCGCCTGGCTGCCAGACATTTTCCCGGCTATACCATTCCCGTAACTGCTGGCGAACAGTAATCAGGTTATATTATTTGCGCAATCAACTCCCGATGGCTAAATGGCGGGTGTACGACAAAATGCAGAGCGTTCATCCGCATTTAGCTTCGCTGAGAATAGTTGCAATGCGGATGTGTATAGCCAGGCATTTGAAATGCCCTTTTTCTCAGTTCCGCATTGCAAATGCGGAACAACACGAAGAAACAACACGAACAAAGTTTAATGGTTGATCTGCAATTTGTCGTACACCCTAAATGGCTTACTTATTCCCATTCGGTTACTATTTTGGTAAATTGAAGCATGGGCTACCAACGAAACAAATTTGCGCAAAAAGGCTTCGATGTGGATGAATACCAACGCTACTTAATCTAGTCGAGTATGCCATTCATTTAATTCGCCAAGAGTCCTACACCACGCCCCATCCTTAGATCTTTTTCCTTAAAACATCAAATACTTTTGATCTGCTACTTAAAAGCCCAAAACAAAAAATTCTACCGGCTCAGGTACATATGATCTTTCAGCACGGTCCGAAGAAATTCCACGTAGGATTGTTGTGTATGTACACCGAGTAAGTCCTGCACCTTGCTCACTAGATTGTGCAGCAGCCAGGTGTCCTGTTCATTTCCTGATGATAGGCGTTTAAGGCCTCTCGGATGATGGCCATGTCCCGGTCAGACAGGTTAACTGCCTGCGGATATACCGGAGTATAGTTCTCGTCGGCAACCTCGGGAAGAATCGTATCCAGAGACCGTTCCCGGCGGTGGGTAGAAACCACGGAAGTACCCGCTGCAAGATCTCCCAGTCGTTGTCCCCGGTTATTAGAAGAAATGGTAATGATTGCGGCGGCCCCCATAAACGCCGTAATGTCAATGGGGCGGATGAGCCAACGAAGCAGATAATTACCAATTGAAGGCTGCGTTCCGTCCAGTTTAATCACCTTAATGTTCATAGCCCGTTTTCCGATGGATTGGCCATTCAGGAAAATTTCACAGAGTAGGTGATAAAAATAAACCGGCAGAAAAATTACCAGATATTGTACATAATTCAGTTCGAAAAATGATTCTGTAGTGGCTACGTATACTGCAATAATCTTATAGGAAGTAAAAACATAGGCAACCATGATTGCCCAGTCAAGTAAGGTAGCCAATATACGGTCGCCAATGCTGGCAGGCCTATATTCAATAAAAACGTTTTGGGTCGTTTGTACCCGGATAGTCTGCATATAATCGGAGGCAAGAATAGATTTTGTTTTTTTATATAAATAGACAATTGATCCGTGAAAATAATGCGCCTGCGGGAAGAGTTATTTCCACTACACGTGCGTAAATTTCCTTTTTGGTAGTTGTAAAAAAGATGTGGATGGAATACTAAGGAAAAAGGTTCATATTACAACAGCCTTGGTTATAGTGAACGATAAAGAGCTTAGTAACTAGATGGTGATATTTGAGTTTACGGGAAAAGGATAAGCTTTTACGGACATATCTTGAAATCCTAGCTCTTAAGGTAGCGTTCCATCTCTCGATGTGATGGAGCCGATGTTAACAACGTTTTCAGGTACCGGTTTCTCCTTTCTTCTTGCCCACTTGCTGATGATTGCCCTTACAGAGTAGCATCCGGTAAGATTTCCAGTAATCACTAAAAGATGGACCTTTCAGGTACTCAATGGGAATCTTGCCGAGCAGTCTTTTGAAAGTATTCTCCCTGCGGTCTCCAATCACTCAAAGCCCACAATCTGACGAGTTCTTCGGCAGAGCGCCGCCCATGCACCTGATACGTTGTACCTCTTCGGCTCCAGCCATTGCTTATTCTTCTTGCGGCCACAAAGCTGCATAACTCGTCAAATTCGAGTATTTCCTCCCCGCCTTACAGGCTTTCACTGAGTCTTGAAATCAGCCAGCAACACACTTCAAGTTTAATTGCTTAAACACATAGTAATAACTCAGGGCAAATACCCGACTGATACCCCTCTAGACTTAATCGTTCGAGAAAAAGCCCGGCTCAGTTCCTTGAGTTGACTCAGCGAGGCTTTCTTTCGGTGCAAAACCGGGCTTTTTTCACAGGCTTTACAGTAAATTCTTTGGTTGCCATGACGGGTAAAACCATTTTTTACAATATCAACCCCACCACAACGAGGACATTTTTCTATATTTGTTACGGTAAGCATAGAATGCAATGGGTTTTGGTTGTTTGGTTACTCTCAAAATACACATTCCTCTTTGCTTACCTTTTTTATACTCCTCGTTCATTTACCCCCATCCACACCTTTTTTAGCACTGCCCCATTTTTTAATAGAGCCCAACATTCGTACACCCTAAATAATACTACTCCATCAATTCCAGTTGCTCTTCGGAGACATCGATGTTATGGTATACCTTCTGCACATCATCATTGTCTTCCAGCACCTCAATCAGTTTCATTACTTGCTTGAAGGCTTCGTCATCCAATTTCTTCAATAGATTAGGAATGCGGCGTAGTTCCGCATTTTCGGGTTCAACTTTGATTTCTTCCAGTTTCTTCTGCACGGCGCCAAAGTCTTCTCTGGCGCAGATCACCGTTACATAGCCTTCAGCTACCTCCACATCTTCGGCACCCGCATCAATCATTTCCAGGGTAAACGACTCCTCATCGAAGTTTTCCAGGCTGCACAATCGTAAAAATGCCCTTCTGGGAGAATATAAACTCCAGCGAACCATTGGTGCCTAAGCTACCTCCATATTTATTGAAATAAGACCGCACGTCCTGTACAGTCCGGTTTATATTATCCGTAGTACATTCAATAAATAGGGCCACACCGTGAGGCGCATAACCTTCGTAGGTAGGTTCCACGTAGTTTTCGGCTTCCGCACCTGTGGCTTTCTTAATGGCCCGTTCGATATTGTCTTTGGGTACGTTGGAGCCCTTGGCATTTTGGATGGCCAGCCGCAGACGGGGATTACCTGCCGGGTCACCACCTCCAATCCGGGCGGCGATGCTGATTTCCTTCAGAATTTTGGTAAATACTTTTCCCCGTTTGGCATCAGGGCTCCTTTCTTACGCTTGATCGTTGCCCATTTACTATGACCTGACATACACTTCTCGGTTTAATGCTACAGAATTGCAAATTAATCATTCTCCGGCATATGATAAAAGCAGCCTCAAGCCTGTATGATCTACACAGGAGGATTTTGGGTAAAGAAAACTCCGGTTACACGAGGCAAACCGGAGTTTTACGAAAAAACAACTTTAAAAAAATTATCTTCAGGTGGTTATTCTACAATGCCAGTAACCACCTTTCCTATACCCGTTTTACTCCCCCAATCAGCCATAGGCTGCCAATAGAAATAATAATTTTGTCAGAAAGATCGAAGTCTTTTCTGCTTTCTGATAGTATTTACGGTAGATATCAGACGCAGGTTGGTGTTTTATAAGGATTTTTTTGAACATTTTTTCAGTCCGGCAGTTAACGGAACGCAATCGGCATATCCTCATCAACGTATCAATCCTGTTCTTCGTCGTTGTGCATCCGGGACTTAAAAAGCCGTTGTTTCCAGGCGTACTTCTCTTTTTCCAGGGCATCTTTTTCCTCGCGGCTAAACTCAAAATCCAGCAGCGCCGTCAGGTCAGGTTGTCCCGCGTCTACCCAGCAAGTCATCCAGAAATCAGTCACCATTTTAATGGAAGCCCGCATACGCCGCTCCACCTGACCAGCCAGCATTTGATGATACGCTTTGGAAAAAGCCTGAGATACCTTTACCGTCAGGTTGCCCCGCTGTTCGAAACTGTATTTTTTGTCCTCGGGAAAGCGTTCGGTGAGTTCCTTTTCAAATCGGAACACGGAGTCAACTGCCGCATGCGCTTCTTCAATGGCTTGCCAGGCGCGGTCCTGCGGGCGGTACAGGTATTGGGCGGCCCACCGAATAAATCATAATTACCCGCAAAAACTTCGGGTAGGCGGCTTTCCCATAAACCGTGGATGCCGTGCTGTCCGGTCAGTTGTCCATTGTAGTTGTGGGTAGTATGCAAGGGCACATTCGCATCGGCGATGTAGTGCCCCAGATCCGCCGAAAGCCGGAGAATGCGGTTTGCATCCCGCTGGACAAAGCCTCCGTCAACTGCCCCTTAATGAAGTTAATGTGCCAGGGAACCAGTCCGTAAGCTTCCAGCGAGTCTTCGGAATATTTTTCCACGGCCTGCTTCCAGAACCGGGGAATAGACTTTAAAGCTGTATCGCCGCCATATTCTTCCAGATCAATGTAATGGCGGGGCGCCTCGCCTTCTACGGCGTAACGGCGGCGATCGGGGTTAACGGCATTTTCTTCCAGGTACCCAATGTGGCGTTTGTAGAACTTAATCATCTCCGGTGGCAGACTGAATACGGCCAACCGGTTGATGCGCCCATGCGCCCAGAATCCCCATCCGAAACCCGGCTGATCACCCAGGCAAATCAACAGGACCAGAAAAAATATGTCTTTTTTCATAAAAGGTGTTTGCCAATGCAGTTAATAAGTTTTAGATTTGCAATCCTTTTTTTAGGAAGAGAAATCTGCAAGCATTTATCTGAACAATGGCAAATCATAAATCTGCTTTAAAAAGAATTCGCGCTAACAACGCAAAACGTCTACGGAATCGCTTTCAGTTGAAGACTACTCGTGCTTTCGTAAAGAAACTGAGAAGTACTACTGACAAAACGGAAGCTCAGGAGCTATATAAGCAAGTATCTTCATTACTTGATAAGCTGGCTAAAAAGAACATTATCCACCGGAATAAAGCGGCTAACAATAAATCGAAGTTAGCCAAACTGGTAAATAGCCTGTAAACGCATTTGGGGTAAAACTTATCCGGGTAAGCCTTATGTTACTGCATAAGGCTTTTTGTTTTAGGAAGGTTTACCTCAGGCCTCATCTTTATTGAAAAATGATGAATGTCGAACAAGGGATGATGAATGTTAAAGGAAAATATCCTTCGATATTTGTCATTCCTTGTTTGACATTCGATCGTATCACTACTTGACAGTTCTGCTTCCGGCGCATTATTGCTCAAATTATTCAACATGAGCTGAAATCCTACATCAGCGCCTAAGTGCGCCCAAGTTTCCGGAAAACATTTTTCATAATTTCATACTGGTTACTTACCGGTATGGAAAAAAATTATATCCCGCAAATCTTAAAATCCTGGAGTGGGCCGAAGAAGACCGCCCCCGCGAAAAACTACTGCTGAAAGGCAAGGCCGCTCTATCTGATGCCGAACTGATCGGCATTCTGCTGGGCTCCGGCACGGGTAAAAATGAGTGCCGTGGACCTGGCCAAATTGATTCTGAAAGATGTCAACAACGACCTCAACGAACTGGCCAAGCTTTCGGTCAAAGACCTCGAAAAGCACAAGGGCATTGGGGAGGCCAAAGCCATTACCATTGTCAGTGCCCTGGAACTGGGGCGGCGGCCAAGGAAAGTGAAGCTCCTAAGCGTCAGCGGATCGGCTCATCCCGCGATGTGTATGAGTCTATAAAGCCCCACCTGATGGACCTGCCGCACGAAGAGTTCTGGATTCTGCTGCTGAGCCGCTCCAATCACGTGATCAAGAAAGTACAGATCAGCAGCGGCGTATCGGGCACGGTAGCCGATCCTAAGATCATTTTTAAGACCGCCCTTGAAAACCTGGCCAGTGCCGTGATACTGGTGCATAACCACCCTTCGGGCAACCTCACACCCAGCCAAGCCGATAAAGACTTGACCCGCAAATTGAAGGAGGCCGGTAGCTGGCTGGAAATACCCGTACTAGACCACCTTATTTTTACCGAGAGAAATTACTTTAGCTTTGCGGACGAGGGAGTTCTTTAACGGTTGCCGGTTTACAGATTATGGTTTCCGGTTGATAATTGTCTGAACCTTGATTTGCTTGATTAAGAGATTATCCTGATTTCAATCTTTTGATCCTGGAAATCTGATTAATTCTATAAATCCTGATTCAGACATTCCCTTTATTAGTTGCTTGGCTTCGCCGAGTGACGATTACCGTAGGGGCGTATGGCATACGCCCTTCCGGCCCGTTGTTACTAAAATATTTGCCGGAACTAAGTTGCGCAGGACAAAGGTATATACGGAAGAAAAGAACCAGAAACCGTAAACCGGCAACCCGAAACTAAAAACTTGCTTGCATGAAAAGTAGTAGTATTTTCTTTTTCGGAATTATTGTCGCCGTAGTGCTCATTATGGTATATTCCTTTATGGATACCGGAGTGAAGGACTCGTATGAGCAGAAATTATGCAGTTCCGGACCCAGAAAGACCATGATTTCAAAACGCTGTCCGAATCGCCCATTCCGGATAAGGAACACTTCAAAAAGCTGAACTACTTCCCGCCGGACCCTTCCTACCGGATTACGGCTACAGTAGTGTCCATTGAGGATACTACCCGGCTCAAGATCCGGATGACGGGTGGCAAGGAGGAATCTTTTATCCGCTATGGTTATGCTCGTTTTACACTGGGAGGCAAGGCGTATAAACTGCTGCTGTTGCAGTCCGTTGGGGAAGAAACTGATGAATTATTCCTGCCCTTTATGGACAAAACCAACGGATTTGATACTTACGGCGGGGCCGCTACCTGTATCCTGAGCAACCTGAAGGTGAGAACCAGCTAGTGCTGGACTTTAACCTGGCTTTTAACCCGTACTGTGCCTATAATGAAGATTACTCCTGTCCGATTCCCCGAAAAGAAAACTTTTAGACGTTCCGATCAAAGCCGGGGAGAGAGGGTTATGAGAAGCCCGAAAAAACGGAAAAAGGGAAAAAGGAGGAAAGAAAGAAGGGGTAAGAATTGGAAGCTGCATGTGTTTGGATAGTAGATACTGAAAGAGTATGAAAATGAGCAATAAAAGAGTATTTGTTTTGGGGCTAGTATTAACAATTTATCCGGCAATTATCCGTATTGGCTCGTTTGCGTAACTTAACGAAAGAAACTCAAAAACAAGTACAAGATATGGGACTTACTTATAATATCGAACAGGATTACCTCTACCAGCAAGGCGTAGAAAAAGGAAAAAAAGAACTCATTAGCGAAATGTTGAAAGACGGCACCTTAACTGGGGATAAAATCGCTTCGCTGGCGAAAGTTTCGGTGGAATACGTGAAACAGGTAGCAAAAGAGCTGAAAGAGCAAAAATGATTTCGGACCGCATCCAAACTGAATGGCAATCACCCGTGAAATCTTAAGCCAGACCACCCACCGACCCTGGTTATTGCCCGAAAGTCCGTGGCGGTGGTATCAGGAATGGAACAAGGCACTTTTTCTCCACTGGACCCTTCCCGCCGAAGTAGTAAGGCCACTGGTACCCACCAGATTGTTACTGGATCGCTTTAACGGACAGACCTGGATTTCTCTGGTAGCCTTCCGGATGGAGAAGATCAGACCGCGGAATCTGCCTCCGGTAAGTGCCCTTTCTGATTTTTACGAGATTAATCTTCGTGCCTACGTAACCCATAACGGCAAGGCTGGAGTGTATTTCCTCAATATCGAGGCCGAAAAATTCCTGTCCGTGCTGATTGCCAGAACCCTGTCTGGGTTACCCTACGAAAAAGCAGCTATTGCCAGAAGTGAGCAAGGGAATATGGCCCGGTACCTTTCCCGTAATCCGCGGAAAGACTTTTCACTGGATGCTTCTTTTGAATTGGGCCAAGGCAACGTCCCCAAAACGGAGCTTGATTGGTGGCTTACTGAACGCTATTGCCTGTATCTGGACAGAGGCCCCAAACTCTACCGATTCGACATTCACCACGCCCCCTGGGAACTGAGCCCGGTAAAGCTGACGGACTTTAAAGTGCACTACCGACTCAATAATTTTTTCACCCTACCTACCATGCCTGACAGTTACCACTACTCCCCTGGCGTGAAGGCCGTAGCGTGGCGGGAAGAGTTACTGTAGAACCGGAAACCGAAAACTATCTCATCCCCGGTTTTGCCGCCCAAACTGATAAGGAGTGCATTTTACAATCTTTTTAAACTGCTTGTTAAAGTTGGTCAGGTTATTAAAGCCGCTTTCGTAGCAAATCTGACTCACGCTTTTGTTGCTGTCCATCAGCCGTTTGCAGGCATACCCAATTCTGATTTCATTGACAAAGTGGGTAAAATTCTTCTTGGTGCGGTTCTTAAAATACCGGCAGAATCCCGCGTAGCTCATCGAGGCCCTATCCGCTACTTCTTCAATCCGGATTTCATCTTTGAAATGGTCCATGACATAATCAAAAATTTGATTGAGGCGGTCATTATCCTTCTCGTTATGGCCGGTAAACTCCGGACCCGACAGCAGCGTATATTCATCCGATTCGGCCAGTATATTCAAGATGGACAGCAGACTGATCAGCCGGTTCATGCCCCGCTCCTGGATCATCTGGTTCATTTGCCGCGTAATGCCCTCCCTTGTTTTCCCGGAAACGTGCAGGCCCATTCTCGACTTTTCAAACAGCAGTTGAATCTTTTGCATTTCCGGAGTGCTTAAAAACTGCGATCCCAAAAAATCGTCCCGGAAGTGAATTACCAGCGAGCCCCCCTGCATACAGACATCTTCCTTCCGGTATAGGTGCGGCAGATTAGGCCCCAGAAAGTCGAGATGGCCCTCTTCGTAGTCAGAAACATGATTGCCGACAAAGCGTTTCCCGTTACTGTGAATAATCAGTACCAGTTCATATTCCACATGGCAATGCCAGGGCGTTTCAAAGTAAGGAGTAATAAACCGGTCAGCCAGAAAAGAAGACTGTTCGGAAAGCGGCAATTTCTGAATGTGGGGTTTCATAAGGAGGTATTGGGTATTCGGTATTAGAATTTTTGTCATTAGCCAGTAGTCATTGGTAAAATAGTTTTCCCAATGACCAATACCTGGTACCAAATACCTAGTACCCAAAATTATCCTTAACCTACCAATCTTGAATAAATTACTCAAACTTAATGTTTAAAAAGTTTATTTTTTTGATTCAAAAGTGGTAGATAAAAAGAAGCAGGATACCGACTTTTGTGTGGCACAAAAACAACAACCAACATGGCTTATACAAGATTAACCACTTCCCAGCAAGCCCAATACGACCAGGATGGCTATTTGATTGTTAAAAAGTTCTTTAACACCGAAGAAATAGCCCTTTTATACGGCCTGGCTACCGGGGATGACACGATGCGTAACCACGCTTTTGACCTTAATGACCAAACGGGTAAAAAAACCAGATTAACGTTGTGGTTTACCCCCGGTGATGATACTTACGGCCTGCTTACCCGCACCGAACGGATGACCGGCGCCGTGCAGGACCTGTTGGGTGATGGGGAAGTATGCCATTTTCACTCCAAATTGATGCAGAAAGAACCCAAAGTCGGCGGCGCCTGGGAATGGCATCAGGATTACGGCTACTGGTACAAAAACGGCTTTCTCTACCCCGATGCCATGATTAGTGTAATGGTGGCCCTGACGGAAGCCACTCAACAGAACGGCTGTTTGCAGGTGCTGAAAGGTTCCCATAAAATGGGCCGACTGGAGCATTTATTTGCTGGTGAACAGCAAGGCGCCGATATGCCCTTTGTGGAAGAAGCCCTGAACCGGTGCGAAAGGGTGTATGTGGAGCTGGAGCCCGGTGATACACTGTTTTTCCACAGCAATCTGCTCCATATGTCGGAAGCGAACCTATCTGATAAACCCCGCTGGTCATTGATTTCGGCCTATAACCTGAGCTACAACAAGCCTTTTCGCGAAAAGAACACTTCCTGCATCACCCCGGTGAAGGTAGTGTCTGACAATGCCATCCTGGAATCGGCTCCCACCAGCCTGTCGGACCAAACGGATTTTCTGCGCAAGGAAAACGAAATTACCCTTAATGTGAAGTAGTCCCAGAGATGACTTGCTCCCTACCAAACAGTTTCTGAATGATAAGCTGTGGGTGCATGGCGGTTAAGCTTAACCTTGGCCCGTAATAAATGAATAGTCAAAAGACTCACTAACTTTTTGCGCAGAATCCGGTTTAATAGCTCATGAAAGAACGGGAAGTAACTGACCAGGAAAATACCCAGTGGAAATGTATCCAGGCATTCTCCGGATTGGAAGGCGAGGCAGCCGCTAAAGCCGAACAAAAACCACCGATGAAAAAGGCAAAGTGCTGGTAGTGTGTACCCCCAGCGGGGGCGCTCAATCCGTCCAGCTTGAATTACCCATTGGCTGGGAAGATCAATTACGCGACGAAGAACTAATTTCCGCGCTATCGGCTTTCCCCTGCTCGCAGTTTACCAACCCAAGCCATGCACTTGTTTGCCAGTGTCTGTGCTTTCATCAAACTTGAAGGACACAAAATCAAAGAACGGCTTAATCATTTTGCCCTTAAAGGTCGACTTTACTTAAAGGCTCTTAAAGCTGCCTTTCAGGAATTGTCCTTGCTTAAACAGCAACTGGCTTAACCCTATTTTATTCGACTTGTTTAACGCCTGGCGTAACATCAGATAGTAATTAATCATCACATTTACCCTAGGTCCTTTTCCAGCCAGGAAATGTGACGCCGCAAATTGGATTCATTTATGGGCTCCAGAGCGGGCTCAGGCATCGACAGATTCAGTAAAAAGCCCTGCATGGCAAACAGGTTGTATAGATCATGGGTAATGCAAAGCACCGTCTTCCGGTTGCTATTTACCCAGTCAGCCATCAGATTGAAAACCCTTCTTTTATTGTACACATCCAGGTGCTGCGTAGGTTCGTCCAGCAAAAAGATGGTCGAGTCCTGCACCATCATCTGGGCCAGCCAGACCAGTTGCTGCTCTCCGCCGGAAAGACGCCCAAAGTCGGCCGATGCTAAATGCTCAATTCGCAGGAAGCGCAAGGCTTCACGGGCTGCCCCGTAATCACTTTGATCGTATGGTTGTAAAAAGCCCTTGTGCCGGTAACGTCCCATTACTACCAGTTCTTTGACGGGCATGGTAAAACCTACTTGATTATGCTGCCCCAGTACAGCTATCTTGCCACTAAGAATGGGATTATCTCCGGAAGCTACGCGTTGACCGCTTATATAAATTTCACCTTGGGAGGGAATTTGGCGGGTAATTGCTTTGAAGAGGGTAGTTTTACCACTGCCATTGTGGCCCAGCACTGCTACAAAGGCCGGATGAGGCACAGTAAAAGACAAGTTGCGGATCAGGGATTTGGTCCCATAATCCGCAACGAGGTTAGCAACTGTAACGGGTGCTTGCAAAGGAGTTTAGCAAAGACCGTTTTTAGTCAACTGAAAAGGGAAGGCAACGGGTTAATATTCATCTTCGTTAAAAAAATCATCCTTAGTAGGGTAATCAGGCCAGATTTCTTCAATACTCTCGTAGGGCTGGCCATCATCTTCCAGTTCCTGTAAATTTTCAACTACCTCCAGAGGGGCTCCAGAACGAATAGAATAATCAATCAATTCGTCTTTGGTCATAAATGGGGGCATCCTCCAGATATGAGGCTAACTCTAAAAGTCCAATACATAGGCTTTGCTCCTTTTTAAAGTGGTTATTCCTGCAAAATAATATCAAAAATAAATTTATTTCAAAAACCCAAGTGGGTTAACATTAAGAGGCAATATTAAATAATAAAGCCATCCCTAAATACTATCCCACTTGAACGAAAATGTAGAAAAATGTTTCCAATAATTAAAACTTTTTATTCAACCCGTTTCCCCTTCAACATACGTTTTTAGCAGGAGTTCAATACCTTTCTGTTATCGAATTGGTAAATCAAGAACGATCAACCAGCAACCCGACTAATACTGCCGGGGCTGTATTGCCGTAGGGAAGCCAATTCTGCTTTGAACTGATCGAGCAGCATCTGCTTTGCACCAATTTTCCGTTTCTGAACGTCCAGCTTATACCCCACCACCTTATTATCCGGCCCCTGACTCCGGTTCAGCATATTCAGCGCCTCAGGATTACTCTCATATAATTCCAAGTCCTGCTTATCCTTCCGGATGAGGTCACTCATCGTCTTGATCTTGAGGGTGAGTTGTTCTTCCCCAGGACTTCTTATCAAAAAAGAAGTTTTTGCGCTTTACTACGCGCATCAGGTAATTAAGCTCAAATATTTTGTCGCAGGCCATCCGGAACCGTTCAGCTCGGGATCCTGAGCCTTAGGGTGCAATTTCATATTTTTCCACTCCATCAGTAACTGCTTGCCCTTTTCAGCCGCCTCCTCCATATTAGACTGTTGCAGCAGTTCTTCGGCTTGTTTGGCCAGTTTCTCCTGAGCCAGCACACGGGGGTCTACTTTCTTGACGTACGGACGGTCAGGAATGTTCTTAGCCTTGCGGAACCGGGCAAAGAAATAATCGTAGGCAGCCCGGAAGTTATCTTTATACTCCTTGGCTTCCCGTTTGGGTATTTTACCCAACGCCTTCCATTAACTCCTGCATTTTTTTTTGAGCTCCGTGATGGTGGCTTCCCAATCTTCCGACTCCTTCAGGGCATTGGCCTTATTGAGCAGTTCTTCAAACTGCGCCAGCGCATCTTGATGATCCGGTTCTTATAGTCGAAATAAGCCTTGCGGCGGTTGAAGAATCCATCAACAACTTCGTTGAACTGTTTTTCCAGTTCTTCTTCGTTCTCCTTGGGGGCAGCACCCGTCCGGATCCACTTCGATTTTAATTCTTTATATATTTCAGCAGTATCCGCCACTCGGTGCTGTCTTTGTGTATTTCAACTTCCTTAATCAGCCCCTGTTTGATTTCAAGATTTTTCACCCGGTTCTGAGAAATATTATGCCGCAGGTTGTCTTCAAGTTCGTCTAAACGCCGGAAACAAGGCCGGAAAATCGCCTAACCCATCAAAGGCAGCCAGATACTCCCGCAGGTGGATGAGCCATGAGGTAAGATCCCTTATTCTGGGCATTATCCACCAGTTGGTAAAGGTCTTCGACTTTCTGGCGGCTAATTCAAACCGGTCCTGGAAGTACTTAATACTGGCTTCCTGGGTAAGCTTTACTTCTCCGATCTGGCGATCAGGATAATCGAAGTAGCCTCGCAGAAAAACTTTTCCATTGGTGATGTAGCCAAATTCATCGGACCATTGAATTTCTTTCATTGCAATTTTCTTTTAAGCGGTTGTGTTGGGTCGGAAGCAGAACACTTGTGAACGAATACGTCCCGGTACAAAGTAATCCGGTTGGTACGAGTGCGATTCTACAAAACTTTTCAATTGACTATAAATTTTAAATAATAAATGTAAAACAAAATTAACATAAAGCTTTGTAACTCTTTAAGGCTGCATATTTATTGTGAAATTTAAATTCTGCAATACTTAAAAATAAGTATTTTCAATTGTATCGTTCTCAAAAATACGCCTTAATACTGATCCATTCCTCCATAATACCCCGGCCCGCAGCCTTAATGCTAAATTTTGTAAAAGGTAAACAGGCGCCGGTACTTTTTATACGTATTTTTATCCCAATTAGTAAACCAAGCCCAGGCCCTGTCATTATAGTTTTATCACCCTTGGTAACAACCCTTATTCCATCAAAACACTACTAGAAAAGTTATATACGATTATTCTTTTAATTTTACAACCACTGTGACTAATTAGATAGTATGAGTAACGAAACAATTATTTTTTCGATGAATCGGGTAAGCAAAATTTACCCGCCGCAAAAGCAGGTTCTGAAAGACATACGCCTTTCCTTTTTTTACGGGGCTAAGATCGGTATTCTGGGTCTGAACGGCTCGGGTAAGTCCTCGCTACTCCGGATTATTGCCGGCATTGACAAGAATTTCCAGGGCGAAGTCGTGTTTTCACCCGGATATTCGGTTGGTTTTCTGGAACAGGAGCCCCAGCTTAATCCGGAAAAAACAGTCCGTGAAATAGTCGAAGAAGGTGTGCAGGAGGTAGTAAGTCTTCTCAAGGAGTTTGAAGAAATCAATGAGAAATTTGGTGAACCGGATGCTGATTTCGATAAACTGCTGGCCCGGCAGTCGGAGGTACAGGAGCGGCTGGATCATCTCAATGCCTGGGAACTCGACAACCGGCTCGAAAAAGCCATGGATGCCCTGCGTACGCCTCCGGGAGATGCTAAAATCGGCCATCTTTCGGGTGGTGAAAAGCGACGGGTTGCGCTTTGTCGCCTGCTGCTGCAGGAACCCGATGTATTGCTGCTCGACGAACCAACCAACCACCTGGATGCCGAATCAGTATTGTGGCTGGAGCAGCACCTGCAGGAGTATAAAGGCACTGTCATTGCCGTTACGCACGACCGGTATTTTTTGGATAATGTGGCCGGCTGGATACTGGAACTGGACCGCGGGGAAGGCATTCCCTGGAAGGGGAATTATTCTTCCTGGCTGGAGCAGAAACAGGAACGGCTAAGCAAGGAAGAAAAGGGCGAATCAAAGCGGCAAAAAACGCTGCAACGCGAACTGGAATGGGTACGGATGGCTCCTAAAGCCCGACAGGCTAAATCGAAAGCACGTTTGGGGGCTTACGAAAAACTATTAGGCGAAGAAGCCCAGCAGCGGGAAGAAAGACTGGAGCTGTTTATCCCGCCGGGGCCAAGGCTGGGCAACCGGGTAATCGATGTGCAGCAGGTTTCTAAAGCTTACGGAGACAAATTACTCTTTGAAAATCTAACCTTCTCCTTACCACCCGCAGGGATTGTGGGCATTATCGGACCGAACGGCGCCGGAAAAACTACTTTGTTCAAATTAATTACGGGAAGGGAAAAACCGGACAACGGCGACTTCATCGTGGGCGATACGGTAGAGATTGCCTATGTTGACCAGGAGCACTCCAACCTGGAGCCCAGCAAAACCGTATTTGAAACCATTTCGGGTGGTACTGAGCAGATGATGCTGGGCGGTAAACAGGTGAATGCGCGGGCCTACGTCAGCAAGTTTAACTTCACCGGCAACGACCAGGAGAAAAAGGTAGGGAATCTGTCGGGGGGCGAAAGAAACCGGGTGCACCTGGCCATGACCCTAAAGCAGGGCGCCAACCTCTTGCTGCTTGACGAACCCACCAACGACCTGGATGTAAATACCATGCGGGCTTTGGAAGAAGCGCTGGAAAACTTTGCGGGCTGTGCAGTAGTTATCTCCCACGACCGTTGGTTCCTTGACCGGGTTGCTACGCATATATTGGCTTTTGAAGGCGATTCACAGGTAACTTTCTTTGAAGGCAACTTCAGCGAATACGAAGAAATCAAGAAAAAACGCCTTGGTGATGTTGAACCAAAGCGTATCCGGTATAAGAAGCTGGTGTAAGGGTACTGGGTATTGAGGTATTAGGTACTGGGAAAATGGTTAGCAATCGTTTGGAACGGGTTGTTTAGGAAACAGGAAAATCTAATACCCAATACCTTAATACCCAGTACCTGATCTTAAAACGAAAATCCCATTCGCAGGGACATGCGCCGGAAAAGAATCCGTTGGTCCAGACTGCTTTCCGTCCGTTCTGAATTGATTTCGTACCGATAATCCTGCATCCGGTAGCCGGCCATCATGTACAAAGCTACGTCGCGGCCCAGAAACACCTGCACGCCACCAGCCGCGTTTCCCATAAATCCGCCCCGGTAATGAAAGGTCATTCCGTTACGGTTGTCGGTCCTGCCATTAAGTACCGGGCTGTAGAAACCATATCCTGCATCAAGGGCATATACCGGACTGATACGGGCTTTCAGCAGATATCCGGTACCGCGAACAAACAAAGGAGTAATCACGCCTTCCTGGTACCCATCAATGCCTACTCCCAGACCAACACCGGCAAAACGGTTGAACCGGTAGCCATTGACAACAGCAAAGGAGAAGGAGGTAACAGCCCCTTGGTAAGTGTTAAAACCAAATGAATTACGGATTGACTCCCGCCCCGAAAGGATACCAAAGTCAAATTCAAACAGATAGCCTTTTTCCTTATACAGGCGTAAACCAAATTCCCGGCTCATTTTCTGTATATCACCCGGTCCGAACACAAACACACTGCCTTCACGGGTAGTAACCCGGATTAGTGAGTCGGCGTGCTGCATATCGTATACATTGCGAATTACACTACCATTCTTGAGGTAGATTACTTCCTGGGTCTTACGCTGGGCAAGAACTGGAACTGTGGCAATGACAGAGAAAATCAAAGCAGAGAATAGAAGTCGGCTCATAGAAAATATCCGGAAGAAGATAAATCAAAAATATGCTGAAGTAAGCAGTTCTTTAAAACTACTTTAGGCTATTTTCCTAACTGTCATTCCCTGCGGGAATGACAAAAATGGTATAAACTAATTTGCGTGACCTACTTAACGCTGCTTACGAATCATGCCTTCACCCTCTCACCAGCACATTAATAATCAACTGTCCGATCTAAGTACTGGATAAGCCAGTGGCAGCTTTTCCAGCGCTTCTACTACTGCCTTGGCAATGGCATAGGTTTTATACCAGTTTTTGTCCGCCGGAATTACGTGCCACGGAAACACATCCGAACAGTGTTTAAAAATATCCTCGTACGCCTCCAGATAAGCGTCACGTTTGGCGACCACGTCCATGTCCTTATCACTGTGCTTCCAGTACTTCTCCGGGTTTTCAGTCCTTTCCTGCAGTCGTTCCAGTTGCTCTTCTTCGGATACATGCAGGTAGCATTTTACCAGTATTGTATTATGGTCAGCCAGCAATTGCTCAAAATGGTTAATGTGACTGTAGCGTTTCTTAATTACTTCGTGCTGCACCCATTTTTCTACCCGCGGGACTAATACATCTTCGTAATGAGAACGGTTAAAAACGCCGATAATCCCCTGGGATGGCACCCATCGGTGCACCCGCCAGAGGAAATCGTGTTTCTTCTCTTCTTCGGTAGGCGCCTTGAAAGCGGTTACCTGTACCCCCAGCAGATTCAGGCCGCTGAATACATGGTTAATGGCTCCGTCTTTTCCAGAAGCATCCAGACCCTGCAATACTACCAGCAAACTATATTCAGCCTGAGCGTATAGTTTCTTCTGCAACTCCTGCAGTTTTTCGAGTAACTCGGCGGTTTGAGCTTTTATGGTTTCTTTCTCCGCATCTTTCGGCGGCTTGGGGGAAATCTCTTCCAGTTGTATCATACCTATTAGTCTAATGAAGGGAAATACGAAGTATACCCGTAGCTTATACTATACGGCATTCCTTCCGTACTGATTCAAGGTAATGATACGATTTTCCGGCTTTGCCTTTACAAGCTTTTGCTTTTATTTACCAGCTTTATAAAATCCTTGCGGTACCCATGAGGGTCAAACTTGAGACAGCTACTTGCCCATTGGAATACCTGATTATGAGTCAGGTTACCCTTAAATTTAGAGTCCCTGAGCAACATTCCCCATCCGGCTACCGATGCAGTAAAACGCATGTTCTCAGAAGTCTGGGAAAATGATTTACCTTCGTCACGGACGTTAATGGAAATCTGCTTGCTTATATTTTCATCAGGCTGCTTATACCGAAAATCGATAGTAAAAACGGGGTCGTATCGGGAGATGGCGCTCCCTGAACCGGGTACAATTTCATACAGAGCGGTAATAGTTTGTCCTGAACTTAACTCACCAGCATCCTTTTTGTCATCAGTAAAGTCTTCTTTCGCCAGCACCCGGTTTTCGTAGCCAATCAACCGGTAAGCTTTCACCATGGTGGGACTAAACTGAACCTGTACTTTTACATCTTTGGCTATGGTATAAAACTTATTGAATTCATAGACAAATACTTTGCGGGCCTGCTCCAGGTTATCAATGTATTCGTAGATTCCGTTTCCCTTATCGGCTACCTGTTCCATCATGCCGTCGTTGAGGTTACCGGTTCCGACTCCAATCACGGTCAAGAAAATGCCCTTATCCCGCTTCGATTCGATGAGCTTCACTAATTCTTCCTGGCTGGAAGGCCCTACATTGAAGTCACCATCCGTAGCCAGAATCACGCGGTTATTGCCGCCTTTCACAAAACTTTTCTCGGCAATTTCATAAGCAGTAATAATGCCCTTTGCTCCGGCGGTACTTCCTCCGGCACCTAATGCATCAATAGCGGATTTGATTTTCTGCTTTTCGGCGCCACTGGTTGCGGGTAATACAACTCCCGCATTGCCCGCGTAGGTTACAATTGCAATATGGTCCTGGGGACGGAATTCATTGATCAGCTCTTTGAATCCAGCCTTCAGCAGGGGCAGTTTATCTTCCGAACTCATTGATCCGGAGACATCAATCAGTAATACAATATTAGCCGCCGGCAAAGCCTCACGGGGAATGGACTTCCCCTTAAAACCGATCCGGATTAATTTGTTTTCCTGGTTCCAGGGGCATTCGCCTATTTCTCCATCCACAAAAATGGGATGCTCACCCGTTGGATCGGGGTAGTTATAGGTGAAGTAATTGATCAGTTCCTCGGTCCGGACGGCTTCCTTAGGTGGCTTTTGGCCACTGGACAAAAAGCGGCGGACATTGCTATAAGAGGCGCCATCCGCATCAATGGAGAAAGTAGATACCGGCTGGTCTTTTACCTCCTGAAAAGGATTTTCCTCAACATTGTTATACCGCTCCCGGTTATCCGGGGTAATTGCTGGCTGAGGCCCCGTACTACTCAGGTTATTGTACCCGGCAGGCGAACTATTGTCCATATCTTCCTTTTCACAGGCGGGCAGGAGTAACAACCCAGCCATCAGGGCAATGAAAAACTTCGCGAATTTCATACTTCGATGAGTTTAAGGCAAGAGAAAGATGACTACTGTTTAGCTACTGCGATCTTACTGAGCAGTTGTAGGTTTTTGGGATCGGAATAATCGTATTGATACAAACCATCCTCCCCAATCACAATGGCTATTTTGTTGAATGGAATGACGTCGTAGCTGTGCATAGACTGGCTGGTAAGCTGATTTTTGTCAAGTGCCCTGACATCGGCAGCATTATATACTTTCAACCCGTGTTTCCCGTCACAGACAAACAAGGTATTGCCATCCTTGCCTAATCCGTGCGGACTTTGCATGGGATATGATTTTACCAGCTTGGGGTTTTTGAGGTCAGTAATATCAATGACATCCAACTGATTTAAGGTAGTATTGCGGCAGGTAGTGCCGCCCCGCAAGGTTACATAGGCGTACTGATCATCCACCACTACCGGGTCGCAGCTCTGCATATGCGCAAACATTGATTGCCGTACGGGCTGGGCTGGATTACTAGCATCAAAGATGAACATACCCGTCTGGGAACCAATGAACAGATTATTCTTATACGGAAATATCGTTTCGATATTCCAGCCCACATTGATGCGGCTGCCAGGCTGCGGATCGGCGGGTTGCCCGACGTTAAACACCCGCATAACTGCATTGTCTATTGTATATAAATGATTCTGAGCAATGGTAAAACGGGCCATGGAGCCTCCGATTCCAGTAGCCGGCGCACTAGGTGCCGAAGCAGCTTTTGAATCAGCGGCAAACTCCATGGAAGCAAAGCCAATTCCACCCCGCCAGTTGATCCAGCCGGTCTGCAAATCAGTAGGTTGGTCGCACCCCATCACCTGTTTTTCTTCCTTTTTAATCCAATCCACGATAATGCCCCGGGCCGGATTGAGTTCTGGCATCACATTGGCCGGACGCCAGGGTCCGGGATAGCGCTGTGCATTCGGAAACACATTTTCGATCTGTTTTACCACTTTTGCACGTACTGGATCCGTAATATCCAGGGCGACTAAATCCACGGCGTTATCGGCATACAAAATATTGTCTTTTATAGCCAGGTCTACATTGCCGGGGATATTAATAAATGCTACTGCCTGCGGACTCTTAGGGTTGGCATTGTTGAAAACGTGAATGCCTTTGCCCCTTTCATTGATGAAAAGATATTTGCCGTATAGGTATATTTTACCCGGATCAACTAACGGAACTGGTTCTTCAGCCTTGATTGCGGTCTGCAATTCTTCCCGGGTCATGTATACGGGTTCGTAGATGGTATATACGTATTGCTGATGACATACGTCTTCGCAGCCACTCAGGCCCATGATCAGGATAGCCCATAGCAGCAGTAACTTCGGGTAGGAGTAGAAGTGTACTTTCATATACTTTCAGGATAAAATATTAATTGGTATAGACTAGATATAATCCGCGCAAGTCTTTTACGGTAGCCGATGTACTACCGCAGGGATTCTGCTCAGGAGCAACCTCCTTGCGGGTGCATGAGGTAACAGAACTCAGCGTAAACAGCGCCAGCAAAAACAGTAACCCGTACAACCAATGCTCATCCCATTCCTGCACCTGCAAGCGTGATCTGCGACCAGGCTTTCTAATAGTAATCATAACGTAAACTCCGGATCGGTTGCACTTATATTGACCCGGCTTACCCGAGAAGCGTTGCAAGGGAATTAAAAAATAGTTTCAGGTTTTGAGTTTCCGGTTGCCAGTTTCGGTTTTGAGTTAAAGGTTTAGAGGTTATGCCTTATTTCAGTAGCCAGAGATTATACAAGGAATATTACTGCAACTGTCAACCGAAAACAGATCGAACTCCAAACCAGTGTCAAAGCCGGACCTGCAGACCCGTACCAATACTGAAGGCATACGGATGGCTTTGCAGTGCATAAGGGTTGGTAAAAGACGTATAGCCCGCCGGTAACCGGGTTCTATAAAAGCACTATAACGTTTGGCAAACTTAAAATGAAGCTTCATGCCCGGCCAGGCACTCAAGCCAAAACTACGATAAGCAGTACCTTTGGTAGAAACGATCTTTACTTCATTTATTCCCTCCGATTTATTTCCAAAGTATTTCTTAGAAAACATCGGCTGACACACCCGCTCCCATAGTGGCTCCTACTTTACGGTTAAACAACAGATAATTAACTTTACCGGAACTGCTATGTATTCATAATCATTCTGGACGGGTACCGCATAGCCAGATTGGTTTTAAACTTCTGGTATTACTGAGCACATTCCCATCGGCCTTAGATGTCATCGAATGATTCGGTCGGCTGCTGCTGATTTGCATAATTGAGCAGAGACGCATACACGGGTTCCCGCACCACTATTAAGGTACTCAACGTAAGTGCTGGTAGCAATACTTGAACGGCTGTACTGATAATCAACGCCGCTCTGCAAACTGATCCTGTTTGGATAGTGCGTACTCTAAACGAATACCTGACTGATAAGAAAGTCCGGAGGGAGAAGCTTGTTCCAGTTCCTGGTTAGCCTGCTGCAAAGCACTGACGTCGGCAGCAGAAGCATTAAAGGCGTAATAAGAAGCATTGGCCGCGGCCTGGTATCCGGCGGCTCCTTCGTTAAGGCTCATGTTGGGATTAAAGTAGGTAGGCGCAAAGGCCAATCCTATCTGCCAGCGCCCAGCTTTACTTTCGGCTTTATCTTCCTTACCTTCTTGGTCCTCGGCCTGGCTTTGCAGTTGGGCAAGGTATAAGTCGGTGAGCTGCGGCACATCAATGGGGGTGCGAATACGAGATTCTTTTACGGAAATTACACGAGCAGCCAAGGACTTGTAGGAAAGGTTTTCAGTATTAGTTTCTTGCTGGTCATCCTTTTTATAACTGATCATCCGCTCATTACGCGAAGACTCCAAAGACTCCTGGATTGTCCTAATTGAACGATCCTGATTAACAAGATCAGGCTGATTGTGGTCGAAACTTCTGACTGGCCTAGTAGGTTCTTCCAACTGAGTCATCCGGTTTTCCCGTGCCGACTTTTGTAAAAATCCGTTAGTACGCTTTCCATTCTGTCTGGTTTCGGCCAGACGCTGATTGCTAGACTCGTCTCCCTGTATCATTTGTCTCGATTTCTCAGGTTGATTCCGGGTAAGGGCACCAGATCCGGCTTCCGATTGGCCTATTTGCTTAGACGGCTCAGAGAAATCGGTAGCCACGCAACCAGCAGGAGTACGCCCCCCCCCCTCCTCCCCGACCGCATCCTTGTCACGTGAAGTTGTTTTATTAATGTCATTGTTCTGTTTACCTGTTTTTACGGACTCTTTTACCTGCAAGTGGGCCATTGCCAGTACCAGGAGCATGGCCCAGCCAATACCAAGTACCGCCGGTAGTCAGCAAAAGCAAGGTTACTGCCGCTGCAATACGTTGGTACCAGATCAGTTTCCGTTTATTTTCTCCGCCTCCTGATTAGCCAAATGGGCGTCAATCCGCGCCCATACATCGGCATGGGGAGTAGCTTTCGCCTCCCCAAAGGCGCTACGCCATTCTTCCTCAAAGCGGTGCTCATTTAAATTTTTCATAATTCACCTTCTGTTTCTCCGTAATCATTTGTTGCAAAATAACCCGGGCCCGGGGCATACTGTGACTTGGAAGTGCCCTCAGAAATATCCAGCAACTGGCTGATTTCACGGTGAGTAACCTTCAATGGCATACAAGTTGAACACCACCTGGTAACGAGGCGCCAGCTGCTGTACCATAGCCAGCAATTCCTCGAAGTGAAAGTCGGCTAAGGTAATACTTTCGTCTACCGGCTGCTCAATATCATCCAAGTCCAATGCCGGGTAGAGGTATAGTTTGCTCCGGTTGTAATTAAGGGCCGTGTTTACAATGATGCGCCGTATCCACCCTTCCAGCGGACACTCCCGGCGGAAATGCTTAATGTGGTCAAAAATCTTAATAAAGGCTTCCTGCAAAATGTCCTCCGCCTCCTGCTGACTTTTTGGAATAGCGCAGGCAGACCACAAGCATTTTCCGGCAGAAATGCTCATAGAGGGCCCGTTGTGCTGCGCGGTCAGCACGAATACACCCGTTAATCATCGCTTCTTCGTCAAGCATGCAGGGAAGCTGTGGAATGGGTAACTGTTTGTTGCTGTATTATTGACCCGGAATCATCACGGATGGTTGCAAGGGTAAAAAATAGTTTCAGGTTTTGAGTTTTTAGTTTCGGGTTGTTGGTTTGTTAGTCGCCGCTTTTCAGTTGCGAGGCTCTTTTGTACGTTTGGTGCGGCAGTTTCTTCCGTACACCATTCGTATCAGGAACTTGGTTCCGGTGAAGCCGCCCATAAAACGGGTCGGAAGGGCGTATGTGATACGCCCCTACAATAGTCGTCACTCGCTACAGGCATGCAACTGAATTTTATTCAACCGAAACTAAAAACTAACAATCCGAAACTGACGACCGGAAGCGCTTATCCAGTTCAATACCTGGGCAATCAGTAAACGGCTTTCGTCATTGTAAATGACAAAATGCGCTTTCTTCAGCTTTCTTCCTCATCCATCTGGCGGCAAATAATACCCGCCACATCTTCCTGAGTACGGTGCCGGTCACGGCGTAACACCCGTTGCATACGTAAAGCCAACGGAGCCGAAACTACTAGAATCTTGTCCAGTGCCTGGTAAGAACCTGCCTCAAATAAAAGGGCAGCCTCTTTAAGTACATAGGGAAAACCCGCATGACGTACGGTCCACTGGGTATAATCATCACCGACCCGCGGATGTACCAGGTTATTGAGTTGCCGTACCTGGTCAGGATTACCAAAGGCCTGCTTGGCTAGGTATACCCGGTTCAATTCACCTTCTACTGTATAAGACTGGGTACCAAAAGCTTGAATGATCTGAGTTTTCAGAATCTGGTCGTGGTGCATCAGCCACTTGGCCCGGCTATCGGCATCATACACCGGGATACCCAATACCCCAAAGATACGGGCTACTGTGCTTTTGCCTGATCCTATTCCGCCGGTAATCCCGATTTGCAGGGGCATAAACTTGATAAATGATCAAATAAAAATGATAACTGCTGAGGTCCAGACCTGATCACTTTTGTTCGTAACGCAGTTTTACGGTACCATAGACCGGACGAACCTCCCGAACAAAGTCAGGATGCGTGACCACACTCAGCTTTACTGATGAATCTTTTTTATTGAAGGTCTTGAAATCAGCTATTACCTGAAAATCCTGTAAGCGGGCCTTACCTGCATCATCCTGAGGGACCAGGTACTGTACCTCCGCTTCAGGTGAAGGAAGTGCCGGAGAGTTTTTCTTAGGAAAATTGGCTGTTTGCACGGGCACCCGCTGTACTTCACTTATAAAAGGAGCTACCTCAAAACTCACCCTGATCCATTGGGCATCCTTAGTAACCAGTTCATTCTGGACATAATCAACCGGCAGACTTTCGTCGTAGTTCTCATCGATCTCTTTAACCGGAATATCAATATAAATCTCATTCGATAACGTGCCGACTATGGAAGCCGGACCAGTAAAGGTAATCGTAGCCGGCTCAATGGAGACGGGGCTGGTGAGCCGGTAGTTCTCCTTCAAAGGGAGTTGGGTGCTATCTACCCGTAGGGTAATTGCCTTACTTATCTTCCGGTCAAACGATACAAATAAGGTATCATCCATAATATAATTTACCCGGATGTCGTCTAACTGCTCAGTAACGGCGGGTAGCAGGTTAATCCCCGTCAGGTAATGTGTGCGGGCAGGGCTATTTATTTTAATTACCAGCGGCTTTGAACCAGGAATGATACTTTTCCGAAGCAGATTCCAGCCGTAGCCTGAAACATTGAGGAAAATCTTTTCGGGCAGCTTTGCCGTAGCTATGTAAGCGGTATCGGCGTAATCAAACGCAATCGGATATAAAAGCCGTGTAGTGTAGTCTTTATTAAGGGCATTGAGAAACCAGAAAGTGGTAGCGGCCAGAAAGCACATTACCACTATTTTCGCGTCGCTCCGGTGGCTGATAAGAAAGGAACGAACGAACCAGATAAAAATATTCTTGGCTTGTTCCAATGATACTACAATTGAGAGACTGGCTGGATTAAGACTGAGCAGTTACTGCGGGAGCAGCCGTCTGCAGTTTTTTGGTATTCTCTACTGAAATGGATGATTTATCAAACGTGAGCTTGGTTCCACGGCTTACTTCCAGGGTAACCGTATCCGCATTGATCGAGTCAATTTTTCCGTGCAGTCCGCCAATGGTCACTACCCGGTCACCGGGTTTGAGCTCCTCGCGGAACTTAACCTGCTCCTTCTGCCGCTTCTGCTGGGGGCGAATCATAAAGAAGTAAAATACGATAATCATCCCACCCATCATCAGGAAAAAGGAGGGATCAAAGCCTTTGGTTTGAAGGAAAATCATAGGGATAAATTTTAAATTTGAATTGTTGAATGCTAAATGCTCGATGAAATCTCCGATATGATGCTGATTGAGCATTTAGCATTCAACATGAAGCATTCTTCTACAGTAATGCTTACCGGAACAAAAACCCGAAAGATCTTCTGGAAAACCTTTCGGGCTATATCAGGACAGTATATACTGAGTAATGATGCGGATAATACCCGCAAAAATACTCCAGCTATTCCTAAACTCCTAGATGAGGCAACGTATTAACTGTATTTTACTTCGCCCGAAGGGGTCCTTGCATGGCAGAAACCTCATCCGCATTCACAGTGCCCTTCAGAAGCAGAATGGTAGATTGGGGCTCTGTATTCGCTACCAGGGTAATAGCCTTACTTTGGATGCCGGCCTTACCTTTGCTGTTAAACTCGACCTTAATTTCGCCGGTTTGACCAGGGGTAATGGGTTTGTCGGGCTTTTGGGGTACTGTACATCCACACTGAGCGGTAGCACTCTGGATAATCAGGGGGGCAGTGCCCGTATTAGTGAATTTGAAGGTGTGATTGACTAAATCTCCTTCTTTAATGGTGCCGAAGTCGTACTCGTACTGCTCAAATTTCATGGCAGCCATTCCCTCGGTACCGGCATTATTCGATACTGGCTGGGCTTCCGTTGTATTACTTTCCGAAGCGGCCGCTCCCTCATTGGATACCAACTCCCGGGCTTTCTGCTCACAAGCCATTAACCCAGCGGCAAGTGTGGCAATGAACAAGTATTTTTTCATAAAAGTGGAATGTTATTGTTTATTTTCTGGACGAACAGTTAAAAATACCCTCCTGAAGTTAACGAATTTATTGATATATAAACACTTAGCGGCGGTTACGAATCTGCCCCATCAATTGTTCTACGTCACCCAGCAGCCGTTCCGCTTTTTCGCGGGCATCATCTATTACCCGTTGCCCTTCCGATTTTGCCACATTGTCGTAGCCTGAACGGTTATTCACCAGTTCTTCTATCAGTTCGGTCAGTTGTACCCGGTATTTATCCAATTGATAATTGAGTCTATCACGGGTGTTCGTCCCCTTGTCGGGGGCGTAAAGAATACCCAATGATGTTCCAACGGCCGTTCCCGCCAGAAAGGCAAGTAGTGCACCAGTGATTTTATTCATACTATTTACTCTATTATTGTTTTATTGTTAAATAATTAAATTGTCAAGTTCCTTCTTTTTCTCAACAATCTAACTCCGGTCTGATAATAGGTATCGGGTACTAGGTATTAGATACGTGTCAATAGTCATCGGGGAAAAGCGTATTTGGGGTAAATCCAATACCTAATACCCAATACCCATCTACCATTCCTAAAATTTATACTTTCCTTATTTATTATCAATCAGCCCCCGCCCACTTTTCTTAAGCAGGCCTTGAGCAGTCAGGTCAGCAGCCAGTTTGTCCAGTAGTCCGTTGATAAACTGCTTGCTTTTAGGGGTACTGTATGCGCTTTTGATATTTCAATGTACTCGTTAATAGTCACCTTTACGGGAATACTCGGGAAGTGTAGCATTTCAGATAAGGCCATCTTCAGCAGGATCTTATCCGTAAGAGCCACGTTCCACATCCCAGTTTTCGGCTTTCTTCGCAATCAGCTGCTCAAAGTCTGCGTCATTCTTTAAGGTAACAACGTACAAATTGCGGAAAAATTCCCGGTCGCCCTCCCAATCCACGGATAAAACAGCCAAAGTAAAGCCTAAAGGGTTTTCTTCGGTAATGGTTCGCAGGGTCCTGTTAACCATTCCCTTAATTATATCACGATTTTCGGACCAATACACAGATCATTTGCCTCAAACCACGCCCAGGCTTCCGGATGCTTGAAAATAATTTCCCGCAAGAGGTGGATCACAATAGTAAGATCCTCGTTGAAGGTAACCTCTTTTAGCTCCTGGTAGGCCTGATAGGCTGGATCGGGTTTCAACCCTTCACGATAGAGTGTCTTTACAAAATCCCGGTCATTGCCCCAGCCCGGTCCCCTCCGGATAGCTTCTGTTTGTAAGCCTTTGTGCTGACGAAAAGCCGCTACTACCTGGTTGTTGATCAGCTTAAGCGTTTTAGGCACCGCCGGAACTTGTTTCAGTTGACGGTTCTGGGTGTTTTCTTCTTCCGTTTGCACATAGTCAGCCAGCTCAATAACCAGCAGAAATATTCGCAGGTACTGGTCAAAGATCTTTTCAGTCCCGGAAATGAGCAAAGACTCAAAACGCTTCTGGTCTCTGAGCCGTTCCGTATGATAAAAGTCCAGCGCTTGCTGCACCGCTTGCTTTACCTCAGCCGGCGCTTCTTCGTCGGCCGCAGTAACTGACTGGCATAGTGCTCCTCAAAAAGCAGTTTAGCTAATTTACGGTTACCTTCCAGCTTATGCGGATCGGCTGGCTTAGCCGCCATCAAATCAGGTTTAAAGGTGTTTTCGATACGGTCAAGGGCAAGCTGATAATTAGCTCTTTCTGACTCTATACAGGCGTACAATGCCTGCATTACTTTTATTCTGAGGGTGGTCCGGTTAAGCATCCGTAGTGAGAAAGAACGATGGTATAATGAGAACAGCTATCAGTCAGGATTGTACTATATTTGTAAAAAGGCTCTGTAAAACCTTTTTCACCAAAACACATTTATACAGATAGAAGTGCCGGAAGTTTCCGGAGAATCACATAAGTATCTGTATTTATTCGTACAACCTAAACGCTGTTGCCCGTCGGCAAAATTAGCTTAATAAAGGATCTCTTTCAAACGGATAGTCATACTAAAACCTTATTCTCCGTTTAAAAGGCTGGAGGCAGTCTCTATTTTAGTCAGCAAACCACTAAACCGTGAAGCATTTAGCTTATCTCAATAAATATTTATTCAAGTACAAATACCACCTGATTCTAGGTATTCTGTTCACTACCATTTCCAACATTTTTGCCATTGTGCGGCACAGGTTGTCCGGTATGCGTTTGACCTGGTAAAAGAAACCATTGATCTGTACTTTATTTATGATGGTTTTGCGGCTCAGCAGATTATTCAGAGTACGTTTGCCCGCAGTATCTTATTGTATGGCGTTGTGATTCTGGCAATGGCCCTGCTTAAAGGGATATTCCTTTTCTTCATGCGGCAAACCCTCATTGTGATGTCGCGGCACATTGAGTACGATCTCAAAAACGAGATCTATCAGCACTACCAGACGCTGCCGCTGAGCTTTTATCGCCGTAACAATACGGGTGACCTGATGGCCCGTATTTCGGAGGATGTCAGCCGGGTACGGATGTATCTGGGCCCGGCGATTATGTACGGGCTCAATCTGGTTACGCTGTTTATCCTGGTGATCTCTTATATGCTATCGGTTAATGTAAAGCTGACTCTGTTTGTGCTGTTGCCCCTCCCCTTCCGTCGCTGAGCATTTATTTTGTCAATACGATTATCAACAAACGTTCCGAAGAGATTCAGCGAAGCTTGTCCGGTTTGTCTACGTACGTACAGGAGGCTTTTTCGGGTATCCGGGTACTGAAGGCCTTTGTGCGGGAGGAGGACTCCGCCCGGCGGTTCGAACAGGAGAGCAACCAGTATAAGGAGAAATCATTGCAGCTTACGCGGGTTGATGCCTTGTTTTACCCATTGATCATGGCCCTGGTAGGACTCAGTACGATCCTGACGGTATACGTGGGTGGCCGGAGGTTATTGCGGGAACGCTGTCGGCGGGTAATGTTGCGGAGTTTATTATTTACGTCTACCAGCTGACCTGGCCGGTGGCTTCCCTGGGCTGGACCACCAGTATGGTGCAACGGGCTGCTGCCTCACAGGAACGGATCAACGAGTTCCTCCAAACAAAAACTGATATTATTTCCCGTAAGCACATCGAGAAGCCTATCGAAGGTGATCTCCGGTTTGATCAGGTACGCTTCGTCTACCCCGATTCGGGCATTATGGCTTTAGAAGATATTTCTTTTGGGGTTAAAGCCGGACAATCGATAGCCCTGCTGGGCACAACGGGTTCGGGTAAAAGCACAGTTGCCACATTGCTCTGCCGGATGTACGATACTACTGAAGGCCAAATCCAGGTGGACGGAATTGATATACGCGACTACAGCCTTTCCTCGCTGCGAAGTCAGATTGGATATGTGCCGCAGGATGTATCCTGTTTTCAGAAACCATCCGGAATAATATTGCCTTTGCACTTCTGGCATGACGGACGAAAAAATCATTCAGGCCGCGAAAGACGCCGATCTGTACGAAACATCCAGACGTTCCCGGAAGGCTTTGAAACCAAGCTAGGTGAACGGGGCATTACCTTGTCCGGAGGGCAAAAACAGCGGGTTTCCATTGCCCGGGCTATTGTCCGTGAGCCACGCATCCTCATTCTCGACGATGCCCTGTCGGCGGTAGATACCAAGACCGAAAATGTAATTCTGACCAATCTAAAGCGAATCATGCAGGACCGGACCAGCATTATTTATCTCACACCGGGTATCTTCTGCGAAACTTGCCGACCGCATTCTGGTTCTCGACGATGGCAAAATTGTAGAGCAAGGAACCCACGAATCCCTGCTGGCGCAGAATGGCGTCTATAAAGAGCTTTACGAAAAGCAACTACGGACTGAGGAAGTGTAAGGCCGATGTTCGATTAACTGCGGTGCGGCCTTTAGGGTTGTCGACGTTTGATGTTCGCAGAAAGTGACAGTCAGGGGAATTTTCTTCTCCGGGCCGGGGCAATAATAAAAAAATTGATCAATACTATTATTCTTGCTTTTTACTGGCAGACGTGATAAATCACGTCTCTAAGGGTGCTTCCAACATCGATCATCGTCAACCCCGAAGGGCTCAACGCAGTTAATCGAACATCGTTTTCTATCCTCCCCACATCCCCTCGGGTACAATCTCCAGCACATGGGCGTCGGGGTCGTGGAAGTAGAATGAATGGAAGCCTCCTTTCCATTGGTGTTCATGGATAATGTCAATTCCTGCCTGCCACACTTTTTTCCTTCCAGGAGGTATACTCCTCAGGGGTAACTTCAAATGCTATATGCAACTGTCCGGTTCCGTAGTGCGGAGGCAATTCTTTATCTTCCCTGGTCTTCTCCGCAATAAAGCATAACAATACTGAAGTTCCAGCCCGGAAGAATATATGTCTTCCCTCTACCCGGCTAATCAGAGGCAGACCTAGCTGTTGGCAGTAAAAATGCTCTGTACGGTCCAAGTCCGTAACGTAAAGACACGTTTCTTTGATTTGGCGAATTGTCATACGGGTTATGTACGAAAACTATAGATCAGAGGATTGGCGCTTTTTCCCGAAATATTTTGAAACAATGTCCATCAGGATCAGTACAGTATACCAGCAGCCTGCCCCATTCCAAAACGAACCTTTCCGAAATCCCGTAGATGATACTTATGATGCTGCTGAGCACTTCTTTTGAACTTCCCTTTCGTGACCCTGTACTCATTTTCTCACTGATTCTCCTGATCATCCTGCTGATGCCTGCTGCTGCGCCAGATCAGGATGCCAGGTATGATAGGGTTGATCCTGGCGGGAGTAATAATCGGCCCTAATGGCCTGAACCTGCTGGCACGCAATGCCAGTTTTGTGCTGTTTGGCACCGTCGGGCTGTTGTATATTATGTTCACTGCCGGCCTGGAAATTGACTTGGAAGACTTTAAGAAAAACCGTCAGACCAGCATTATATTCGGCCTCGCTTCCTTTTTTCTGCCCCAGATACTGGGTATGGCTGCCGGTTTCTACCTGCTCGATTTTAAGGTAGCCCCTTCAGTGTTATTAGGTGCTTTGCTGGGTTCGCATACATTACTGGCGTATCCGGCAGCCAGTAAACTCGGTATTGCCAAGAGCCGTTCGGTAACTATTACCGTAGGCGGAACTATTATTGCCGATCTGTTTTCTCTGCTGGTACTGGCCGTCATTGCCTCGGCGGCCCGGGGTGAGTTAAACTCATTTTTCTGGGTAAAACTGCTCATTTCGCTGACTATTTACGGTGTAGTAGTCATTTGGGGCTTACCCAAAATCGGCAAGTGGTTCTTCCGGAATGTGGAGAACGAAAGTGTATCTCAGTATACTTTTGTACTGGCAGCGGTTTTTGTGACCGGCTTTTTGGCAGAGCTGGCTGGTTTGGAAGCGATTATCGGCGCTTTTCTGGCGGCTTGGTACTAAATCAGCTTATTCCGCACCGGTCACCGCTGATGAACCGGATTGAGTTTGTGGGCAGTGCCGTCTTCATTCCCTTCTTTCTAATTTCGGTAGGCATGTTGGTAGACCTGCGAGTCCTCTTTAAAGGGCCTGAAGCCTGGATTGTAGCTGGCGTGATGTTGGTCGTAGCTACAGTTGGTAAATGGGCTGCAGCCTACCTGACTCAATTATTTTTTGACTACTCTCCTACCGAACGCAACGTTATTTTTGGGTTAAGCAATGCCCGCAGCGGCAACTTTAACCGCCGTACTGGTCGGATTCGAATTAAAGGTACTGGACGAAAGCGTGTTGAATGGAGCAGTTCTGATGATTCTGATTACCTGCATTACCAGTTCACTGGTAACCGAGAAGGCCGGCAGACAACTGGCAATTGAAGAAAGTGACAAAACGCCTGATCTGAGTAACATGCCTAGCCGGATTCTGGTCCCGATTTCTAATCCATCTACTATTGAACAACTAGTTGATTTTGCTATTTTCCTGAAAGAACATCACTCGAAGGTACCCATTTTTGCACTGGCGGTGGCCAAAGACACCGAGAATCCAGAGGCGGAACTCATTGCCAAGCATAAAATGCTGGAACGTGCCATTCATCATGCAGCGGCCGTAGAACAGCAAGTACAATTGGTAACCCGAATCGATATGAACATTGCGAGTGGGATTCTGCGGGCTGTACGGGAACTCCTTATTACTAAAGTGGTAATTGGCTGGAATGGAAAAATTTCAACCCGTGAGCGGGTCTTTGGCAGTATACTGGATAACCTCCTAGAGCATAGCTACCAGATGATCATGGTATGTAAGTTTACGCATCCGGTAAATACCATGCGCCGGATGGTAGTAACTGCTCCGCTCAATGCTGGGTTAGAAAAGGGGTTTTCAACATGGGTAATTGACTTGTATCAAATAGCTAAGCAAATAGGTGTTTCCATTCTTTTTTATGCCGATGCGGCTACTATGAATCAGATACAGGCGGTAGTTGCTAAACGTCCGGTCAATATAGAGGTATCACACCGGTTCCTTGAAAACGGCGACGACTTACTGGCCATCTCGCGTGAAGTGTCCCGGGATGATTTGCTGGTCGTAATCAGTGCCCGTTCGGCTACCTTATCCTACAATAGTCAGCTGGATAAAATACCGGGTTTGTTGGCCCGGTATTTTGAACCCGTCAGCTTTGTCATTCTATACCCTGAACAGCAAATGCAGGATGTATAATAGCCCTTTTAATTTATTTCTTTTACCGGTTTTTGTACGCCTACCAACCCAAAAATCTTTTCCCAATAATAGGTTACATTAGGATTATTTTCTTTGGTTGAACTGGTCGGCTTAAAGGGAAGGATAAAGTAGATAGAAAGCCTTTTCGCGAGTTCAGGCTTAATCATCTTTTTAATGGTAGCTGCATCGGCAGTAGCCCACCCTTCAGCCTGCTCACGGCTTTTCGGGGGAGTAGAATGAAAATCACGACGATTGGCACCCGGCATACTTTCCACCATATCACTTAGGTAGTACACCTCTATTTCGGCGTTTGGCTCTGCTATGCGGTCCACCACTTCAAAGCTGGCCCATATATCTGTTTGCTGATTCGTAGCCGTTTCATTCTGGCGGGTAAGTTGCGTCAAAGCTTGATTGAGGAAATCGGATTTTTCTTTCCGGAGAGCCAGTTCAAAATCGTTCTTAATGGCTTCTTTATCATTAGGGCTAGCATGAATAGTATCTTCCAGAATGGCCGCCTTACATACGCCACTGAAAGCCTGGGCTTTAGAGGTATTTTCATGAATGTAATAAATGTCCATACGGTCGCCCTTGGTACGGATATTATTATTAACTACCTCTTGCAGCGCTTTAGCATACTTGCGGGTAACGTATTCAGGATCGTTAAGTACACTGGTTGATTTATCGATGAATATAATTGATTGAATCGGTCTTATTTCCTGTTTCTGCTCCTCTTCTCCACCACAAGCTGCCAGCAGCAGCAAACCCAAGGCCATAACTATTCCAGATTTATGAAAATGACAATACATATAAATTAGTGTTTCTATTTTTGATTCCGTACTATTGAAAAGTAACCTGATTTACAACGAAATAGCTTTACCAAACTTCGGTTCAGTAAAGCTATCCCTGAGTTGATTTACGGGGTACCAATTAATTTTTGCCGTTATGCCCATTGCCATTGGATGGGTAGTACGGCGGATTGCTCCCTGTAGAAAGATGATTTGAATAATTCTCCTGAGTAGTAATCAGTTGCTGACTATCAGCTTTCTGGACAATACCTTTAACATATCCATCATTATATTGGCTGATACGTCGTTCAGCTTCATAGATAGCTACTTGGTCAGCCAGTTCTCTGATTTCTGCTTGTATGGTCCGTACTTCATTACGCAACTCAGACTGATCCGGCAGCGCTGCCAGTTGTGACTCACTTATTTCTTTCCGGGCCTGCTCCTGAGCAAGTTCAGCTTGTGCTTTTTCTAACTGAATGGCCAGCCGTTTTTCACGCCGCTTGAGCTTGTGAATCTGCAGGGGCAGTTGCACCCAACGACGCCAGTAAGTTTGTACGATTGGCATGCCGATTCCTAAACTAACCGCGCCGGAAACTGCGAATAAAATCCCAGTTAGCACAAATGCCCATACGCCCCAGGGGTCGTTCAGCAGTTCCTGGTTCAGTTCAATTCGTTGCTGACGCAGCCGGTCGAGTTGCCGCACCAGGGCATCGCTTGCACCATTGGTGCCATTTTGCAGATAAGCGGCTTCATTGTTGAGAAAAAGCTTCATTTTATCTACGCGGTAAGCTTCGTAACGGTACAGGCCCAGGATAGCCAGCGTAGATAAGGCAAAGAAAAGCAGGGCAATTTTAAAATACACGTACCGCTTAATATTACCGTGGCGGTAGTAATCTTCCACTAAGCGTTCGTAGGCAGGCTTCAGCAATAAAGACAAGGCGGCCAAACCGCCAGCAAAGCTCCATGCTTCAAACCCATGAAAGCCAAAAGCGTAGGCTACGATGTCCTTCGAAATGATTAAATCGCCAGTAATGAAGAAGCCACCGGCTATAATATAGAGCAAGCCAATAATAAAGGCATTGTCACTACGGCTGTTTTTGCGTTCTTCCCGCAGCCGTTCCTTTTCAGTTTGCGCATAGGTAACCTCGTGCCGAAGACGGTCTACCTGTCCCGCTTTGACCGGAATATTATAGGCATGCGTATGAATCTTCTGCAGTAGTTCCGTTGACTGCTGACGGGTTTCGTTCAATGTTTCTTCCAGTGAGGAAATTTCCTTACGACGGGCCGTGATTCTTTCGTTATACTTCGTATAGAGGGCATTATTAGACAGGTACCCTTCATAATGGCTTTTGTCCAAATCCAGTTGTCCGTTCTCATAGCCATGCGAGTAATCCGGTGAACTGATGATCAGATTTTTATTTAATGGCTTTTGCAAATCGTTGTGCCTGTTGTTTTCCATGAATTGATTAGTAATAACATTAATACTATTACGACTTAATGAGTACTCTGTTTCGCTGCTGAATCAGAGGAGCTTGCGAACAGACAGGCACGTTTAACTGCCTTTCAAATCGTATTACGTGTTCTATTTTTATCCGCAACTTTTACCCTGGTGGAGCCGTATAAGTATCACTACGAACCAGAGATTGTTTTCTTCATTAAACGGGATTTTAGCATATATACATATACAGGGGTAAAGGTAAAGTGGCAGGCAGACCAATACCTTTAGTATCTGGCAAAGCAATCATGCTAGGATTTCTTACACGGGTACTATTCTTGTAAAATTAATAATTAACTGTTTACTAATCCGCAAACCCAAGTATTAATGAATAGAATACTTACTAATAAGCTTTAAAAAATGTATAATTTAAAGTAACAATCAGAAATTAAAGTATTAACTTAATCAGCAAAACTTACTTCTGAGCCGCTCCCTTGTAAAGGAATCTTTTTTATGAATTTTTCCTGTACGGATTCCTTTTTGAATACCTCCTTCAAGTTTTATTTTTATTGCTAACATTATAAAAGTCATATCTTATGGATTTAGCCCTTACTATGCAGAAAATTGCCGAAGAGATTAACGGCAAATTCCTTGAGTATTCATTTGAAAACATCATTATTACTGTTCCCGTCGACCGTACCCGATACCAGAACGTAACCGGTTATCTTATTCAAAGACCTCAGGGCACTATTCTTGAATTTATGTCCAGGGTATGCGAAATCAATGACTACATTGATCCCGGGCGATGCTGGAATTAAACCAGGAGTTGTTTTACAGCAAAGTAATGATCCATGAAGGCTGCCTGAAGGTAGCCGCTGGTGCTTTACTGGAACACTGTACGGAAGAGCATCAATTGATTTGCTTTTATACTACTAAAGATATGGTGCTTGAAGTAACTAAAGTAGCGGACGACCTTGAGCATCAACTGGTAGGTGCCGAGCTGTATTAATCCGGCTGTACAGTCATCTTTTATACTACTAAAGAAACTATAGGCAGATCGATAACTGGTTGTAAGAGCCTTTCCATTTGTAGGCTCTTATTTTTTATCTGCAAGTAAAAGAGTATTTTGGCAGCAGTGAACGGAACTGGCCTGATACAGTCATATTGGAAAAAGGGCCGGAAAGGTAGCAGGCATAAACGGAGACCACAGCCCATTTATGGCCTTACCATCTGGCTTTTTGGGTAGTACCTTTGATTTAAGTCACTAAGAGCGTTTCAGGCACTTGCTTTGATTGGCGTTAAGTAGATGAAAAAACCGGCAGGCATTATTTTTGTGCAACTTGCTTTGATTTGACTTAAGTCTAGTGATGGCTATTAGCAGTTCTTCCCCTTCCGCCCAGGACTAAGATACTGCATAAAGGTTGGTTATTTATTGTGCCCTTCAACACGGTATATAACGGGATATTTATTACTTTCTATGCTAACCAGATCGAACTCTGGTTGATTGCCTTCTAAAACGGACCGTTTTGATATGACCTTCCTTACAGCGCCCCAATACAGTATAAAGGTAAGCACCCATAATACCTAAACCTGTTTCGGTGCCAAGCCACTGGCCGGTAAACACGGTATATAACGGGATATTTATTACTTTCATCCGTACAAAATTCCTTCCTTACAGCGCCCGGTAAGTCAAGTTTTGGTGCCAAGCCACTGGCCGCTTGGTGTAAAAAAGGCGCTGTACAAAATTCCTTCCTTCATATAAGTGGTGCAGTACTTTCCTTGCTGTACAGTCCAGTCATTCGCAGTGTATTCAGGGTATTGGCTTTTAAAACTTCCAGTACCGCTTCCGGTGGCTGATTACTGTGGGTACCAGCAGTATCCCTATTGCCGGACGCCTGAATACCACTTTCAGCATTGTTTTGTTCACCGCTACCGTTGCTGGTTTTTGCTACCAGTGCAGGTTGAGTGGTATTTCTATTAGCAGTAGCTTTGGGTGAAGAGGGAATGCATCCTGTAACCACAGCTAATACGGCGTTTATAAGCATAAATAAAAAAAATTTCATATTACAAGGTATTTACAGGTAAACGAAAGGGACAAATTTAGATAAGCATGGTGCCCACAGCTGGTATTTTAATCAGTACCCCCCTTTAACGCACTGGTAAGTTTTAAGTTTGCCCGTGGTAGTATTAACCTATTTCTATCCATATTGGAGTCAACTGGAGGATGATCTATAAAATTGTATTGTTCGGACCGGAATGCACCGGCAAGACCACATTGGCTCAACAGCTGGCTGCCTACTATCATACAACCTGGGTGCCGGAATACTCCCGAAGCTTTCAACTACAGAAAGGCAGCCCAATTGCACTGGAAGATGTAGTCAGTATTGCCCAAGGCCAACTGCA
The DNA here is from genome assembly GCA_030448185.1 of Cytophagales bacterium. Classification (GTDB taxonomy): domain Bacteria; phylum Bacteroidota; class Bacteroidia; order Cytophagales; family 172606-1; genus CADCTQ01. The sequence goes on along the minus strand of JAUJNL010000048.1, from coordinate 3,035 downwards.
AGCTGAACAGGAAGCTGTCAGGCAAGCCAACCGTATTCTCATCTGCGATACCGATATACTGGAGACGAAGGTATATAGTGAAGCATATTTTGGAGAGTGTCCGCAATGGCTGCTTGACCAACTTTGGAAGTACCCAGGGGATTTATACCTGCTCACAAATATTGATCTGCCCTGGGAACCCGACGAAGTACGGGATCGGCCTGACCAACGGGAATCAATGTATCAGTTGTTTAAAAGAGAACTAGACGAAAGAAATCTGCCCTATATTCCCATTGCTGGCACTGCCGGACAAAGACTTAACCAAGCCCAACTGGCCATTAATCACTTCCTCTTCAGGGGGCCTTACCCATCTGGATAAAACCCTTCCCGTAATTCTCCGTAAAGTGGGTTGATCAATAATCTCTGTTTTCAACCTCTAACCCTTAAGTTACATGAGATCGCAAACCACTTTGATAATTTTCTTATTCAGCACCTTGCTATTGATAACCAGCAGTTGTAAAAAAGGAGGCAGTTCCAGTGATATTTCGGGTAGCAGCAGCAAAATCTGGAAAGTAGCTAAGCTTACTGATGCTGACGGAGATAAGGAAAAGCTGGATAAAGAAGAAAAGAGTGACCAGATGCAATTCTACGCAGATGGTACTTTTACCGCAAATTCGGCAGACTCACACAGCCGTGGCACCTGGAAGCACGACCAAGGCAGTAATACATTAACGCTGCAATTTGAGAATGCAAATGTCACTCAGAATTATGAGGTAGTAGAACTATCCGATGATAAAATGCGCCTGAAAGCAGGAGACAACTCCGAAATGGTAATGGAGACTCTTGACTAACCATTGTGCTTCAGGCTTTTACCCTTCTAAAAGAACATTCCCTGAAAAGTGTGCATCTCATACTTTTCAGGGAATGTTCTTTTAAATTTAATAATATGAAGCCAGTTTACACTGCCTCCACTATGCCTTCAGTCAACAGGGGCGGCATGACCAATGGCAGAATGATTTTAAAAGAGGTATCCTCCGTCTGCTGGGTAAGCAGATCAATCTGTCCGCCAAGGCGTTCAATAGCAATTTTAGAAATGTAAAGCCCCAAGCCGGTTCCACTGGTGTTTATCGTACCTCGGAAGAACATAGTAAACAGTTTACTGCGCAGTTCTTCAGGAATACCAATACCATTGTCCTGCACCACGACACTTACCGTATCGTTGTCTTCTTGCTTCATTTCAACAATTATATAAGAGTTATCCCGTTTTTTACTGTAACGGAAAGCATTATCAATAATATTGTTCAGACTGGTTTTTAACAGACTATAATCGGTTTTGATGCTTACCGGTCCGGAGTAATTGAACTCAAACTGAATCTTATCATGATCCGGTTTCTCAAGCTGAGCCTTGCCAATAGCGGCAATCATCTCTTCCAGGCTGAAAACCTCTGGAGATACGGGAGTATTGCGGATTTCGTAAATGCCCAGAATTCTTACTAGTGACTGCTCTGCCTTACTGCAGGTTCGGTCTAATAAATGAAAGTATTCCAGCGCTTTAGCATCAATTACATCTAGGGTAGCTACCTTACATAAGCCCGACAAGGTGGCTACGGGGCCTTTGATATCATGCGAGGCACGATAAATAAACATGTCCAGCTCTTGATTGATTTTACGAAGATTGATGTTAGAATCTTTCAACTCGCTGGTTCTTTGCTCTACTCTTTTTTCCAAATCATTGTTAATAGCTTTGAGTTCCTCATTCTTTTCCTCAATGATCTGTTTGGCTTCCAGCAAGCTGGAGTTTTTCTCTTCAATACTGTCTTTTTGAGCTTCTATCTCCTCATTTTTCTGAACTAGTTCAACTGTACGTTCCTGCACCAATTCCTCCAGCAAGGTCTTTTGTTTCTCAATAGAGTGGATTCGCCAGCGGTAATAAGAAAGCCCTGAACCTAATATCAGGGTCGCAGCAACGATTCTGGCCCACCATGTGTGGTACCAGGCTGGTTTGATTATTATTTTAAGTCCTACCTGCTTGGTACTCCAAATGCCATATTTATCGGCCGCTTTTACCCGAAATACGTACTCACCAGGCTCCAAGTTGGTATAAGAAGCAAAACGGCGGTTCTTGACGAATTGCCAGTCTCCGTCAAAGTTTTCCATTTTATAAGCGTACTCATTATGATCACTATTAAGGTAATTAAGCATCGCAAATTCGAATTCAAAAAAAGTCTGGTCATAATTGAGTGAAAGCTCCTCTACCCCCATTATATTCTTTTTTTCATTCAACAGTTTAAAGCTGGTCAAATAAACGGGGGATACGAAAGAGGTTTCCAGCACTTTAGTAGGATTAAATAATAAGAAGTGATTGTTACCGCCAAAATAAATCTCGCCCTTGCTATTGATAAATGAGCAGTTATGCTGAAATTCATTACTGTAGAGTCCATCTTCAGTGGTAAAATGCCAGAATCTGCCATTTTTTAATGAGTAACGGGTAATTCCTTTGGTAGCAGTACTGATCCAAAGATTGTCGCGGAGATCACAAGCCAAGGCGCAAATATTGTTGTCAGGCAAGCCCTGTTCATTTTCAACAGACTTAAATTTTTCCCCCTTCCGGTCAAACTGGCATAAACCTTCATATGTTCCAATCCACAAGTATCCACCTTGTTCGGCAATAGCAGTAATGGAATTGCTAGGAAGACCATTTCTTACCGCACTATTTTTATCCCTGCTACTTATTTCTGACCGGTAATTAGTAAAGATCTGAGACTTGGTATCAAACTTAGATAATCCGGCATCTTTAGTTCCCAACCATATAACTCCTTGGCTGTCCTCAAAAATAACTTTGATCGTATTACTAGCCAGGGACCTTGGATTATTGGGGTTATGCTGAAAAGAACTGAATGTATCCCTATCCGGATCGAGGCGGCATAAGCCACCATCATAAGTACCAATCCATATAATCCCTCTGCGATCTTTGTAAATAGTTTCAATCCCATTACTGCTTAAGCTGGCTGGATTAAAGAGGTCATTCTCAAATTGCCGGAATTTACGCTGCTTCT
>JAUJNL010000047.1 GCA_030448185.1 Cytophagales bacterium | reverse complement strand
CACACCGCACAAACACGATGCGGAACAGCACTACTCAGAAGCGGCACCAGTGATTCCCGGTAAAAGTCGTAGTGCGTATTTTCCTTATGTTCATAGGTGACCGCGGTGGCTTCGGTTACCTCTTCAAAAATCTGATTTGCTGACGGATAGATACTCATTGCCACTGACTGAGCTATGGCATCAGCCTGTTTTAGTTGAATGATTTTGTCGGCGGCAACTTTTGTCAGTACTTGGGTTTGCCCTCCGTTCCAGACCACGATCAAGCTGTCTACAGTTGCCTGATTGCCTAGGCCAAAAAGCAAGGTCGACTCCACGGAAGACAAAAATCCACGGGTTGGCATCATCTGCTGCAACTGGAAACCCGCTTTGGTCTTCACGTACACCTTGGCCCCCAGTCCTTGGGTATTCTGACCCTTGCCTTTCAGCTGCACCTTCAGGAAGTGATGCTTCATTAGTTCATTGGCCCGGTTTCGGTAGAGGCCGGCCGGTTCGTTGATATTGTTGGTGACCAGGTCCAGATCTCCGTCATTATCCAGGTCGGCGTATACTGCGCCGTTGGAAATGGTTTTTTCTCCCATGCCCCACTGCTGGGACATATCCTGAAATACTAACTCTTTGCCGCCCCGGAATACGTAATTATGGGCTTTGCCCTCCGGCATTTTCTCAATAGCCCGGCTAATCTGCGCCTCCGTCAGCTGCGGAGAATACTGCATGGAATCTTCATGGGCGTATTTCAGGTAATCGAGGTTATTAGGCCTTCTGACAATGCCATTGGTAATGAAAATATCTTTGTACCCGTCATTATCATAGTCCGCCAGCAAGGTAGACCAGCTCCAATCAGTAGCTGCTACCCCTGCCAGGGAACCAATTTCCGAGAAGTTCCTGCCGCCATTATTCAATTGTAGACAGTTGCGGCTAAACTGGGGATGGTACCCGAAGCCGAGTTTATACAAGTAAATATCAAAAGGGTCTTCGCCGTTGGACGTTTTTTCTACTTCTTCTTCCTCGGGGTACATATCCAAGGTCATCACATCCTGGTACCCATCATTATTGACATCAGCAATGTCTACGCCCATTGCAAACCGGCTGAAGTGCGCAAATGCCTTTTTGCCCTCCTCACGGAACGTGCCGTCCCCATTATTCAGGTAGTAGTAGTCGTCTTCGTGGAAGTCATTGGAAACGTAGATATCCTCCCAGCCATCATTATTCACATCTGCCACTGCAATGCCTAGTCCATACCCCATAGCCGCCTGGTAGATATTGGCTTCCTTGCTGACATCCGTAAACTTGCCCCCGTCATTGCGGAACAGATAATCGCCGGCTGATTTATCGGGCAGACTCCGGGCCAGCACCCGGTCGTAGGAACGGGAAGTATGCACCGCGTGGTTAAGCAGGTACATATCCAGGTCACCGTCGTGGTCATAATCAAAAAAAGCTGCCTGCGTGGAGAAGCCCGTAAAGTCCAGCCCAAAATGGGCGGCTTTTTCGGTGAAAGTGCCATCCCCATTGTTGAGGTATAACTCGTTTGACCCTTCCAGCCCCATATAGTCGCCCACGGCGCAGACGTAAATGTCCAGGAAGCCATCTCCGTTCACGTCGGCCATCGTTACGCCGGTTTTCCAGTCCGAGAAGCCTTCCACCCTTGATTTCGCAGAAATATCTTCAAACTTGAAATTGCCTTTGTTGAGATAAAGTTTGTTTTTCTGCCCGTTAGACACGAAAAACAGATCGGTAAGTCCGTCTTTGTTAATGTCACCGGCGGCTACCCCTCCGCCATTATAGTAGTAGAGGTAATCTACGATGGAAAGACGTCCTGCCTTCTCAGGCAGCCGGTTGACAAACTTCACGTTCGTCTGGGCGGAATCCAGTACCTGAAAAAGCGCATTTTCGGGGGTGCTTTTCTTCGGGCCGCAGGCCCAAAGTAAGGCCAGCAGTCCGGCCAAAGCGTACCAATTCTTATTTTTCAGAAGCTGTACTAAAAGTCCGGTCATCCCCCTGCCCCCTGCATCAACGCTTGTTCCAGCCGCACAAGGGGGACTAGTACGACCAGAAAGTCCCCCTTGCGGGAGGACCTGAGTGAAAGCCGAAGGGGGTAGGGGGCTGATTTCTTCACTACTGCCGCAAAACTCTGTCTTGTACCGAAAGATAGTTGCCAGTCTCCCACTGGCAGGAAGTCGTAGAGACGCAATGCATTGTGTCTCTACTTTCCCTATCATCTCTCCGTACCAGTCTGAAGACTGGCGCGAGGAGTGTGTATACCAACGTTTATTTTTTAGGTTGAAGGGAAAATACTTGTGCTTGCTCATTGTTCTTCGCTAACAGAATAAAAGTTTGATTATTGGCGCCTCGCACCTGCTGCATTTTTCGTACCTGGCCCCTCACCCGCAACCCGGATTGGGTAGCTGGGATAACCGTAAAGTTTGCCTTTCCCTGTCCTTGCAGCAGCAGACCAAAGTTGGCGTCATAGCGGCCCATTTCGGGAACGAGGTCAAAGAAGTTGCCAGTCAGTAGAATGTCCGGTTGACCGTCCTGGTTGTAATCGAACACTTCGATTCCAAATACGGGAGAAAACTGCGCTTGTAAGGGCAAAGACTTCAGGGTAAATTGTCCATTGCCTTCATTCCATAAAACAGCCGTATTGGACTGGGTCACTTTTTTGACTACGGCTTTTTTTAGCTCCTCCTCCGGGAAAACTTCCTGCACCGATTTTCCGGCATAGTCGGTGTATTTAACAAAACGCTTTTTAATGCTGGGAACGTGCTTCTGCAAATCGTTTTTCAATACCATCGGGTAGGCTTTACCATCTTCGGTGTAACAAGAAATTACCTGTTCTACCGTTCCATTATTCTCAAAATCACCCACGTATAACTGGGCTGGCCGGTCTTTACTGGCGGTAATCCGTGAGTTGCTTCCTAAGTTCCCCACGACAAAGTCTATATCCCCATCATTGTCTAAATCAGCAGGTTTGATGACATTCCACCAACCGGCGGAATTACTGAGGGATTGCGAATGAAGGATTGAATGATAGTTTGCCCCTTTGATTTTGGAGAATGGTAATGGGCATCCAGTCACCGACCAGAATAAGCTCCGGATACTTGTCGCCATCCACATCCGACCAAACCGCATCGGTGATCATCCCAATTCACTTTTAGGCAGGTAACGCTTGGTATAATTTTTAAACTTGCCCGTTCCGTCATTGACGTACAACTGGCTGGGCGGGTCGTAGCCGTACTGGCCGGGAATCATTCGGCCGCCAATGAATAAATCTACATCTCCGTCCAGGGTCAAAATCAGCGGCGGCCACGCAGGAACCATTTTCGGTGATATTGGGCAGTTGCGTATCGCGGACAAAGTTGCCTTTCCCATCTGTTGATATAATCGGTCGGCCAGTTCCGGGGCTCCCGGGGTGAACTCATTGCTGCCAGTCACTACGTAGAGGTCCAGGTCCAGGTCGCCATCGGCATCAAAGAAAGTGGCATCTACATCCTCATACACCGAGTCCTGTTTAAAAGCCGCTGGCCAACGGTCCGCAAAAGTACCGTTGGCTTGCTGCAAAAATAGCTTCCGGCAGCGGCTCCTCCCAGGTACGCATCTTCCCATCCATCACCGTTTACGTCGCCGGTGGCCAGGGCCGGACCCTGGGTAGAAAGCATTTGCTTGAGCAGCCCATCCCGGTAATAATCCACAAAATTGCTTTCGGTGTGGCGGTAATCCAGTTTGACTTGCCTGGTTACATCCGCAAAAACCGCATTGGATCTAGCTGCTTTCGGCGGGTAAAGGTTCGGTTGGCCTCCTTGTAATGGAGTATAAGCCCGAATCAGCTTTTACCGCTTCTATTACCTGCATTCGGATCATCCGGCCAAATGACCGATACCGAATCAATGGCCGCGTTTTTTCCCAAGCCGAATACCAGCGTCAGGTCTACGGAGGATTGAAAGCCCCGGTTGGGCATTTGCTGCAGATAGAGGGTTTTATCCCGCTGATGCACGTATACTTTGGCTCCGATACCATTTAAATTTTGCCCGGTGCCTTTCAGTTTTACCCGCAGGTAGTGATGGCCCAACCTTTCGAAGCCCGGTTGCGGTACACAAACGTATGCATGTTCACATTGTTAACCACCAGGTCCAGGTCGCCGTCATTATCCAGGTCGCCATAGGCCGAACCGTTGGAGAAGCTGGGCTCGGCTAATCCCCATTGGGAGGCGTACTTTCAAATTTCAGGTTGCCCGTATTTTTAAAAGTATACTCCGAATGGGCGTAGACTCGCATTACATCCACCAGCAATTTGAAATTGCCTCCTTGCGTCCGGCGAAACCGCCGGACGGTTTCCTCATTAGAAAACTGATTGAGGGCATCCTGATCGGTCAAATCTTTGTTGATTCCATTGGCTACGAAAATGTCTTTAGTCCGTCGTTGTCCATGTCAAACAGCAAGGCTCCCCAGCTCCAATCGGTGGCATGTACATTGGCCAGCATACCCACTTCGCTGAAAGTACCTTTCCCATCCGCCCGGCGCCGTTGTTGAGGTGCAGCATGTTGGGGTAAACTGGTAGGAAATCGGTAATAACTGTTGCCGGTTATAGTCTTCGAAGGTAGTGGTCTGCTTCAGCCGGACATCATTGCCGGGAAGCATATCGGTGACAAAAATATCCAGATTGCCATCGTTGTTAATGTCGGCAATGTCGGCCCCCATCGAGGAGAGGCTCAAATGATTCATCCATTCCTTAATAGATTCGGTGAAGGTTCCGTTTTTATTATTGATGTACAGGTAATCTCTTTCGTAGAAGTCGTTGGAGATGTAAATATCCAGCCAGTTGTCGTTGTTAACGTCGCCGATGGTGATGCCTAAACCAAACCCAATCATACTGCCGTAAATGCCCGCCTGTTCGCTTACATCCGTGAACCCCACCCTAAATCCCGGAACTTCGTTCGCTCCTTTCGCACTCTCGTGCTTAGGAGTATCAGAAGAAGGACTTGCGTCATTCCGGAAGAGCTTATGTCCGCCTTCGTAATCCCGCTGGTTTCGTATATTTACGTCCTGCAAGCGGTTTACGGGAACGAAGCTGTTGTTAAGCAGGTACATATCCAGGTCGCCGTCCCGGTCGTAGTCCAGAAAAGCGGCGTGGGTAGAAAACCCCTTATCCGCCAGGCCATATGCCTCCGCTTTTTCGGTAAAAGTAACGGTGCCGTCCGGCCCTTTGCCATTGCTGATAAACAGTTCATTGCTGCGGTCATCGCCCTTGCGGATGCCTGCATTGCACACGTAGATATCCTGCCAGCCATCCCCGTTTACATCGGCAAAGGTCACTCCGGTACTCCAGGCCCGTTTGCCGGCCACCCCAGCCTTGGCAGTAATGTCTTCAAATTTCCAGTTACCCTTGTTCAGGTACAGCTTATTATCTTCCATATTGGACGTCAGGAATACATCTGCCAAGCCGTCATTGTCCACATCGCCAATGGCTACCCCTGCGCCGTTGTAAAAGTTACGGTAGTTAAAAATATTAAAGTCCTGCGAATCCGCTACTTTATTGGTAAAGACAATGTGGGTACTATCGGCCGACAGGCTCTGAAATAAGGTCTCTTGGGTGGCCGTGTCTTCCCGGTCTTGCTTGCTACAGCTCCACCAGAGTACCGGCAGCAGAATCATTATATATTTTGTATACCTACGAAAGCACTTCTTCATACTCGTATGTTATTTCTCAAAAGAGATCGCGAAATTATAGCTTAATTCATTGCAGAAAGACAACTCACTGAATGTGAGGCTGTTTACGCTGCCCGTTTTTATGGTACATTTTTACCGGTCCGTCATTCGTAAAGAACAGGAGGGTGTTATCATTCATTTGCTGGATATCCTTCACGTCTCCCCGTAGCTGAAAACCGGATTGTATCTGCGGAACGTATTCGTACGTCAATTTACCCTTGCCTGCCAATAGAACTCCATTATTGGCATCCATCCGGCCGATCCGCAAGCGGTACGTCGAATTGTTACCGCATAAGAGAATGTCCTTCTGGCCATCACCCGTATAATCGTTAATGGCAATGGCATGAACCGGACTGTACTGTGCCTGAATGGGTAAACGATGCATTACAAAAGCCTTTCCCGTATTTTCCAGTAACACCGTTTCCGTAAAATCAATTCGTTGATGCAGGGCCGATTGAAGCTGTTCTTTGGTAAAAAAGTCTTCCAGTGCGGCTTGACTGAAGGATTGGTAATTCGTGAACTTTTTACGCAGGCTCACGATTTGCTCCAAAGCCTCATCACGCCCCAAAGCCGGGTACGAGACGCCATTAATGTAGTAACTCATGATAGGGTCAAAAGTGCCGTTCTGGTCAAAATCAGCCGCCACCAGGGTGATCGGCGCGGTACCGGAAGCTTTCATTTGACAGTTCAGGCCCAGGTTCCCCAACACAAAATCGAGGTCGCCATCTCCGTCCAGGTCTTCCGCTGCAATCCGGTTCCACCAGCCGGAGGAGTGATTAAGTGATTGCGTGAATGAGTGATCGACTCCGTCGAGCCCTTCGGGGTTGAGCGAAAATTGGCCTTTTTGGTTAAGTAAGACAGTTGGTTTCATCCATTCGCCTACGGCTATAATATCGGGAAAACCATTTTGATCCACATCTACTACGGCGGCATCACTTACCATCCCCAGGAAAAACGAAGCACTACGGGTAAAATTTCCCATGCCGTCATTGACTAATACAATGCTTGGTTCTACAGCCGGATAGAAGCCTGGCACCACAAATCCGCCCACGAACAAATCGAAGTCTCCGTCATTTTCAATATCCAATACCTCCACACAGCTGCCATTGAAAATCTCCTCGGGCAATGCTGTCTTGTTGCGGGAAAAACGTCCTTTGCCGTCATTGATATACAAGCGATCCTGCTGGTATGGATGATTCCGCGTCAGGCCATAATCCCCACTGACCACGTATAGGTCCAAGTCCTGATCACCATCCGCATCAAAAAATACGGCGTCTCTGTCTTCATAGGCAGAATCAGCTTCTAAAGCTTCGCTGCCGGCCAATAATGGAATGAACTGGTTCCCTGGTTTTTGCAGGTACATGGCTCCTGCCTGATTCCGGGCACCACCTACATACAGGTCAGCAAAGCCATCTCCGTTGATATCACCTTTGGCCATACGGGCCCCGGTGTAGGAGTACATATAAGGCAATAACAGTTGCCGGCTAAAGTCGTTGCTATTGTTCTCCCGGTGCCGGAAGCCATTTAGACTGTCGGCCTCCTGGAAAAGAGCAGTATGCATCTTAGGCTCCGTCTGAGATGATCCTGCCTGAGCGTATTGAACCGTAACAGTTTGATTAGGCTTAACATTTTGCAGCACTTGCCCTTTCCCGTCCTGCCATACTACCTTTACCGTAAGCCGCTCCGAATCAACAGATCCTAAACCAAAATGTAGTGCATCATACATACTCGATTGAAACCCGCGGACCGGTGAAAACTCCTGGTACTGAGTCAAGGCTCTTCCGGTTACCCACACTTTAGCCCCTACCCCGAAAGGATTACCGGGAGAGCCTTTCAACCTGACTCTCAAATAAGATGTCGCATTGTTTTCCTTTACTTGCTGTTTATCAGCGGCTAACTCACGGCTGTTATTCTTATAGATGCGGGCCACCTCGTTGTTGGTATTGGTAATGATTTCTAAGTCACCGTCATTGTCGAGGTCAGCAACTACAGCACCGTTGGCAATAGTGGGCATATCAAATCCCCAGGCTGCCTGCTTGTTTTCAAACCGCTGCCCCTGGTGATTCTTAAAAATATAATTCCGGGTTTCTGAGGAAGGCATTTTTTTAATCTGCTCCAGAAATGCTTGGGCCCCCTTTCCGGCAGCTTTTTTCAGCTCTTCTTCCTCGGCGTATTTAATAAAGTCGGAGTTGGTAAGGTCACGCAGTTCGCCATTACTCACAAAAAGGTCTTTCCAGCCATCATTATCAAAATCCGCGAACAGGGCAGCCCAGCTCCAATCCGTATTAGAAACTCCCAGTAACTGGCCTGCTTCGCTGAAAGAACCATCAGCATTATTCAGATGCAGCATATTGCGCATATTCTGGTGCCAGAAGCCATTATTCAGAGTAGACTGGTAGGTGTTCCAGTTATCGGGAAACGCCAGTAATTTCTGACGGGCATTATCCTCAGGGAGCATATCCAGGGTAAAAATATCAGGCTGCGTATCATTGTTCACATCGGCAATGTCAGTGCCCATCGTAAACCGGGAAGTATGCCCAAGCTTATGCCTTAGCCCATCCGTAAACGTGCCGTTTCCGTGATTGATGTACAGGTAATCGTCTTCCACGTAGTCATTGCCAACATAAATATCCGGTTTGTTATCTCCGTTTATATCAGCTACGGCCAGGCCCAGTCCAAAGCCCAACGGATTGCTTTTGATGCCAGCGGATTGGCTTACTTGCGTGAACTTACCTTGATCATTTCGGAGGAGCTTGTCGCCGGCAAACTCATCTCTGGACGTGCGCATCGCATGAGCTTCCTGCCGCTGATAGCCGCGCAGGTTATGATTAAGGATAAAGGCATCTAAGTCATCGTCACCATCGTAGTCAAAAAAGGCAGCCTGCGTAGCGTAACCAGCATCGGCTAAGCCGTATTGCTCCGCTCTTTCGGCGAAGGAAACCTCACCCCCCGACCCCCTCTCCTTTTGAGAGGGGGAGGAGTTAGCCAATAACGGCGTTGTATTGATGAAAAGTTGATTTTTGCGCTGTTCAGGAGTATAAGGCCCGGAATAGCAAATGTAAATGTCCAGCCAGCCATCGGCGTTGATGTCTACCAGGCTTACTCCCGTTTTCCAGGCGTCTTTCCGGCCCGTAATACCGGCCTGAACGGAAACATCCTCAAATTTTAATGCTCCTTTATTCAGGTAAAGCTTATTATCTACCTGGTTGCCGGTAAAAAACAGGTCGGTCAGGCCGTCATTGTTAAGATCCCCAGCTGCCACGCCGCCGCCGTTATAAAAGTACTCGTAGGTAAGGATGTTGGCTTCTTCGGTTTCCTGCAAACGATTGGAAAAAGTGACACCGGTTGCCGACGGGCTAAGTGATTCAAATAAGGTTTCTTTTTTTTGCCGGCACGAAAGAAGCAACAGGGAAAAAAACAAGGTCAAATAACAAAATTGCTTCATTATTAAAATTACCCCTTAAAGAGATGCAGGAAAATGAATACTTAAAATTACCTGATAAGTAAAACAGCAACCCTGCTGGTTGCTGTTTTACAGTCAATATAATGGGCAAATGTTTACGTTTAGTATCCAAAATTTTGCTTCAAATTCGGGTTGGTGTCCAGTGCCCTTTGCGGGATCGGATAGACAACTCTGTAATCAGGGGTTGGCTGCGGTTTTTGATCCATTGGATTCAGGAAAGTATTAAACCGAATCATATCATTTCTTCGCCAGCCTTCCCAGTACAATTCGCGGCCTCTTTCGGCAAGTAAGGCAGTTTCATTCAAAGCTGCCAAAGGAGCTGCCCCACGGGCTGCTTTCAGTTGATTGACCAGCGTAAGTCCAACTGCACTACCACCTGTCCCGCCTCTCAACGCTGCTTCAGCCTTCATCAATAATACATCGGCGTAGCGGAAAAATACATAATCAGTTCCTTGGTTATTAAAATTACCGGGCTCCGGCAAATATTTAATTACCCGGATACCCACTGATTCATCCGAATAAAGTAAGTTCAGATTAGGTGTGAAAATCAAAGGATTACCGCCACGGGTTTTTAATGGCACATTGCCCGGCCCGAATTGTTGTCCTACCAAAAATCCAGCATTATAGCCAAGCTGATCCGTTACCCCTGGATAAGGCCCGCCCCGCCTTTCATCCTGTGCTTCGAAGCTGTTGTAGAAATCAGCCAGGGTGGTAAAGCCATTCCACCCGTCTGGATTCTGATTGTAGTGCATCGTCATCCGATAACGGTTCTGTACATTGCCGACGGGTGACCCGCTGGTATTTTCAATCACAAAAATTAGCTCCTTCGACCTGGTGCTGTTTTCCCAGTGGAAATTATCGAAATACTCTCCTTTGGGTTCTAAACTGAATTTGCCAGAGTTAATTATTGCATCACAGTTCGCAATCACATTGTTCATATCTGCCGGGGAAAAGGTAAATGGTCCAGCGGGTTGCTGCGGATTTTGCGTATACACCGCCCGGTTTAAGTAGACTTTGGCTAGCAGGAACTGAGCAGCTTCCTTGGTAGCTCGTCCCGGAGAATCAGATCCCAAGTTTGCAACCGCGAAGTTGAGATCATCAATAATATAAGCCGTTGCTTCAGTCCGGCTTAAGACTCTTGGGACTATGTCAAAGCTTTCGGTCGCTTCCCTAATAGGAACCTGCCCGTACAGGTCAACAATGTAAAACATAAAGAACGCCCTTAGAAAACGGGCCTGCGCAACTGTATTAGTATTACCAGTAGAAGCGGAAATTACTTCTGTGGCTCTGAATACGCCGATATTTAGAATATCCCAAGTATCGGTAACCTGATTGTGAGAAGCATCCCAGGTATGTTGGTGTAACCTCCGCCAGGTACCAAAGTCGTCCCAATCAGTTCCCCGGGTGGGTCCCATCATTTCGTCGGAAGAGTGCTCTTCCAGGGCATAGGTATTTGCCTGATCGGTCAATGCATTCAGTTGTGAGTAAACGCTGTTCAGGGATGCACTTGATCCCCCTTCCGGTATCCCTACAGGCCGGTCTATTACCTCATCTTCCAGGTCGGTACAACTACTGATCACTCCCAGCATTACTGCTCCAAGAATGAAGTATGAAAGTATATTTTTCATTTTTTCCATTGGACTAAATATTATTTATCTACTAGATAAAGATCTTTTTATTAATTAAAATCCGGCGCTAACCCCTACTGTAAACGTTCTTGCCGTTGGGAAAGAAGCGTAATCTATATTCAGCGAAGGAACATCATTACTTGGCTTTGTTGGTATTCACTTCCGGATCAACCCTGAGGTTGGTAAACAGAAGCAGATTCTGCCCGGTCAGAGAAAGACGCAGGTTTTTAACGAACCTGCCAGTGCAGGCAACTTAAAGTTATAGCCTAAGTTAGCATTTGAGAGGCGAATAAAATCGCCCTTCTCCAGGAACTGTAGAGACAACCGCCGGATTCACGGGGTTTTCGGGACTACGGCTACTTCCTTGGTTACATTTTCGTCCATTTCGCAAGCTTCCTTGGTAAATAAAGCATTCGTTGTATTGTTGTATACATAAAAACCGGTAGCTCCGGTAAAAAATACACTCAAATTCCAATTACCGTAAGTAAAACTATTGGTTAAACCAAAATTAAAATTGGGAATTGACTTCCTACGTACTCCAGATTGAGCAGGATCGGTATAAATACCAAATCCTTGTTCATCAAACCCGGCAAAGGTAGGTAAGTAGAAGGAGTATAGGGGTCTGCCACTTGTAATCCGCTGCGTAAGCACCAGATAGCCCTTGTCCGCTGATAGCCCCGGTTACATAAAATCCATTGAAGTTTTTGCACTTCATTTCGCAAGAAAGTCATGTTATAGGCTACATTCCAGCCCAGTTTCCTCTCGCGAAACACATCGTAGCTCACAGCAAACTCAACTCCGGAGTTAATAACATTGCCCGGAAAGTTGATCCAACGACGGGGTGCTGCAGCCGGGCTGTGCCTGAATCGCTTCAAAAGAAGGTCCTTCGTATTTTTATTGAAGTAGTCAACCGTACCCGACAAACGACCTCCTAATACCGCAAATCAAGTCCGACACCCCATTGGGTAGTAGATTCCCACCGCAAAATTATCGTTTGCATTAATTGCCGCAGGTGAAGCAGCGCCATTGGGATCAGGGTTGCGGATGGCCTGCGTCCGGTTGGCCGGAAACTCCTGATTACCCGTAACCCCCAGTTGGTTCTTATCTTTAAGTCATCAAATACGCCTTGGGGCATAAAGCCTTCATTAGAAAGCCGCCAGGCAAACGCCAGGGAGGGAAAACCGGCATACTTGTTATTAGTGCCAAATTTGGAAGAGCCATCCAGACGATAAGTAGCTGTCAAAAGATATTTATCTGCTATATTATAGTTCAACCGCCCGAAGAAGGATTGTAGTTCACTTTTTAGTTGCGTTAGATTCACCAGCATAAGCCTCGTATGGAGTAAGTACACCAGTAGAAGGATTCCTTATACCGAGGTTGTTTACAAAGCCAATATTATTGGTATAGGGAAAGAATGCATCGGCTTCAGGCAGGAAGAAGTTGGCTTGAATATAACTATACCGCTCCTGAAATTTCTGGTAAGAAAAACCAGCCAAAGCATCCAACGTACCCACCCTATTTTCCGGTTGTAAGTCAAGGTGTGTTCGATTAGCTGCATTTGCTTATTCCGGTTCTGAATGGCGGCAAATCCATCCTGGTTGTTTCCCAGGAAACCTGGCGTATTCCGGAAAAGATCGGTTCTTCTTTCGGCATTGGAAACGTCAATACCAAAGTTGAGTTTATAGGACCACCCATTCAGGAATTTCCAGGTCGCGGCTATATTACCTTGCGTCCGGTAGGTGTCCCCGAGGTCTACTCCGTTGTTTAGCATGGCCTTCGGATTCCTGAATTCTCCTCTTGGCCTGCCCTGATCATCATATCCGTTTGGGGTGAAATACCGGCCTTGCTCATCGTATACGGGGTAGGTTGGATTGGTCTGCAAGGCTGCTCCTAAAAGATTTCCCTGGTACCCGGCATTTTCACCAGTAGGTGCAAAAGCATCTTTAATACCGGAAGTAGTAAGATTCAAGTCTAATACCACTCGATCCTCGAATAAATCGTGACTGGCATTCACTCGGCCGGTAGTACGCTTCAACCCTGACTTTCTCAAAATACCTTGCTGATCCTGATACCCCAGTGAGAAGAAGTACCGGGTATTATCATTGCCACCACCATAATTAAGATTGTAGATCTGAGAATAAGCAGTGCGGAAGATTTCATCCTGCCAATCGGTACTTGATCCTCCGTTTACAGCCGCTGCAGTTGGATCCCCGCCGGCTCCCGCTAATGCCGGAATAAACTCGTCGGCAGTTAACACGTCATATTTCTTCAGGATCGTAGCCATACTGCCACTGGCAGAAAAATTCAGGCTTTGCTGACCAGATTTACCTTTTTTGGTTGTAATGATAACAACTCCATTAGCTGCCCGGGAACCATAGATAGCAGCAGCTGAAGCATCTTTTAATATGGAAATGCTCTCAATATCTTCGGGATTCAGGAAGTTAAGCGGATTTCTTGCCGATTGGGAACCAGCGCCATAATCCCGGCCGCCGTCAGAAGTATTGCCTCCATCCAGCGGTACACCATCTACCACAAAAAGCGGATTGTTTCCACTTCTCACCGAAGTAGTACCCCGAACGCGAATGTTGATTCCCGCTCCTGGCTCTCCGCTGGCTGGGGTGATTTGTACGCCAGATGCACGTCCTTGCAGTAATTGTTCCGGAGAAGCAATTACCCCTTTGTTAAAATCCTCGGAGCTTAAAGCAACCACTGCACCAGTCGCATCCTTTTTTTGCTGAGTCCCATACCCGATTACCACTACTTCATTCAATGCCTTAACATCAGAAGCCAATTTTACATCAATAGATGCACGGTTACCAACGGCTATCTCCTGAGAAGTGTATCCGATAAAGCTGAATACCAATACAGCATTGTCACCAGGCACATTAATACTGTAGCTCCCATCAGTTCCGGTAGCCGTACCCGTGGTAGTTCCCTTCACCAGCACAGTTACCCCGGGTAAGGCGGAACCATCGTCTTGAGCAGTTACTTTTCCGGTTACAGCCCGGCCCTGCGCCCAGACCGGCTGTAATGCCGACAGCCATAGCAGCGTTGCTATAACCATTGCCCCTGTCATACGCCAGACCGAGGCTGAATTCATTGTGGAAGGATTTTTCATAGGAGTAGTAAATGATAGAGAATAGGTAAGGGGATTTTGTGGTGGAGAATAAAAAGCACGGTACGTTATCGTGTGACAGGCGCTGTAGTGAGGTATTCAGAAGTAGGGTTAAGTAGCGTTTTCTTCATAAATCGTTTAATTGTTTTTTTGATTAGCCTTATTTATTACAGTACATTTTCCGGATGGGTGCTATTTAAACTTACTTAGGTGAAAACTATCGTGGATTGCAAATATAGATTTACCCGATTAATTACAAAATATATTTTAAAAAGATAAAAAGAAATCATCACATCCTATTTATATAAGACAAACTTGTACTCATCCCAAATTTGTACTATTAAAGCTTACTTTTTTGTAACTACCGAAGCCGGCAATTTGTTTAGTAATTAAAATATATTCTTATAAACTTATCCTTACGGCAGCTTTAACCAAACTAAAACTTTATATAGTTATAATTTACGCAATCGATTATTATTCACTGGTAAGTAAAAATAGCAGTAGTTTGGGCAGAGGAATTTTGGATTCAGGTAACGATGCGGGCTCGTTACCCGGTCCGGATTAGGGTAGGTTTTTAGTTATACCTAAGCTTATTGAAAATTATACTTATCAGATAATTATCTGAGTCTTAGCACTAGCCAGATGCCCGTCTTAGGAAATCAGTAAATTCCGGAGTGCCCGGCTGAGTTCCGGGTACTCAAACCTGAAGCCGGTAGCAGCTATCTTTTGACCGGATACTTTCGCGCTTCCCAGTACGGCGGTTGCCAGTTCGCCTACGGCCAGTTTTAGGGCAAAGGCCGGAACATTTATGGGTAATACCGGCTTTCCCAGCAGCCGGGCCGCTTCCCGGGTAAGTTCTTCATTGGAGGCTGGCTCCGGAGCTACGGCATTATACACTCCTTGCATGGCTTCATTTTCCAGCCCGAACCGAAACATCCGGCATAAATCATCTTCATGAATCCAGGAAATCCATTGGTTGCCGGACCCAAGCGGGGCGCCAATTCCGGCTCTGATCGGCTGGGTCATTTTCTCCAATGCTCCACCACTTTTACTAAGCACAATCCCGATGCGCAATATTGCGGTGCGGATGCCTAAAGTCTGAACAGGTTGTACACCCGCTTCCCAGGCCTGGGTTACCCGGGCCAAAAAATCGCTGCCAAAAGTGGAGTTTTCCGTTAACAGTTCGTCTCCCCGATTGGCGCCGTAAATACCAATGGCAGAAGCCGATATAAAGGTTTTTACCGAATTGGGGACCTGCTGTAGTTTTTCGAACAGCAAACGGGTTGGGTGCGTACGGCTTTCCAGAATCTCCTGTTTGCGGGCCTTCGTCCATCGTTTGTCGGCCACGCCGGCCCCGGCTAAATGGATTATATGATCCGTTTCGCGCAATGCTTCTTCGGCGATATATCCTTTTTCCACATCCCACTGATACACCTTTACCCCTGCGGACTGTTGCTTACCTCGGCTTAGCCAGGCTACCTGGTAGTGTTGCTGTATCAGCATTTGGGTGAGACGGGAGCCGATAAGACCGGTTCCTCCGGTAATCAGGACATTACGGGGCATAAACGAAGCTAATTTCGGATTGCGGACATTGAATTTGGGATATAATCTGGTAATCAGTCCGGAAAAGTATAACTATACCAGGCGCTGATTGTTCGAAGTCCGATTAGCGAAGCTGGAAGTCGGGAGTAAAAGGTAGGAGGTAGGAGATAAGAGGTATGGAGAAAAGAACTATGTAAGTTGGTGAGAATTTATAAAAACCGGCTGGAAGCCCTCGCAATAGCCGTCACTTGGTGGAGCCAAGCGACTGTTCTTTACGTGGATTGTTCTTTACACGTTTCTTCTATTTCTGCTTCTTACTTCGGATATAATCAATAGCGTCTTTACGGATTACCTCCTACTTCTTACCTCTTACTTCCCAAATCCGCCCTCCGACATCCGAAATGATTAGTACTTCCCTCCCACTTTCCGGTCGTTTAGACTAATTCTGGTGGTAAAAGTGGGTAGTTTGTCGGGAATCCTTCTGGCAGGGGTTGTATCAGTAAGCGTCTGCATAAAGGCCACCAGGGCTTTTTTCTCCGCTTTACTCAGATGCAGCTTTTCGGCGGGCAGCGTTTGATTAGGCACCTCCATCCCCAGACCAACTCCTCCACCCCGGTCATAAAAATCTACCACTTCTTCCAGCGTATCAAATACGCCATTGTGCATGTAAGGCGCGGTAAGGGCAACATTCCGGACGGTAGGGGTCTTGAAGGCGAATTTGTGCAGATTTTTCTTATACAAAGCAAACTTGCCTAAGTCCGCGTCTAATTGCGCATGGGTTGTATCTTTTGTGGAGGGAACGCCCAGAATTTCGCCTTCCGTTTTGTCATAATCCGGCGGCACGGTGCCGTTGAAAAGGGGTATAAAATGAACGTCAGCTTTGTTGCATCGCCCCGCATATACTGGTCAAACCGGGAGTTCAGTGCGGTCAGTGAACGAATATACGCCGCAATGGCTACTTTCAGGTGTCGTTCAGTTACCGGTTCATTCTTCGCCTGCGGAAAGGCACCGCGGAATAGTTCCACGTATTCGGGGCTGGTACGCAGGTCGTTTACTGCCCGTTGCAGATCGCCGTGCATCTCACTGGCGCTGGCAATTACATCCGAAGCCTGATCTTCCAGGTAGGCTACCCGCAAATCGTGAAACAGGGACCGTTGCAGTCCGGCATTGAGGATAGTAGGTGCATTGCGGCTTACCTGTCCCTTGAAGTCAAAGGCAATACTTTTTGACTGTCCGTCGGTAAAGGCTTTTTCCGGCTGGTGACACGAGGCGCAGGACCGGTTTCCGTTGCCCGATAATACCGGGTCAAAGAAAAGTACCTGGCCCAATTTCACCCGTTCCGGGGTGGTATGGGAATTATAATCGGGGGCAAAATAATTAACATTAAATGCATTTTCGGCAAATAGATTCGCTGCATCCGGCGATACGGCCCGCAACTCTGTCCCCACCGGAATTTGCAAGGCCTGCTGAACCTCCTTTACTCTTGCCGTCAGGGGATTGGCAAACCGGGTAATAAATTCGGCACGATCAAAGGCATTGAAGTTTGAATGCTGACGCAAGTAACGGATGCTGTTTGCAAAATCATTGTTCAGCGCGGCGGATAACGGAAGATGCGGACCTTGCAGCTGGGGCTGGTAGAGGGAAATGGTGTTTTGGAGACTCTCTAAAGCCGCTGCCGTTTCGGGTATGGAGTAGGTAGCCACCGGTGAATCGAACCCCGTAATGCCCAGGGTAACGATCCGGAACATCTCCTGCCGCATGGCATCAAAAAGGTGGGCATCCGTGAATTGAGTGGCATCGAAAATATAATACAGCCGGCGGATGTTAGAGGCTAACAAGCTCACTTCATCCAGCAATGCCTGCTTCTGCTGCCGGTCGTACACGGGAAACAAATATTCTTCTATCACCTGAAAACCTTCCGGGGGAATGGTTCGCTGCAGGGGATCATCAAACTCTACTTCGTCAAGGGCGGGTCCGTTCAGGTGTTTGGCCGTGTAGGGATTATAATATTCCAGCAGGTATTCCACCCGTTTGTAAGCCAGCCGGGCTTCCCGAAACCGCTGATGGATAAGAGTGGTTTGGGCATTTTGAGCTACTGCCTGGCGCAATTGAGTAACGGCGCTATCCAGGGCAACCGTGTGTTGGCGGTAGTACTGCTTTACTTGTCTAACCGGGATCGCCTTCTTCGTCTCACGGGGAAAGTAGAGGCCTGCCAGGATCAGGAGGAATACGAAGGGAAGTAAAACCAACAGAAAAAGTTTGTGCGTCATTGCTCCGCTACGGTTAAATAATTTCACTCCATTCAATAGTTGGGGTACCGACCCAAATGGGTAAACCTGATTTGTTCATTTGTTCATCCGCATTATAAATGCGGATGGTAGGGAAGGGCATTTAGCTGCGCTGATCTAAAGATTAAAATGCCCCTTTCCGCAGTTCCACATTTATAATGCGGAACAACATAGAGACTGACCCAAATAGATAAACCTGTCGGATCTTGCATATCCGACAGGTTTGATATAAGAGCGAAATAATTACCTGGGCAGTCCCTTTACAATAATAACTTGGCTGGCCTGATTTTCGTTTCTGCGCTTGGTACCGCCGTCTACCCCTGCGTATTGCGGACCCACCCAAGTATGCGGCTGAATGCAGATCGCAAAGGTGTTAGGCAGGCCGGTCAGATCAGAAATGTCTTCCATCGCACCGTACTCCCAGGAACCATAGTCGGAAGGCTCGGGATCGCCGCCGCCGGCCGGAGGTGCAGCATTGTACTTAGCAGCATCCGGTTCATTACGGCGGTGGTCAAGCTCCAGCACTTTCTTCAACTGGCCAGTAGCCAGATTATACTGGTAGATGTAGGAATCGTGCGTAGTGCCGGCGATGTTATTGCCGACACCGCCGGAGTTATCGCCATAACCGTTGGGATCTTCCTGCGTGTACAGGTAGTTCTGCCCTACGTAAATATTATCTACGTTCTGGAACTCCTTGGCCGGCCCATTGGCATCGTCACCGTCCAGAATCACGGACAGTTTGCCTTTCAGCGGGCTGGCAGCGTCCAGCATCAGTTTATACACGCGGCCAAATTTGGTGCGGGAATAATCCGCGTTAGCTCCGGTATTATTCTGGCCGGTTACGTTAAAGTAAATTTCCCGGCTGTTGGCTTTACCGCCTTTCCGGTAATCAAGATCTTCTACCCGGCCAAACTTAAGGCCCTTCAACTCGTCCACCTTCGCGTTGATTTGCGCACCGGTCAGAGACTTGTGGTTTTCAACTTTTACAAATTCCACATCATAGGATTGGCCAATGACGATATCTCTTTCCCGCTGGTTATCATCGCTGCGCTTCAGCATGTAAAACTCACCATTTTCCAAATCGCCTACATTACCCACGTACAGAAACACCTGTCCGCCATTCGTGCCGGAGTCGTCATCGCCGATGATCACTACTGTTTTGCCCGTAAAGGCGTCTTTAGCCAGGGGAACAGCATTTTCCGCACTCAGGCGGCCCAGGCCCGCTACTTCGCGGCTGATGGATGGGGCCAGTGCTTTTTCCAGCGGATTGATGGCATGCGTCCGGGATTCCGCACCGCTTTCACCGCAGGTCAGGTACAGCGGACCGAAGCCGTGTTCCTTGGGCGTAGCCAGGGTAGCGGAGCAAAGCCGCCAGATACCGCCGTCTGAATTCAGAATGTATTCGCCTTTCAGGGGCTTCAGCGTTTTGGGATCCAGGGTCAGGCGGGATACGGCATAGTTATCTTCATGGCTTCAGCGTTTTGGGATCCAGGGTCAGGCGGGATACGGCATAGTTATCTTCATGGTTTACGACGGCCACCAGGTTGCCCTGGTGATCTTTTAGCCAGCCAGCACCATCGGCAGAGCCACCAAATACGAAATCCGGCGACTGAGGTAATTTGTCGTCGCTGCTGATCAGGGAATACACCTGCAAGTTGTCAAAACCGGGCAGTTTTTTGATCAAAGCAGGCGTAACGGAATGATTCTTCAGGGTGACCTGCGCCGGTCCGCCATTGCCATCGTCAATGATCTTCTCAATGTACTCACAAGAAGGTAGTACTGCGACTGCAGCGGCCAGTGAAGCCCACAGTAGTTGCTTTTTCATAGTGGTTGAAGGTTGGGGTTATAATGGTTAAAACGGGTGCGTTGTTTGTAAAAGTAGCCCTTGCACATTACCGGACTTTTACCTCAGTTTAAAGAATTGATAAATTGCATTATTCATATTCTTTCTAAATAGTTTAATAAATAACTGATAATCAACCATCTGTATAAATTATAATATAGTTGTGACATCAAGGTATTGTTAAGGAATCCCCTTGAAAGACTTTGCAAGCATAACATCATTTTCCCTTTACGGGCCGTATGATTCTTTCAGGGGATGCTACTGCCGCAGAAACCACCGTTGGATCTGCCGCTGTCGTGTCCGTGAGTGTTTGCATAAAGGCGACCAGGGCTTGTTTTTCAGTTTGAGTCAGATTCAGCGGCTCGGCGGGCAATGTTTGGTTAGGTACGTCTAGCCCTAATCCCGTACCGCCGCCCTTATTATAAAAGTCAATGACTTCTTCCAGCGTGCGGTACACACCGTTGTGCATATAAGGAGCCGTAAGCGCCACGTTGCGTACCGTAGGTGTCTTAAAAGCGTGCTTGAACTGGTCAAAGGGGTGCACGGCATACCGGCCCAGGTCTTCGTCTAATTGCTTTCCCTTCGCATCCGCGGGTACGCCCAGTACTTCGCCTTCCGTGTGATCAAAAGCGGGCGGTACGGTGCCGTTGAACAGCGGCATAAAGTGGCAGGTACCACATTTGGCCTTGCCCATAAATACGTTAAATCCCAGTATTTCCCGGGAACTCATCCGGGTACGGTCGCCGCGTACGTACTGGTCGAAGCGGGAGTTCAGGGAAACCAGCGACCGGATGTAACTGGCAATGGCATTCTGAATTTGCACGGGCCGGATACTGTCTCCGGCGGGAAACGCTTTCCGGAAAAGGGCTATGTACGCCGGTTGCTTGTATAATTCACCAATGGCTTTTTCCAGGGAGCCATGCATCTCTTCTTTGTTTTGTACGACGTCCATCGCCTGGTGTTCCAGGGTGGTCGAACGCATATCGTAGAACTGGTTACGCTGCAAACCGGCATTGAGCAGGGTAGGTGCATTCCTTTTGATGAAGCGGCCCTTGGCAAAAGCGGCACTGGTAGGCAAACCATCGGTAAAGGCTTTTTCGGGCTGGTGGCAGGTGGCGCAGGAACGGGAATTATTCGAAGAAAGCACCGGGTCGTAGAAGAGCATCCGGCCCAAAACAATCTTATCTTTATTGGTATAGGCCTCCGGATTGGGCGCGTAAAAGTCGGTATTAAAAGCGTCGGGGGCAAAAACGGTAGGAGCATCGGCCCGCAAGGCGCGTAATTCCGTAAAGGGCGGGTAGCCCGATTGCCTTTGCAGGGCCAGCAACTGGACCGCAATCGGATTGGCGTAAGTGGTGATAAAATGCATCCGGTCAAATGAATCAAACGCGGAATGCTCTTTCAGGTAGCTTACCGCTCCGGTCAATCGCCGTTGCAGCACGTCATAGGTTCCCTTCTTGGCAGGCTCTCCCGGATCATACACCCGCAGGCAGGCTTGCATGGCAGCCAGGGAAGCAGCGGCCTCCGGCATAGCCCGTTTAGACAGGGGCGTATCAAACCCGCTGATGCCCAGACTAATAATGCGAACCATCTGCAGACGCATGGCATCAAACACGTGGGCGCCCTGGTGCGTACCAGCCTCCCACAGGGTTTCGATGCGGACCAGGTGCGACTTTAATTTCTTTACCTCACGCACCAGTTCGCCACGTTGCGCCGTATCAAAGGCGGGAAACAGGAATTCTTCAATCACCTGCAAGCCGCCGGGTTCGTTCACCTCGTATTCCCCCGTTTCAATCTCATCCAGCGGGGGACCGTTCACCAGGCGGCTCGTGGCGGGCATAAAATACTCGGTGGCAAACTCAATCTTTTTGTACGCCACTCGGCACCGGTAGAAAGTTTGCTGCAAGGTGTCGGTGGCCGTGCTCTGCTGAGCAAGCGGCAGCAGCATCTGATCTACCAGGTATTGCAGCGAATCCAGGTCCTGACTTACTTTTCTTTTTACCTGCTCCGTAGTGCTTAGGGTACGTTGCGGGGCATTGCAACGGCTCATTCCGCCGATCAGCCCGAGACAACTGATGAAGACGGAAAGAATAATACATTGTTTTTTCATGTTGACATTTCCTCTCCACGAGGCACTTTACTAAATACAATAACCCTCCGCACAGAAGCAGAGGGTTATCGAAAAAGGAATACTACTAATTACCGGGGAATACCCGTTACGATTACCGTCTGGCCGCCTTCCCGGTTCCGGGTTGATGCCGCTGCCATCAGGGTTGGCAAACTTATCTTCCTGCCAGGTATGCGGGTGGATGTTGATGGTAAACGTGTTTGGAACACCAACCAAGTCAGAAATATCGAGCATCGCGCCGTATTCCCAGGAGCTTAACAGATTACTGTTCACCGTATTGTATTTAGCGTTAAATTCAGGTACGTTGCGGCGGTGATCCATAATGATCATCGGTCTCAGGGCTTTGTTACCGATATTATACTGCCAGATGATACCGTCGTGCTTGTTTTCTTTGTAGAAAGAGTCACCGTCCTCCTGAATGTACACGTAGTTTTTGGTTACGCAAATGTTGTCAGGATTTACAATGTTATTACCCGCATCACCGGAGCCATCGGCGATGATTTCAAGCATTCCTTTCAGGGGATTTTTTCATCCATGGTCAACCGGTACACGCGGCCCCACATTGTTTTGGTCCATACGGGCGTCACTTTATCCGCTTCGCTCACGCCGGTGGCGGCAAAGCAGACTTCACGGCCCTTACCATCTTTGCGGTAGTCCAGGTCTTCCACGCGGGCAAACTGAATGGCCTTCTTCTCTACCGTTTTGGCGGCAATCTGGGCGCCGGTTAACGTTTTGGCGTTTTCAATTTCCACAAACTCCACGTCGTAGTGACCGGCGAATGTCATGCTGGTTTCTACGGGATCATCATTGGTTCTTTTCAGGACGTACAATTTGCCATTGTCCAGATCACCCACGGCATCAGAGATGTAAGCGATGAGTTGACCGTTGCCATCGTCTTCGCCGATGATAATAACGGTTTTGCCCGGATAAGCAGTTTGCGGCAACGGAACGGCGTTTTCCATGCTGGCTCGGCCTAAGGCGGGGTTTTACGCGGGTTTTGTTCTTCAGGTCCGCACTACCCAGCGGGTCAATGGCGTGTACCATAGATTCGGCCCCGCTTTCACCAGCGGTTAAGAAGACTGACCGAAGCCGTTTCCTGGGGCGTAGCCAGGGTAGCGGAACATAAGCGCCATTGACCGCCTTCCGCGTCCACGATGTACTCACCTTTACCGGCTTGAACGTTTCGTCCAGGTACACGCGGGAAGCGGCCCGGTGAATTTCGTGGTTGGTGACCATGATGTAGCCTTTGCTCTTGGGATCGCGGAGGACGGCAGCGCCGTCCGGCTGTGCCCCGTAGATAAAGTCAGAGACCCGGCTAGTTGGTCGTCGAACTGATCAGCGGATACATTTTCAGGTTCTCATAGCCCGGCAACGCTTTGATCAGTGAAGGAGTCACGGAGTGAGTCTCAGCGTTACTTTCGCCGGAAGGGGATTCTGGCCCCTCAAAATATTTGTCCAGGTACTGGCAAGCGGGAAATAGGGTCATACCCGCCAGGGCGGCCAGGAGTAGTGGCTTTTTCATGGATGGATTAGGAGATAGGGTTAGGTAAGGTGTTCTTAGCGTAAAACTACGCCCCGACTATTACCACAGTTTTAAGCCAAGTTTAAAAAATGACGTTTTGGGTAATACATACTGATTCTAAACAACGATACCCAAGCTGGCAATGTGAATCTATACGGAGGGATACTTGGTATTTGGGTAATTTCTTTAGCTGATCCAGGATAAATGAATGGCAATCTCTTATTCTCGCGGATGTGACTAACCGGAACGACCTCATCAGCTGACTAAATGACCAGCTTAACAACCGAAACGGGGTCTCGGTCTGAAGGAATGACAGCGCAGAAGAGTTGAACGCTTGCTAAGGTAATTTTGATGATTTCTGGAGGCTGATGATTTGCTTGGTAGAGTGCCGGAATGCGTTCTTACTGTTACCGAATGACATCTATAGCAGGCAGAACTGTCTCTGTAGTAACCGGAATGGTTCCCATGCTGTCCGGAACATTCGCTGTCAGTTTATTGAACATGCCTTTCTTCAACTGATTATTTACTCAGACAATGATTCAAGGCTGCTAAACTAGGGTCCTTCTTACCCGCGTAGTTTTCCGGCGGGGACTGATGCTTACGGGATTTGTCAGGCCCTTATTTTTACGTATTAACTTAAAAATTACCATGACTGACGTTCAGGAGAATCAATTGAACATGTTTTTGCGGGTGAAGCAAGCCTGCGACGATTTCCGCAGCACCTGGGAGAGCAATCAGCGATTTACGGCCAATTATACGGCATTGTTAGAAAACTTGGCGGGTATTGAAACGCAGCGTAAGCTACAGGCTGTTAACACTACTGGCATCAGCCAGAATAAAAACAGCCTCAAAGATGACCTGATTGAGCAGGCTGCTTTTGTTGCCAAGGCCGTAAAATCATACGCTTCCGATGTAAACAATCCGGAACTGGCCGCCAACGTAGACTATTCCGCCAGCAAACTTCGCAATCTGCGGGAAAACGCCCTTACGGCTACCTGTCAGGTGGTTCATGGACAAGTCACGGGAACACGTGGACCAGTTAGGGGATTATGGTGTAACCGCGCAAGTTTTAGATGAGTTATTCACCGATGTACAGGCCTATCAGCGGTGGCAGTTACAGCCGCAGACCGCCAGAAGCAACGGCAAAACGGCCACGCAGAAACCAGCCGAACTGTTCGGTTCGACCGCCCAGTTACTCAAGAGCCAGGTGGACGGCAAGGTAGAACAGTACAAACGCACGGCTCCTGATTTTTACCTGGCTTACACCAATGCCCGCAAGGTAGTCAGTCGCGGCAAAAGCCCCAGCAGCAAGGAAGAGACGGCAGCGTAGACTGTTTAACGCAGCATTGCAATTCGTAGCGCAGCATTGCAAATGCTGTTGGGCTTCCGCATTACAAATGCGGAAGAACTGTGGGAACTTGTGGAACAACTCGAATTAGACAACTCGTAGCTTCCTCATTATTGTTTTCTCTTCCGTATCCTGTTCTCCCACATTTACGATGTTCTTTTTTCCGTCTTTCCGCATTTACAATGCGGAAGAACGGGATTACATGCATTATAACCCAATAGTATCACAGAAAACACTGTCAGCAGCTTGCTTTCTAGCATTACCATTATTATATTAATCACTTAATACTACTTACTCTGCATGCTATACCTATACATTTTTCGGAAGAGGAACAAAAGAAGTGGCTGCTAGTGGTAGCTCATTGGTTTCTCAAAATAGTGTCCAAACTCACAACTGGCAGCCTTGGCTGCAAAGTTAATTCATTGGGTTCGAACAGGTAGCAGGTTGGTTGAACGATTCCGAAAAAGTCTACCAGACAAGTAGCCACAACTCTTAAAGCTTTTGGCTGGCTAGGATTGCTTATACTACGATTGGTACTGCCTTTATAATTCAATTTTGGGCATGGGTTGGATTTAGATTCCACAGCAGGAGGCAAAGAGTTGAAATAACTCAGTAGACTTTTGCGAAAGTATTTTGTAACCCATAAGAATTCAAAATAAACGTCATTGCGAACGGGACACGCTACAAAAGTGTGGCGGGGCCAGCTTTAGTGCAAGCCGAGTGAAGCAATCCTGGAAGAGTTCAGCGAAGGTAATCTCTAAAATACTTTCGCAAGAAGTCTGTTAAAGAATCCTGCAATATTCGCCTATTCGATTGGTTTGAGTTCGGCCATTAATTTAACGTAACTGCTAAGAGCGGTTTTACAAGGGTATTTAGACCTCAACCATCATCCCCCTGCCCCCTTCGGCTCTGGCACAACGCTTCCCGCAAGGGGGACTTTGAACCCAACTGGTTTCCCTGGTGCGGCTGGAAAGAGTCAGGGGGTAGGGGAGGACCGTAAGGGTTTTAAAACCGTTTCTAAGATTATTCGGGGCGGTAAATGAGTTGGCTGACGCAGTTTAACGGTATTGCACTCTAAAATATGTAACTTGTGAAGATATGGATTACCAGGAGATTATTGTTATTGATGCCAATATTCGTTTTGGCAGACCTTGTATAAAGGGCACCCGTATCAGCGTGTCGGATGTATTAGGCTGGTTAGCTATCGGTATGAGTTATGAGGAGATTATAAATGATTTTCCTGAACTCAAGCAAGAACATATCAGAGCCTGTTTGCAGTACGCAGCTGATAAAGAGCGGAAAATTAAATACGCCGTATGAAGCTGCTTTTTGACGAAAACATCTCCTTTCGAATCATTAATATTGAAAGTAGTTTTCCCGGTCTGGAACAGGTAAAACGTCTGGGGCTACTCAGCAAAGAAGACTTGATGATTTGGGAATATGCCAGGCAACATCATTTTACGATTGTTACCTTTGATGAAGACTATTACGAACTAAGTTTACGAAGAGGCTATCCTCCCAAAATTGTCTGGCTGCGTACTGGTAATACTCCCACCGCCTTTCTAGCTGAACGTCTATTAAAAAAAGCCGAGGTTATCCGGGAATTTATTCAGGATAATGCGTATGCCTGCCTCGAATTATACTAATATCCTGCCAGGTATAGCTGCCAACACTACAACCCGGTAAGTGCGGCAATAGTGGCCGAACCCGAGCATTATCTGTTCTCTTCGGCAATTGATTATGCGGGTGGAAAAGGATTGGTGGAAGTAGTGCTGGTATCGTAATGGGGATGCAGCATTATAATCTTTAGATCAGCGCAGCTAAATGCTGCTTTCAAGGCTTCCGCATTTACAAGAACGTGTTGCTTGAGTTGTTCCGCATTTAGCTTCGCTGAAAATAGTTGTAATGCGGAACCGGGTAATGAGGTGATGCATGATGCAGCATTGCAAATGCTGCTTTTAGGCTTCCGCATGATACATGCGGAAGAACGGGATACTTTACAGTGTTAATTGCAGGGTACCGGTACTTAACGAGGAAGAACATCGTAAATGTGGGGAACAGGATATGCCATTAGAAATCTACTCCCGCCGGAAAGTTTCAGACCCCACGCAGAGGGCATTGATACGTAAATGTGAGGCTGTCTCTGGTATTGTTGAGTGAAAATTTAAAAGGGCTTTGCTTCCAACCAGCTATGGGGGTCAATTGTTCAAGGGGAAGATACTCTCCTCTGGTACCGTCACCAGAACTGGAGGCGGCCCTTCGGATAAGCGAAGTGTGTCCCCGGATGTTTGGTAACGTCCGGTAGCTCTAAATGCGTAACCGGTCACTTGTCCGGATTTAGTACGCCCAATGACGTTGATCATTTCAAAGGTCGCATCTTTTCTAAAGGTATATATTCGTGCAGCACTGTAATCAGCATCCAGTGATCTATGTTGGGCCCAGCTTCCTATCAATGCTTTGTCGGCAGGGTCCATACTTTCTTTCCTGCATCCGGTGAAAGAACCGGCAATCACAAAATAGCGGTTGCTCTAAGCATCGCAGTAATAGTAATTGTGTCAATAGTCTATAGAGTTTAGAAAAGGCAATTTTCATTTGTGGTTAATGGTATGACCCCTTTACTCAAGGCGAAAGTTGCAAGCTTTCAATTATTATTTTGTAGCGAAGCGCATTTATTAACGCAACAAACAGAAAAGCCGGAGTATACGCTCCGGCTTTTTTATAAAAACACTTAGCAGCAATTAATACTGCGTGTTCTGAGGATCGAAGTTCGTCCAGCCCTGCGTCCAGTTAGTGGTACCAAATGCCCCTCTGTACGGTACATTCTCGAAGAAAGCATCACTACCTTTATCCGTACGGATAGCACCCGTTAATAAGGAAGAACCGGGATTAGGCAGAAAGTTAGGAGCCGTCAGGTTGAAAGTATTCGCATTCAAGCCAAGCGTAGAAAGGTTAGCCAGCGTTACAATCTGATTCCCGTAAGCGGTTGTGTTGAAGAAATCCTGTGCCTGTTGGTTGGTTACGCCACCAGCTCCTGTCACAGGGGTAGTCATGTTTGCCAGTACAATCCCCCGCAGCTGCATTCTATTCGCAATCGCATTGGCTAAGGTAGGAGTACCATCCAGACGCAGCCCTTCCGGATAACCCACAAATACGGAGTTGAATATGCTAATAGCCGTATTTCTGCGCAGGTGCATGGCCCGGCCGTAAGAGCCACTACCATTAGGCGCCCGATCAGAGCTTGGTGCCTGGTTAAAAGCAAAAACGCTTATGTTGGCAAAAACGGGTTCAGTCAATGGCAGGCCATTCCGTGGGGCATCGGCCGGAGTGCCCGGATCGAAGTTGTCTGACTCAAATGCATTGGAAGCAGACTGATCCGCTACCGCCGGATCGCGCAAGGCAACGCCAAACTGCACTTTACCGATAAAACCAAAGTCAGTATCAAAGTCATCATCGAAACCCCGATGAGCTACCAGGTACTTAGCGTTGGCAGTACCACCAAACCATTCGAAGGAGTCGTCACCACTGTAGGATACTTGAATATGATCAATGGTTGTACCGGCCCCTACTCCGTATAATGTAAGCCCGTTAACCTCACTATTAGTGGTAGTAGTTAAAGCTACACCCGGAAATTCAATCCGTACGTACTGCAGGGTACCCGAGTTGTCATTCGCATCGGTACCACCGAATTGACCCCGAATCCCTCCTTCTATAGGTCTTGATTCTGCCTGGTTCACGGGTGCCCGGCCAACCAGTACTAAACCGCCCCAGTCACCGTAAGCACGGGAACCAGCAGGCTGGGCTGAGGTAAATACAATGGGTTGCGTAGCGGTACCCCGCGCCTGTATTTGAGCGCCGCGCTCAATAATCAACGTGCCAGTCGAAGGTTTATCCCCAAAAATAACCGTACCCGGCTCGATGGTGAGGGTAACGCCGTTCGTTACATGTACAAAGCCCCGCAGGATGTATTTCTCATTGGCTCTTAAGGTTCGGTTCTGGGTAATGTCACCTTCCAGAATAACCCGGCCTTGGGCATCGACTGGTCCAGTTGGTTGTTCGGGACCATCATCATCATTTTTACAGGCAAAAACCGCCAGGGCTAATGCTGAGATGAGTAACCAATTTTTCAAAAGTTTCATAAGCATCAAATAGTTTTAATGGATAAAAGAAAGGTTGGTTAATTAGTAGTTGGGGTTAAGGTTCTTGGATTGAAGTTGAAGATCACACCCAGGGTAAAATAGGGACCCCGGCGAAAGGTACGTACCGGTTGCCGGTCAACGTCCGATTCAATTTTGGCATCCCGGTTGTAATCCTGTTCCAAACGTACGGGTTGGTTCAAGATGTCCTGGGCACTGAATCGAACTTCGAATCTTTGCCCGATTGATTTAGTCACGTTAAAATCGATTACGTTGCGCGGCATTTCATAAATGGTTGGGTTCAGGACGGATCCCACGGCAAATACACGCTTACCGAATACATTATATAAAGCATTGACTTGCAGACCCAAATCATCATCGCTGTAATAAAGCCCCCCATTAATTAAGTAAGGAGACTGGTTCTGCATAGGTCTTCTCTTATCGGCTGAGCCAGCGATGGGTACCGGTTCTATACTTATTCCCTGTCCCAAACGCACAAAATCCGGCAGGTTAATTCGGCTGAATATGTAAGAAGCATTCGCAACGATGCTTAAGTTTTGCAGGAACCGGCTCTGGGAGAGTTCTGAAAGGGATTTGCGTACTTCGGCTTCTACCCCGTAGCTAGTAGCATTGTCCGCATTAATAAAGGTATAGCTAAGGGCACCCGGCCGCTCTAATAAATAGCTTTCAATGGGGTTCTGGAAATATTTGTAGAAAACACCTAATGAAATTAATTCGCTGGGGGAGGGGTAAAATTCCCATCTGGCATCTACATTCTGCACCTTAGCAGTCGTCAGGAATTCATTTCCCTGAATATCGGCATTGATGTTGAAGTCATAGTACGGAAATGGCGCCAATTCCCGGAATTCGGGTCGGTTAATGGTATAAGCGTAAGCCAGGCGAACCAGTTGCTTGTCACTTAGATTATAAGCTAAGTTTAGCGAAGGCAGCGGACTGGTAATGGGATTGTTCACGTTGAGTGCCCGGTTATTACGATCCCGGCTGTCTAATTCCTGCTGATTGTACTCTACCCGTATCCCAGCGGTAGCATTAAATTTTCCAAAGGGCAGGTAGGCGCTGGCATACCCAGCTAATAGTGTATTAGCGGCCGTATACTGATTACGGGGCTCGTACAACTCCGACACGGCAAAGTTTTGTTCCGTGCCGGTAACATTCTCAGGACTGAATACCTGATCTACCGGTAAGGCAGAAATGGCGTTGGAGGTACCACTGGGACCAAGCACGTAGCCAAAGAAACGGGCATTGAAGTCCCGATCTTTGCGTTCGGTGTAAAAGCCGGCTTTTAATTTAATCTGCTCTTCGGCTTCCAGGTTGCCTAATTTCCTTTCCAGGTTGGCAGCGGCCGTAAATACATTTTCATTCAACTCGGAGAAGAACCGGCCAGCATAAATTAACTGCGGGCTATTAGGGACTGTGACGGAAAAAGGGAGATCCGTGCCACTATCCCGCTGATACTGCACCCGTCGCCAATCCGGTTCGGTACGGCGGGTATACGCGTATCCCAACTGCCAGTTTAAGTTCATCCGGTCACTCAAGGTATTGTTCCCAACCAGTTGACCGGAGTAAATGCTGCGACTTTCAAAGCGTTGTGAATACGATAATATGTCTTGGTCCTGGCCAAACGCCAGACGTCCATTACGGACTACAGTCTCGTAGTTACCTAATTGGTTAAATAAATTCTTAAACTCAATGCTAAAGTTCGGGCTGAACCGGAATAACCAGTTGTGTAAAATTCCTAAACGGACACTAGTGCCAAACTGTTGGTCATCGAATTCGGAAGCAATTTCACCCGGTGCGTTTTCCGCATTGGTATACGTTTTAAATGCAACCGGCGCATACTGATTCGCATTGGTGTAATTTATTCCGGTCAGATTACCCACTCTGATATTGCCCAAATTAAATCGTCTTCCAAGGTTTACATTGAGACGATAATCCAGCGGTACTGTGTATTGATTTACTCCAAACCGGTTGGGAAGCTGATTAATAAGCGAAGCTCGTTGAGGAGAAGGAAGTGCATCAAAATTAAGAGCAGATCCGGGTACTCCGTCGGGAATGGCGCGGTCACCGTCGTCAAACCCCAGGAAATCCAGGCGGCCCCCTTCTGACTTTTGTACCGTTTCGAATGTGGTGTTGGGCCGGTAACTGATACTTGCTCCTACGTTAAAGAAGTTTTCTTCAGGCGCTTTTTTGGTATATACCTTAATAATACCTCCCGCGAACTCACCAGGCAGATCCGCCGCACCATTTTTGTAAATCACCATGCGGTCAAGCATGTTACTAGGGATCATGTCAAAGGAGAAAGACCGGACATCTACTTCGGTACTGGGGGAGATCACGTCGTTGATCAGCACCGTATTGTACCGTTGCGTTAGACCACGTACGAGAACAAAACGGTTTTCTACAATGGAAACGCCTGGTACCCGGCGGGCTACCTGGGCGGCATCACGGTCCTGCGTCCGGACAATTTGTTCAGCAGAGACCCCCGATGCAATTGTTTGAGCAGTTCTGATTTCTGAAATCAAGGAGACCTCTGTATTGGTAGGTCTCTCAGCCGTAATGACCACCTCCTGAAGTGCCTGCCCGGCATCTTCATCGAGGGCAGTATTAACGACAGCTGTTTTCCCAACCTCGACCTGGACGTTAGGAATGGTTTTGGTCTGGTAAGATATAAAGCTTATAACCAATGTATGGTTACCAGCCGGAGCTTTAGGGATTAGAAAGTTACCATCCACATCGGCGGCGGTGCCAGTGGTAGTGCCCTGAATCAGGACGGTGGCACCAATGAGGGCATCGCCAGTCTTAGCGTCTTTGATGGTTCCTTTGATGGAGCCCGTCTGGGCGAACAGGAGAGAGGTTGAAAGCGATAAAAAAAGAAGGTAAACTATTCGATGTATCATAAAGCTTATTCGATGTACCATAAAGCTTATTTTCCGCAAAGCTACCAGACCACTATTAGCTCATGATTGCGGCACGATTAAATTAGTATTATCGGTACAAGCTCAATATTACCTTAATGTTAAAATATACGTAATCTAATATTAATTTTACTTTTCTTTTATTACACAATCTTTAAGAAACCACCAAAGAATAATCACAATAAATTAACATCAAAATTGCAACCATCAGTAAAAGCTTTTGTTTACGGTACTATCCCTGTTTTTTAGGCGATATTCCCCATGTTAGTTTTATCCGATTAGCTCTAAAATCGGGCGTCAACATGACCAATAATTATTTATTCCTATAAGTCCTTAACGTTTACAGACAGGCCTCTCCATCCCGGAGAAACAATTGGCACGGTTACGCTAAAAAGTTAATTTTTTTTCATTTCCCAAATCCGTCTTCATCCCATCACTCGTAAGTATAGCACCTGTAGAAAATCTACCGGGCAAACTTTCCCACCTTCAACCACTAATCTTTATGCAAACACTTCTTCCGAAGAAGCCAAGCGAAGATTCAAGCGAGAATACTTCTGCTTTGAAACGCCGTGCTTTTCTGCGTTCGGCTGGCTTTGCTACTGCCACTACGGCCATCCTGCTTTCCGGGTGTGAGCCTTACCTGGAACAACTAAAAGGCGACGATGCCGATGAGACCGTAAACAATCTGATCCGCCTGGGTGGCGGTGACTTGGGGGTGCTTAATTACGCCTTTGCCCTGGAACAACTGGAAGCTGCCTTTTACACTAAGGTGGTAGAAACCACGGGCTTTGGTTCTATGTTCGATGCGCAAGAGCAGGACATTCTGGCGGACATTCAGAAACACGAAGTAATACACCGTGATTTTTTTAAAGCCGCCCTGGGTAAAAATGCCATTCCTGATCTGCAATTCAACTTCAGCTCTATCGATTTCAATGACCGGATGAGTATCTGGCGCACCGCCAGTGCCTTTGAAGACCTGGGCGTAGCGGCTTATAATGGCGCTGGCAAACTGCTCAAATCAACGGACTACCTACTACTCGCTGGTAAAATAGTATCAGTAGAAGCCCGGCACGCGGCTCAGGTTCGGGAAGTGATCTTTGCCAACGACTTTTCGATGAGCCCTACTTCATTTGCCGGCGATGATGTCGTGGATATGAACGGTTTAGATCAGGCTTTTGCTCCTGCTAAGGTTCTTACGATGGTGGCGCCTTACATTGCCTATAAACTTGACGGCAGCTCTCTCCAATAATCACTCACCCTAAAGATCTAATTCTCATGAACATATTTAATCTCATTGAGTCGGTTGACAAAAACAAGCTCAATCTGGAAGAACACTTGGCTAACACCAGTCGACGGGATGTGTTCCGTCATTTGGGTGATTTCGGTAAGAAACTGGCCTTAGGAGCAGTCTCTTTTGGCGCCGTTACCGCCGCGGGCAGTCAGAAAGCAATGGCGGCTGATGGCAGCATTACCGACGTATTGAATTTTGCCCTGTTGCTTGAGTACCTGGAAAGCGAATTTTACCTGAAAGGGCTGGATTCTAAAGTGATTCCGGTAGAAGGATTCCAGCAGCAGATTTTCATGCAGATCAGCAAGCACGAATCACAGCACGTTGAATTCCTGAAGTCTGCTATCAGTTCTCTGGGCGGTACTCCGATTGAAAAACCAAAGTTTGACTTCACCGTTGGTGGCGCCTTTGATCCTTTCGGAAGCTACGGGGATTTCCTGGTGTTGTCGCAGGCATTTGAAGATACCGGGGTTCGGGCCTATAAAGGTCAGGCTGGCAATTTGATCGGCAATGGTGCCGTGTTGACGGCTGCCCTGCAAATACATTCCGTGGAGGCCCGGCACGCCGCAAGGGTACGCAGACTGCGGGCTCAGCAAGGCTGGATCACGTTGGATAAACTGGGCAATATGCCGGTATGCCGGCAGCTACACGGGCCGTCTATAAAGGTGAAGAACAGACTACCCAAGGCGGCGTTGATGTAACTACGCTTACTACTTTTGGCGCAGAGGCTGTGTCTGAGTCTTTCGACGAGCCGCTGAGCAAAGAAGAAGTAACGGCAATTGCCTCTCTGTTCTTAGTATAACCTCTAGGGTGGAATAGGGTTTGATTCCCCTGAATAAAGTTTCGCACTAGTGTTACAAAGTAGCCATCGGTAGAACTTGCCGGTAATGCTAAAGGCTAAAAGTTAAATGCTAAATACAAGAAGATACATATTTTACAATCAGCAATGTATCACATCTTCCATTGAGCATTTAGCATTCAACATTTACCATTACTGAAATTATCTGCCGATGGCTACTTTTTTCAGGATCATTTCTACAATCTGCGAAGGGTTAATCCCATCCGCTTCGGCTTCATAGTTAAGGATCAGACGATGGTTGAGTACATCGTGAGCCACTTCCTTAATATCCTCGGGCAATACATAATCCCGTTCATTCATAAAGGCAATGGCCTTGGCGGCCCGGTTCAGGTTGATGCTGGCCCGCGGAGAAGCGCCGAACTGGATATAGGCCGCCTCCTCTTTCAGTCCGTAATCCAGCGGACGACGGGTCGCAAAGACCAGCTCAATAATATATTTTTCCAGCGTTTCCGAAATAGTTATCTTGTTGATCTCATCCCGGATGGCCGCAATATCTTCTTTATCCAGCACAATATTTACATCTCCGCGAAAGTTCACATTTGCCATGCGCCGCATTACCTCCAGTTCCTGCGCCCTTTCCAGGTAACTTACAAACACTTTCATCATAAACCGGTCTACCTGGGCTTCCGGCAAAGGGTAGGTACCCTCCTGTTCTACGGGGTTTTGGGTGGCCAGTACCAGAAACGGTTTATCCAGCTTAAAAGTCGTTTCGCCGATAGTTACCTGCCGCTCCTGCATGGCTTCGAGCAGGGCTGACTGCACTTTGGCCGGTGACCGGTTTACTTCGTCGGCCAGGATGAGGTTGGCGAAGATAGGGCCTTTCTTCACTTCAAATTCGCCGGTTTTCTGGTTATAGACCATCGTGCCCACCAGGTCAGCCGGCAGCAGGTCGGGAGTAAACTGAATTCGCTGAAAGTGCAGGTGCAATACCCGGGAAAGCGTGTTGATTATCAATGTTTTCGCCAGGCCCGGTACGCCCTCCAGCAAAATATGTCCGTTGGTAAACAGGCCGATCAGCAGGCGGTTCAGCATCCGTTCCTGTCCTACGACTACTTTGCCTACTTCCGTAATCACCTGCCTGATTTTGAACTGGTGTAGTTTAATGCGGTCGAGTTCAGTGATTTCCATGTCGTTAATGTGCTGATTAGCCGATGTGCCTATGTGCTGATTGAATAAATTAACAATAGGGCAATTTAACTATATTAACATTAACCTATCAGCACATAGGCACATCGGCTAATCAGCCTACCATTTCTTAAAAATAAAAAATACGGCTAATACAATCAGGGAGAAGCCGACCAGGTGGTTCCAGGCCAGTTTCTCGGTCCGGAACCCGTAAACAGTAATCAGGGTGAAAACAGTGAGCGAAACTGCTTCCTGAATCGTTTTCAGCTCAAACAATGAATAAGGACCACCGTTATCCCGGAAACCAATTTTATTAGCGGGTACCTGAAAAATGTATTCAAAGAAGGCTGTCCCCCAGCTAATCATAATCACGGCAAACAAACCAAGGTTTTGCAGCGCCGGCACCTTTTTAAACTGCAGGTGCCCGTACCAGGCCAAGGTCATGAATACATTGGAAAGGACCAGCAATAAAATACAGTAGACGCCTCTCATGAAATCAAGATTTGAAGCGGCAAAACTACGTTTTTATGTCTGATTGGCGATATACGATGTTTGTAAGAAGTGAGAAGAAAGAGACAGGAATGAGGAGGTAGGAAGTAAGATGGATTCCGTAAGCTTTATTCTTCCCTACCCGACCTCCGTAATACGGCTTTCAAAATCAAATGCTCCTCTTTGCCCATTTCTTTTGGCCGCAACCAGTATAATAATGCCGGTTACAATGGCCGGAATACTTAGGAATTGTCCCATATTCAGCCCCATACCTCCTTCAAAATGAGCTTGGTTATTCTTGAGAAATTCAACCAGAAACCGGAAACTGAATAGTAGAATGATAAAAATACCGGCAATGAATCCTGCGGGTAAGCGGTGCTGCCGGAACTTCCATAACCC
Organism: Cytophagales bacterium; assembly: GCA_030448185.1. Taxonomy (GTDB): domain Bacteria; phylum Bacteroidota; class Bacteroidia; order Cytophagales; family 172606-1; genus CADCTQ01. The sequence continues at coordinate 4,975 of JAUJNL010000047.1, read as the reverse complement.
AAACGTCAATCCCAGCAAGAACAGGCAGAAGAGGGCCTCGTACAGCTGCGTTGGATGGCGAGGCACGACCGGCAACAGGGCAGGCTCAGTCTCCCGGACGAATAAAAAGCCCCAGGGCAAGGTCGTCGGTTTGCCGTAAATTTCCGAGTTAAACAGGTTACCCAACCGTATCCAGAAACTAAATGACCCCGCAATGACAACCCGGTCGAAATGCTGTCTGTTCTTCGGGTTGCGGTATTTGCCAGAGTTTGTCGGAAAATGGCACAGTTTCGGGCCTGGCTTTTTCCCGGCGGATTCTGGAAAAGACTGTATTGAGGGCTACCCGATATATCCAGGTGGAAATTTTGGATTGATTGTTGAAAGAAGCATAGGATTTCCATAACTGAAGTACAATTTCCTGGAACAAATCTTTTCGGTCTTCCGGCGAGGAATAGTACAGACTGCAAATGCTGTGAATCAGCTTCTGCTGCGCGGCCAGTAGTCCAATAAATTGTTCCTGTAAAGAAGTTTGCCCCACGGTAACGAGGTGATAGTTTGATGGTATTAGTCGCAGGAAGCCGGGAAAAGTCACACCAACCTGCTATTTTTTTTATTATGGATGCACTTGCCAGTTCAACAATAAGCTGCTTCTCAAATTAACCCGCATTTGGCTAACTTTCGGCTTTATTCAGGGCCTGCATACCAACCTTTTATTAACCATTGGCCTTTACACATCTATGAAGAGAACGTATGGATTGATTTACCTGCTGCTCATCGGCCTGACGGCGCAAGCGCAGCAGAAACAAACGATTACCGTTGAAGACATTTTCCTGAAGGGCACTTTTGCCCAACGAACCGTAACGGGCGTAAACTGGATGAAAGATGGCCGGTATTATACTTCCATCCTGGAAAAAGACGGGACTACCTCAGTTGTTAAGTATGACGTGACCACGGGCAATGTAGTCGAAACGCTGCTCAATGTGAATCAGCTTCTCCAGGGAAACCAGGCCGGGCTGAAGGATTTTGATGGTTATGAATTGAGTCCGGATGAAACCAAAATGCTCCTTTCCAGTGGTACTCAGGGTATTTACCGCCATTCAACCAAAGCCGATCACTTTATTTACGACCTCAGGAGCAAAGGACTACGCAAGCTTTCATCCGGCGGTAAACAGTCTTATGCTACTTTCTCCCCGGATGGTTCTAAGGTAGCTTTTGCCCGGGACAATAACCTGTTTCTGGTGGACTTGACTTCGGGTAGTGAGAAGCCGGTTACGACGGATGGCAAGTTCAACGAAATTATTCACGGCAGCACCGACTGGGTGTACGAAGAGGAGTTTGCCTTTGCCAAGGCTTTTGAATGGTCACCCGATGGAAAAAAAATAGCTTTCTGGACTTTCGACGAACGGAAAGTACCAGAGTATAATATGCAGGTGTGGGGTTCGCTGTATCCAAAGGATTACCGCTTCAAATACCCCAAAGCCGGGGAGCCGAATTCAGTGGTTAAAATTTCCGTCTATCACCTCGACAAGGGCGAGACCGTTCAGCTGGACATCGGCAATGAGCCGGATATGTACATTCCACGCATTAATTGGACTGCCGATGCCAATGTACTTTCGATTCGCCGGATGAACCGGCTGCAAAACCGGCTGGATATTATTCATGTCAATGCGGCAACGGGTACAGCCAGCACCGTACTAACCGAAAAAAGCGACAAGTACGTAGACCTGGAACTGACCGACGACCTGGACGTACTTATCCAACGGGAAGGGATTTATTCATTCCAGTGAGCGGAGTGGCTCGCCACCTTTACCTTTACTAAATGAATGTCAAGCTAACCCGACAGCTTACTGAAGGCAACTGTGAAGTGGCTGACTTTCTGGTAGTGGACGAAAAAACAGGAATAGTTTACTATACCTCTACGGAAGTTTCTCCGCTGGAAAGGCAGTTATACAGCGTTTCGTTAACCGGCAAAAACAAACGCCGGCTTTCTCCCGAAAAAGGAACGCATACCATTGAATTCAGCCCCGACCACAAATTTTACCTTGACTATCACTCTTCCGTAGAGTCGCCCCTGAAAGTGAGCCTGTACCAGGCTCCGGAGGGCAAACAAGTGAAGGTGCTGGAGAAAAACGAAAACCTGCAGGCTACCCTTAACAAGTTTCAGATTAGTCCCGTAGAGTTTTTCCAGTTTACTACGCCTGACCAGGTTACGCTGAATGGCTACCTGATTAAACCGACTAATTTCATTGCCGGGCAGAAATATCCGGTGCTGATGTTCGTCTACGGTGGCCCCGGTAACCAGCAAGTGCTGGACTCCTGGGGTAGCCGCGATTTCTACTGGTTCCAGATCATGGCGCAGAAAGGGTACGTAATTGCCTGCGTAGACAACCGGGGCACGGGTGGGCGGGGAACTGCTTTTCGTCAGGTAACCTATGCCAACCTGGGCAAGTACGAGGTGCAGGACCAGATCGATGCGGCCAAATACCTGGGCACCCTACCTTATGTAGATAAAAGCCGTATCGGCATCTATGGCTGGAGCTACGGTGGCTATATGGCTTCACTGTGTGCCACGCTGGGAGCCGATTATTTCAAAGCGGTTATTGCCGGAGCTCCCGTTACCAGCTGGCGCTTTTACGACACTATTTATACGGAACGGTACCTCAAAACTCCGCAACTGAACCCGGAAGGGTACGACGCATATTCGCCCATTAACCACGCCGAGAAACTAAAAGGTAAATTCCTGCTGATTCACGGTACGGGTGATGACAATGTACACTTTCAGAACTCCGTTACATTTGCCCAGGCTCTAATTAATGCGGGTAAGCAATTCGAATCGTTTTACTACCCCAATCAGGCCCACGGCGTACGCGGCCCTTCCCGGGTGCACCTCTACCACCTGATGACCAGCTTTATTGAGAGAAACCTTTAATTACCGATGTTCGATTAACTGCGTTGAGCCCTTCGGGGTTGGCGATGTTCGATATATTGCATTCCAGAGTTAAAACTGGAGCAATTGAACGAGAAAAGATATAACAAATCAAGTCGCGACCACCAAAAACCGAACATCGAACATCGCCAACCCCGAAGGGCTCAACGCAGTTAATCGAACATCGAAGATATGACTCAACACCACTTATTATTCCGGCAGACCAGCTATTTCATTTGGATACTTCTTTTTGGGGGAATGTTATGGCTGGGGGCGTGCAGTCAAGGCAAAAAGGAAGAGGAAATTAAGGACCCGGCTACGGCCAAAGTTACGCCACGCAATGCCCGGAAAGTATTAACCCTGTACGGCGAACAGAACAAGGAGGATTTAGTGCTTATCACGACTCCCTTTGGCAATATCAAGGCCCGTCTGTACGCCACGACTCCCCTGCACCGGGCCAATTTTATCCGTCAGGTTAAGAATGGTTTTTTTGACAATGCCCACTTTCACCGGATCATCAAGGGCTTTATGGTACAGGCCGGGTACGCCGACAAGCGGAGTATGAAACTGGACACTTTCCTGATTCCGCACGAAATTGATCCGCAGTTCTTTCATAAGAAGGGAGCCCTGGCCATGGCGCACCACGACCGGGACAAAGGATCTTCGCCCTATGATTTTTACATTGTTCACGGGACTGTCTTCACCAAAGACAGTTTGAAGACGCTGTCGGATGCCAGTGGTCATATTTTCTTTCCGGACCAAATCCAGACGTATACCACCCTTGGCGGCGCCCCCCATCTGGATAGCCTATATACTGTTTTCGGGGAAGTAGTGGAAGGACTAAATATCGTAGACAGCATTGCCAATGTACCAGCGGACGTAAAAGCCGAAAAGCCCTTGCAGAAAATTCCTGTCCAGGTCCGGGTTATTGGCAAGTCGGCCAGCATAACGGCGCAGTAGCTTATATTTTGGAAGCAGAAAGCACGCAACCTTTATGAGTTTTAGTTTAACTTGTTCTCCCAACCGGTTTTCCTTTCGGGAATGACAAAAGACACTGTAAACTGATCTGAACGCTGCTCTTAAACTATAATAGATTGATTATAAGAAAGCTGTCAATTCTACTATCTGCATGCTGACATTCTAAATTTTAGCTTATGCCACTTTTCTTACCCCTGTTCTTCCTGCTGAGTATTCTCAATCCGCCTCCGGTCCCCAAATTTGAGGCGCAGGTGCTGGATAAAAACGTCAGTATTGGTTATGGCCTGGCCATTGGTGATGTGGATGGTGACCGCAAACCCGATATTCTGCTGGCCGACCAGAAACAGATAGTCTGGTACCGCAATGGCGACTGGAAGCGGTTTGTGATGGCCGAAAACCTGACGGAACGGGACTCCTGGCATTACCGTTTAATCGATTCTTCTATGCATATGACGCATAACCTGGAGGTGCTGGAAGACCAGGATGGCACCCGTATCTGGCTGGGCGGCAAAGAAGGCATTAAGGTACTCACCAGCCAAGGCGGTAACTGGCAAATGGCCGAGGAGCAGCCGTGGGTAGAACATAATTTCGGCGTGGGTGAAGTACGACGCATCGTTGGAGTCAATGGTCAGCCCTTTGTAGCAGCTATAGAACCTATGCATGGAAACCAGCTTACTATTTATAAGCCGGGAGATACCAATTCGCGCCACATTCTGAAGGAAAACATGAACCAGGGCCATGCATTAGCCGGTGCCGATTTGCTGGGCTCCGGAAATTCACAAATCGTAGTGGGCTGGCGTAATCCGAATACTGACCAGAAGGTGGGTATCTGCTTGCTTGCATCCCAGGACCCAACCGCGCATGCGTGGCAGGAGTACGTGGTAGATGACAATACAATGGCTTGTGAAGATTTGCAGGTAGCTGACCTGAACAAAGATGGGAAGCTGGATATAATAGCTGCCGGGCGTGATTCACATAACCTCATTGTGTACTGGAACCGCACCGAAAAAATAGCTAGATAATCAGGTTATTCGTAGTAAATAAACCCATTGTATACTCTGCAATTTTTATGCACTAGAGCGCATGTGACTG
>JAUJNL010000046.1 GCA_030448185.1 Cytophagales bacterium | reverse complement strand
TAGCTGAACTGGAAGTTAATACTGTGCTACCACCTGGGCAGAAGGTATTGTTACCGGAAATAGTTGGTGTTGCCGGAAGGGAATTTATGGTAACCGTAATCTTAGCTCTTGGACTTTCGCAACCATTCACTGTCTGCGAAACAAAATAATCAGTTGCTCCTACTGTACCCGTTGAAGGGGTAGGCACCGTAGTCGAACCACTACCTCCCGCAGCTGAAGCATACCAAAGCAGAGTAGACCCCGAAGCCGTAAGAGCAGTAGCAGTAGCTCCCTGGCAATAATTTACATCTGAAACCGTAGGGGTTCCTGGAAGAGTAGTGGACTTCAGCGTAACAGTAGACAGATTAACAATACAATTACCCGCATCCATTACTGAGATATTGTAATTGCCGGCAGGAAGATTAGGGAAAGTACCGGTACCTGCCATAAATGCACCACCATTGACTGCGTACTGATAAGGTCCTGTACCATTAGCAGGAGTAACAGTAATGCCGCCACTGTTAGGGTTATTGCAATCCGGGTCTTTCTGGTCAGTAACATTAGCCGACAGATTACAAACAGGAGTACAGGTAGAAGCCTTAATAGTAGCTGATGCCGTTACAGAACAAGCTGTCCCAGGATCAGTAACCTGGATCAGATACGTGCCAGGTACAAGACCAGTGAAAACATTGTTGTTTACTCCGGCGGGGTTAGGGGAGAAAGCTGGGTTGGAGTTCAGGCGGATAAAGTACTGAAGTGTATTATTATTTACGGAAGTACTCACGGTAATGCTGCCATCCTGGGCGTTACAAGCCGATTCATCTTTTGAGGTAGCCGAAGCGGTAAAACCACCAGGCGCCGCTAGTGAATGCGCTTGCTGCACAATACAACTAGCCGTATTTTTCGTGTATACAGTATAGGCGCCGCTACCCAGGTTACTAAACACACCACTCGTATTGCTAAAGTCAAAACCATCCAGTGAATATACTGAACCTGTAGGTGCTCCCGTAATTGTAAGTGAGCCATTATTCGTGCTGCAGGCAGCAGGGTCCTGCTTGCTCACCGTAAAGCTGAAAGTAGCAGTCTCAGTAATGGAAATCACATCAGACGTAACATTACAACCGCTTGCCAGTACCATTACGGAATAATTGCCGGCAGTCGTGGCTATATAGTCAGGACTGTTTGCACCCGCAATCGGACTGCCGTTCAATAGCCATTGAATACTGCTAAGTGCATTCGTAGTTAATTTTGTACTGCTTCCCTGACAAAAAGTAGTATTTCCGGAGATAGTCGGTTTCGCTGGAACCGGATTCACTACTACATTAATAGATGAAGCAGAAGTACAACCATTTACGGTAACGTTTACTGAATAAGTACCAGCATTGGCCGCAGTCGCATTGGTAATAACTGGATTCTGCACACTTGAGGTAAATCCATTCGGGCCACTCCAGTTATAAGTAGCGTTGTTAACTGCAGAAGCTGTTAAGTTAATTGTGTTGCCTTCACAAACTGGCCCGTTCGAAGAAGCCGTTACGGTTGGAGGAGCAGTTTCTGTTACAGCGTACGAATCAGATGTGCTGCTGCAGCTATTAGTCTTTATAGTAACTGTGTAGTTACCGGCAAGCGTTGCTGTATAAGAAGAATTGTTTGCTCCTGATATTGGGTTGCCATTCAAATTCCATTGAATATCACTAGTAGCATTCGTAGTCAATGCAGTACTACCACCTGAACAGAAAGTATTATTCCCACTAATTGTTGGCTTAGCTGGAGCGGGATTCACTGTTACCGTAATTTTAGCTCTTGCGCTTTCACAACCATTCACTGTCTGAGAAACAAAGTAATCTGTTATTCCTGCTGTACCCGTTGAAGGGGTAGGCGCCGTAGTGCTACCACTACCACCCGCAGCTGAAGCATACCAGAGCAGAGTAGAACCGCTAGCGGTTAAAGCCGTAGCAGCAGCTCCCTGGCAATAACTTATGTCAGAAACCGTAGGGGTTGATGGAGTAGTTGGAGCATTAAGCGTTACTGGGCTCAGTGTAATCTCACAACCACTGGCATCTCTGATAATTACTGTATAATTACCAGTCGATAGATTATCCAGAACGCCATCTGCATCTATTACAAATACACTATTGTTTACTGAATAGCTAAACGGCGCTGTACCACCGGTTTGAGAAACTGTAACGCTGCCACCCGTAGGGTTAGCGCAGGAAGGCTGATTCACATTCGAGACTGCGGCAGTGAGACTACAAGCAGGGGTACAGGATGCCGCATTAACCGAAGCCGGAGTGGTGGTACTGCAACCCGCATTAGGATCAACAACCTGCAAGACGTATGAACCGGGAGCAAGGCCGGTGAAGACATTGTTATTAACACCTGCTGGATTAGGAGCAAAACCCGGATCTGCGTTTAAGCGGATAAAGTACTGAAGCGCATTATTACTCACCGAAGTGCTCACATCAATGCTGCCATCCTGAGCATTACAGTCCGATTCATCTTTGAGGTAGTCGAAGCAGTAATGCCACCAGGTGCTGTAAGAGAAGCAGTTTGTTGAACCACACAACCCGCCAAGTTTTTAGCATAAACAGTGTAAGACCCACTACCCAGATTACCGAATACTCCGAAGTATTACTAAAATTAATTCCGTCTAAAGAATATACTGAACCAGCCGGAGCTCCCACAGCGGTAATGGTGCCATTATTCGTGCTGCAATTGCTGGGATCCGTAGTGCTTACCGTAAAGCTAAAGCCAGGGGTCTGCGTAAGGGTAAATACATTGGAAGTAATACTGCAACCATTAGCTACTACCGTTACTGTGTAATCTCCTGCTGCTATAGCAGTATACGTTGAATTAGTTGCGCCAATAATAGCAGAACTATTCCGCAACCACTGCAGTGTACCTGTAGCGGAAGTAGTTAGGGTTACACTGCTTCCAGCACAGAACGTATTGTTCCCGGAGATAGTAGGTTGACTTGGAGCAGGATTTACAGCTACGGTAATCCTAGCTCTTGGCTTTCACAACCATTTACCGTCTGAGAAACATAGTAATCTATACTTCCTACAGTCGAAGTAGCAGGCACAGGTGCCGTAGTTGAACCCGTTCCACCCGTAGAAGCAGTATACCAAAGCAAGTTGGAACCAGAAGCAGTCAAGGCAGTAGCTGTCTGGTTCTGGCAATAGGTTACGTCGGAAACAGTGGCGCTGCCGGAGTAGCTGGAGCAGTAAGCGTTACAGGATTCAAAGTTACCTGGCAACCATTCGCATCTCTTACTGTAATTGTATAAGTGCCTGCAGAAAGGTTGGTAAAAACTACCCGTCCCAGGGCAAAAGCACCATTATTAACTGAATATTCGTAAGGAGTAGTACCATTAGACGCCGTTATAGTAAACGAACCACTGTTTGGTGCTGAACAAGTAGGTTGGGTAATGTTACCGATATTAGCTGTCAAAGTACAACCCGGCGTACAAGTAAATGCATTAATGGTTACTGGCTGCAGGAATTCGCAGCCATTGCTACCTACAGTTCTTGCTACATAAGAGCCTGGTGCAAGGTTGGAAAATACGTTATTATTAAGACCAGCAGGGTTAGCAGTGAAACTTGAATTACTGTTCAGACGGATGTAGTACCGGTAAGTACCAGCCGGAGTAGCAGTTATAGTAACTGAACCATTCTGAGCATTACAAGCGGTTTCGTTCGTCGCGTTTGCTGTTGCCGTGAAGCTATTGTTTGTAGAAAGCGACTGTGTTTTCTGCACAATACAGCCTGCTGTATTTCTTACAAAAATGGTATAAGAACCCGCACTTAAGTTAGTAAATGAACCACTGGTATTGCTGAAGTCCACTCCGTCTAAGCTATAGGCATAAGAACCAGCAGGTACTACAGCCACTGTAATAGAACCGTTATTGGCAGCGCAGGAACTCGGATTATTAGCCGTAGTAGTAAAATCAAAGTCTGGTGACTGGCTTACTGCAACGGAGTTCGAAACAGAGGTACAGCCAGCCGCGTCAGTAATTTGCACTGAATAATTTCCGGCAGAATTCACTGTTATTGACTGGCTAGTCTGACCGTTTACTGGGTTACCATTCAGCAACCACTGATAGCTGGCAGCAGCACTGGAAGTCAAGGTAGTACTTCCTCGGCAAAAGCAGTAGTACCGCTAATCGTCGGCTGAGCCGGAGTAGTCTGGGTAACGGTAAGAGCTGTGGAAGTAGCTGAACAGCCAGTTGTAGTAGTTATCTGTACGGAATAATTGCCAGTTGTAGTAACTGTCAACGTCTGAGCAGTAGCACCCGTAATTGGATTGCCATTCAGCAGCCACTGATTACCAGTAGCAGCACTGGAAGTAAGAACTGTGTTACCACCTGGCAGAAGCTGTTTATTGCCTGAGATAGTTGGAGTAGCTACTTGCGGATCAACTACCACATTCACCGTAGCTGGAGCCGAAGCACAAGCATTCACAGTAACAGTTACCGAATAGGTACCAGCATGAGTAGCCGTAGCATTATTGATAACCGGGTTTTGCAGGCTAGAAGTAAATCCATTCGGACCCGTCCAGCTATAAGTTGCATTATTGACCGCAGAAGCAGAGAGATTAATCGTACTACCTTCACAAACCGGACCATTCGAAGAAGCTGTCACAACTGGTGCTGCAGTCTGAGTAATGGTAGTAACTGCTGAAGTAGCCGAGCAAGAACCATTCGTTACAGTCACTGAATAATCACCAGCAGTAGTTACATTCAGGCTTTGAGCAGTAGCACTGGCAATCGGGCTTCCGTTCAATAACCATTGAATGCCAGTAGTAGCCGAAGTAGTCAGCGTAGTACTAGATCCAGCACAGAACGTATTGTTCCCGGAGATAGTCGGAGTAGCTAATGTAGACTCAGTCACCGAAACAGTAGCTGAAGTAGCCGAACAGCTCGTTTGTGTAACAACGGAGTAATTACCAGCTGCAGTAACATTTAAGGTCTGATTAGTAGCGCCACCAATAGGGTTTCCGTTCAACAACCACTGATTACCCGTAGCTGAACTGGAAGTTAATACTGTGCTACCACCTGGGCAGAAGGTATTGTTACCAGAAATAGTAGGTTGACTTGGAGCCGGATTTACCGTAACCGTTATTCTAGCTCTTTGACTTTCGCAGCCATTTACGGTTTGAGAAACATAGTAATCAACACTTCCTACAGTCGAAGTAGCAGGCACAGGTGCGGTAGCGCTGCTAGTTCCACCCATAGCCGCAGTATACCAAAGCAGGTTAGAACCACCAGCTGTCAAAGCTGTTGCGGTTTCGTTTTGACAGTAAGTTACATTAGTAACTGTAGGCGCTGCAGGTTGAGCCGTCTGGGTAACCGAAAATGCTGCAGAAGTATTGGCACAGCCACTTCCATTGGTGGTGCTAACCGTATAATTACCGGCAACTGTAGCCGTGAAAGCCTGAGCAGTAGCTCCACTGATTGGATTACTATTCAGGAACCATTGAATACCAGCAGTGGCATCGGTAGTCAGGATAGTATTTCCACCTTGGCAGAAAGTAGCGGTACCACTAATCGTTGGCTGAGCCGGATTAGGATTAATGGTTACTGTTACTGCAGTTGACTGGCTTTCGCAGCCATTTACGGTTTGAGTAGCAAAGAAAGTGGTAGTCCCAGCCACAGTATTATCAATGGGAGGCGTGAACGTACTTCCTCTACCTACCACGGTAGTAGTATTGTTGTACCAGGTGATATTAGAACCCATAGCCGTTAATTGGGGTACCGCCTGACCTGCGCAAATCGGAGCCGGAGAACTTGCTGCCGGAGCCGCCGGAATCGCATTAATCGTAACCGTGATCCGGGCTCGGGAGCTTTCGCAACCACTTACCGTCTGCGAAACAAAGTAATCTGTTATTCCTACTGTACCCGTTGAAGGGGTAGGTGCAGTAGTCGAACCACTACCACCCGCAGCTGAAGGATACCAAAGTAGATTAGAACCAGAGGCAGTTAGTGGAGTAGCTGGAGCATTCTGGCAATAATCTACATCTGAAACCGTAGGGGCTGAAGGTTGAGCAGTCTGGGTGACGGTTACTGGGTCAGAAGTAGTACTGCAGCTGCTATTTGTCTCAGTAATAGTATAGTTACCCGCAGTAATTACGGTCAGGGTTTGATTGGTAGCACCTGAAATAGGGCTGCCATTTAGATTCCACTGGATACCGGTAGTTGCACTGGTAGTTAAGGTTGTATTGCTGCCCTGGCAGAAAGTAGTTGTACCGCTGATAGTCGGTTTAGCCGGATTGGCATTGATCGTAATCGTTACGGCAGTAGCAGTACTCTGGCAACCATTAACAGTTTGGGAAGCATAGAAAGTAGAGGTGCCAGCTATATTGTTGCTTATTGATGGAGTAAATGAATTACCTGTTCCCACCTGCGTTGTCAACCCAGCATCGCTGAACCACCGGATAGAGGTGCCGGTAGCGGTTAATTGCGGAATTGCCTGACCCACGCAAATCGGAGCCGGGCTAGAAGCAGTAGGAGCCGCCGGAACGGTATTAACAGTTACTGTAATCGTAGTTCTTGGACTTTCGCAACCATTCACTGTTTGAGAAACGTAGTAATTGGTTGTTCCGGCAGTGGCCGTAGAAGGTACAGGAGCCGTAGTCGAACCAGTACCACCTGTGGCTGCAGTATACCAAAGCAGGTTAGAACCAGAAGCTGTTAACGCGGTAGCAGTTTCGTTTTGACAGTAAGCTATATTAGAAGCAGTAGGTGCTGATGGCTGAGCCGTCTGGGTTACAGTTACTGCATTGGAAGTGTTTGTACAACTGCTGGCATTGGTCACTGTAACAGTATAGGAACCAGCAGAAGTAACTACTAAAGTCTGATTGGTTGCTCCTGCAATTGGATTACCGTTTAACAACCATTGATTACCCGTAGCAGCACTGGAAGTCAAAGTGGTAGAAGAACCTTGACAGAAGGTAGTAGTGCCCGAAATAATGGGTTTAACCGGATTTGCATTGATGGTAACAGTAACGGCTGTAGATTGGCTTTCGCATCCATTAGCTGTTTGAGTAGCATAGAAGGTATACGTACCAGCTACGGTATTGTCAATAGAGGGCGTAAAAGTATTACCCGTACCAACCTGGGTTGTCAAACTTGCATTGCTATACCATTTAATAGAAGAGCCACTAGCACTTAACTTTGGAGTATTTTGACCCGCACAGATAGGAGCAGGACTTACAGCCCCCGGAGCCGCCGGAATGGCATTGACGGTAATCGTTACAGAAGTAGCCGGACTCTGACAATTAGTTACCGTTTGAGTAGCGTAGAATGTATAAGTTCCAGCTACAGTATTGTCAATAGCAGGCGTAAATGAGTTGCCGGTTGCTACTTGGTTGGTTAAGCCCGCATCGCTGTACCAGGTAATCGCAGAACCAGTAGCCGAAAGTGTCGGAACCAGGCCACCGGTACAAATAGGTGCCGGACTAGAAGCAGTCGGAGCAGGTGGATTAGCAGTAACGGTAACAGTAATTTTAGCCCTTGGACTTTCACAACCACTTACGGTTTGAGATACAAAGTAATCCGTAGTACCAACAGCGGCAGTGGAAGGTGTAGGAGCCGCAGCTGAACCCGTTCCACCGGTTGAAGCCGTGTACCAAAGCAGATTAGTACCCGAAGCCGTAAGAGTAGTAGCAGTAGCTCCCTCGCAATAAACTACATCTGATACGGTTGGGTTAGGTACTTGTGCCGGTTGCCCTATTGTTGCGTTTATCGTTGTGGAGCAGCCATTGGCATCAGTAATAGTTGCAGTATAAGTTCCGGCCGATAATCCTGTTGCTGACGCCGTTGTTTGTGCAGGGTTGCTATTCCAGCTATAAGTATAAGGAGCTGTTCCGCCTGTAACAGCTACGGTAGCTGAGCCATCGTTTCCCCAAAGCAGTTTGCATCATTCTGAGTCGCTATTGCAGCCTGCAGTACTGCTGGTTCGGTAAGTGTCACTGACGGTGACAGCGTAGTCGTACATCCATTAGCATCCGTTACTTTTATACTCTTTGTACCTGCCGATTGATTACTGAAGATATAATCGCTTCCCATCACCAGTGGCGTCGCAGGCATTCCATTAATGTTAAACGTAAAGCTTCCGGTACCACCGCTTACTTTTACGGCTATACTGCCATCGGTGCTTCCGTTACAAGTAGGATTAACTTGGTTTAAAGAGGTAATTTGTAATAGAGGCGGTTGGGTAATCGTAATAGTCTGCTGTGCCTGACAGTTTTTGCCGTCCTTTACGGTGATTATATGCGTACCCGCTACCAGATTGCTGAATGTAGCAGCCGTACCAAATGCACCTCCGTCGATTGAGTATTCGTAACTGGCATTCCCTCCGGTAGCATTGACTGTCACACTTCCAGTGGCCTCACCAAAACAACCTGTTACATTGGTTTGGGAAGTTACCGTTAATGCAAGTGCAGCCGTAGGCTCATTGATTCTTACAAATGGGAAAGTGTAGATTTCGTCGCAGTTATCTTGAGTTACAGTAATAATATAGGATCTCCCTGAGGCGGTTGGTGCCAATCCTGAATAAGTGATGGTTCTTCCATCGGCCGAAACCAGGAAATTGGCATCAAAAATAGGCGTAGCACCACCTACTCCCGTGTATAAGAAAAGGGCATAATCGAAGGGACCTGTTCCATCATTAACTGTAACCGTAATAGTGCCATCTTTCGCTCCCCGGCAAGTAACATCCGTTTTAGTCACCTTTAGACTGGTCGGACATTGAGCCAATGCCTCCCACGGACTTAATAAAGTGAGAAAGAAAAGGTAGAAGGAAGTATAAATGAGTATATGTCTTTTCATCGGTATGCTTCGTTGGTACAAATACCTGTTGTTATTTAATCGTTACCCCTTTGATTACCGGACAATCCTGTGAGTCGCTGACAATAATCATATACCGGCCCGCCGGAAGATTAGTAAATGCACCATGGGCCTGCTTCTGAGCGGTTACTTTGCGCTTGTCGGTTGTGTTGGTTAAGCTAAAGGTGTAAGGTCTTTTGCCCCCACTGACTGTGATGGTTACCTTTCCGTCTGATACCCCGGCTGCAGATGTGTTGGAAGTAATAATCGAAAGGCTTATATTCGTTTGTGATTTAACTTCAGCCGTAGTGGTAGCTACACACCCCTGCGAATCAGTCACCTTTACCTGGTAAGTACCTATGGTCAGATTGGTAATGTTTTGACTGGTGTGACCGTTGCTCCATTCAAATTTATAAGGTGCGGTCCCTTTAACTTGCAGAGATATACTCCCGTCATCCATGCCAGTACAGCTTACAGGCTGAACAGAAGCACGGACTGTACACTGGGCAGTAGCCCGTATAGCACCTAAAAACTGCACTAGTACAAGTAAAAAGGCAGTTTTGATTAAGTAGTCAGTTCTCATTTTTACTTTATGATTCACACTTTAAGTTACCACGATCAGCAAGGCACGTACTTATGTTTGAAGTGCATTCTTTACGCATGTACCTTAATGTCTGAATCAGTAAGATTTTACCGAAAAGGGCCTTTAGATGAGATTTGAGTAATATTTGGGAAGAATTTGAAGCTTTTGGGGCCTTATGTATGATTCGGCTTTTTTAATAGGATAAAGGCAATAGCTTCCTGTCGGATAAGAAATTTACTTCCGAGAGGGAAAGCGTATTAAAACGGTTGAAAAACCGGGAACGGCATCTTCAAATGCTGCGTTTTTATATCAGTATATTTTAAATAATTTTGCCCGCGTCCTTTTTTGAACGTTACATCCAATAAATACAAAAAGATATGGCTTTTGATATTGAAATGATCCGGGCAGTATATGCCCGTCTGGGCGAAAGGGTAGCTGCTGCCCGTCAGGTGATCGGTCGCCCTCTTACCCAGACTGAGAAGGTACTGTATTCTCACCTCTATGAGGGTTTACCTAAGCGATTATTTGAGAGAGGTAAGAGTTACGTGGATTTTGCGCCTGACCGGGTTGCCATGCAGGACGCTACTGCCCAGATGGCCCTGCTACAGTTTATGTCAGCCGGAAAGCCGAAAGTAGCCGTACCCTCTACTGTACACTGTGATCACCTGATTCAGGCGAAAATAGGTGCGGAGCAGGATTTGAATACTGCCAAGAGTCAGAATAAAGAAGTATACGATTTCCTGGCTTCCGTTTCCAACAAATACGGCATTGGTTTCTGGAAACCAGGTGCGGGTATTATCCATCAGGTAGTGCTGGAAAATTACGCCTTCCCTGGTGGAATGATGATCGGTACGGATTCTCATACGCCTAATGCCGGGGGTCTGGGAATGATTGCCATTGGGGTGGGCGGCGCTGATGCCGTAGACGTAATGGCGGGTATGGCCTGGGAGCTGAAATTTCCGAAACTGATTGGTGTAAAGTTGACTGGCAAGCTGAGCGGCTGGACTTCCGCCAAAGACGTAATTCTGAAAGTAGCGGGTATTTTGACGGTAAAAGGCGGAACCGGTTACATCGTGGAATATTTTGGTGAAGGCGCCGAAAGTCTCTCCTGTACCGGTAAGGCTACCATCTGTAATATGGGTGCCGAAATTGGAGCCACTACTTCAGTGTTTGCCTACGATCACAAAATGAAGGCTTACCTGGAAGGTACGGAAAGGGCTGATATTGCCGCCCTAGCTGACCAGGTAAGAGAACACCTTCGCGCTGATCCCGAAGTATACGCCAATTCGGAGCAGTATTTCGACCAGGTAATTGAGATTAATCTTTCAGAATTGGAGCCGCACGTCAACAACGGTCCGTTTTACCCCCGATGCTGCCTGGCCGATCTCTAAATTTGCCCAGGCGGTAAAAGAACACGGCTGGCCCGAGAAACTGGAAGTCGGCTTGATAGGCTCCTGCACCAACTCTTCCTACGAAGACATTACCCGTTCGGCTTCCATAGCCCGGCAGGCAATCAGTAAAAAACTAAAGACCAAAGCTGAGTTTACTATCACACCCGGTTCCGAACTGGTTCGTTATACAACCGAACGTGACGGACTCCTGCAGACTTTCGACGAAATGGGCGGCGTGGTGTTGGCTAATGCCTGCGGACCTTGCATCGGTCAATGGGCCCGTCATTCTGACGACCCGACCCGCAAAAACTCCATTATTACGTCATTTAACCGGAATTTTGCCAAGCGGAACGACGGTAACCCGAATACCCACGCTTTTGTGGCTTCTCCCGAAATCGTAACCGCTTTTGCCATTGCCGGTGACTTAACTTTCAATCCGTTGACCGATACACTGACTAATGAAGAAGGTCAGGCCGTGAAACTGGATGAGCCGCAAGGCATAGAACTTCCCACGAGAGGCTTTGCCGTGGAAGATGCCGGTTACCAGGCTCCGGCAATAGATGGCAGTAGTGTCCAGGTGCTGGTTGATCCTTTATCAGACCGTCTGCAACTGCTGGAGCCATTCCCCGCCTGGGAAGGCACCGACCTGACGGGTCTGCGCCTGCTTATTAAAGCAAAAGGCAAGTGTACCACGGATCATATCTCTATGGCTGGTCCCTGGCTGAAATACCGCGGACACCTCGATAATATCTCCAATAATATGCTGATCGGAGCTACTAATGCTTTCAATGACAAAGCAAACATGGTGAAAAATCAGCTGACGGGAGAATATGGCGAAGTTCCGGCGGTACAACGTGCCTACAAAGCCATGAAGGTTGGTTCAATAGTAGTGGGTGACGAAAACTACGGGGAAGGCTCTTCCCGTGAACACGCCGCAATGGAACCGCGTCACCTGGGTGTTCGGGCCATCCTCGTGAAATCATTTGCCCGTATTCACGAAACCAACCTGAAGAAGCAAGGTATGCTGGCCTTAACCTTTGCTGATCCAACCGATTACGACAAGATTCAGGAAGATGATACATTTGACATTCTGGGCCTGACTACTTTTGCTCCGGGTGTACCGCTAACGGTCGTTCTGAATCACAAAGATGGTTCTAAAGACATTATTAAGGCGAACCATACCTACAACCAAGGTCAGATCGAGTGGTTTAAAGCCGGTTCGGCTCTGAATATGATCGGTCAGCAGGAGAAGTAACAGGTAGTAAGTAATTTAATAGCTCATAACAATAAAAAAAGGTCTGCTGTATGCAGGCCTTTTTTATTGTTATCCCGGCAGGAGTTGAGACCGTCATTGCGGGAATACTACCTGTCAGAATCCGATGAATTCTCTCTTACAAATATTTATACAGAAATTCAGCAACGGATAAACTAGGCATGAATCAATTTATTGGCTGAAAAATATCCTAAAACCTCTTTGGAAATTTTAATAATTCGTTTTACTTTCAGATCACTAACGATTTAGTTATAACGCCCCGCGAAACATTTTCGCCCTACTCCCTAAGGTTGGAAATGTTTATTGATTAATTAAAAAGTACTGGTTTGTTCTGGCTTCTAGCCGAAGCTTAGCTGTGCCTGCATCCCGGGTTCTGAACGGACCTGTTTCCTTTGTTCAGTTTTCATTGTACGCTGATTTGGAAAGAATCAACCTACAACCGGATTAGTGTGATTTGTTGATCACAAACAGGTTATCCGATCCGGAATACGCGTTCTGACTTCCAAAATAGTATAGTATTATTACCCATTTAACCCGCTGTTCAATGATTAATCATTCTACACTCAACCCCTGGCATAGAATAGCAGCAGCCTCCCTGCTCCTATTATCTGGGGTAGCTATGTCCGTGCAAGCTCAATCGGCTAAACCGGCTGCTAACCAGCCGGTTGCCACTGCCAAAGTAACCGCTACTACTGGTACAAAAGCATTTGAAAAAGTAGCTTCCGTGGAAGGAATCACGGAATACCGGCTAGCCAATGGGTTACGGGTACTGTTGTTTCCAGACCCCTCCAAGCCAACCATCACCGTAAATGTGACCTACCTGGTAGGTTCCAAGCATGAAGGCTATGGTGAGACTGGCATGGCACATCTGCTCGAACACTTGGTATTTAAGGGCTCTCCCAAGCATAAAAACATTCCGCAGGAACTGACGGCTCACGGAGCCCGCCCTAACGGAACTACTTGGTACGACCGGACCAATTACTTTGAAACATTCTCCGCCACGGACGAAAACCTGAAGTGGGCCCTGGACCTGGAATCGGACCGGATGGTGAACTCTTTTATTGCGAAAAAGGATCTGGAAAGCGAAATGACCGTAGTCCGCAACGAGTTTGAGATGGGCGAAAACTACCCCAGCAATATCCTGATGCAGCGGATTCTGTCCACGGCTTACCTGTGGCACAACTACGGCAAATCCACCATTGGCTCCCGCGCCGATCTGGAACATGTGCCCATTGACCGTTTGCAGGCATTTTATAAAAAAAATTACCAACCTGACAACGCCGTGTTGCTGGTAGCCGGTAAAATTGACGAAGCCAGTACCATAAAACTGGTAAACCAGTATTTCGGAGCCATTCCCCGGCCAACTCGTAAACTCACCGCCACTTACTCGGAGGAACCCGCCCAAGACGGAGAACGCTTCGTGAACCTGCGCCGGGTGGGAGATGTACAGGTCGTTTCCTGCGCCTACCACACCCCTCCGGGTTCGCATGCTGACTACGCTCCCATGGATGTGCTGACCGAAGTACTGACCAATGAACCTTCCGGACGCCTCTATAAAGCCTTGGTCGAAAGCAAAAAAGCCAGCTATATGTACGGCTGGAATGCCGGCCTGAAAGATCCTGGCTTTGTGTACTTCTCCGCCGAACTCCGCCAGGAATCTTCTTTGGATGAAGCCAAAAATGCTATGACCAGTACGCTGGATGCAGTGGTTTCGCAACCGCCTACCACGGAAGAAGTAGACCGGGCCAAGAATAAATTATTGAAAGACTTTGAACTGAACTATACCAACTCTGAAAGGGTCGGACTGGAAATGAGTGAATTTATTGCCCAAGGCGACTGGCGGCTTGCCTTTATTTACCGCGACCGCGTAAAAAAGGTTACCCCTGAGGATGTACTAAGAGTAACCAAGGATTATCTGAAACCTTCGAATCGGACGGCAGGGACATTTATCCCCGATGCTAAACCCGACCGGGCCGAAATTCCAACCGCTCCCGATGTTGCCGAACTGGTGAAGGACTACAAAGGGGAAGAGGCCATTGCTGCCGGTGAAGCCTTCGACCCGGCTCCAGCCAATATTGAAGCACGTACGCACCGTGGACAGGAGTCTAATGCGATAAAATACGCATTTCTGCCCAAGAAAACCCGGGGCTCTACGGTAGTAGCCCGCCTTACCCTTCGTTACGGAGATGAGCAGAGCCTTCTGCATAAAGGCATGACGGCCCGGTTTACGGCCATGATGCTCGATAAAGGCACGCAGTCTAAAACCCGGCAGCAGATTCAGGATGAACTCGATAAGCTCAAGGCCAGGGTGAACGTGTACAGCTGGGGTGACCAGGCCAATGTTAATATCGAAACCAAGAAAGAAAATTTGCCCGCGGTAATAAAACTAGTCGGCGAGATGCTGAAACAGCCTACTTTCTCCGAAACCGAGTTTGAGAAACTCCGTCAGGAGCAGCTTACCTTCGTGGAAGACCGCCGCAACGACCCGCAGGCCATTGCCTTTAATATGCACAGCCGTAATATGTCACCCTATACCAAGGGTGATGTACGCTACCAAATGACCTTTGAGGAGGAGATTGAGGCGCTAAAGGCCCTGAAGCTGGACGAGCTAAAGCAGTTCTACAAGGATTTCTACGGGGCATCCAATGCAACGCTGAGCGTCGTAGGCGATTTTGACGAGGCTGAAATTAAGAAGATTACCACGGATGAACTGGCTGCCTGGAAAAGCCCGAAGCCTTACAGCCGTCTCGTAAATATTTACAAGGATATACCATCCGTCAACCAGTCGTATAACACGCCTGACAAATCCAACGCTACCTTTATTGCGGGGATTAATATACCGCTCCGTGAAGACGACCCCGACTATCCGGCATTGGTGTTGGGTAATTACATGCTGGGTGGGGGATTCCTTAACTCCCGGCTGGCTACCCGTATCCGGCAGAAAGACGGCTTGAGCTACGGCGTAGGTTCCTGGCTATCGGCCGTGTCACATGCTACGGCTGGTAGTGTCACTGCTTACGACATTTATAACCCAGATAATGCCGCCAAATTAGAAGCTGCCTTCAATGAAGAAATCGAGAAAGCCTGGAAGGAATGCTTCACAGCGCATGAAATTGCCGAAGCCAAAACGGGTTACCTGCAATCCCGGCAGGTAAATCGGGCCCAGGACGCCTCCCTGGCTGGTACCCTAAACTATTATCTCTTCCTGAACCGCAACTTGCAATGGGACGAAGAATTTGAGAAGCGGGTGGCTGGCCTCACCTCCCAACAGATCAGCGATGCCCTGCGAAAACACATTGACCCTTCCAAACTCAGTTTTGTGAAAGCCGGTGATTTCGAAAAGGCCAAGAAGAAAGCTGATGAAGGAAACAAAGCTGCTTCCGGTAACAAGGCCGGGGGACAGTAGACTGGTTTAGGTTTGTTGGTTGCTAGTTGCCAGTAAAGCAAGGCTGTCGTGATGGACGGCCTTGTTGTTTTTACGGGGAGAGCAATTTTCCTAAATCACTTTATTTCCGAAGGAAATAGGCTTCTCAAACTGAGCACGATTCAGAAGAACAAAGAAGTACTATTGTACCGATGCACAGCTTAGAAAATCATGCTTCCTGATTTCAGAAATTCATCTGCCACTCCCTTTCTCTACTTTCTGCTTCTCACTCCTCGCTTCTCGCTCCTTCTTCCCAATATCGAACATTTTCTTCCGCCTTCCAAAATTCTATAAATCTTATCTTTACAATCTGTAAATTCCACCTTAAACCTGTAAAACCATTATGGCCTTAAAAGAACAGATTGAAGCCGATATCAAAAGCGCAATGCTCAGCAAGGACAAAGATGCCCTGCGGGCTCTACGCGCCGTCAAATCTATGATCCTGCTGGAAGAAACCAAGGAAGGCAGCAATGGTACGCTTTCAGCCGACGATGAACTAAAGCTATTAACCAAAGCCGCCAAACAGCGCCGCGAATCGGCCGATATTTATAAAAACCAGAACCGCGAAGACCTGGCTCAGAATGAACTATTAGAACTTAACATTATTGAACGGTATCTGCCCAAGCAGTTATCTGATGCCGAAGTGCGGGCCAAAGTGAGTGCTATCATCAGTCGGGTAGGTGCCGCCGGCCCCGGTGACATGGGTAAAGTAATGGGAGCCGCCACCAAGGAACTGGCCGGACAAGCCGACGGCAAGGTAATTTCCGCCCTGGTAAAAGAATTGCTGACGAAGTAGATTTTGATTGACGATTTGCGATGTTCGATTTGCGATGTTACTGCCGTTGTAGAGACGTAATCCATTGCGTCTCCACTATCACGCACCAAATATTATTTTCCCATCCAAAATCCTGACATTGTCAATCGCACATCGAAAATCGCCAATCGAACATCACAAATGCCTTCCCATGAAAACCCTCGATCTGTTAATACTGGTGCCCTTACTATGGGGTGCTTATAATGGCTACAAAAAAGGCTTGATGATGTCCATTATTGCCATAATCGCCTTTGTGCTGGCAGTGATTCTGGGCTTTAAGCTGCTGGATGTCGGACTGAAGTGGCTGGCTCCCCACTTTTCGGGAAATAATAAGTTTTTGCCCTATTTCGCCTTTGGAATCATCTTTTTCCCGATCATTCTTCTAGTCAACAAACTGGGGCAGATGCTCCATAAATCTATTCAGTATACCCTGTTGGGCTCCTTCGACAGCATGGCTGGAGCTTTAATTGGTATTTTGACCTGGGCTTTCGGGGTAAGTGTATTCTTCTGGCTCATTCATGCCATAGGCGTAAATATGCCGAATACGGCCACGGGAGAGACGTTTATCTACCCGGTGGTTTCGTCTATTGCACCCAATGTGATCAATAAAGCCTCGGCCCTATTCCCGTTGGGAGAAAACTTAGTAGACTCAATCAAGTATAACCTGAAGAAACTCAGTTGATGGGCTAGTTAGATTATGTGTCGATGGGTTAATGAACTATTGAAAATTAAATAATTACCAGTAATCGATTCTTTCTTGGATTTAGGAAGTTTGATACAGAAATCAACCCCATTAACTCTTCAACCAGAAACTATAAACCCAAAACTGGGAACTGACTATGCTGCTGGCAATTGACATTGGTAACTCAGATGTAGTACTTGGGCTGAGCAAAGGTGAGGAGTGGCTGTACGTTTGGCGTATCCAGACCATGACTCAGGAGCCAGCTCTGGCTTACGAACTGAAAATAGTCAATTACTTTCTGGAAGCTGATCTTTCTCCGGATAGCATTAATGCCGTAGCGCTAAGTAGCGTAGTACCCTCCCTGACCCATGTTTTTGAAGAGGTAGTTGAAGAGCTATTCAGTAAAAAGCCCGTAATAGTCCGGCCGGAGGCGTACCCTTTGTTGAAAGTGCAGATCGACAATCCCTACGAAATCGGCTCTGACCTGTTTGCCAATGCCGTGGCAGCCTATTCCCGCTACCGGCAAAACTGTGTAGTCGTCGATTTTGGAACTGCCCTTACATTCACTACTGTATCGGGAGACGGTAAGCTGCTGGGAGTAGCGATTGCCCCTGGTTTGCAGACCGCCATTCGGGCCTTGTCGCAGAATACCGCCAAGCTTCCGGCAGTACCGCTGGAAATGCCCCGGTCTGCTATGGGTAAAAATACGGTTCAGGCGATACAGGCCGGTGTATTAATGGGTTATGTTGGACTGATTGAATCCATTCTTACCCAAATCCGGACGGAGCTACACGACCCGGCATGTCTGGCGGTTGCTACGGGCGGTTTATCGTCTATTCTTTCACCGCTGAAACGCACCTTCCACGCCATCCTTCCTACGCTTACCCTCGACGGCATCCGCATTATTGGCGAAAATGCCCTTCCGAGGAAAAGCATGGTTCATATATGACAACTAAACGCTTTGGCAAATAGAAAAACGCAGCATTACAAATACTGCGTTTTTTTATGCAACTACTATATGAAGAGAAATTTTGGTAACTAATACCGGACACAAAGGCATATTATAACTTCAGGAGGGCTTTTGCAACTGATTGTTCTGCTGGCTCTGGATGAAAAGAAGTATGCTGCGCGTGATGCTGATAAGCGTAAACGGATTCCCGGATTTCGAAAGTGAAGGGATCGAAGCTCACGTATATTTCGTAGGCGGATTGATTATTTTTCAAATCATCTTCCCGGTTGTCGTCGGATAACACATTACAGAGAAAAAACATAGTAAGGTTGCTTTGATGGTGAGGGATGAACGTTTACTTCATTGCGGGAAGAGAAAAGGTTGCCCGTATTTGCTTATTGGTAACCCGCCGAAAAACAATTGTAACCTCAGCCGAAAAAAATATTATGAAATAGTAGAAATGGTTCGGAAAGCCCGGATTAATCATCGAAGTGAATATCAGGATCGATAGTTTTAAGCAATATATTTTGCACAGCCGTGATTAATCTATAAAATTGGAGACAGCTAATTAAATGATTCAATACCAATCTTTACGTCCATCTTATGGCAACGCAACACCCATTGTACCCTTTGAAATTTCACCCCATTTTTCAGGAACGGATTTGGGGCGGTAATAAAATCAAGACTGTTCTGGGGAAAGACTTTTCACCGGTTAAGCAATGCGGCGAAAGCTGGGAAGTGTCAGGAGTAGATAAAAACATATCCGTAGTAAAAGGTGGCCCCCTCGATGGAAAAGATTTACGGAGCCTAATTGATGCCTATAAGGGGCAGCTGGTAGGTGAGGCTGTGTACCGGCAGTTCGGTAACGAGTTTCCCCTGCTGATCAAATTTCTCGATGCCCGGGAAGATTTATCTATCCAGGTGCACCCTGACGATACCGTGGGCCGCAAACGCCACAACTCAGCCGGTAAAACGGAAATGTGGTATGTATTGGAAGCCGATCAGGGAGCCACCATGCGGGTAGGCTTTAAACGCAAAGTTGATAAAGAGACGTATCTTGACTACCTGAACCGCCGGCAGTTGGACGAGATTCTCAATATCATGTCCGTACAGCCAGACGACGCCGTTTTCCTGCCGGCTGGCCGCATTCACAGCATCGGAGCCGGTCTGCTGATTGCCGAAATTCAGCAGACTTCGGATATCACCTACCGGGTCTACGACTTTGACCGCCGCGATGCCAAGGGCAATCTCCGCGAACTGCACACTGAGGAAGCGGTAGACGTAATTGATTACAATGCCTATCCCGATTACCGGTCTGATTACCGGCGTGACAAGAATGAAGCAGCTCAGGTGGTAGCGTGCCCTTATTTCATCACGAATCGCCTGCATTTTGATAAACCCGTAACCCGTGACTATAGTCATCTTGATTCTTTCGTGATCCTGATCTGCACGGAAGGCAAGCTTACGCTGCAATACAACGGTGGCAGCACCCAACTGGCAAAAGAGAAAGCATCCTGATTCCGGCGGCTATTAAGAACATAGAACTCCAGCCAGAAGGTGAATTTAAGGTGCTGGAAACCTATTTTCCGGCGAAAAAATAGCCTTTTTGTTTGTTCAAATAATTCTATAACCTGCAAGAACCGTCATTGCGAGGCACGAAGCAATCTTTTTTCGGAGATACGCTAAAGATTGCTTCGTGCCTCGCAATGACGCTACTACTTTTCTAATTACCCCTGCGGCTGATGTTTCTTGGGATAGTCGAAGAACTGCAATTTACCCCTGTGATACTGTACGTCTTTCCAG
The DNA here is from genome assembly GCA_030448185.1 of Cytophagales bacterium. GTDB lineage: Bacteria > Bacteroidota > Bacteroidia > Cytophagales > 172606-1 > CADCTQ01. Next base: position 33,700 of record JAUJNL010000046.1, on the reverse strand, counting down.
GAGCTTACCTCAAAATTAATGCAAACGACTCCGGCAGTCGGGATGTTGCCGAACTCGTGTTTACAAAGCAGCGTAGCAAACTCCGTCAGACCCGGATTATGCCCAAACAGCATCAGGGATTGTCCCTGGTCGTCCTGTGACTGTACAACTGTCAATAAGGTGCTAACATCAGCATGATACAACTTCGGATCTTTGGCAATATCCTCTTTAGAAAACCCTAATACTTTTGCTATCTTCTTAGCCGTATTCCAGGCACGCTTGGCCGGGCTGGATAATAAAATGTCGGGGCGGTGTCCGCCTTGGGCTAATTGTTTTCCCATCTTCGGGGCGTCTTTTTTGCCTCGATTGTTTAACGGACGGTCAAAATCGGTCAGAGATGGATCATCCCAGCTGGACTTGGCGTGTCTGATTAAATAGAGCGTTTTCATAGCCTTTCCTTCCCTTTTGAACTTTTATGACTTGGCTGAAAAACAGCCCCTTATTAGGCTGAGCATAAGAAATCAGCCCCGGTTAAATTATACGAAAAACTGCAAATATTTTTTGAAAAAATAATAGCGTTGAATGTATGCAATTTATATATTTGGTTAAGTTCCAATTATATACAGTTTATTATTATGCAAACAGGTACCGTTAAATTCTTCCTGGAAAGCAAAGGTTACGGCTTTATCAAGGAAGACGAATCCAATCAGGAAATTTTTGTGCACGTAACCGGTCTCGTGGACAAGGTCAACGAAAACGACAAAGTAGTGTATGACAAGATTGACGGCAAAAAAGGTATGAATGCCGTAAACGTGAAAAAGATGTAACAACCCTTTACAACAAAAGACCTTCAAACAAATAGCCCCGTCACTAGGCGGGGCTATTTGTTTGGGGAGAGGTATAATTATGAATATCGAACAAAGAACCGAAGCTCGGCGAAGCCACCACGAAGTAGCAGCGAAGCCAATTTCGAATGATGAAGGAAGATGGAAGACCGAAGTCAGAAGACCGAAGCATTTTCTTCTACTGACTGATGACAATATCCTCCCGACTTCGGTCTTCCGTCTTCTGACCAATGACTACTTACTGCCCACTTAGCCAATGCTTCACCTCATCCAGCGTTGGCATTTTTGCTTCCAGCTTCAATTTTTTGCGAAGGCCGCCAAGGTCATTGAAAACTTTGTTAGGATTAACGGCTTTAAAATCTTCCATAGACTTAAAATTCATGGACAGGAAAGCGGGAATCCACTCGGCCGGTACGCCAGCGGCCAGGAAATCTTCTCCAGTAGGCACAGTAGACCGCTTCTCAGGTCGCATCTGCGGGAAGAACAGCACGTCCTGAATCGAATGCTGGTTAGTCATGATCATGCTCAGGCGGTCAATACCAATCCCGAGACCGGCCGTTGGGGGCATGCCGTATTCCAGGGACCGCAAGAAGTCTTCATCCAGCACCATAGCCTCCACGTCACCGCGTTTGCCGAGTTCGAGTTGTTCCTCAAAACGCTTCCGCTGATCGATAGGGTCATTGAGCTCGGAGAAGGCATTGCAGATCTCCTTGCCGTTGCAAATGGCCTCAAACCGTTCTACCAGACCCGGCTTGTCGCGGTGCTTTTTGGCCAGCGGCGACATTTCCACGGGGTAATCGGTGATGAACGTAGGTTGGATCAGTTTACCTTCGCAGGTCTCTCCGAAAATTTCATCAATCAGCTTTCCCTTACCCATCGTTTCATCGGCTTCAATATTCAGTTTCCTACACACGCCACGCAGTCCGGCTTCGTCCATCTCCGAAATATCAATGCCCGTAAAATGCCCGATAGCCTCAAACATGGTAAAGCGCTTCCACGGACGGGCAAAATTGATGACGTGTTCGCCTACCTGCACTTCCGTAGTGCCATGCAGATCCAGGGCCACTTTCTCCACCATTTCCTCCACCAGATTCATCATCCAGTGGTAGTCTTTGTAAGCTACGTATAGCTCTACCTGAGTAAATTCGGGGTTATGGAACCGGCTCATGCCTTCATTGCGGAAGTCTTTGGCAAACTCAAATACTCCGTCAAAACCACCCACGATCAGCCGCTTCAGGTACAGTTCATTGGCAATCCGCAGGTACAGGGTCATGTCCAGCGTATTATGGTGCGTTTTGAAAGGACGAGCCGCCGCACCGCCATATAATGGCTGTAAAACTGGCGTTTCCACCTCCATATAACCCTTGTTGCCCAAGAAAGTCCGCATGGAATTGACCAATTGGGTACGCTTCCGGAACACTTCGCGCACCTGCGGATTCACGATCAAGTCCACGTACCGCTGGCGGTAACGGATTTCGGGGTCAGTAAAAGCATCGTACTCCTTCACATTGCCCTGCTCATCTGCTTCCCGCTTGACAATCGGTAGTGGTTTGAGGGCTTTAGCCAGCAGCTTAAAGCTGGTGACGTGGATGGAAATTTCGCCGGTTTGGGTCGTAAATACAAAACCCTTCACGCCGATGATATCACCGATGTCGAGCAGTTTTCTGAAAACGGTATTGTATAAAGTTTTATCCTCTCCGGGGCACAGGTCGTCGCGGCGAAAATAGAGTTGGAGGCGACCGGTAGCGTCCTGCAACTCGGCAAAGGAAGCGCTGCCCATGACCCGGAAGCTCATGATCCGGCCAGCCAGCGAGATGTTTTTATAGTCGGTTTTGTGTTTCTCGTAGTTCCGGTGAATGTCGTCGATGGTGACGTTCACCTCAAAGGCTTCGGCCGGATAGGGCTCAATGCCTAGTTTCATTAATTCGTCGAGCTTTTCGCGTCGCTTGATTTCCTGTTCGCTTAGTTGCATAAATAGGAGGTTGGGGGTGCAAAACTAACAGGTTAAGCGGGAAATGCGAAACGGCTGTTTCCAGTTTCTAGTTGCTGCAAAGCAACATTTGAATATTTTCCTAACCGGTATTTGAAGGGTGGTGGTAAATAAAAAGGTCTACAATAAGCTACTGTAAGGCCTTTGAGCGGATTGCCAATCCGCCATTTCCCAAGTTCGGCATTGCAACTATCTCAGTGAAGCTAAATGCCGAACCACCATCGGGTATTTTCCTAACCGGTATTTAGCACTTTCAACCGGAAACTAAAAATCGGAAACCGGAAACTAATCAATCACCTTCCCATCCTGCGTTTCCACTTGATAGATGTAGTATCTGGTGTCGCCCTGCCAGGGAAGCCGGTAAAATTTTTCCTTGTAAAACAGTTTAATGCGATGACCGTTCAGGGAAGCTTCCTCTAATGCTTTCACCACGGCGTCTTCACTGCCTTTTACCGAAAAGTCCCATAAGGTCGTAGCCGGACTACCCGTTTCTCCCGACAGTCCACCCAAGTTCAATTGGCCTTCCACGGTTTTGAAAACGATTCCCTTATTACTGAGTTTGACAATAGTACCAGCCCGGGTTCCTTCACTATAGTTGCCAAATACGAAGTAGGCGCCGGTTAATAGCCCTAATATCAGCAGGCCAATCATAATCAGACGGAATACGCTCATGGGGTAAATTTGGTTGTGGTGGGTTGTAGAAATAAATATAGCATAAATAATACTGCACTGCAGCTACGTTACGCAAGGTGCTGACCCGGCGTTACGAAATAGTCATAACCACGCAAAATTTATTTGGACCGGATGGCAATGACCGGGTCAAGCCGGGCAGCCGAGGCGGCCGGAATTACGCCGGACAGCACGCCTATTACACTGGATACACCTAATCCCAAAATAATATTTTTGAGGGAAAGCGTTACCTCTAGACTGCCGAAAGGTATCAGGGTGACCAGGTATACAATGAGTAAACCAGCAGCGCCACCCAGTACGCTAAGAAATACTGCTTCGAATAGAAACTGAAACAGGATAAAGTAATTTTTGGCTCCCAGCGACTTCTGAATCCCGATGATATTCGTGCGTTCCTTCACTGATACGAACATGATGTTGGCAATACCAAAGCCGCCCACCAGAATAGAGAAACTGCCAATGATCCAGCCGGCTACCGTTAACGCGCTGAAAATACCTTCCACGGCAGTCATGACCAGCTCCGAACGGTTAACGGCAAAGTTGTCTTCCTGAGCCGGCTTAAGGCCGCGGCGCCCACGCATTAGTCCTATCACTTCGGCCTCCAGTTGGTTGAGGTTATCGTCTTCTGGTAGTCCTTTAGCTACCATGGAAGGTTCCGAAAACTTTGTGTGGAACATTTTTTCGTACGCTTTATAGGGAATAAAACAGGTATTGTCAAAGTCAGGGCCGCCGAGGACGCCGTTACCTTGTTTTTTCAGCGTACCGATGACGACAAAATTCAACCCCTTCACCTTAAAGGTTTTTCCCAGCGGGTTCAGTCCCGGAAATAGCGTTTCGGCAATATTATATCCGATAATGGCGGTTTCCCGGCCCGATTCCTGTTCCTGAGGGGTAAAATAACGTCCATCCTCAAAAGGAATTTCTCCGATCTGGTCGTAGTTTTCGGAGGTTCCCCAGATATACACCCCCTGAATGCTGTTACTTTTGTTTCTGAGCGTATTGTTGCCCCGCGAATTGATGATACTAAGCGCCTTGGCTGCGGTAAGATAGCGGTCCACGTGACGGTACTCAGCGTAAGTAATATCCGGACGGTTAAAGTATTTCCACCAGGGCACGTTAGGACTGAAAATAAACGGCCATTTAGATACGTATACCGTTTCACTGCCCAGAAAGGCCATGCTGTCTTTTACGTTCTTTTCCAGTGAATCCACTACGGTAAGCACCGTAATAATGGCAAAGATACCAATGGTTACTCCCAGCAGTGACAGTAAGGTCCGCAGCAGATTGGACCGCAGGGCGTGCCAGGCAAACCGGAAACTTTCGTAGGTAAGTCTTAGAAACAGCATACAGCCAGAATAGGGTTGGTTATAAATATATAACGGTAATCAATTGAAAATGAACCCAAAGCGATATTTTTTTTAACGCAGGGGGCTCTTTGGCTTCTCTACCAGCTTTAGCAGTTCCCTCACTACCTCATCCGGCGTGACTCCGTCGGCTTCCGCCTTAAAATTAACCAACACCCGGTGCCGCAATACCGGCAGGGCCATCGTATGCAAATCTTCCAGGGTAACGGCAAAACGGCCTTTAAGCAGGGCCCGGGCCTTAGCCGTCAGCAGCAGCGCCTGTCCGGCCCGTGGCCCCGCCCCCCAACGTACCCACTCCTTCACGTAGGCAAGCGGCGTCTCGTCCGGACGGGTAGCCCGCACCAACCGGGTTACATACCGGATCAGGTCGTCGTTAATAGACACTTCCCGGACCAGACTTTGCAGAGCAATTATTTCTTCCCCGCCCAATATGGGGTGTATAGTTACCCGGCGGGAACCGATCGTACTGCTCAATACTTCAAATTCTTCCTGTTCAGTCGGGTAAAAAATCTTTATGTATAACAGAAAACGGTCAAGCTGGGCCTCGGGTAAGGGGTACGTACCGGCTTGCTCTATCGGGTTCTGCGTGGCCAGAATGAAAAATGGCTGGTCAAGCGTATATGTTTGTCCCCCGTAGGTAACCGCGAACTCTTGCATCGCTTCCAGTAAGGCCGCCTGCGTTTTAGGGGGCGTCCGGTTGATTTCATCGGCCAGGACGATATTGGCGAAAAGAGGGCCGCGGTTGAATTTAAAGAAACGCTTGCCGGTTGCATGGTCTTCTTCCAATACTTCAGTACCAATGATGTCGGTTGGCATCAGATCCGGTGTAAACTGAATCCGCTGGAAAGAAAGGGTTACGGCTTGGGATAAGGTGCGTACCATCAGCGTTTTTGCCAGTCCGGGTACGCCCTCCAGCAGACAATGGCCCCCAGCCAGCAGGGTAATCAGCAGTTCTTCTACCGTTTCGCGTTGCCCGATAATCACTTTCCCGATTTCCTGCTGCAACAAAGGTAGTTTGGCAAGTAATGGCTTAATGGAGGCTTCCGTAAGTTCCAAATTCTGCAATGAGTTAACTGACCAATAGGATAGGAATAGCTTCAATACAAACGCCTCTATGAAGAAGTGTATCTTCATTTTTCAAACCGAGAAATTAGGATTAAATCCTTTCTTATAACAGGTAAAAATAGAGGAGTGCGTAATATTATGGGATAAACGGGAAAAGCTTTCCCAATGTATAAGTCAAAAGTGCATGAGTTGAGAGTATATGAGTTAAGGGAATATCCACTCATCAACTTTAAACTCATACACTTTAAACTCATAGACTCATTCACTCCTATGACTATTCCCTGCCAGAAGCACCTGTTTTCCCTCCAAGAGGATGTCCATTACCTCAATTGCGCCTATATGTCACCGCTCCTGAAAAGTGTGGAACAGGCTGGTGTAGAAGGTATGTTGAGCAAGCGGAATCCATTCCGGGTGCCGCCGTCCGGTTTTTTCAGTGGCGCCGCTGACATGAAACCGCTGTTCGCTGGTCTGATCGGGGCCACTGCCGGACGAATTGCTATTATCCCGTCGGTATCTTACGGTATGGGTATTGTAGCCCGGAATCTGAAAACCAGGCCCGGACAGCAGATCTTGACCGTGCACGAAGACTTCCCCAGCAACCGGTATCCCTGGGTACGGGTTTGCGAAGAGAGGCAGCTAACCCTACAGGTAGTGATGCCCCCAGATGGTAACGAAAACTGGGGTAAAATCTGGAATGAGAGGATATTGAATGCTATCAATCCGGATACGGCGATGGTAGCGCTGCCGCACGTACACTGGGCCGATGGCACCCGGTTCGACCTGGCGCAGATCGGCCAACGGGCCAAGGAGGTAGGGGCTTTACTGGTAGTAGATGGTACTCAATCCGTGGGCGCCTTGCCTTTTAATGTAAGTGCCTTCCGGGTAGATGCCTTGATTTGCGGCGGATACAAATGGTTAATGGGACCTTACTCATTGGGGGTAGCTTATTTCGGCGAATACTTTGATGGCGGGGTACCATTGGAAGAGAGCTGGATGAACCGGAAAGACAGCGACAACTTCCGCCAGCTTGTGGACTACCAGACTGAATACCGTCCGGAAGCGGCGCGGTACGACGTAGGGGAGCATAGTAACTTTATCTTACTGCCCATGCTAACGGCTGCGCTCCGGCAGATATTGGCTTGGAGTCCCGATAACATTCAGTCTTATTGCCGTCAACTCATTACGCCTTTAGTAGCATTTTTGCGGGAAAATGAATTTTGGGTCGAAGAGGCCGATTGGCGGAGTGCACACCTGATGGGTATGAGATTACCCGCCGGAGCCGATATGGAAAAATTCGGACAAATGCTGCTCGAAAGAAAAATACTGGTTTCGGTAAGGGGCAGCTCGGTACGTATTTCCCCGCATCTATACAACCACAATCAGGATATAAATGCTTTACTGGAAGTTTTGCAGGACTTCCGGAAGGCAATGTAACCCAGCGGGCCTCTACCGCAGCATGATTCCGGCGGCAAAGCGACCCGTACGGTTATGCGAGTGACGGGCTGAGAAAAAATGGTTATGTTGTCCATACGTGCATATACCGGCCACTTCAATGTTATCAGGTTGCGTTCCCAGTTCCAGCAGTTGCCGTTTATTGGCTGCCCATAAGTCCATAAAGCCTTTTCCCGTCTCGTTGATGTTGGCTACCAGCCCATCGGTGGCGCCAAAAGCATCCGCTACGGCTTCTACTACCTCGGGCCCCACTTCATACACCTGCGGACAAATAGATGGACCAATTCCGGCAATCAGATCCGCTGGATTTGTTCCAAAATGATTTTGCATCGCTGCTACCGTTTCCGTAACGATCTTCCCTACCGTTCCCCGCCAGCCCGCATGAATTGCGGCTACAGCCTTCTTAACCGGATCATACAGCAGGACAGGTACACAGTCAGCCGACATGACGCTAATACAGAGGCCGGGTGTATGGGTAATTAAAGCATCGGTATTACCCAGATCATCAGAATGGGTTTTTGAATCAACCAACTGTACATTGATACTGTGCGTCTGGGCCGGAAAAAACAGTTGCTGCGGGGTAATTGCTAAAGCTGCTGCCAGACGACGCCGGTTTTCCTGCACGTTTGCCGGGCTGTCATTGACTTTATAGCTAATGTTCAGGCTGCTCAGTTCGCCTTCACTTACCCCCCCTGACCGGCCGGATACATAGTGGGCAATAGTATTATAGGACGTAAGCTGTTCAAATTGCCACAGGGGCAGTGCGGAAGAAACGATCTGAAACATAACCGGAGAAAATTGGGAACGTTTGCAAAGCTACGAGGTTTCCGGAAAAGACATTGGTGCGGCTGACCAGTTAGGTATAAAATCAGTTATTAGTAAAATACAATACCCGGATAGCGACTCGGATAACAATTTATCCTGGGGAAAGTTAGCCGCGTTGCGGACCTAAAGTGCCGTAGTAACTACAAGAGATACAGGATCCTCAGCATTTGGCCGGGTTGCAGGGGCAGCTATCGAGCTACAATCATTGATCATCTAAAGTGGGCTATCGAAGTGCCATCACCCGGGTCTTGAACTGACCAGAGGTCTCTTTGCGTATGGAGCCCCTCTTTGCAAACCATGACCAAACATTCTTATCCTTTTGAGCCTCAGACCGCTACGATCAGTTAGCTGGTTTCTTCTGGGTAAGGCTTATCGGTAGAATCAGTATAAGTGCAGATAAGACTACTTTTACTGTAAAAAATCCTTTGTCACTAAACGACAACCTTTTTATGTCATTTACTGTAAGAGCGAAAAGACAGATATGCATATTATTGAAATAATACAATAAAATACGGGAAATTTTCTAATGGAGAAACTTCTACCTACGCCACCTAAAAAAGTAGCTATATTCCGGGCCTTACAGATTGGCGATATGCTCTGCGCTATTCCAGCCATCCGCGCTTTTAAGCAGGCTTATCCAGAATCACAAATTACCCTTATCGGCTTACCCTGGGCTGAAAGCTTAGCGAGAAGATTCCACACCTATTTTTCCGGATTTATATCTTTTCCAGGTTACCCGGGACTGCCGGAGCAGGCCTGGCAAACCGATGAAGTGATACCCTTTCTCCAGCAAACCCAGTTACAGGAATTTGATTTGGTTTTGCAGATGCACGGCAACGGAGGCATTGTTAATCCAATGCTGTCCCTTTTGAGAACGAAGCAGTTAGCCGGATTTTATGAACCGGGCCGCTACTGTCCTAACCCCTTGTTGTTTACCGCTTACCCCGAGGAAGGTTCTGAGGTCAGGCGCATGCTGCGTCTGATGACCTTTATGGGAATTGAACTGCAGGGAGAGCATCTGGAATTCCCAGTTTTTGCGGATGAAGAGCGGGCTTTTGAGGAACTCCGCAACCGCTACGGCCTGCAACCAAAACGATATATCTGTATACACCCTGGAGCCAGGGATAACCGCCGCTGGTGGTCTTCGCAGAATTTCGCCCGGGTGGCCGACGAAATTGCGGACCAGGGCTATACGATTGTGCTGACTGGTACTGATGCTGAGCAAGAAACCGTACGGTCCGTAGTCACAGCCATGCGAAACCCAGTCATCAATTTAGCTGGCAAGACCGGACTGGGCACTTTAGCGATACTGATCAGGCAGGCCAGTATGCTCCTTTGTAATGACACGGGAGTATCGCATATTGCGGCCGCCGTCAAAACACCAAGTGTAGTCATCTTTCTGGCTTCCGATCCCAAACGGTGGGCTCCCCTGGATATCCATCGTCACCGGATTATTCTGCCAAATGAATCAGAACACATGGCATACGTATTACATCAGGTCGAACAAGCCCTGATTTACGGACTAGGCGAAACCGAAGCTTATGCAGTGGGAATGGCCGGATGGTAAAGCTCACCCGGCAGCGGCCTGAGGAATAGCAAAAAATGGTTGGATCTTTCAAATACCGATCAGCCTGACCGCCAAAAAAAAGCGTGAAGGCACTGTTCAGCTTGCGCGTGGTTATACATCAGAAATCCGTGTGCCGATATCTAGCACGCTATTTACTCTTCCAGCACGATGTCTTCGCCCTCAATTGACAGCACAGTATTCTCAAAAACAGTTTTGGCTTCCTCCAGGAAAGGGGATAAATCACGGTAGCGGGACGAATAATGGCCAAGTATCAGCTTTCCGACGCTGGCCAGCTTTGCAATAGCAGCAGCCTGTTTAGCCGTGCTGTGAAAGGTTTCGGTGGCCCGTTCTCGCTGGTCGTCGAGAAAAGTAGATTCATGGTAGAGCAGGTCAACGCCGCTGATTTGTTCAACCATGTTCTCAAAGTAACCTGTATCAGAACAATACGCGTAACTACGGGGGGCGCGTGGAGGCAGGGTTAACTGTTCATTGGTATGGATGAGGTTTTCCGCTGCATCGTATAAGTCCTTGCCTTCTTTAAGCCTTCGTAGCTGATGATGGGAAAGATTAGGTGGCAGTGTTTGTTTATTAATCCGTCGTTTACCCGTTTTTTCGCGGAATAAAAACCCGGTGCATTGAATCCGGTGGTTGAGCGGAATGGTCTCTACGGTGAGTTGGTCGGTTTCCAGAATAGGTTCCCGTACTTGCGCCAGCTCCCGGAAATGCAGCCGGTATTGGAGGCGGGTATCAGAATATTTAAACTGAGTAATGAGTATTTCGGACAAGCCGGGAGGACCATATAAACGCAAATCTTCAGTGCGGCCGTTGAGATGAAGACTGGAAAGAAGGCCTGCCAAGCCAAAATAATGATCACCGTGCAGATGGCTGATGAATATATGCCGTATGCGGACTGCTTTTTGCTTATAGGCAAGCAACTGCATTTGGGCGCCTTCACCGCAATCAATCAAAAAAAACTCCTGACCCACTGTCAGGAGTTGGGAAGTTGGATGTCGTCCGAATGCGGGGGTAGCTGAATTAGAGCCGAGTATTTTAAGCGTAAATGTCAACCTTCCTCGCTGCTTTCTCCTAACTCGCTTTCCAACTCGCTGAAAAACACTGCATCTACGGCTTCCTGCACCGTAGGCATAATTTCCAGTACACTATCTAATTGCGAAATCTTGATCAGTTTCATCACATGGTCCGTGACTCCTACCAGTACGAAGATGCCTTCTGAGTCGTTAGCCAGCCGGTTGCCAACCAGAATAGAGCTTAACCCCGAAGAATCAATGTATTTTACTTTTGATAGATCTAATAATACATTCTTATGTCCCTCGGCATTCAATGTTACGAACTCGGATTTTAACTGGGGAGACACAGTAGCATCCAGTTTATTTTCGAGCAGTTGGATGAGCAAGTATTTCTCCTGCTTATCAATTGTGTATTTCATGGCGCTTGCGAATTAAGTTCAATAATAAAAGTTAAAGGTATTTAAAATTAACAAATTCCGGGGCAGGTTGTTCACTTTCCTTCCGGTTAATTTGCTGGCTTAAAAGCCGGCCGGGAAACGAGAAAAACATATAAACCGGATCCCAGAAGGCTACAATCCGTTTAAGCAAGCCGCAATGCTTTTCTCAATCCGGGTATTCATTGCTGAAGTTTCACTCTTTACAAAACGTTGGCCAATCACTTGTTCGTACAATTCAATGTAGCGATTGGAAATGATCTCCACCCGTTCATCGGTCATTTCGGGTACTTGCTGGCCTTCCTGTCCCTGAAATCCATTGCTGATGAGCCATTCGCGAACAAACTCCTTCGATAAATGCTTTTGTGGCAAACCAGCAGTGTGCCTCTCTTCGTATTCACTCAGGTAGAAATACCTGGACGAATCAGGGGTATGCACTTCGTCAATCAAGTAAATACGGCTATCCAGTCTTCCAAACTCATACTTGGTATCCACCAAAATCAGGTTACGTTCACGAGCCAGTTTTGTACCTCTTTCGAACAGCGCCAGGGAAAATTCTTCCATTTTTTTATAATCAGCCGCCGGCACCAGCCCACGGGCAATGATGTCAGTTCTTGAGATATCTTCGTCGTGCCCTTCTTTGGCTTTGGTGGTTGGGGTAATAATCGGAAAAGGCAGCTTGTCGTTTTCTTTCAGTCCGTCAGGCAGTTTTTCTCCGCATAATTCCCTTTTGCCGGCTTTATATTGTCTCCATGCGTGCCCCGCCAGGTAACCCCGGACTACCATTTCTACCGGATAAGGTTCGCACCGGAAGCCAATGCTTACATTAGGATCAGGCACCTGCAAAAGCCAGTTGGGCACAATATTGGAAGTCAATTCGAGAAACCGGGCGGCGATTTGATTCAGAACTTGCCCTTTATACGGAATTGGCTGCGGAAGGATTACATCAAACGCAGAAATCCGGTCCGATGCTACTATGGCCATCCGGTCACCGAAAAAGTATACATCACGTACTTTGCCCCGGTAGAAACCGGTTTGATTTTTAAATTGGAAGTGGGTTTCTTTCAGTGCATTCATTCCGTCAGCGGTGAGGCGTAAAAATACAACGCTTTTTTTATTTTCGATGGGCGATGTTTGAAGAAGTGAGGAGCCAGGAGTGAGAAGCGAGGAGACAGTAGAAGGAGCGGATCGGCTTTAAACTTCATGACGCTAGCAGAAAATCAAACTGACACTACTATTCTCTCCGTCCCATCTTCTATATTCTATCTCCTCGCTTCTCACTCCCTCGCTCCACATCTACCCTATCCTTTCCAGTACCAGTGCCGAGGCGCCGCCTCCGCCATTGCAAATGCCGCTACTCCGATGTGTCCGTCTTTCTGCTGCAATACATTAGTCAAGGTAGTCACAATGCGGGCTCCGGAGCAACCCAGCGGGTGCCCCAGCGAAACTGAGCCGCCAAATACATTCACATAGTTGGCTTCCAGATTCAGCAGTTGCATATTGGCCAGTGCCACTACTGAAAAGGCTTCGTTAATTTCGTAAAAGTCAACGTCTTTAGGGGAGATACCTGCGTGTTTGATGGCTTTAGGAATCGCCTGTGCCGGAGCCGTAGTAAACCACTGCGGCGCTTGCTCAGCATCCGCAAAGCCAAGAATTTTGGCAATGGGTTTTACGCCTAAGGCCTCTGCTTTTTCTTTACTCATCAGCACCAGGCCGAGGCACCGTCATTAATGGTAGAGGCATTGGCCGCCGTAACGGTCCCGTCTGCTGAGAAAACGGGTTTGAGGGCCGGAATTTTGTCAAAATTCACATTTTTGTATTCTTCGTCTTCCATAATCCGGATGGGGTCACCCTTTTTCTGAGGCACTTCCACGGGCACGATTTCCGCTTTAAACTGGCCGTTTTGCGTAGCTTCAGCCGAACGTTTGTAAGACTCAATGGCATACGCATCCTGGGCTTGCCTCGAAATTTTCATTTCTTTGGCTGTCAGGTCGGCGGCATTGCCCATCGCGTAATTTTCGTACGCTTCCCAGAGGCCATCTTTTTGCAAACCGTCTACCAGCTTGCCATCGCCGTATTTATACCCGAAACGGGCCTTTTCGATGTAGTAGGGTACATTGGTCATGCTCTCCATGCCACCGGCCACTATGACATCATGAATACCCAGCATGATACTCTGCGCGGCCAGCATCACGGCTTTCGCACCCGAAGAACAAACTTTATTTACCGTTGTACAAATAACGCTGTGCGGAAGACCAGCGAAAATAGCCGCTTGCCGGGCCGGGTGCCTGCCCAAGGTTAGCCGAAAGTACATTACCCATAAAAACTTCCTGTACGGCTGACGGGGCTACGCCGGCTCTTTCCAGCGCCCCTTTGATCGCCAGAGACCCCAGCTGAGTAGCCGAAAAGCCCGACAGTGATCCGCCAAAACTACCAATGGGCGTCCGGACGGCCGAAATGATATATACTTCTTTCATCAGATAAGAATAAAATGAATAATTTATGGAATCAACCTCTTCACGATTGGATATAAGTATAACAAATTTAATGAAATTTTATCCCGGCTAAATTCAAAAAAGGATTAGGTATTGGGTACTTGGTATTAGTCACTGGTCATTGGTTAATTGGTCATTGGAGAAAAGGTATTGAATATTAGGATATCCGGAAAAGTCATCTGGAGTAAAAACTGATACCCAGCACCTAATATCCAGTACCTTTTCCCCTACCAGTCAGGACCTTTATAAGAAGACGGTGACTGGCGGATAGCCCGGCGCCGCATCTGCTGCTGATACTGCTGCTCCTGATTTTGAATAGCATCCAGAATCATTTCGGCCCGTTCCTTTCCCAGTGCTGCAGTAGAAGATTGACTTTGCGCGGTCTGATTAATTTGTTGTTGCGTGGAATCGGTCTCATGTTTAGGCTGATCCTGCGGTTGCGGTGGCGGAATAACCGGGGGGATCGGTGGAATGGCCCGGATAGAGTCCGGTGGAGGCGCTTGACCTAGTCGTTTCTGTAGCAATTCATAATTATACCGGGCCAATTCATTAGCTGGACTGGCCCGCAGGGCATTCCGGAAATACCGGACCGCCATTTGGGGAAGCCCGTTTCGGTAAGCCAGGATACCTAACTGATGGAAAGCTACTGAACGCACCGGTCGTTTAGGCGACTTGCGTAATAATTCGTACAGCTTCCGGGCAGAAGCGGTATCTCCATTCAGAAAATAACAATGGGCGAGGTTAATATTCACCTCTTCTTCCGGACTTTCGTAGTAATACCTAAGATAACGGTAATGAATCAGAGCCGTTTTGTAATCCCGGTTCCGGTACGTCTCGGCCGCTAAACGTTTAAGCCGGTTCACCTTAGCTACCCGGTTAATAGGAGGTATCTCAGGAAACCAGTTGATAATCAATATAAGGAGCCACCAGTGAATCATAAGGATGAAAGGGCAGACAGTAAAATCGTATTTGAAGCCATCTGGTCAGCGGGCTGTTATTATACGGATGTCATCTAAAAGCAGATGATCAGAAACGAATCGTATTAATGGTGATCAGCGTGTCCAGTACCATCAATAGTAACGCTGCGCCGAGGAAATAGTAGTATTTATTGGCAGAAACGTCAATTTTACGTTTTTCGCGAAGCTGTCCTTCTACCTGTGAAACCTGGCGGATAAGCTGACTCACGTCATTACGTTCAAGGAGATCTCAAAGTACCTTCCAGCGGCCTGCAAGCTAAGCTGCTGCAGATGGTTCCGGTTTAGTCGGCTTACTACTGTTTGCCCATCAGGCCGCGTCTTAAACCGGCGACCTTCCGGAATTCTCTTCCTGCTCAGACCCAACGCCTAAAGCAAATAGCTGAACGTCGCTTTGGGCGATTTTTCTGGCCTGAGCCATCATAGCTTCCCCAAAATCCTCACCATCAGTTACCAGTATAATCACTTTTGCCTGGTTCGAAAGGTCCGTCTGTTCGGTTTGTAAATGTTTTTCGAGGGCCAGTTGCAATGCAGGCGTCAGTTGGGTGCCTTCCTGCGCAACCTGATTACTGTTAAGGCCTTCAATAAATATACGCAAGGTTTGCTGATCATACGTAAATGGGCATTGTAAAAAGCATCCGTAGAAAAAATAATCAGTCCGATCCGATCTGAGCGAAAAAGTCTCGATCAGGCGCAGTAATTCAAACTTTACCCGCTGTAAACGGGAAGGGGTAATATCAGTAGCATTCATAGACTGTGACAGGTCTACGGCAATCATGATATCTCTCCCGATAATCCGACTTCTTTCTGTGACTCACCGAACGAGGGGCCAAGCAGCGCCACCAGAATCAGGGCAAAGTAGCAGGACCGCAACAACAACTTGACTACTACCAGGCTCGTAAAGGTGCCTAATCCACGCGCTGCCACAATTACCCGGATCAGGTAGAGCAGGTACGCTGTTGCAAAAGCTGCCGCAAACGTGTATTCCCAGGTACTGATTGATAATACCACTTCATGGAGTTTCAAGATTTCCGCTTCTAACAAGAAAGGTCAATTTGCAATTTGCCGTAAAACCCTGATAACGCCAACAAAACCCTGTTTTACGGAATAATACCGCGTATAGCAGCGTTTTTCGAATTTTATTTTAGATTTGTTAAAAGGTTTTTTTTATCTTGCGAACCTTCACCCCAAGGAGAGATGCCTGAGAGGCCGAAAGGAACAGTTTGCTAAACTGTCGTACCGGCAACGGTACCGCGGGTTCGAATCCCGCTCTCTCCGCTGTAGAAATGCCCTTATTTAGCCAGATAGGGCATTTTTTATACCCTGGTATTTAAAATTGGCAGTGGTTTTGGCACTGGCATCGCTCACCAAAGGCATGAATCAAGCCGAAGAAACTAAGCAAAAGCAGGACTATACGCTTCCCGCCTGATTGACTACGGCGGAAATCTGTCAAAAGACTGGTTCTTCATCTACTATATGGGACCTTGGGAAGGAAAAAGAAGGTCCGCAAGCGGGTATCGGTTACGGGTGAAACGGTGGAACTGCGCCGGGCCAATGCCCGCCGGGATATGTGGGAAATAGAACGGTTGCTCAAATCCGGAGCTACCGTAGGTAAAAGCAAAAAAACCTGCAATAGAAGCCCTAACCTTTGATTTAAACCTCTTTACCCTTAAAGAAGCCGTCATTTATTTCATCAATTACAAAAATACAGCCCTTACCAATAATGGACGAAAGCAATTGGAAGAGAATTATAATCAGGGACTGGCTAAGATCAGCAGCAATACCTTTGATGGATACCGGACCTTGAAAAACCATTTGTTTGCCTGGCTGATAGTACCCTTAGAAGCGACCTGTTACTCAAGGATTTTACGCTGGGAATAGCCCGGCAATTTGCTACTCATTTGAAAGAAGGCTTGCAGCACGGCAATAAGACCTTCAATAATAACAAAGGGTACCTGGGCACTATCCTGAACTACTACATTCAATATGAAGAACTGCCGATTAGTAATCCGATGCTCCGGGTTCAGTCGCTAACAGTCGAGGCATCTGAGCTGCATATGCCCTACACAAATGAGCAGCTGCAGCAGATTGAACTGTACCTGATAGAAAAAGATGAGCGACAGATGCGGCTCTTCATCCAGTTTATGTATTACACCTTTACCAGGCCTGGTATTGAGATGCGGTACTTGCAGATTAAGGATATCATGGCCGAAACTATTCTCTCCGAGCTAACCGTGCCAAGAATAATAAAGCTCAGCATATAACTATTCCAGCAGGCTTACAAAAATCATTAGCGAATATAAACTACTGGACTTCCCGAAGCACTTTTACCTGTTTTCACCCAAAGGTAAACCGGGTGAAAAGCCAATTTGTGAGAAGTTTTTTTACCGTCGGCATAAAAAGATGTTGCAAACTCTGGGATTCACAGAGGAGCAGCACACTTTGTACTCTTATAAGCACACTGGAGCTATCAATCTCTATAAATCAACTAAGGATATTCTGGCAGTACAGCGTCATTGTCGTCATTCAAGTTCTGCGCAGACAGACGCTTACTTTTCGAAGTACGGAGTTATTATAAATACAAAAGTGATTTCAATGCCAGATTTGGCCAGTTTAATAAAATTAAAATATAAAAAAGCTTACCATTTAGCTCCTCCTTTTATGTCTGAAAGTCAAAATACCAACAACTCAATTTCCTTAATTGATCTGGGAAAGATGAAGATTTTTTCCATGATCTATACTGACCTTGCTCAACCGGGAGTTCAGAAGGTCGGCAAAGCCTTGGGAACGGTATTAGACCTGGCAAATACTTTAGTAACTCCGGTTTGGATGTTAAATGAATATGCAGGGCATAAGAAGGAAGTTTTTAAAAGTAATATGGAAAGAGTTAGGCTAAAGATTAATGAAATTCCGCAAGAGAAGGTGTGTGAAGTACCACCAGAAATAGGAGTTCCCATAATAGATAAACTTTCCTATTCAACTAATGAGCAATTAAGAGAATCATTTGCAAACCTGCTTGCCCGGGCAGCCTCTGAAGAGACGGCTCATCTGATTCATCCGTCATTTGTTGGAATACTTGAAAGACTTTCAAGTGATGAAGCAAAGATTGTTTATTCTCTTAAAGGAAAAGACTCTATTCCATTCATAACTTTTAGACTTCACAATAGAAATGGTGTAGGCTATACCGATCCGATGAGATTTTTAACAGGAATAGAAAAGTATGTAGAGCTGGACTTCAAGCAGAATATGCTTGTTTACTTTAGCAACCTTATTTCACTTGGAATTTTGAGCTATACCCCAGGGGATTATAAAACAAATGATGATTTATATGCTCCAATAGTTGAAATCTATTCTCAAATGCAACAACAGCTTCAGAAAGTTGTTGGGGTTGACTTAGCGCAACGGATCAACTTTATAAGTGAAGAGGACTGGCAAAACTTTCAAAAAGGATTTCCCGGCTTTAGTAAGCTAACAATTGTAAAAGGCTTTTTCGAAATAACTCAATTTGGGCAATTATTTATAAAAGCGTGTATATAAGCAATTGGCGCTTTCACAATTATGCAAATGTCTGCATGATTGCCTTCTTCACCCGTTGAACAGTATCCTTTGATACTTCCCGGAATGCCGAAATTTTTCGAATACTAAGCCCTGCCCTGATATCTTTCACTACTCCTGGATATTCCTTTACCAGCTGATCAGCTGTCTTGGTAGTGCCAGGCCTCCGACCAAGTTTCTTGCCTTTCCTTCGGGCTTCCTCCTGGCCGGATCGGATCCGCTCAGATAGGAGCTCCGTTTCCATCCGAGCAAATTCAGCCAGCAAAGTAAACATCACATTGATAGTAGTGTTACGCTTCCCTTCCTTGGTAAGAGTCTCCTGACCAAAGTTGTGAGCGTAGACGGATACCTTTAGCTCGGTCAGCTCCTCAATCACCTGGAGTATGTCAGCCGTGCGCCGGCCAAGGCGAGACACTTCCGTAACGAGTACCTTCCGGATACTACCAGCCCTGGCCAGCTTAATTAACTGACCAATCGCTTCCCGGTGTTCCTTAGCAGTCTTACTGGCACTAACCACTTCAGTGATTATTTCTACTACCTGGTAATTCATCTTCTGGGCATGGGCAGTCAGGTCACTGATTTGCCGGTCATACTCTTGGCTTTTGGATGAGACACGCACAAAGATGGCTACAAGTGTCATCGGGTTAATTAAATAAGGAGAGTTGAGGGTTGATTTTAGGAGGCTGTGGAAAGGTAGGATGGAAAGTACCGATAATCATAAAAGGGTTTTTACCCTGAAAATGGTATGATAAACTTGTGCCTAAGTAAAAGTACAAGTCCTTGGTCTTGGCAAAATCGTCAAAGTACTTCTGTCTTACTTTTTCACAAGCCACTTGCTCATCCCCTTCTGCTTTTTTTAAACAATTCCAATACAAAGCTCCTGTTTCCCAATCTTCAATCATCATCGTACTCTTTTTACCATTTTCATCAAGCAACTTGAAGGAAAACTTATAAGGAAGCTTGTTTACAATTTCTAATCCCTGCTTGCCTTGCGTGAATATATTCATTTGCTTCAATGCTTGAAGCTTGCTGGGATCCCAGTTCCGTTCACAAGGTTCATAGACAAAATCAATAATTTCTTTGGGCTTAAATACGGCAAGCGAAGTACATACGCTTTTATCCTTTGCCTGAGCAATCAACTTGGTTAAGTCCGTATGCACATGGTTGAGTACAATTTTTCTTCGCTCTTCCCAATCGTTCTTTGTGTCAATCTTGCCTATTACTTTCCCATGCTCATCTATGGTCCGAGGACGATAGGTTTCAGGCCTAGCATCTTTAGTATTTCTAACCAGATCAATCTCCAGCCAATCATACTTCTGGTATTGTTTGTCATAGGGAAGGCTACGAAATGCTATCGGATAAATTCTCACCCAACTACCGTCTTCTCTCATACCCGCCGTACAGACTAATTCATCATACTTGGAAGATAAAGTAGGATAAGTTTTAACGGTGATCAATACGCGTTCAGTTGGCATAAAAATTACAAATGGGTTAGTTCGTAATGAGTCATCAATTTAAGGGCTTTGGCTACTCGGGCTCGGTGGCATTGTTGGGGCAAGGCTTCAAAACAGGTTAAAGCGACCCGCTTATTGAGCTGGATCATCTCCTGAATTTTTTGCAGATATTCCCTTCGATGAGGCAAAGTTTCCCGGTCATATTCCTCAAATAATTGATTATAATCTTGTTGCCCCTCTAAGTCCTTTCTTTTACTGGACTCAATTCCTAGCTCTGGGATATGTACATACTGAATTTCTAGTTTCTGGCAGAAATCCATTAATTGGCTTTTGGAAAAGCCGTATTTCATACTCACAGCATTTTTTCGAACATCACAAAGCACCTTCACATCCTGTTTGATGAGTTTATTGAAGTAAGCTTCAATACTGATTCCTTCGTAACCAATCGTATAGATATGGTAATCTTTAGCAACTGGTAGAGACTTTTTAACCTCTGCTATTTCCTCTTTGGAGAGAACTTCTTCCGCGATGTTACTGCGAGTAGCATAATAAGGATAATGAATGTAGATGTGTGTCTGATTAAACTTCTACCCAGGGATTTGACCCGAACGCACTTTAATCGCCTTATTTGTAGTTTATCAGCTTCTGCTAGCGAAGCAAAGGGATTGGCATTCTTGGGCAATACCCATTTGGCATCTACTTCTAACAAGTTTCCTTTATGCACTAAAGTGCTTAAGTCAGTAGCCGCTTGAAAAGAAAACAGCCGTATTTATAGGGTACAAAGTCATAATCGGGCTTTTCCTGCTTTTGGGTTAGCAGAAATAAGAGTTTTTGAAAATCGGTTTTGGAGAGTTCTCCTCCAAAAGCTTGAATTAAAGCAAGTTCAAGTTTGCGTCTGTAATACATTAAGTTTTAGTAAGTAGCTAAGCTAGGGTAGCATGTAAAATGTAGATCCATTTACTTAGTCGTTGTTAAATTGATAAGGCATAAAATCATCGTAAGTCATCCCGGCAATACCTGCTTTGCCTACTGGGGAGAATCCAATTTGAGACCAATAGGCAAAGAGCTTCTTCTTGGCTTGGACAAATTCCTTCCGTTCAACTTCCGTTGGCTCTCCTTCTGCATCCCTCTCATAAGCATCGCCGAAAAACTGAATTGGAAAGGGCTTGGTTACAATCAGATCACAGCCTCGGCCGTACTCCCGGATGAGCTCGGTGGCTACTGCCAGACCCAAGTTTTTACCTCGGTAGGTGGGAATAATCTCAACCGAGTGCAAGACAAAGAGTCGGTTAATATAGAAGTCCAGGTCAAACTGGTCGATCACATCTTCTTTGCCTCACTGGAGTATTCTCGCTCAAATAACTCATAGTAATACCCTCGTACATATGGATAGGAGTCCATTACTTCCAGTGCGGAGAATTCCATTTCTTCATCTGCTTCCTCCAGTAGGAGCAGGTAGGCCTGAAAGGTGCCTACGGTATATCTAGGCCCTTCCGTCAAGCTGGAGTCCTCATCAGGCAGCTGTTCCACAATCACCTTTCCTGTAATCTCCTGGATGTAGTGTTCAGGATAGTCTCCTCCAATCGCTCTTTGGGAAGTATATTCAATGGAAAATAAATGGCGACCGGATTCTAAGGGGAAAGGGGTTTGCATGAAAAGGGCTTTACTGTCCTTATTTAAATACTTATTTATCACCGGACAGTAAATCTATAGAAAAGCTTGCTAGTGCTACTTTTAGCAGGCTTTTTTGCGGACTATTTTTTTCAGGACACTTTTCCCCTACCGCACAAAAAAAGGCTACCGCAAGTACGGTAACCCTTTCTGATTCATTCCAAATCAAACTGCCATTAATTAGACGCGCTCTTCACTTACATTTCACCTCCTTTCTGCCAGGTAACGCCAGGCGTATTGGTTATGGGCGTCGGTTTTATCAATCACTAGATGACTACTTGCCGGCGCTTTCTCTTGGGCTGCCACGGGAGCAGGAGCTACTACCGGGGCCTTGCCTTCCGGACCTTTATTCTCTGCTACTAGCCCGGCTCCTACCTGCTGGGCTGCTTCCTGAAGGGCTTTCAGGGCAACCGGATCTTTCGATTCAACGGCCTTAAGCACCGTATCTAGAAATCCCATTTCTGCTTCATTCATCAGCAGACCTGACCCTTTGGTTTTAATCTGCGCAATCACTTTGCTTACACTCAGTTGAGCCACTTCTCCCGAGAGTACTTTTCCGGGCTTGTTCCCGGCCGAAGGAAAAACTGGTAAGCGATGCTTCCCCTCCAGGCCGGCCAGTTGCTTGAGCTGCTGGGTTTCCTGCTGCAACTGATGCATATCTCCACTGCTAAAGCTGGAGAAAAGGCTTTTGGCGGCTTGGAGCCAGGAACTGGTAAAACTTTTTAGGTCCTGACACTACTTTCTCCCGTCAGCTTGGCAATCAGGGGAAATCGATTAGCAATATTCATGGGAATCAGATAAAAGAGGGGATGAGTTATTTAAACCGGGTATTGTCTTGGGGGCAGCGTTTCACTGGAAGTGGAAAGTAAGATGTATTTCCCGGCGCGGAAATGATCTTGCCCTCCCCAAAGGGAGGAGAGGGTATTTTTCCTCCGGAGTCGGAAACCACTCCCGCTAATGCATTTAAGGCTCAGTCAGCGGGGCTTTTACTCCACGTGGCTGTAATAACTTTCGGTAAACAACTTGCTGTTAACCGGAAGCTGATGGATCAAGGGGCCTTGCTGCGCTTCGGAACGGATGTCAAAGAGCTGCTTGAGTGCTAAAGGCAACTGATGATACATGGGCATCTCTACGCCTAGTTCGGCCAGTTTCTCGAAAGCGGCCTTGATGTCTTGAGCAGCCTGGTAAGCCTGATTCTGCTTTTCCGACTGGGTATAGTTTTCAAACAAAGCCTTGATTTGCTGCTGTAACTCCTCGGGCAGTGCTCCCGGTGCGTAGAACTGTTTGCCGTCGTGCAACTCTTTCAGGCTGATGGCTTTGGGCCGAATCTCCTGCAAGGCTTTCCAGTGTTTTCGATTTGGGCTACCCACTCAACAGGAGCCGTATGGTCCACGATTTCCACCATTGTCCGGAGAGCATCCATTTTCAGCGGCAGGCCTTCGATTTTTACCTGGTGGGCCTCCAGGTATTTGATCTCCAGTTCCCGTCTGACATCTGAGGCCTTGAGCAGCTCAATGACTTCTTCGAGGGGCATTTCCCGCTTGAGAAACAGCTCAGCATGGACTTCAGTGAGCAGTTTGGCATGTTCCAGCACACAGGAAAGATGATGACGGAAGGTTAAGAGTTGCTCGGAATCAACCTGGAGGAGCAGAGGGGTGAGTACTTTTCTTCATAGCAGTAATGGGAATGATAGGCAGAAAAACTATAAGAGAATTAAATGGGTGCGGCAATACCGACGAATGGCCTGACTGGTATAGGGATTGAACCGGTACGCTTCCAGCGTAAAGGCCGGAATCGTTTTACCCGCTCGGATAGCCAGTAGGACACCTATGATTTGCTGCTGTTTAAGGAACCGTTTGGCCGTCACTCTTTCCGGTTTATCGAAATTTGTCACCAGAATACCCCTTGCCCGGATGGAATTCTGCTTATAGAGCCCATAAAGGAAACAGCATACGAATCCTTAAAAACAGCCTTTCTCCATCCATTCGGGCTTTTTGGGCATAACTCAAGGTTTAAAACGGCGGTACCGATTCTCAAATTTTTGTCAAAAACCTGAGCTAAAGTTCTCATTTCCACCTTGCACGGGAAAGGACATCCGTTTTCGGGTTTTTTCGAGTCGGGTTTCACCCAGCCACGCACTGACGCAAGTCATTAATTAATGACTAGGGATGGCTACGATATATGATTGAGGGTATAGATAACCGGTATGAGACGTCGACCAAGCTAGATACTCCAATAAGGTTTCTACTCGAACCGCTTGAGTAGGAGCTGCACTTGTTCGAGTTGTCTTTGCCAGGCGAGGACCTTGGCTTCTTTGGCTGGGTTGTTTTCGGTGCTGGGAAATCTGCACCCGTAAGGTAGCCTGCTTGCGCATGAGGGCAACCGCAGAAAGCGAGTCCAGGCCGGGTGCAGCGGTGGGGGCTCAGGCAGCCGGCCGTGTTTCTTGTTGTAGTCGAGCTGCTCCCAATAGGCATGAATCCGGTCGAAGTTATTCAGGATAGTGAAGGCTGCTTGCTTACGCTCTTCATCGGTCGCTAGGTGCATGAGTTGTGACTGCAAGTGGGAGCTCTCCTTATAGAGCCTTTCCACTCTTCTACCAGAGGGCGTACTGCTTCCGGGAATACGGGCCTCACGCTCCTGCGCATAGTACGTAAAGCTCAGGGCTTGCTCCTGGGGAGCCGCTTGAGGATTGGCCGGAATGGGTTGACGGGCTAGCTCTTCGGGTCGTACGGGAGGCAATAGTGCCGGCGGTAAAGGGAGGTGCTCCAGGTGCTGGAGTCGGGAAAGTTCGTGGCGGAGTACCTGCCAGGTGTAATCAGATTCCCCCGTCTCTAATAGCTTGAGTAGCGAAGAAGCCCCATAGGTTTTGAGTATTCACAGTCGGGCCTGGTAGTCTTTTGGTTCCAAAAGCCAGGCCTGATGATATTTAATTCTTTCCTCATACTGCACTCGTGACACTTTTGTCACGGAGAGAGGACAAACTTCCCGGAAATAATTGAGAGCCCCACTAAGGCAAAAAGTAAGGTTTAAGCGCATTTTCACCCCTTTTCCTCGCTTTTTGTCTAAGCGTTGCTCTTTCCCGGTAATCAGGCGCCAAATCTTACTTATTCTCCCAAAGTCAGCCTCATAACACGTAACTTTTCCGATTTAACTAGCCAGAAATGGGCTGGTACCAAGGAAGCCACTAGCCAGCAATCAGATCCTTCCACTCCTTGGAGTACCTGAAATAGGCTTGCTCACCGTGATCCGCTTCCGGATCCGCTTGGTTTGCTCTGCTTCTACGACTTCTGACTTTCCAGCCGGCGTCACCGGCTTTACTACTGGAGCTACTGGTTCTATCTCCACTCCAGGGACTTCTTTGCTATGCAGTTGGTGAATAATCTCATCCATCATTGGACCGAAAGACTCCGATAGGTATTCACCTGCATCTTTTACTTAGAACCATGAAACCGTACCGGGGAGGAGTTCGCGATACGTTTGCTTAAACAGGGCACCGATTAGTTTACCGGCCTCCTCATTTTCTCATGGGGTAGGCTCATAACCTAGGCTTTGAAACGGCTGTATACGGTATGTACGCGCATGGTATTAAATCAATAAGTTTTGTGTTTAAGCGGGAAGAGCATTTTTACGCCCTTTTTAAAAATTTCTTTAAATAATAAAGTTTGAGAAAAAGACGAGAAGCCTAAAATAGGTTATAAATAATTGATTATCATTATATTAACCCTCTTAGTCGTGATCAAGAAATACTGAGAACACTGAGAACTTTTACCCTTATTTTTACTACTTTAGATCAATAGGGCTAAAAGAGCCCATTTTTCTCAGTGTTTCTCAGTGTTTCTCAGTGTTAGACTGAGAAGATAAATAACTGATAATCTTACCATTAAATAGGTTTCTCAGTTTCTCAGTGTTTTTTTTTTGCCAAAAAGTTGAAAAACAGATGCACTAAATTCTTATTTATAGACCTGTTTTGTACTTTATTTAGCCGTATAGTCGCTTCTGACAAAGCTGTAAATGTTTCCCGTATCACCTCTCCAGTTGATTTTAATCAAGGCTTTCCTTGATTTCGCCGGTTGATTCATCCACCTGCTCTTCTTCCATCACTTCTAGCCTGGGGCGTCTTGAAATACCGGGCCGTTTCACTGGGTTCTAAACTAAATTCCCGTTTGAGGGCATTGATTACATCAGAACTGGTATAGCGGGTAGGAGTCTCGCCAAAGATCTCCTTATAGAGGGCCTTAGCCGATATTTTAATTTCATTTTCCTCGAAGGTTAAAAAAGCGGTTGCGCAGATACCCTGAATGAGCCGGACCATTTCCGGTTTGCTGTTTTCCTTAATCCGGAAGAGGGCTTCCGTTTCGGCATCCTGATCGGAAATGGCAAAGCGGCTCTCCCGAGTGTAGTGCTCCAGGGTACGGTGCTTCAAAACCAAAGAAAAGCCGGTATCTCCTCGATCATTTTACTTATAATCTCATTATCCTTCTTTTTGATTGGCGCCACTTCCACTACAAACCACTTATTTTCCTTTTCACTAATACTGATGAAGTCATCAATGTGGTTAGTAGTCATAATGAGCTTCAAATGGCTTTCTACCTCTTTGGCACTGACTTGCTTTTCGTTAAGCGTGGCAAAGGGAAGCGTGATAATGGATTTGAGTCTTTCAATGGCATTCGGATCGGTGATTTTGCTCTCATCCACGCCGGCCAGACTCTTGGTAGTATATCCATTGAATTCACTGGTTAGTTCTGCATTGCCAATGATGGCCATGTTCTGGCCGAAGAGGTAGCGCATTAAAATAATGAAGGAGCTTTTGCCCGTCTCATTCTCCTTGCTTACTAGGGCCATTACCCGCTGTTTCTGTTTGGGCTTAAGCCAATACATCTGAATCATATCCAGGGCAACAGAGAGTTTATCTTCTCCTCCAGAGGTAAAAATATGGGTGAGGAAGTTTCGGATGTTGGACCAGTCGCCTTCCTGGGGGATGTGTTCCAGGGGATAAGCCAGATTAAGAAATTTACTGGTTCTCCCGTGCACATTGACAGTGAATTCCCGCTGGTAATCCAAAAAGTCCGGCTCATTCTTAAAGGCTACATACTTAGGAATACGCAGCACCATATCTTCCCAATCCTTTATTTTTCGCCGTTTGAATTCATCTACAATGATATTCCGGCCGATCTCTTGCCGTTTGAGCTCATAAAAAATGTGTCCCTCAATCTTGCGTTCATCATAATATACCTGGTAGTATTTACTTCCTACTAAAGCAAAGTCTTGTACTGTTCCCGGAAGAATGATTTGTAAGGGGGTTTCTTCGTTTTCTTCGTCGTACTGATAAAAATCAGTGCCAAAAAGAAAAGGTTGGTCCATAAGCAGGTCAGCGTGCTTATCATAGAAGCGATTTACGTCACTGATATAGAAATACTCCTTTATCTTGGCGTTATCCCACTCCTCAATGGGAAAAATGGAGAAGTAAGTACCTTCCTGCAGAGTGAGGAGTTCACTTACTACACTAGCAGCCGTACCATTCAGCAAGCCAAGCAGATCATCCAATCCTTTAGGCTGGCCTTCGGCAATATGCGCGTAATAAGGCTTTAGGGTGGTATTTTTCAGGAGCCGGCAGGCATCGCGGAAGGCTTTTACCGTATCGGCAAAACCTTTGGGTCGTTTCGCTAAATCCTTATAGGGGTCATACTGGCTGATCTGCCGGCAGTCGCTGTCATGCAAATAAACCAGGTTCTGCACCTGGCACCGTTCCAGGATCTGCCGGATCATGGGATGAAGCTCTTTAGACTGCTTGCCTCTCATGCCCCAAATCCCATTCAGTCCCACGGTATACAACCCATGCAAGGAGCCGCAAAGGGCTTTGAGCTGGCCTTCCATTAGAATTAAGGTTTGGATGGGAAGGCTGGCATGATACGCATCAATGACCGGAAGGGTGAGATAAGGCAAGGCATCCGTATTTTTAGGATTATCGTACTTTTTCTCCCCCTTAGGCTTTGCCAGGCGAATTGCCTGATAGGGAAAGAGTTTACTTACGTCCGTCTGGAGATAGGAGTCAAATACACTGCCTTCGTAGGTGAGGGGAACGTAACAGTCTGCTTCTTTCTGAAGTGACAAATAAAGAATAGAGAGGTTATGAGCCCGGCTGCCGTCATCATCGAGCAGCTGCATGGCACAGGAGTCGGCCGAGCCGGGCATTCTGACCAGTACCGTATTTTTCTCGGGCTTAAGGTTAAGCTGGTCAATTCTTTGCTGATAATACTTTACATCCGGTTGAACTACTTCATTGTTTTTTTCTTTCATAGAATAATCGGTAAGGCCTGCTAATTTGAGGCAAGTGAAACAAGGGTTGATAAAAAAATCTCGCTAGAAATGGCAAAAGCGCACCTTGCCCGGTGCGCTTTATATTTACTTTAGTTAGGCCTGAATAGGCAGCGTTTGAGTTTCCAATTAGTTTCCCGCAGCTGCTTATTTTCCTTCTCGTAAGACTTTAACAGGATCAGGCACAAGTCGTAATTCTCTTTGATCAAATCATGCACTTCCCCCATGATCGAGAGCCGGTTTTCCAGTTCGTATATCCGCCGATCCCTGGGATCCTCAAAGATGTCTTCCATGTTTAGCTTCATTGAGTTAACAGGTTGGGTTGGGTAAGGAACTTGTCAAAGTCGGAGGCTACTTTCTGCTGCTTGACCTGGGCGTAGCGGGTTTGGGTCATCTTGATACTGCTATGGCCTAAGATCAAGCTCACCGTCTCAATGGGCATGCCGTTATTTAGGAGTAGCATAGCGGCCGTCTTACGAGCTACGTGGGAAGTCAGGTGCCGTTTAAAACCAAGCACCGCCCCGATCTCCTTGAGGAATACATTGTACTTCTGATTGGAGATAGCCGGTAGCATTTTCCCCTGCTCCAGGCACTCCAGGTCAAAGCGGTATTATCGATGATTTTCAAAGCAGCGGAAACAAAGGGATGTAGGAGGTAGTACCTGTCTTTTGCCGGTCAATCACAATAGAAAGCCTTCCTGCTTATCCTGCTTGAAATGGGTAGGGTGCAGATTAGCCAAGTCTGAGTAAGACAAGCCCGTAAAGCAGCAGAATACAAAGCAGTCTCTACCCGGCTGAGCTTCTCGCTGACGAATTCATATTCCATCAATTTGGCTAGCTCATGCTCTTCCAGGTACACGATGGGTTTGGGGCCGCTCTTTCGTAGGCTTAAACTGAGCCAACGGGTTGCGATTGATGTACTCACACTCATAAGCGTAGCGCAGCACCTTTAGCCAGAATCAGAATCTTCAAACAGTAGTTATGCCCAAACTGTCTAGTTCCTTTGAAATAATTCAGGGCATCGGTCGCAAAAGCAGGTTTTACTTCTCTTGAGGGCTAAATCCTTGACCTGGTAGTAGTCCTGCACGAACATGATTAGCTTCTTTTCCAGGGCACGCATACTTTTCAGTGTGCTCCGCTCAATGCCATTACCGGTCATCTTCTCGTACTGGTCAGTTACGATTTTGCGAAGACATTCGAGGAAAGTAGGGATGGCCGTATAATTATTAGCTCCGCGCAGGAAACAGTCCTTTACCCGGCGGCACTGGTAGGCAGATTGCTAGAAAATAATTGGAAATGCAGGGCCTCCAGCTGCGTTTTAACGTGAGAAAGGCGCAGGTTCTGAATCGAGGCGTGTTCCCCTTCAATATACTGCTCCGACTGGTTCCACTGCTGAGGCATTACCGGTATTCCGGTCGAAAACGGAACGTCTTCCATTGTGGTCGGTGATGCGGCAATAGATGGTACCATTGCCTTTTTTGTTTTCCTGCATGCGAAGCGTAAACAAAATGGAGATCCGAGGCGGTTTTCCATTGGAGTGAAAGTGAATTGGTTGCGGGAGAATTTGTAAATTGAGGGCTGATCATGGTCTGGTC
This sequence comes from Cytophagales bacterium, assembly GCA_030448185.1. GTDB lineage: Bacteria > Bacteroidota > Bacteroidia > Cytophagales > 172606-1 > CADCTQ01. Next base: position 4,406 of record JAUJNL010000046.1, on the reverse strand, counting down.
AATTAGGTGATGAGTGAGGGAAGAGCTTACTGCTGAGAACAGTAAGCTTTTAATGGAGGCTTACCAGTTACAGCGGTAAGCCTTTTGTTTTGATGGGCAGTAAATACTAGGCCTGGGTGAGCAAGTTTACTTTCATTGAGCATCTGCTTCGGGTAACTCTGGTTTCCAGATATCTAACTGGGGCTGAAATCACACTCGATCTAGTTGTTTGAGGGAAGAACCGGCCTGTCGTTGCAAAGCCTTGAGCCGCTGGAGTTCTGATAATCGGCGTTCTCACTTACCAGGGCTTCCAGCTTCTCAATCTGATTTGCAGCTTGGTCTTCTCCTTTAAAAGACTTTGCCGCTCGGTAAGCGTGCTGAAGTAATCAAAGAGCAGCTCATAGCATTTTTGCTTGTATTCGAGTAACTGGCGGGCTATCTGAACGCAGGCTAAACAGCCAGCCGTAGACGAATTTTTCGGCAGACATATCATTTCCTGAAGCCTTCCCGGAAGCGTCGTGCATTTGCTGTTTAGCAACACACGGCTTAAAATTCCGTCTTCTTTCAAGTTCTGAAACTGCCGGGTTGTAGTTCACTTCCAACACTTCACAGAGGGGTTTGATGGCAATCCAACAGACGCCGTTCGCAGTCAGAAAGTAGATAGGACGGCCGTTGAACTGGAGGAATTTTTCTGGTTCTTTCATGCTTTGATTTCTTTGGGAATGTGAAATTCGGAGTCAAGGGGTGACTGCTTATGGTTCCGCATCCAGGGCGGAGGAATTAGTAAATTGAGGGCTGATCATGGTCGGGTCAATTAGGTCATAAGTGAGGAAAGAGGGCTTACTGCTGAGAACAGTAAGCCTATTTATTTTCAATAGTTTGTTCTCGACTGCTCATAACTCGATAAGCAGCCTGGGCAAACTGGTCTACTGACGCTTTATGCACTCCCGTATCAATGGCGTCTTTTGCCGCTTGGAGCGTTTTGCAACGCCAAAATCCATTGATGTACCAGCCAGCTTTCATCAGCGTAGACGCCTTATGGTGTTCTATGGGTAATTCCTGGTAATACATAGTCTTAATTAGCATGGCTTTCGGGTGGTTTGAAACCAGTTAAGTAGCTCTAGTCATGACTTGAAAGAGGCTTGTCGGTTGAATTTGGGCAAAGAGAGGGCTTACCCACTGAAAACAGGGTCTCTATTTTTCATCTTTTGGAAAGGTTAGATTCTAAAGAAAGGGAGGGTGATGCGGGAGGATTGGGAGAAAGAAGATACTCTAAAAGGTAGTGCTTGGAGCACTGCCTTTTGGCGTTTAAAAATCTTCTCAGGATTGGGCTTCCAAATATTCGGTGTACTGCTGGCTGAGCTTGATTTCTATTTCCCGTAGCTCCTCCTGCCAGCGATTGAGTTTAGCCTCCCAACGATCATACAATTCATGACCGGGAAATGCGTTCATTCGGCCATGTGTGTAACTGATTGCGGAGCGGATATTGTTGCGCCGCTCCACCAGTGCGGCCTCCGGCGTCAGCCCCTTTTTCAATCGTAAACTTTCCAGTAACCTGGCCCGTTGCCAGGCTCCTTCTCGTTTCCGCTTAAGGCGTTCTTCTTTGACCTCCAGTAGCTGAAGCCGGGCTTCCTGCTCCTGGGTCTGGAGCATTTCGATAGGAATCAGTAATTGGTCAAGCTGCTGCTCAAACCATAAGAGGAAGGAGTACTTGATTTCAATTTGCCTTTCACTCCTGTTCTGATCACCAATGCTATACACCCAGTTGGAGATATGCCGGGCCGGTAAACACATCATTTTCCTGCGTCTTCCATCTGCTCCAACTGTCCCAGTTAACTGGTATAGTTGACCTAGGATTGGATGCTTTCTTAAACGCTCATCTTGGCGTTTGTACCGTACATCTAGCACTTCACAAATAGGTTTAATAGATACCATTCTTTGAGTGCTTAACACTGGGGTTTCGATCAACTGGCCTGAATACTCTAAGTACTCCAGCCGGGCAAGTTGGTGGGGCATAAGTGGTGAATATTTGGGGCTACTTAACTAGCTGGAATATTCAGCTTTTGCCGTTTGATCATACTCTTGGTGTGCGCTTCTTCATCCGGATTCATAAGATTGAAGTGCTTCCTAAGCGCATATAGGATAGGAAAGTCCTTAACCATTCCCTTTACCACATTGTAAATTTTGCGGTTACTTACCTGTATCCCTTGAGCATTAAGAATTTCCCGGACTGCATCGGCATAGGGCGGGAAAATATGCTGCTTCAGCTCCTCGTGCAGCTGGTCATACCTAACCTTGTCTTTGATTGGAATTGCCATAATTTTAATTACTTTTGGTAGTGATTTGTTATAAACTATAGTCTAATTATAACAGTTACTAGAAAAGACTATACTGCAATAGTAAAGTAAATTTTACTATTAGTCAATTGATTTAGTAAAATATTTTTGGACTGGCATAATACTTAGACTACAAATGATACACCTTGAGGAAAAAATAAAGCCTCTATTAGCTCAGAAGAAGATGTCAATTGAAAAATTGGCTGTATTAATAGGCACTACTAAGCAGAGTCTTCATAATGCTTTTAATAAGAATGATTTAAGGCTTAGTCAGTTGGAGAAGATATGCACAGTACTTGAAGTGTCTATATCCTATTTTTTCAGTGAAGGGCTTGATATTGAGCATAAGTACCCTAAGAGTTTAAAGCCGGATTCCGAATCTTCTACAATAACAGCACAGCTGATTGATGAGATAAGATCACAGATGCTTGATGATATAAAAAAAATTACTGAGACTAATAGAATACTGCGGCAGTTCCTAGAGGAAATGGAATTTAAAAACAAGCTCATCGAACAAAAGGAGAAGCAACTAGAGCAGTGCCAAGAAGAGGTAAAACGACTAAAAAATGGTGGCACTCCTGTATATGGGCAATAATTAGGCAAGTAAAAAACCCATAAGTAACCCCCTTATACAATACCTATAATTAAGTATTTCGATGCGGGCATGCGTATCATCGCCCAACTGCCAAGAGGTAAAAATTAAACAAACCACATGAAGAACGAGGATAGAATCGTCGAATTACTGGCCGAATCGCTACAACGGCTGGACCGGATGGCTGACCAGCAAGGCCAGACCAATCAGCGATTAGACCAACTCACTGAACACGTAACTGGTCTAAGCCAGCAAATGAGTACCATGATTTCAGCCTTTGACCGCACGATGACGCTGGTCGTCGACAAGCTAACTTCTATTGACAAACGGCTGGAGAAGCTTACCACCTTAGACGAACGGGTTGCTACACTGGAGCGGCGACTTGATGACCTAGAACGGCGGGCTGGCTGAACTACGCCGGCACCGGAACAAGAGCAGATCAAAAAGCAGAAGCAGACAGGGTGAGTATGGAGAGACCCCTAAGTACAGGTAGGATTATCCTGGGAAGAGCTAAAAACTAAAACCGCAACCAGCATGAATTCTGATTCTTATCAAAAGGGCGCTATGTATGAAGCCTTCATCCGACGGGCTCACCAAAGCGTGAAGACTAGCAGCAACGGTGCTGATTCCTCCTTTATGCAAAATCTGATTGATATGGAAAGCGGCCGGAGCAATGTCAAACATTTAGGGTCCGCCGACAAGCAGGTTGAAAAAGTAAAGGGTTACATAGATAAAGCATTAGATAAATTCTTATCTAAAAAGCTTACCGATGAGGAGCGACAGCAACTCACTATACTTAAAATGAGAACAGAACGTGCCTATTCTTCTGCGGACTTAATGGGAGTAGTCAACGCTGGATTAGAGGCAACGCAAAGGTTCAGATGAAGCTCTTCCTCAATAATGTGACAGTAAGCAATAAGCTCATCCCGCCGGCGCTCTTTTACCCAGTTATCCCGGAAGCGTCCCAGATGCTGAGCAAAGCTGAGTTTATCAAGATGTGTTTCAACTGATTGCGCAAGCTGCTCATCAGTCCAAGTGCTGAACTTTGACATAAGATCAATTTAACCAGATTCATTCACTCTAAACTTTATTCAATTATGGCGGAAGAACAATTTAAATCAGGAGATGTAGTCCAGCTTCGGTCTGGTGGCCCAAAGATGACGGTAAATGATATTGTTAGTGGAAGGGTTGAATGCATGTGGTTTAGTGAAGGGAATAAACTTGAGAATGGCCGGTTTAATAAAGAAGCCCTGAAGCTGGTTACCAAAAGTAATTCAGGACCTGTAGCTATTCCCGTTAGTTCCAGATCATCAAATCAGTATTAAAAATTGGCAGTAAAATGGCAGCCAGCCGCAATTGGCAGTAGAAATATGAGTATTGGCATCATCGAAATAATAGAATCAGGGGCATTAAGCCCCTTTTTTCATGTATCCCTATCGGGTTCTAATCCCGCTCTCTCCGCGAGAATTGATCTAAACTCCTTTAAAACCGCTTAAATT
>JAUJNL010000045.1 GCA_030448185.1 Cytophagales bacterium | reverse complement strand
AAGAAAAGATTATTGTCCCCTTCTTTCCCAAGCAACAAAACGGATCATTAAAAATGATGGCTAATTTAAAAATTAGCCATGTTTGTGTATAAAAAGTAGTATTTTTGTGTATGAGAACTAATATAGACCTCGACGATAACCTGCTTCGGGAGGCACACCGGCTAAGCAAGTTGAAAACCAATAAAGAAGTGGTCAATCGAGCCCTGGACTTTTACGTTAAATATTTAAAGCGAAAAGATATGCTGGCCCTGGCTGGCAAAGTAGCGTGGGAAGGAGATATTGAACAGATGCGCAAAGTGTAATGGCTGCCACTCCACTTATTTTCGATACAACCGTTTGGATAGAATATTTGAATGGACACCTGACGCCGGGCAGGGCCTTGTTATATGACTACTTAGACCATGACAAGCCCGTTCTACTTACGCCTACCATTGTCCAGGAAGTCCTGCAAGGGATTCAGGATGATGGCCAGTATGCCCGGGTCCGAAATGCATTGGGAGGCTTCTTGATGCTTACCCTTCCGCACGGAGATGCTGCCGTTGGTGCAGCTGAAATGTATAGAGCCCTGCGCAAAAAGGGCATCACCATTCGGAAAGCCAACGATTGCCTGATTGCTTTTTATGGGATTCATTTTGGCTATCCAGTAGTCAATAATGATTCGGACTTTGACCTGATTGCCATTCACACCAAGTTAATTTCCCGGAAAGACTGAGCTAATAGGTTTACTGTCGCTTGCCTCCAGCGAGTAATTAACTTTTGAGACGATAGGATTACTTTCAAAAGGACAAAGGCAAACAATACCATTTCTAATCGAATACGTATAGCTACTGGTCTATAGGTAGTCCTTGGGACTTAATTTTAAAGGTATTTACGTAAAAAGCTTCCTGTTTAACACACACATGAAAAGAATTCATATGAAACAAGGTGTTAAGGAGCGGGGTTTTTCAACGAAGCCGCTTCCTTAACACCCTGAGTGAATTTTAACCTTAAACCTGATGAATCAAGAACAATTACCGTTCCATTCTATACTAATGTAACGATTTTTCTTCAGAAAATACTACCCATTTTTGATGAAATAGGGATAAAATTGTTTGTCCGGTCCATTGCCGGTTTGTACTACTGCCACTTGCCTTTTCTCACTTATGACCTTACGGATAGTTACCTCGTTGTCCTGTATTTGCCTGCTATTTTCCTGGGCATTTGCCCAGGAAATTAACCAAAAAGTACTGACTATACCCATCTCCGGGAAAGTTGCCAATGCCCTTACCCGGGAGCCGGTTGCGGGAGCTTATTACCGCGAAACCCGTGGAGAAGTTACCTCCCCGGCCCGACCTTTCACGGATGAGCAGGGCAATTTTCAAATCGAAGCGGACCGTTTATCCCGCTTAACTATTTACCAACTTGGCTATATTCCCAAGACCATTACGCCGGGAGAACTATCTAATGGCGCCACTGTCTACCTGGAACCCTCTTATGAACAGTTAGGCGAAGTGGTAGTGACAGGACTGGAATCGGACCGGAAACTGCTGGAAACACCGGCCTCGGTGGGCTTTCTGAGTTCGCGGGATTTGCAGCGATTTAGTAATACATCTCTGGTTCCGGCCCTCAATACGCTGCCCGGCGTACGCATGGAGGAACGGTCTCCGGGTAGTTACCGGCTCAATATCCGGGGAAGCAGCATCCGGTCGCCCTACCTGGTCCGGAACGTGAAAGCGTACTGGAACGACATTCCTTTTACGGATGCGGGAGGCACGACTCCGCTTAACGCCCTCGATTTTAGTCATATCGGACGACTGGAAGTGATCAAAGGCCCGGCGGGCAGTATCTACGGCGCGGGTACCGGAGGCGCTATATTGCTGTATAGTCCGGTGGCACCCACCGGCGAAAGCAGCGTAGCGGCCAGTATCCAGCGGGGCTCGTATGGATTGGAAAGGGAAAACGTGCAGGTTCAGTCCGGTTCCGATAAGACCAATATACTCCTCTCCTACTCCCGCCAGCAATCCGATGGGTACCGGGAACAAAGCCAGATGCGAAGAAATGCCCTGCACCTGAGAAGTCAGTATTTCGTGGACGAAAAGCGGACCATTTCGGTTCAGGGGCTCTATTCTGACCTTTTTTACCAGACTCCCGGCGGGCTTACGATTGGGCAATTTAGACAAAATCCCCGCTGGGCCCGGCAGGCTACCCGCGTTGCCCCCGGCGCCGTGGAACAGCAAACGGCTATCTACCAAAAGTACTTTTCCCTCGGCGTTTCGCAGCAATACCACTGGAATGACCGGTTGGAGAATGTAACTTCGCTTTACGGGAGCCTGAATGAATTTGCCAATCCCTTCATTACCAATTACGAACAGCGGACCGAACAGGGATTTGGCGGACGGACCCGTTTCAGTTATTCCATTCCCGCCGGCCAGCGAACCATTCGACTGGTGGCCGGGGGAGAGTACCAGCGGGGTTTCACGGATGGGCAGAATTACGGCAACCGGGGCGGCCAGCGGGATACCCTGCAATACGACGATGAAATTACCTCCGAACAATATCTGCTCTTTGGACAGGCGGAAGCCGATTTGCCTTACGGCTTTTCGCTTACGGCCGGGGCCAGTCTGAACCGGCTCCGCTATGGTTTCATCCGGCTTTCCGAGGTCCCTGCTACTTACCAAAACCGCCGTTTTACCCCGGTAGTGATACCCAGGATCGCTTTGCTCAAAAAAATAGGTACGCAACTGGCCGCTTACGGAAGCATTAGCTATGGTTTTTCACCGCCCTCCATTGCGGAAGTACGGCCTTCGGAAGGAACCTTTAATACTGCCCTGGCTCCCGAGAAGGGAACGAACTACGAAGTGGGCTTCCGGGGTAACCTATGGCAAAACCGGCTGGGTTTCGATCTGACGGGCTATTCACTGCAACTGCGCGAAACCATCGTACGCCGCTCTACCGAGAGTGGCGCCGAGTACTTTGTGAATGCGGGTAAAACTGCCCAGAATGGCCTGGAGCTAACGGCCACGTTTGACTTGATCCGGCAAAATGATTTGTCAAACGCCTCCACCTGGCTGCAAACCTTCCGGTTAACGGGTAGCTACACCTACAATGGGTACCGCTACCGCAACTACCAGCAGGAAGAGGTTGATTTTTCGGGCAAAAAAGTAGCCGGAATTGCGCCCCACGTGGCCGTACTTGGTATTGATGCGGCAACCAGACCCGGATTCTTTGCCAATATAACCTTCAACTTCGTTGATTTTATGCCGCTCAACGACGCCAATACGGAATACGCCAACGATTATGCCCTGCTGGGTGGCCGCCTGGGCTACCGCCGGACGCTGGGAAGAGTGGAAGCGGAACTCTATGCCGGGGTTGACAATGCGTTAAATGAACAGTACAGCCTGGGCAACGACATTAATGCCTTCGGCAATCGGTTCTATAACCCGGCACCCGACCGCAACTACTTCGGCGGCGCCAGTGTGCGGTATAAGTGGTGAGTGGTTGTTGGAAAGTAGTTTAGGGTCGTTTCGCCAGTCTGAAGACTGGCTTTCGCTCAGGCGTAGTTTACAAACTACGCCTAACGTGGTGCAAACGGAATACTATTTCCCCACCTGCACAAAGCCGTTCAACGTTATATGTGATTCCGGTAAATCAGCTCACACACCTAAGCAGGCTATTTTTCAGGAGCCTTGTGTTTCACTTTAGAGAAACTTTTATATCTTTGTTTTGTGGACAAAAAACAGAAGTATAGAAAGATTACCTTTTTTAGGGATTACTTCCAGACCTTCTTTGACAAACAAACCAAAAAAGTAAAAGCCAAAATCGTTTGGACGTTTGATTTGATCGAAGACCTGCAAAGAGTTCCTGAAACCTATCTTAAACATATTGAGAACACGGACGGACTATATGAAATCAGAGTTCAATCGGGGAATGACATATTCCGCATTTTCTGTTTTTTTGACCAAGGAAAATTAGTCATTTTGGCGAACGGCTTCCAAAAGAAAACTCAAAAGACACCAAAAAGAGAAATTGAATTAGCACTTAAAATAAAAGCAGAATATGAAAACGAGAAATAAAAATTTAATAACTCTTGAAGAATTTAAAGAAAAAAACTACGGAAAGCGTGGAACAAAAGAGCGGGATGAACTTGAAGCCGGTTACGAGAACTTCAAAATTGGTGCTCTGATCTACAATGCGCGGATTGAAAAAGGTATGACACAGGAACAACTCGCTGAAAAAGTAGGAACGACAAAATCCTACATTTCTAAAATTGAAAACAATATTAAAGAAGCCCGCATTTCGACACTTCAAAAAATCATTGAACTCGGTTTTGGTGACACTTTAGAAGTTTCGGTAAAACTGTAACGGGTCCGGTATAAGTGGTGAGTAGTTATTGGAAAGGCGGTTTAGTTTAGTTGCGCCAGTCTGAAGACTGGCTTTCGCTCAGGCGTAGTTTACAAACTACGCCTAACTTTGGTGCTGACAAGAGTGAAAGGAATACTCTTTTGGATATTCTAAAGTAAAGTTTTATGGAAGATGTATTAGACTTGCTGCAAGTTGATTTAGAAGGAGTTACAAAACAAGGGGTAAAATTAGGAATAGAGCCGTAATTTAGCTTCTAAAAAGCGGATGCTTAGTTATCAGCAGATTCGGAACGAACGACAGTGGAAGTCGAGTACCGGTTTGAGTGAACAACAGTTTCATCGTCTGGTGAAGTATTTTGGCGAGACGTATGAGTTTTTCAAGGAGTGTCTTTGAGTACCTTAGCGGCGCGAACCGAAGTAGACTTACTGCTGCCTACCTACGCGGACTGCCTGTTTCTGGTCTTGTTCCAGCTTAAGAACGGCTTGTGCTAGGATAATTTAGGTTTGTTAATCGGTACGGATGGCTCGAATGCCCAACGCAATTTTGAGAAATACCTGCAGTTGCTCACTTACACGTTAGAAAGAGAAGGGGCAATGCCCAGACGTAATTTTAAGGATGCTGCCGAATTTAAGGCGTATCTACAGGAGGAAAAGGAGATTATCGTGGATGTAAGTGAACAGGCTACGCAGCGTCCCAAGAACCAGGAGGCGCAAAAGGAGCAGTATTCCGAAAAAAGCGACCTACCCATAAAGAGTTAATCATTAGCACTAAAAACAAGCAGATACTCTATATTAGCCAGTCTTACAAAGGCAAGCAACCTGACTACAGCCTGTTACAAGCCGAATTTCCACCCGATCAAGACTGGTTTACCCGAGTAAAAGTACGCTTAGATTTAGGTTTTCAAGGATTTGCCGACCTATATCAGTGTGAACAGCTCTGTATTCCTATCAAGAAGAAGCGAACACCTAAAGGCGTCTGCAATGAGTTAACCGCGCAACAAAAAGAGCACAATAAGCAAGCTGGGCAAGAACGCATTTATGTCGAACACGCCATTGGAGGCATGAAGCGTTATCGAATTCTGGAACATCGGAGCCGGATTAAGTCGAGGAAAATCATCAATCAAATTATTGGCGTTTGCGCTGCCCTTTGGAACTTTTATCTGTTAAACCTTTGAGTCTCAACTTACAGCAAGTCTATTCATACTTATACCTAAGCAAGCAAGTAATGAGGCTATTTGTGCTATTTTGCAAAATTCATCTCTATCCCATCTATATGATTCAGTAAAAAGTTATCCCACATGGGATTTATGTGTGCGAATCCATCGGAAAAATTACTATTGGGAGATAAGCCGATTGGAAAAAGCAGAGGGAAAATGGTCTGTTAATAGTGAGGCAGAAAACTTGTTTCTAAAATCAAAGGGGGTAGAAGACATTCTATGTTTGACCTTTTCTTACTCAGAAAAAGAAATGACTTTTGAAATTATGCGCATTATTGTGACTGCATATCAAGGCTATGTTGCTAATGATGGGCCCTTCGATGAAAGTAATCTATATCACGTCTGGGACTTTGAATTTAATATTTAGTTAGTATTACAGATTATTTGTTTTTATTGAAAAGTGCCTTATCTGTGAAATAGGGCACTTTTCCGTTTTATCAGCATTTACTGTATAATCAATCCTTAGTTCGGTATAGTCTTCAGACTGGCGAAAAGTTAAATCAAATCAATTTCCAAATAATTACTTAGTCCGGCATAATTGCGGGCACTGGAGTATACATAGTCTTCCGATGGGCAACCCAGCCGCTTCTTACCGGATTTTCGTGCAGATAAGTAAGCTTTTGGTTTACGAAGTGAGGCGTATGCAGTTCTACCGCGTGGTTCTCGTGTGTCCAGAGCTGGTACTGCGTATTGCGGACATGGCTTCTGGCGGCAAATTCAAACCTTTTTATTAAATTTATTTTTTATTATTTATGTAAACTTATTTAAACATAAACTACATTCTTTCTCAAGTAAAACAACTTGACAAGGAATATCAGCTTAATCTTCTTCAACGACTTGTAGCCTTGCTTAGAAAAAAAGAAGTAGCAAAAAGTACCTCATTACGTCTGACCTCCCTTTCTGGTTTAGGCAGTGAGCTTTGGAAAAATACTAATGACATTAATAACTACATCGACGGAGAAAGACAATGGTAATTCAAGATTTCTCCTCAAAAGTTGTTTTTTTGGACACTGCTCCCCTCATATATTTTATTGAAGGCCATAGCGAGTATCAAGACCTTCTCACAAAACTTTTTGACTCCAACGACAAAGGTGGTTTTTCTTTTATTACTTCTTCTATAACACTTCTTGAAGTTTTGGTAAAGCCTTTCAGAGAAGGCAAAAATGATATTGCCGAACAATATCGAAATATATTGACAAAGGCACCAGGCATTGAAGTTTTTGATGTAACATCTGCAACTTCTGAAATTGCGGCACGCCTAAGAGCACAATATAACTTCAGGACACCTGATGCAATTCAACTTGCCACTTCGATTGAAGCCGGAGCCGATTATTTTTTGACTAACGATAATAGACTCAAAGCAGTGAGCGAAATAGTTGTTGTAACAGTTGGTGAATTAAAATAGCACCACAGCTAACAAACGCAGTTAAGCTGAAGATTGGCGAACTTGTGCTTTCTGTAAACAATTGCAACTGGACGGAAGTAAACTTTTTGAAATCCCGGATGATAGCCGAAAGATCCGCCTTGTCGGCCCGGGCAATTCCAGCCAATCTACTACCTGGAAGGTCAGGAAATAAGACATGGCTTGGTCATACACCTGGTATCCCTGACTCATCGGGTTTATTCATGAAGGTTTTGTTAAAATGCCAGTCTGAAGGCTGGCTTCCGCTTTCGACATAGTCTTCAGCCTATGCCGAACATAAGTAACATTAAACATTGCGTTATACGTTGGGCGTAGTTTGTAAACTACGTCTGGGTGAATGCCAGTCTTCAGACTGACGAATAACATGCAGCCTTACGATTTGGTTGTATGCTGTCGGCGTTGTTTGGCAATTTTACGCTTTCCCTGTTTGCTGCCGGGGCAGTCACAGTCTTTCTTTTTTTTCTTTTTCTTAAACAGCCCATTATCGGTTTTCTCAATTACACCCGTTTCCGGCTTGGCCACTGACAACGAAAAGTCCGTACGATTCCCGGCGTACCCTGAATTTACCGCTAGAATTCCGGTGATAACAAATACTATTCCTAAAAGCTTCATAAGCAAGGGTGATAACCTGTTTTCAAATTTGGGAAGGAGTAATCTATTTACAAATTCCGGCTTTTTTCATTAACAACGAATCGGATTAAGTTATTTGATTTTAGGTAAGAATATTTAATTTTCCCCTTTCATCCTTACACTTCCAAACCACCCGCCCAGCCCGTGAAGAAAAATTCCCTGTTCCGGAAGAAATCAGTCGAACATATTTTAGCGGACATTGATCACCGTGAATCGCTGCACGGGGGTAATCTGGTCAAAAGTCTGACTTTGCGGGATCTGACCGCCATGGGAATTGCGGCCGTGATTGGGGCCGGCATCTTCAGCACCATCGGAGCCGCCAGTGCTAACGGTGGACCTGCCGTTTCGATGCTTTTTATATTTACAGCCATTGCCTGCGTTTTTTCGGCCCTCTGCTACGCGGAATTTGCCTCTACCATCCCGATCAGCGGCAGTGCTTATACTTATGCGTATGCCTCCTTTGGGGAAATCATCGCCTGGATCATGGGTTGGGATCTGCTGATGGAATACGCCATCGGTAATATTGCCGTGGCCATTTCCTGGTCCGATTACTTTACCAGTCTGCTCTCGGGCCTGGGGGTTAACATTCCCGCTTATCTGACCATGGACTACCTGTCTGCTTTCCGGGCCAATGAGGCCATAAATGGGCTTTTGCAAAGCGGTCAAACCTTGCAGGCGGCAACGCCATTTCAGCAATTAGCTTATACTGCCTGGCAAACTGCCCCCCAATGGGGCAGTTTCCGGTTAATTGCTGATCTGCCGGCGCTGGGCATTACGGTTTTTATTACCTGGCTCGTATACGTAGGCATTCAAGAATCCAAAACGGCCAGTAACCTCATGGTCCTCTTAAAAATTATTGTGATTCTGATGGTTATTGGCGTAGGCGCCTTTTACGTCAGACAGGAAAACTGGCACCCTTTCGCCCCCAACGGAATTAGTGGGGTATTGAAAGGCGTATCAGCGGTGTTTTTCGCCTACATTGGTTTTGATGCCATTTCTACTACGGCCGAGGAATGTAAAAACCCGCAACGGGATCTGCCGCGGGCCATGATTTATGCCTTGATCATTTGCACCGTTTTGTACGTAACCATCACCCTGGTTCTAACGGGCATGGTCAACTACAAGGAGCTAGCGGTGGGTGACCCACTGGCCTACGTGTTCGAGAAGTTAGATATGCATCTTTTTGCGGGTATTATTGCGGCCAGCGCCGTGATTGCTACAACCAGTGTATTGCTGGTATTCCAATTGGGTCAGCCCCGGATCTGGATGAGCATGAGCCGGGACGGATTGTTGCCCAAACCCTTTGCCGCCATTCATCCTAAATACAAAACGCCCTATATTTCGACCATCATCACCGGATTTGTGGTGGCGGTGCCGGCACTGTTTATGAACCTGACGGAAGTGACTGACCTGACCAGTATCGGTACCCTGTTTGCGTTTGTACTGGTAAGCGGCGGCGTACTGCTGATGGATACGCGGAAGGCCCGGACGGGTCGCTTTAAGGTGCCTTATTATAATGGCAAATGGATACTTCCGCTGTTGTTTGCCGGCGTACTGGTGCTGATTGTGATCAATGAACCCCAGGCTATCGGGCAGTTTTTCACCCTGGATACGGCGGATGGGGTAGGTCAGGCCGTCGGGCATAAACTGCTGCGGACGGGTTATATTCTCGTTTGCGTGCTAATGACTTACCTGACTTTTACCCGTAACCTTTCCCTGATTCCGGTATTGGGCGTGCTGGTAAACCTGTACCTGATGACGGAGGTTGGCCTTACCAACTGGAAATACTTCCTGATCTGGCTGTTTATCGGGTTAGTCGTGTACTTCAGCTACGGCTACCGCAAAAGCAAATTAGGGATGCAGCCCGGTTAATTCGATGTTGGATAACTAAATATACCCTTTATCACTATACGATGATTGCCCTTACACCCAAGCCTCCCTATTACGCCGTTATATTCACTTCCCTTCGGACGGAAGGGGATCACGGGTATGGTGACATGGCCGGGAAAATGGTAGCACTGGCCGCAGCACAACCAGGTTTTCTGGGCGTAGAATCCGCCAGAGAGGATTTGGGAATTACCGTTTCTTACTGGGATAGTCTGGAGTCCATTTCCCGTTGGAAGCAACACGCCGATCATACCCTGGCCCGGGATCGGGGCCGGGAAATATGGTATCAATCTTTCAAGGTGCGAATCTGTAAGGTGGAACGGGACTACGGCTTCGAAAGTGCTGACTAAAAGGATTATTAACGTATTCGGTTGACGATCCTTAATACATTCCCTTGGTAAATCGGGAAAGAGCATCTACTTTTGTCTCTTCATTAAAAAGAATCAGTATTATGGGAAAAGGTGATAAAAAATCCAAAGCCGGCAAACGTTTTATGAAGTCTTACGGAAACAGCCGTCGCCGGAAGCCGGTGAAAGTTGCTACCGGCGCCTCTGCTGCTCCGCAACCGGCTACTAAAAAATAAGGCATTCTGCTACGTTCGTTTAGCTAATTTGAAACCCCATTTTCCGGATGGGGCTTTTTTTTGCCTTCAGTTTCGGAAATACTTTTTTATTCCGGCGTTTATTTTTTGGATCTCCATCAACCGGGTTCCCTTTATTTCTTTCAGCCCCTATCCCCGAAAGCCTGCTGGCACAAGTTACACTTGCGGCTACCCTGCGTATTAAGCGTAAGAAACCCCCACTTTTCTATTTCCTTGAATAGTAATAGTTGAAAGAGCTTTCTTTCAGGCTGAATCCTCATCAATTACGCAACCCGGACGGTTATTATTTTATGCAATACCTATCCCCCTTCCATATACTTATTAATGGAAACCAAGCGGGTGAATTCGTACCCCAGGAAATTCAACGGTCCAAACGCCGGATGCTGGCCGAACTGGAATTGAGCCAGGGCGGCAATCTGTTAATCAACGGTCTTACTTATTCCAAAAATGACATCGTCCGGTTTTTTGAAGAAATAGATGTTCGGCAACTCCCTTTTCACCAACAGGTGTACAAAAATAAACCGCTGCTGGATTTTCTGGAACGGGGTGAGGTTCCTAAAGACAACTGGCAGGCAACATTTCCGCTGACCGCGGAGAACCAGCCCACCTACGAGTTTATCCAGCCATTTTTTGCGCATCAATATAATATTCGGTTAGCGGAGGCGGTGAAATCGGGGAATCAGCAGTTGATCGGCCAACTGGTAAAAATGCCATTAATTTTCCCGGAAAGGAACCAGCCTGCTTACTATTCGGCTACCACGCGGCATCTTTCTTTTCTTCACAATCAATTGCATCATCTGGTCCGTAATTTTGACGGTTCGGCGGCGCAGGTACAGGAAGTGACCAAATTTACCCAATATCCACTGGTGCGGGCTCTGAATATACTGCCGGAACCTTTTCAGTTGCAGCGGGATCAGATCGGCAATTCGTTGGCGGATCTGTTTATTAAGCTCTACAACCGGCCCCACCGAAAGACGAAACTGGCAGAGAGTTTACTGTATAATGGATTAATGCTGGTCACGACGAAGGAAGTGGAAAACCGCTTGAACCGCCTCCGGGAACAATTGATTGACTCACCGTCCGAATACACCTCAGCGGCTTCCAGGCCGCGCGAAACCGCACCAGCCTCCGGCTGGTCGGGTATCCGGATTGTTCTCTTTGCCTGCTTTATACTGGTTAAACTACTGGTGCTTGGCAGCCGCGGTTGCAGTTCGTCTTCTATGCCCACTTACCGATCCAATACTGTCAATACGGAATGGATAACGCAAGCATTAGAAGAAAGAAATACGCCCCTGTTTGCTTCAGTTACCGAGGAACGGAACAAGCGTGCCTATTTACTCAATGCCCTGGAGCGGGATACCGCAGTCCTAACCAGTTATGCGCCAGGTATACGGCCTAAAACGGGTTTCGATCCGTACGAATCAGTCTTCAACCCAGTCCAGACCATTTACCGGAATGCCCCCATTCTGGTCAAAAATCAATCTAAATTCGATGCCCTGATGTGTATGCACCTGGACGATCAGCCGCTGAAAAGTTATTACATCCGGGCCGGTGAAACCCTGAAGATAGACTACATGCCCATTACCTTCCTCTCGCATGGATTCTACGTGAAATGGTACTGTGGCAAGCAGTGGAACGATAATTTATATTTTGATGACCAACCGCAGGAACCAACGGAGGAAATAGTAATGGAGGAAGTAAGCACAGCTATTGAGGTTGCCCCGGTTGCGATGGAGGCACCTATAGCTGTGGAAGCAGAATCCCCGGCGTATGACGCATCAAACCGGATAGCCGGCAGGTTTTTAGCTAAAGCCAGGGTAACCGACCAGACACCCGCACTGCATCTCATCACTAGCGCCAAGGACTTGGCCAGCGGAGACAGTGAAATGAGCGATGTGCTGGTACCCGTCCAGGAAAAAGATTCGGTGGTGAACCGGACGTTGATGGTGTTAGGCAAAGCTCAATCCAATGCCGCACCAATCGCCACCTTTAAGGTCACGTCTGCCGGTGATAAAGTCAAAGTAATTTGGGATGGGATATAGGTTTATACGCCTTTCATAGGAATTTCAGCGAGTATAAGAATAAAGGGTGTACGACATTTTGCAGCTGTTCATCCGCATTTATAATGCGGATGGGTAATAGCCGGGCATTTGAAATGCCCTTTTCGCTGGTTCCGCATTGCAAATGCGGAACAACCCAGAAAATTAATGGGATTTAAAATAGGATTAGGATTGACCATTTTTGTTGTGCTTGTAATTGCTATATTTCACTTTGCGGATTGGATAACAAGAGGAAATTGGGAATGAACATACCCAACACCAGCGCGGTTATCAACGTATAAAACAAAAAACCCGAAGGTGTAGCAACCTTCCGGGTTTGTTTTAATCCTATTTCTGAAAGCTTGGCCGTTACCGGCCCCCTATTACTCGCCTGGCTTATCCAATTCCGTTGCCCTTTACCGTGATTTTTTTCCTGTTCTCTCGGTAGCAGCAAAGCGTACAGCTGGCTGATGACGACTTTAGTTCTTCGTAATTTTTCGTTCCAAGGCTTCGTTTCCCCGGGCTTTGAGTTTATCGGCTTTTCCCCTTGTCGGTGTACTCACCATCCATCTCCGCATAATGGTAGTAAATACTGATCAGGTATTCGGGAGTACGCCACTGCACCGGCGCAGCTACTTCCCTGATTTTCTTAATGGCTGATTCGATGAGCAACGGACTGTTGGAAGCCAATAGTTGTTTTTCACTGGCCGTCAGATCCATAAACCGCATTTTTTCCTGCTCATTGCCGTGATTGTCCAGTAGCTGTTGGCACCATTTTTTATAGGCAAAATATTCCTCTTTGATACGAGTGTTTTTCTTATCTTTCGTAAGGGCATCAATTCGCAGGGCCAGGTTCCGCTTCCGGTCGTCGATCTGAAACTTGGCATCAGTCACATCATCCGATGGCATTCTACAGAGTTGGCGGTGCAGTTCCTGCAACTGGTTACGGATATCGTGCAGCGACTGCGACAATTCGTATTCTTCGTGCTCATTGGCCAACCCAATTTCGCGGTCCAGTTCTTTCAATAAGATTACCATTTCGTCTTCCAGCTTGCCGTGACTCACGCACCGCTCCGAGGGGCTGAACAGATTCGTGAATTCCTGATCCGTCATCATCAAGTAGGTGGAAATCCGTAAATCTCTGGATTCAGAAATTTCCAGCACGATTTCCACGTCCGACCCTTTTACCAGATCAATCATCAGTTCGCTGCCCTTGATTTCAATAATCCCAATAGAAAGATTGGTGCCCGGAGTCGCTATATTCGTGCCTTCCAGAATATTGATAATCAGCCGTTCATCGGAGCCCTTCCGGATGGTTTTCGTGACTTCTTTGGTGAGGGTTTTCTTCAGCGGCAGCAGAGAATTTTTCTCAAAAACCAGCTCTAGCTTTGTACCATTATTTTCTGGATCATCCACCTCAATGCAGATATCATTGGGCAGCGGCTGCCCCAGAATGCCATATTTACCGCTGACAATGCCAATGCTGCTATCCTGATACAGCAGATTATTCTGCGCATCGAAAATTTTAAGCTCAAAAGCATTATGGCGATTGGGAGCCAGTGGCAGGTACTCCGAGAAGCGTTCTTTCATCTCCTTGAGTCCGGTATCAAAACCGCCATCGGAACGGATCATACGATAAAATAAGCCCTGCCATTCGCCTTCGGCTTGCCCCAGAAAATACTCTTCCGGGTCTTGACTTACCTTGCTGTAGGCGCATTTTACCCGAAGGGTAAGATTGCCAGCCATAACTGGCTCTGGCAGGTCTTCTGCAGTAATTCGCTTTTTGGTACCGGCAAAATAGGCAGCGCCAATGGCGACGGAAGTAGTTGGATCTACCGCCGTGGAAATAGCAATCCCTAGTTCCTGCTCCACTACGCGGCGTACGAGGGGGATATAAGTAGACCCACCCACCATCAAAATACAATGAATATTTCCGGCTTTCAGCTCGTTGCGTTGCAGAATGGACCGGATCATCTCCACTGTATCGGCAATCTTTTCCCGGATACAATCCTCAAACTGTTCGCGGGTGACGGGGAAAAACACGTCCAATAATTTGCCCTGCGGCGTCTCTATTTCAAATTCAACATCCACTATCGTTTGTGCCGAAAGACTTACTTTCACTTCTTCCGCTTTCTTAAGCAAGACGTAATACAAGCTATTGTACCGGCCCGAACTGCTTCTCAGTTCCCGCTCCAAATCGCCAAAATCGGCCTGGGTCTGCAGATACGGAATAATAATATGCTCAATGATCAGGTTATCGAAATCAACACCTCCCAGAAAATTATCGCCCTGATGATCAATTACCCGCATTTCGCCGTACTCCGTCCGGACCAATGCTACGTCGAAAGTACCGCCTCCCAGGTCATACACCAGCCACTGCCGGCCGTCGAAGCCTTCATTGCCTTCTTTGTTGGCAAAAGCCAGACTGGCAGCAATGGGCTCCTGCAACAGAAAAACCTCCTTAAAACCAGCCGCCTGACCGGCTTTTTTGGTGGCATTGGACTGCATTGTATCAAAGGAAGCGGGAATTGTAATGACTGCGGATTCCAGCACCTCGCCGGTGTACACAAAGTTCTTCAACTCCTTGAGTACCAGCCCTGAAAGCTCCATTGGAGTTTTGGTTTCGCCGATGGATTCGATCCAGAAGGATTCAGAGGTCCCCATTTTCCGTTTGAAGGACCCAATCACATTCCGGGGATCTTTTTCCATGTATTCGCGGGCCTTATCCCCGACAAGTACCCGGCCCGACCGGAAGGCTACTACGGAAGGTAAGGTCTCTTTGTGCCCCACCGGGTTCTTGAAAACCTCTACGGTACCTTGGTGGTACCGGGCAATTACTGAATTGGTTGTCCCTAGATCAATTCCAAAATTAACTGTCATGGAATATAGCTGTGTTTAATGTTATTTATCCGGTGACTGAACTACCACTACCCCTTTCTGCACAATGATCGCCTGAGCGCCCTGCTGCTGGGTAACAATTGGTTTAATCACTTCCTGCACGTACAAATTCTGAGTAGAGACACCCGCAATACTGGCTTCGCAATCCGTCCGGGTTTCATTATACCGCTCTCCCTGCGGATTGTGGATCTGCAAACCTAGTTCCCAAAAATAATTTTTAATCCGGTCCACATTTCGCCGCATACTTTCGGAGTCTGGTTTATCAGCCAGTTTTTTCTCAATTTCAAAAACCTGGTTTATAATTTTAAGGTGCTGTTTAGTG
Organism: Cytophagales bacterium; assembly: GCA_030448185.1. GTDB lineage: Bacteria > Bacteroidota > Bacteroidia > Cytophagales > 172606-1 > CADCTQ01. The sequence continues at coordinate 27,693 of JAUJNL010000045.1, read as the reverse complement.
TAATCCATTTATATTGATTTTTAAATCTGCTACGGATAGGAAAGCGGGTCGATGGCCAGCATATAGTTCCTATTCCTTCCGTTAAATACCAGACAAGTTACTTCTAAACTACACTGGCAGAATTCCAGGATTTATTAAAACAGCACGCATGACATAAATTTCCGGATAAGGCAAAAAACAGGGTGGCTTCCTTATGCTTTGTATATGATTGTAGGGAATTCAATTCATTTGAAGGTCTTCAATGGAGGATTTATAAGGGAGGAGCACAATTAATTTTTAAAGGAATAGTAGCATCTTTCTATGAATTACACTTTTTTTTTCTAAAGTTACAGTAGTCAAACTACGCTTTGCACCTATTAGTCGGCTGGAAAACTGATCCCCTGGTTATTAGGGCTGATATGAAAATAAGGTTCCCAAAAGTCACCCGGCGGGAACTGAAAGAACGCCGGATCAAAGCAGATACCGCCAAAAAGTAAACGGTTTCCTTGAAATAATTTTATCTTTTACACTTATTGCACAATTACACCCTTTAACAGAAGAATCGATGCGATCCACCCTACGCATACAGCTTTCCGTTATGATGTTCCTGGAATATTTTGTCTGGGGATCATGGTACGTAACGATGGGAACCTATTTAGGTAGCACATTGAAATTCAGCGGGCCAGAAGTTGGTACCGCTTACAGCATGTTATCCATTGCCGCCATGATTTCGCCCTTCTTTGTAGGCATGATTGCCGACCGTTTTTTTGCTACCCAGAAGGTATTGGGAACGCTGCACGTTATAGGGGCCGCACTGCTGTTTTTACTCTCCCGGCTTACAGAGCCTGCTACTTTTACCCCTGCCCTACTAGCTTACACGCTATGTTATATGCCTACCATTGCCTTAGCTAATTCTCTCTGTTTTCAACAATTGGAAGACCCTGGTAAGCAATTTCCTTCTATCCGGGTGTTGGGCACCATAGGCTGGATTGTAGTTGGTTTACTGATCGGTTTTCTGCAAGTAGAGGCTCTTAATACCCAATTCCTCATCGGAGCCGGCGTATCTCTGGTAACGGGTATTTATTGTTTCTTTCTTCCCAATACACCGCCTAAATTAACGGGCAAAGCTATTTCCATCAGTGATATTCTCGGGTTGGAGGCAATGAAACTGATGAAAAATGCATCCTTTGCGGTACTAGTAATTTCTTCCGTCCTGATTTGTATTCCTTTATCCTTTTACTATAATTTCACCAATCCTTTCCTGAATGAAATCGGACTGGAAAATGCGGCTGGCAAAATGACGATGGGTCAGATGTCAGAAATATTCTTTATGCTGGTGATGCCTTTCTTTTTTGTGCGGCTAGGCGTCAAGAAGATGATTATGTTCGGGATGGCAGCTTGGGTAGCCCGATACCTGCTGTTTGCGTTCGGCAATAACGATACGCTTGTTTGGATGCTTTACGCCGGTATTATCCTCCACGGTATCTGTTATGATTTCTTCTTCGTGACTGGACAGATTTTCGTAGACCGCCGGGCTCCGGGACATTTACGTAGTGCCGCCCAGGGAATGATTACCTTTGCCACTTATGGATTAGGCATGTTCATTGGTTCTATCATATCCGGACAAGTGGTAGGTGCCTATACGGTCAGTCAGACGCAGCATCAGTGGCGGGAAATCTGGATGGTACCGGCTATTGCATCAGCGGTAGTGCTGGTTTTATTTACCTTATTGTTCCGGGAAAAGGAGACTAAAGTAGAAGTACCTGCCGAAGCCGCCTGACGGAAATACTCAATGTTGAATGGAAATACTCAATGTTGAATGTTAAATGAGAGGAATATAAATTTGATGATCAACTTTCCATCTTTTTTCATTTAACCTTTAGCATTTAGCATTTCTTTTCTACCACTCATACCCTCATTAACTTATTTATTCCCTAACCAAACCCACAATGTTAAAAGTTGCAATGCTCGGTTCTGGCTTTATTGCCGATTTCTACACAATGTCTCTGCATGGTCAGCGCAGCCGTGATCGTGTTCATGTGGTGTATGGCCGATCCGAGGACAAACTACAAGCTTTCTGTAAACGCTGGAATGTAGCTAAGTATACCACCAATATGGAAGAGGCCATCAGTGATCCGGAAGTAAATATCGTGGTTATTTCGCTTCCCAATAACCTGCATTTGGAGTCAGTACGGCTTTGCGCCAAACACAAGAAAGCGGTACTTTGCACCAAGCCACTAGCCCGGACGGCTGCTGAAGCAAAAGAAATGCTGGACCTCGTGGAAAAGGTTGGTATTATGGGAGGCTACCTGGAAGATCTGGTATATACCCCCAAAAGTTTGAAAGCCGTGGAATCAGTGAAGAACGGCGCCATTGGCCGGGTTTTATGGGCCCGTTCCCGCGAAACCCATCCTGGTCCGCACAGCGACTGGTTTTGGAACAAGGAAACGGCCGGTGGCGGCGCTATTATTGACCTGGGTTGCCACTGCATTGAAATTGCCCGTAACTATATTGGTAAAGACGTAAAACCGGTGGAAGTAATGTGTTGGGCTGACACCCTGGTAAAACCCATTGAAGCAGAAGATCATGCCATTGGCTTGGTTAAGTATGAAAACGGCTCTATTGGCCAATTTGAGGTAAGTTGGGCCTTCCGGGGCGGTCTGGACCTGCGGGACGAAGTAGCCGGTACTGAAGGTACTATCTGGAATAACCACTTCCTTCGCACGGGTTTTGAAATGTTCACGACCGGAAATAAAGAAGGCTACGTTGCCGAAAAGGCGGAAAGCACTTCCGGCTGGCTCTTCCCGGTGGGGGACGAGGTAAATGAATTGGGTTATAACCATATGTTCACTGATATGTTTGAAGCCTTTGAACAGGGTCGGCAACCCATTGAATCATTTTATGATGGATATGTAGTCAACGCCGTAATGGATGCCTGCTACCGGTCAGCTCAATCCCGGCAGTGGGAACCCGTACAACTTGACGTGTGGCGTGGAAATACGGATGGCAGTACCAAAGGTCCTGCGGTTACTGAATACAATGAACAGTATTATCTGATTAAGGAAGAGATCACTCCGAACGGGCAGAAGAAAACGATTCTCAAGGATAAAAAGACCGGTGAAATCATCCAACGCGTGGAAGAAGGGTTGGTAAAGTAACCATCTTAGCCATCAATGGGCAGATTGGTCGGCAACTGCCGCCAACCGCATAGGTAAGATCGCAAAAAGCCTCTGAAACTATGTCAGGGGCTTTTTAGTTTCGAACTTCCGCCAGTTCAATGCAGCTGTTTATAGTCCTTCTACTCACAAATTGTACAATAAAGAATAGACCTTTCTGGTTTTCCTGCTTTGTCTTTTTGCTCCTTAATTCATCAGAGCAGACACGTTACTTTCGTTAGCTTCGCTGATCCAAAGGGATTGACTGCGTCGAACTTCGTTTGTCATTGCTACAAAGAATTACGAAGGAATCAGCGAAGCTAACGTAACCAATTCAACATCTAGGCATCAAAACGCTTCCCCGCTACTAGCCTCCGCGCACCCCGCTTTTGCCGAAATAGGCGAACTCCGCTTCGCTACGGTTCTGCCGGGCCTTTCCCGCATGGAATGGTTTCTTTTTTATATTTTGATCCCTGTTCCCTAAATCCCCTTTGGTTCCCACGCTATTCGAAGGAAAAGGCAGGCGGATGGTGCAGCAACAGCGTGGCCCGTTCTGGCTTTGTGCGAAGGCCGGAGGTAAGCGGGCTAGACCTTTGAAGGGAAGAAAGGGCTTGATTGCTGCGGCCCTGTTAGTTTCGCTGATTACTTCGTAATTGACTACGTCGAACGGTGTTTCTTTTGTTACGTTGAATTTGGGCAAGCAAAAGAACCCTTTAGGGCTCGACGAAGTCAAAAGTAAGCGCCTGAGTAGGGAGATTCCTATTATTAACAAAAGTAGTTAGATTCACTATAGTATTAGTCTATTCCCACAGCCGGTATTGTTCCAGGTCCAGTTGTTCGCCAAAAAACAGGCGGGTAGAAGCCGCAAAGGATGGGGTATAGTCAGAGACGAAAAACTTCCGGAAACCTGCTGATGCATTATTAAACAGGTTGTTATCGGCTAAATACTTCCGAACTGAAGCCGCCACAATTTGTGAAGCGTCAATTACCTCTACCGAGTCGCCGTAATAGCGGGAAATCTCCCCTTTAATCAAGGGATAATGGGTACAGCCTAATATCAATGCCTTAATACCAGCTAGTGCCGGGTCGGACAAGTAGGTATGAATCACACTCTCACTGATGGAATGATTAAAAAATCCTTCTTCAATCATGGGCGCCAGCAGGGGAGTAGCCAGCGACTGCAAGGTAATGTTTTTGCCCAGTTCCCCTATTTTTCGTTCGTATACCCCTGAATTTACCGTCTGTTTGGTACCGATCAGCCCGATAGTCTGACCAGCAAACCGTTCACTGACATATTCAATGGTCGGGTCGATGACATTGAGCACTTTGGCCCGGCTGGCCGTGTATTCGCGGGCCAGGTCGTAAGCCGCCGCTGAAGCCGAATTACAGGCAATCAGGATCAGCTTGCACTGCTCCCGCAGCAGGACATCACATATTTTTACGGAAAAAGCCTGGATGGCGGCGGTAGATTTATCCCCGTAGGGTAGATGGGCAGTGTCTCCGAAGTAAATCATGCTTTCGGCGGGCAGGGTCTGCATGACCGCATGCGCTACTGTGAGCCCGCCAATGCCCGAATCAAAAATTCCGATGGGAGCGGGACTACATTGTTTTTGGATGGGAGTGCTGGCAAATGAAGTAATCAAGGGAAGAAGTTTTTTAAATGTAAAGGTGAATAAAAACAATTATCTGTCACCAGCTAATGGCTATGCAGGGGTCGGAGACATGTATGAATATAGAGCCGAATACCTTAAGGGTAGGTGTTGAACGGTCGCCAGGAGCACTATTGGCGACTGAAGGTCATTAGCTTAACCGGATAGCCCACTGTAAATCCGAGTACGGAACCCCGGAGAGCAGCCGGGTTTGGTAGACTTTTCCCCCGTATTCATAGGTCAGATCCTGACTGATAAGCGGAAGAAATCCCTTGCTGTAAAAAATGCCAATATCAAGTCGGTCATTTGATCTGCTAAAAAATTGCACGCCTGCCGCCAGATAGGCTGATACGTTTTGCCGCCTTTCGAGTACTGGAGGCGTTAGCGATAAGTTAATAGTTCCATTCGTATAATTCCGTTCTGTCCGATCTAACTCGTCTATCAAGTGGTTATAAGACAAGCCACCCGAGACGTACACTTTAAAAAGAAACAGGTACATCAGGTCGCTTTTGCTCAACCTGAACCAATGCACATTGTCGACCAGATCATACTGAACCTGGACTGGAAACCGGATCAGCGTTCCCTGACGACCTCTGCCTCCGTATCCAACAGGACCCTTTATCCGAAAATCAAGGCCGTAGGAACCGTAGTGCCCTCCGACTGAAAACCGCCATTTTTGATTCAAAGCCAATTGCAAGTCTAGTCCGCCGCCCAGCGAAATATTCAGTCCGAACGGGTTAAAAAATGAGGGCTTACTGCTTGACTGCGCAGCCGACGTAAAGGGAAATTGTCCCCCAAGGTGCGGCTTAAGGTATAAAACCGGTTGGGCAACTAATGAGAGCGTATCCGTTAGGGCTAGTAACAGGCTAATAATCAGTAGCCGGACAACGTGTTTCATCGTAAAACAGGCTAAAATACAGTGAGGGCATCCAGATGCAATAACGCTAAGCAGATAGATCTCATACGGGTATCCTTACTTTGGCAACTCCCAGGTTTAGAAGTTATTTTACTATAGTTGCATTTTTTTACCAATAGGTGCAACCTGACCATTCCGTTTTGCATCTTGCCTACGAATCCGATACAGAATGATACTACGCGTACTCAAAACCGATAAGGAAGAAAAGTTGATCCGCGATTGCCAGCGGGGTCAGCCCAGTGCGCAGCGGGAACTGTACGAAAAATATTCCCGTAAAATGCTCGGCATATGCCAGCGGTACGTGAATGGGCGGGAGGAAGCCGAAGACATTCTCATTGAGGCTTTTATGAAAGTATTTGAGAAAATCGGGTATTTCAAGTTTGAAGGCAGTTTCGAGGGTTGGGTCCGGCGGATTATGGTCAATGAAGCCCTGGGCTACCTGCGGCGTAATAAAAGTGTCTACCTGAATGTGGATGTGGAAGATGTCCATAATGACGCGGCCGTGCAGCACCTGGACAGTGACTCAGTGTATAGGTTTGATTTGTTGGGATTGTTACTGTAAGTGCATACAGGATACCGTACCTTGTTTAACTTATTTGGTATTGAAGGATACTCACACTATTAATTTGCTGATACCCTTGGAATAAGCTAAATTACTTCCAAATCGCATTTACGCCGGGCAAGGGCTTTTTTGCAGAAAAAACTACTTACTTTATAAAAAAAAACGACTGAACGGACCCAATATGAACAAGCAAGAGCATCCCATCGATAAACTGTTTGCGTCCAGGTTGCAGGGACTGGAACCTACGCCTGCTGCCGATGCCTGGAGCCGCCTCGAAACGGGGCTCCAACAAAAAAAAGCTTCTAAAAAAGGAGTGATCTGGTGGTATTGTGCGGCAGCAGTAGCCGTACTGATTCTGTTTGGCGCTTTGCTAATGGGTACCGATACGCAGTTGGACGGTATACACGCCACTGACATTGCCAGCAGTTTACCCGACAGCCAGTCCTCCCAACCGGATGGTACGTCTTCAGCCGAAACTCGGCGGGAAGAAAATAATCAGAAAGACCCCGTTGCAGAAGTTCCTCAAAAGGAAAGCAAGAGGGTGGCCAGAGCAGAAAAACCGGCTTCCCAAAAAACGCTCTCTTCTCCCGGAGAAAAGGTAGCTCAGGTTGCGCAACCGGCAAGATCAGCTAAACAACCAGCGGTAAAAAGAGATAGTGCTCCCGTAAAGCAGGAAGAGCAAGTCAAATTGCCCGGACAGGAACCATCCGAAGCAATGATTACCCAAGTAGAGGCTCCGGATACCGTTACGGCTCCCGTTTCCGTGCCAACGGACAGCGAACAAACGCTGGTGGTAGTCGTGCAACTGCCGGAAGAAAAAGGAGAAAACGTTGCCCCGGCCAAAGGGCAGCGGATGGCCGGAAAATTATGGGAGAATCTTAAAAAAGTAAAACACGGCGAGTTTCGCGAATTGGGTCTGGCCCCCGACGAACTCATGGCCCGGTTCCGTGACAAAGACAAAACTGATAAATAAACTATATCTGCTGATTGTTAAATGGTTGAATTGTTAGATGGTTAAATGACTGGAAAAGCTTTCGGCAACCATTCCAGAGAAAAAATTATTCAGGGTAAAACAATTCAACATAGGACAATTATCTCTTAATCCGCACATCCTCTCAAATTCGATATCCAATACCCGAAATTATTTATCTCACCCTCGTAATTATCTCAAACCATGAAAAAAGTGATGATAATCACACTCTTCCTAGTAGGAGTGTACGGAATGGCTTTTGCCCGAATCACCCCCCAGGAACCACAGGATTCTATTATGATCCTTTTCGGTAAGAATACTAAAATTATCATTGCCTCTCAGGATAAGGAGGAACTGAAGAAACTGAAAGACTATGATTTCAACGCCTTGCTGAATCAGATTGTAACGGCCATGGAAAATGATTCCCGGGCAGACACCAGTTTTGTGGTGGATGGCGATACGGTAGTCATGAAAAACGGACAGGTCGTGATCAAAGCCAAGGACAAAAAATCAGTTACCTTTTCGGTTAAAATCGGCGGTAAGGATAAGGGCGCCGAAATAAAAGTATCCGAAGATGGTGATACTACGGTGGTAGCTAAAAAAGAAAAGAAACATAAACGGACCGAGAAGGAGTTTACCATTGATCTGGGGCTGAACAACTACCTGGAAAATGGTCGGTTCCCCGACGAATCGAATCAGCAATATGGTCTGAGGCCCTGGGGCTCCCGGTATATTGCTTTGGGATACCAACTTCGGACCCAGATCGGCGGACGGAAAAGCCCGCTGCTGATACACTACGGTCTTGAAGCCAGTTTTAATAACTTCATGTTTGACAGTGACCAGCGCATTATTAAAGATAGAAATCTGGGTCGGGTTGGCTTTGCTGAAGTGCCCGATGTGTCGGACCTGAAAAAAAGTAAACTGACGGTTATTTACGCAAACCTGCCCGTTATGATGATGCTGGACTTTGGTAAAACCGGAAGTACCCGTTTCCGGATTGGCGCCGGAGGGTACGTTGGCTACCGGGTACACAGCTATTCTAAAATTATGTACTTCAATGAGGGTGATAAGGAAAAGGATCACGATACCGATAGTTTTTACCTGAGTAACTTCCGCTACGGCGTACAAGGGCTGGTGGGTTTCCGCGGCATTAACCTGTTTGTTAAATACGATCTTAATCCACTGTTTGCTCCCGGCCGCGGCCCTAGCACCAATGACCTGCACGCCCTCAGCTTTGGCATCCGGTTGTAAAACTGTTTAAAACCTCACCCTAAATCCCTCTCCTGGAGGAGAGGGATTTAGGGTGAGGTTTTAACTCCTCTCTGGGCAACTCCTGAGCACGGGAGTGCGAACTATCTCAGCGAAGCCAAGCTGGACTTTCGCATTTTAGGCGGGGAAATCGTACCCAAAAAGAACTCATTGGGAAAGGATGCGGTATACTCTTATCGCCAAACAAGCTGCAGCCTGTTAATGCTTCCAATGAGTTCTTCGCCGTAATACTCCCCTTTCAGAAGCGATTTTCCAAGCCAGTGTTTGCTCACGTAAAGGTACTGCTTACTGGAGCCATTCTAGCACTTGATAAACGAAGGGTAAGCTTGGGATTGATAATTATGGGTTTGGGGAAGAAAGAAGATTTCATACGTATCACCCTAATTGCGTTTAGGAATGGTCGGCTTTAGCGGCAGCCCGTATTCTGCTCATGCCAGCTTGTCTTCTGCCAGTAGGTGAAGTTATAATCGGCATTGATGCAACACTGGGGCCGACGAACTACAAGGTAAGAGAACCACAGACCATCGGCCAAGATGATCAAGCACAGGGGAAGTTATGTATCTGATAAAGGTACAGGGAGAAGGTGTGCATACAATAGCTAGTTACCAAGACGTCGGCTTGGTACCCAACACAATGGCCTACCTTTTCGGATGCCATTGCTTCCCTCAGACAAGCTTTATCAGACAAGCTTTATGGGACACAAAGAGTTTTTCCATCCCCTGTTTGGAAGGCGATATGGTAAAATTACCCAGACATCAATTACTGCTTTTCCAGCAGGCTGTAGCCTGGCCCGCTTAATGCGAAAGTCCAGCTGAGGGTTGTATCGTAAGCGATCTCACCGATTTCCACTATTTTCCGGGTATTTCATCCTGTTATCGCATGCCTCCTTCTATAGTAGCCCTGAGAAAGCTTATTTCTTGCTACTTTTGCGGAAGATCGATTGATAGAATGGAACACATCCGGAATTTCTGCATTATAGCCCACATTGACCACGGTAAGAGCACCTTGGCCGACCGTCTCCTGGAATTTACCCAAACCGTGTCCAAGCGGGATATGCAGGCGCAACTGCTCGACGATATGGACCTGGAACGGGAACGCGGCATCACCATCAAGAGCCACGCCATCCAGATGAATTATATTTATCAGGGCAAACCCTATGTTTTTAACCTGATTGACACGCCGGGCCACGTGGATTTCTCCTACGAAGTGTCCCGGTCCATTGCGGCCTGCGAGGGGGCCCTGCTGATTGTAGATGCTTCCCAGGGGATTGAGGCGCAAACCATTTCCAATCTGTACTTAGCGATGGGGAACGACCTGGAAATCATCCCCGTCCTGAATAAAATTGACCTCCCGGGTGCCAGACCCGAAGAGGTGAAAGACGAAATTGTGGATCTGCTCGGTTGTAAGCGGGAAGAAATCATTCACGCCAGCGGTAAGGAAGGCATTGGTATCGAGGATATTCTCAATGCCGTAGCAGAACGCATCCCGGCTCCCAAAGGAAATCCTGCTGGCGACCTGCAGGCACTGATCTTTGACTCCGAATTCAACTCTTTCCGGGGTATTGAAGTAATCTTCCGGGTGTTCAATGGCACCATCCGCAAGGGCGACAAGATAAAGTTTGCAGCCACTGCCAAAGAATACAACGCCGATGAAGTGGGCGTACTGCGACTGGATAAAGAGCCCCGTGATTTTATTGCGGCGGGTGACGTTGGCTACCTGATCTCCGGCATCAAAAATGCCAAGGAAGTAAAAGTAGGGGATACCATTATCCACACCGGCAATCGGGCTGCCGCGGCCATCAAAGGATTTGAAGACGTGAAACCAATGGTATTCGCGGGTATTTACCCGGTAGAAACCAGCGAATATGAGGATTTACGGGATGCCATGGAGAAGTTGCAGCTCAATGATGCTTCCCTGGTATGGGAACCCGAAACTTCCGCAGCCCTTGGCTTTGGCTTCCGTTGCGGCTTCCTGGGCATGCTTCACATGGAGATTGTGCAGGAACGGCTGGAGCGTGAATTTGACATGACCGTAATTACCACCGTGCCCTCAGTACGGTTTATCTGCCATACTACCAAGGGCGATACCATCAGCATCAGCGCCCCGTCAGACATGCCGGAGCCCAATTATATTGACAATATCGAGGAGCCTTTCATTAAGGCGCAGATCATCTCAAAGGCCGAATACGTGGGACCCATTATTGCTCTTTGCATGGACAAGCGGGGGATTATTAAAAATCAGACCTACCTCACCACCGACCGGGTGGAGCTGCAGTTCCAGTTACCCCTCTCCGAAATTGTATTTGACTTTTTCGATAAACTAAAAACCATTTCCCGCGGCTATGCTTCGCTGGACTACGAACTTATCGGTTTCCAGACTTCGCACATGGTCAAGCTGGATATCATGCTCAACGGGGAAAAGGTCGATGCCCTTTCAGCTATTGTGCACCGCGATAAGGCTTACGATTGGGGCAAAAGGCTCTGCGAAAAACTTCGTGAGCTGTTGCCCCGGCAAATGTTCGAGATTGCTATTCAAGCAGCCATCGGGCAGAAGATCATTGCCCGCGAGACGGTGAAAGCCATGCGGAAAGACGTACTGGCGAAGTGTTACGGCGGAGATATTTCCCGGAAGCGGAAGTTGTTGGAGAAGCAGAAGAAGGGTAAGAAACGGATGCGCCAGGTCGGTAACGTAGAAATTCCCCAGGAAGCTTTTATGGCCGTATTGAAACTGGACTAGTTGATGCGAGGATTGGGTAGTGTGCCCATGTGCCGACGAAGAAAGAGTACTGATAAAAATGTCCTAATTACGATAGCACGAGCCTGGAGGCTCGTGCTTTTTATTTACAGGCCTCTGGCCTTCGCTTCCGGCTGAAAGCCGGACCAAAGAAAACCTGAGCTAGTAGACTCGCACTATTCATCCCTGAATAGTTATATAAAAAGCTTCTTTTGCATTTATCTAAGGCGGACATCGGAAAATTTGTTTGGGTGCCCGTTTCTTTTTACTTTAATTGGTAAAGCGGTCAAACCATCCACAACTTATAACCCTTCTACTGCATGAAAGAAGCTTTACCCTTTATGCATGCGGCTATCGAACAGGCCCGTAAAGGCGCAACCCCCTTCGGCTGCGTGATTGTAAAAAACGATACGATTGTAGCGGGAGCGTATAGTACTGTCCATCAGGAACATGACGTAACGGCTCACGCCGAGATCAATGCGATCCGGAAGCTTCATTCCATGAAGAAAAGAAGTGATTTTTCGGGGTATACCCTCTATACCACCACTGAGCCCTGCCCGATGTGCACATCGGCCTGCCTGTACGCCGGGATAACAACGATTGTCTATGGCGCCTCCATCACCCAGTTTAAGCGCTATGCTCCCGTAATCGACATTGCCTCCCACGAAATTGTGGCCAAAAGCAACCATAAAGTGCTCATTATTCCCGGGATGCTGGCTCCCGAGTGCCTGGACCTGTTCGAGGAGTATCAGGCGTGAAGTAAATAAGGTCATTAGTCAATTGTCATTGGTCATTGGGAAAAAGGTATCAGGCACTGGGTATCGGGTATTAGAAAAAGGGTATGTAGGAAAAAACTCATGACTAATGACGATTTTACTAATACCTAATACCCAATACCTGATAACCGATACCCAGTACCCCTCCACAACATTTTTCTATTTTCGCATACTGATATCGATTGCGTGTCTATATTTGCGAAAGACCTAAACCCTTTTCTAATAAGTTAACATCATGAGTGAACAGAAAATAACCATCCGTGACGGCAAACTGCAGGTGCCGGATCAACCCGTAATTCCGTTTATCGAAGGTGATGGAACTGGTCCGGATATCTGGGCTGCCTCCGTTCGGGTATTTGATGCATCAGTAGAAAAAGCGTACGGTGGCAAAAAGAAGCTTCAGTGGAAGGAAGTAATGGCGGGTGAGAAAGCTTTTAACCAGACGGGTAACTGGCTACCGGAGGAAACGCTGACGGCATTCCGGGAATACTTGGTCGGGATCAAAGGTCCGTTGACTACCCCGGTAGGTGGCGGTATCCGGTCACTGAATGTGGCGTTGCGTCAGGAACTGGACTTGTACGCCTGTGTACGTCCGGTACGGTGGTTCCATGGTGTTCCTTCACCCGTAAAGCAACCCGAACTGACGGATATGGTTATTTTCCGGGAAAATACGGAAGATATCTACGCGGGTATCGAATTTAAAGACGGTACGCCTGACGCGCAGAAGATGAAGAACTTACTGCAGGATAACTTCCCGGCGGCGTACAAAAAGATCCGCTTCCCCGAATCGGTGAGCATCGGTATCAAACCAGTATCCAGAGAGGGTACTGAACGGTTGGTTCGTTCGGCTATTGAATACGCCATTACCCATAAAAAACCATCCCTTACCCTGGTACACAAGGGCAACATTATGAAGTTTACCGAAGGTGGCTTCCGGGATTGGGGCTATGAACTGGTAAAACGGGAGTATGGTGCGGTAGAAATCGATGGTGGTCCGTGGTGCAAACTGCCCAGCGGCCTGATCATTAAGGATGCCATTGCCGATGCCTTCCTGCAGCAGATCCTGCTCCGTCCGGCTGAATATTCCGTCATTGCCACCCTGAACCTGAATGGCGACTACATTTCTGACGCCCTGGCTGCTCAGGTAGGGGGTATTGGTATTGCTCCGGGTGCTAATATCAACTACGTATCCGGTCACGCGATTTTCGAAGCTACGCACGGCACGGCTCCTAAATACGCTGGTCAAGACAAAGTGAACCCTGGTTCCGTAATCCTGTCGGGGGCGATGATGCTTGAGTACCTGGGATGGCAGGAAGCCGCTAACCTGATTTATGCAGGTCTGGAAAAATCGATTGCTACCAAGCGGGTAACCTACGACTTCGAACGGTTAATGGAAGGCGCCACCCTGCTGAAGTGCTCAGAGTTCGGTAATGAGATTATTAAGAATATGGGTAAATAAGCTAAGTTAAAGGCCATCCCATTTTACTTTTAAAAAGCGAACCTCCCATAATGATTATGTGAGGTTCGCTTTTTAAAAGTAAAAGATTTAATCAGTTAGTGACTTAATGTATATGTAATCAACTTCTTTTCCCCGGAGCAGCAAAGATGGCGATTTCTTGAAAAGGAGGTATATTATTCCATCGAACTACATTGTCATTAGCAAAAGTGGGCTCTATCTTTTCCAAGCCTAGTTGAAGCAAAATGCTTTTATCAAATACAGCATTTTGAGGGTTATTAATCGTAATCCAGTCCGCTTTTCCATCTATGTAAGCGATCTCTATGGATTTATTAACGTAATAAGCCTTTTCACAAATCTTATAATCTGTCGGTACTCCTGACGGCTTAATTTCTTCTTTATGACTGTAATTGCCTAATATCTTTTCTACATTTCCCATACTACAGCCAACAATACTTTTGATATCGAGAATAAGATTAATTCAAGTTGCGTACTAGTCAGGGTTCTAAACAGGTACCCTCCAGACAGGTATCACCTCCAGACAGGTATCAATGGAAAAGGCCAGGATAAACAGGAATACTTTCGGGAGGAAGCCTTGCGGAGTTACCGCATGAATTTTACGAGGAAACAAGTTAGTAATCTGACTGAAAACGGCTTCAACTGGTTTACGAAAGGTGTTCTTGAGAAACTTCTCGTAGGGTTGGTCGGGACGCAGTGAGTTCTTTTTGCGATGGGTTTTTAGATAAATCTGGTCACACTCCGCATACAAGTCTTCCTGCTCGTAATCTGTATAGGCACTATCGGCATAGAGCTCACTGCCTTCAGGCAAGTCCAACTGCATAGCCTGAAAAGCAGTACTATCATGAAAACTACCGGCAGTGATAAAGTAGTCTACTGGCTGGTTATCCCCGGTGACCATGAGTTGTACCTTGAAACCGTAGAAATATTCCTTCTTGGCTTCATTATATCCGTGGTACGCCTTGCCTTTGAGCAGTCGGCAGCGGGGAATGCGACAATTCCGGCAAACGGCTACCGGAAAGGAATCAATTACATAACGGGCAGTCGTATTGAGTTCTTTCAGACTAGCTCCCAATGCCCGAAAATAACTACTAAAGTAGCTTCTAAGCGGTGCAATCGACGATTAAATCCGGATTTGTCAATCATTTTCATCCCATAGTGTGCTTGCATATACTGACAAGCAGTAGCTTGATTGCCATGAAAGTAGAGTGCCGCGACCAAAGCAGTAGTAGCAATTTCTGCATCGGAAAGTTTACAATGCGCCGCTGTTTTTCGTCCCATTACTTTAAACAAATCGTCCAGAAAACAATATATTGCTATCGTCTTGTCATTCATGGCTTGAGTAGGTTGAGAGCGTGAGATACTCCTAATTTACCCCCTTGTTTGACAAGACTGCTTTCTCGCAACTTGAATTAAGATTAGCATTCTGCGAACTATCCAGCAAACTATTTACCAATACAATTCTAATTTCAGTTATTACTGCAAGTTTCTTGTCATTCGTGAGAAACTGAGTGCATCCCGACTCAATAGCTACCGCTAATTGCAACGAATCCATTCCCTTTAAGAACTTATATTTTGCCCTTAGCTTATAGGCACATTTTGCACTTGGTAGGGTAACATCGAGCAGGTGAAAGCTCAAATCGCTTAATAAATTAGCAAATGCTTCAATCAGAGATTGATTCTGAAGCTCTTCAGGTTTTACGCAGAATTCAGTATACGTAATTACACTTGTTATCAGTTTTGACCCATTTTGCACAAAATCAGCTATATAGGCAGCAATAGTATCATAATACTCAGGATGCCCCTCAAGCAGATAGATAAATGGTGCTGTATCAAAGAAAATTTTCTCAGAATCGGTCATCATCTCGAAGCCTATTTACATGATCCTGAGCTTCTTGCATCCAAATCCCTTTGCCCCTTCCCCTGTATTTTGCCAATACATTTAAAACGCCTTCCCGTTTAGATAATCTTTTTTGAATTTCCCGATAAAGAAGTTCTTTATCGGGTTCGTTTAAAGAATCTATTTCTCTCAGTATTTTCTCCAAAGTGTCCATTCTGCCTGTTATTGAATAAAATTAAATATACGAAATACCAAACAAACACAGTATATCGGCAATTCAAGACTGGATGATGAGAATCCGGGTTTTACTTCAGCACGGTATACACCACCAGTGCCGACACATACGCCAAGACCGTCATGTACACCAGCTGGATGATTGGCCATTTCCAGCCCTTGGTTTCGCGGTGGACGATGGCAATGGTACTCATGCACATCATGGCAAAAGCGTAAAATACCAGTAGGGAGAAGGCCGTGGCCGGGGTATACATGGGGCCGCCGGTGCGCGGATTGATTTCCTGCTGCAGACGTTCTTTAATGGTCTCCGTATCTTCGTCATCGCTGCCCACGCTGTAAATCGTCGAAAGCGTGCCGACAAACACTTCCCGGGCGGCAAAAGAGCTTAGCAGGGCAATGCCAATTTTCCAGTCGTAGCCCAGCGGACGAATCGCCGGCTCAATGAACTTGCCGAAATGTCCCGCGTAGGAAGCCTCCAGCCGGGCAGAAGCGATGTGATTGCCTAATTCGTCTTTACCGGCATTTTTATATTCCTGGCGCACTTTCGCTTCGGCCTGCTGCATCTGGCCAGGAGGACCATACGTAGACAGTACCCACAAAATCACCGCAATGGCAATAATTACTTTGCCCGCTTCCAGCACAAAGGCTTTTACCTTTTCAATAATCGTTAACCCAACGTTGGCCCAGCGCGGCATTTTATATTCGGGCAACTCCATAATCAGAAAGCTGCGCCCTTTGATTTTCAGTACCCATTTCATCACTAAAGCTGAAAGGATAGCTGCCGCAAAACCCAGCAAGTACAGGGCCATTAGGGCGATTCCTTGTAGGTTCATCACGCCTAACACCGTTTGATCGGGCACCACCAAGGCAATGAGAATGGTATAAATCGGGATGCGGGCCGAACAACTCATCAGGGGCGTGACCATAATGGTGATAAGCCGTTCTTTCCAGTTATCGATGCTGCGGGTGGCCATTACGGCGGGTACGGCACAGGCTACCCCCGAAATAAGCGGTACTACGCTGCGGCCATTCAGTCCGACGCTCCGCATCATCCGGTCCATGAGAAATACCACCCGGGCCATATAACCTGACTCTTCCAGCACCGAGATAAAGGCAAACAGCACCGCAATCTGCGGAATGAATACCAGAATACCCCCTAAGCCGGCAATGAGGCCATCGGTCAGTAAATCTACCAATAGACTTTTGGGCAACTGGTTATGCAGCCATTGGTTGAGCTGGGCAATCCCGCCGTCAATAAGGTTCATCGGGTACTCGGCCCAGGCGAAAATAGCCTGAAAAATCAGCAGCAGGATGGCCAGAAAGATCACTGTTCCCCAGATACGGTGCAGGAAAATGGCATCTAACCGGGAAGTGAAGTTTTCTTTCCGTTGGTCATTATCCGCTTCTTTGACGGCTTCGGCTACGATCCGGCCAATTACTTCGTAACGAGCTACAGTCTCGCGGGCCTGCAGCGACTTATCCTGAAAACGGTAGTCGTCACGCCACCGCTCCAGCTGCCTTTTTTGGTCCTGGCCCAAAAAAGATACTTCTTCGCCCTGATGGGCGTATTGATAGGCGATATAATCGTTTTCCAGACCAAACTGCCTTTTGATCTGTCCGGTGAGCTCCGGCACATACTCAGCTGCTTCTACAAAGGTGTGTTTTCGGGGAGCCAATCCATTACTGGCATTAGTCAGCATTTTCGTGATCTCCTTTTTAAGCGCATCCATGCCTTCCCCCGTACGGGCATTAATGGACACAACCGGCGCATGAAGTCTTTCGCTTAGCAGCGGTACATCGATTTGCAAATTTTGTTTGCGGGCTACATCCAGCATATTCAGCGCCAGCAGCACCGGTAATCCCAGGTCCTTGACTTCGGTAAAAAGCAGCAGATTGCGTTTGAGATTGGCCGCATCCACCACTACTACTACCAAGTCCGGAAACACCGGGTCCCGGGGATTGAGCAATACATTGGCTACTACCCGTTCATCAGGAGATTTAGGATACAGACTATAAGTGCCAGGCAAATCCGTAATCACGGCTGTATGGGCAGCAGTAAGCCGGCAGGTTCCCGTCTTTTTGTCTACCGTGACGCCGGGAAAATTGCCCACTTTCTGGTTCAGCCCCGTCAGTTGATTGAACAGGGAGGATTTACCCGAATTGGGGTTGCCAACTAGTGATATATTGGGGAGAGAACTCAAGTTAGGTTTATGGCTAAATGGCCGTATGGTTAGACTGTTAGATGGCTGAATTGTTAAATGACTAAAAAATCACTTAGCAATTTTTCAAAAAAGCATCATTCAGGCTAAAAACAATTCAACAATTCAACAATTTATCAGTATCGTTTCGGCTTCGCTTTTACGCAAGGACAATAAGTACCCGGACACCCGGATGCATAGAGGGTCGCCGAAGGGAGCCACGTGGCACATTTCTACTTCCGTACCCGGCAGACAACCCATTTCCAGCAACTTCAGGGTCAACTCGTCTTCCTGAAGTTTACTGATAATGCCCTTTTGCCCCGGCTTAAGATCCGCAACGCTTTTCAGCACGTCCACTGCTTATTTAGAATTATTTTAAACAACCGCAAATTACGCGAAAAGCATTATTCAACCAATGAGATTAACACGGGACTGATGGAAAAGGAGAAAATGATTAGGTAGCTAACCCGGAAAATCGATCAGTTTCCGGTATATCCGGTTAATAAGTAATTCACAGTCACCAATAGCAATGGTTTGATCAAGTTGCCGGAATTCAGAAAGCACCCACTGGTCAGTATTGATGCGGCTGAAAGATTCTATGGCTACTTCATCCTGGGAAACAGTTACGTACTGTTGCAGACCGGGGATGCTCCGGTAACAGTCGGCTTTGGTCGTACGGTCGTAGTCTTTTGTAGATTCAGAAAGTACTTCAATAATTACTGACGGATTGAGGATAGCCGTCAATTTGCCGCGATATTGAAACAGCCGCGGCTCCTCACAGACAATCATCACATCCGGATACGTGAATAAATTGTATCCCGGGGGATGTGTACAAGCCGGTCGCTGGGGTATACCCGGCAAGGAGTATCCTCCAGGCAAAAATTTAACACTGCTACCAAGTTGCTAATAATCATATTGTGATTATCGCTGGCTCCGGCCATGGCAACCACTTCACCGTTCCGGTATTCACTCTTAAAGTAGGCGCGTTCTTCCATTTCCAGGTATTGTTCGGGGAAAGCACCGGATACTCGATCTTTGGCATATCTTTTTTGATTTGAGTATGGAGACAGTAGACTTTAATAGCAAGATACCAGACAAAGAGTTGATACAGTCGTCTGATTTTGGATAAAAGTAAAAAATATGGTTCTTTGACAATTTTTGTGGATTAACAAAGAGTTAGCAAGCACACGCCAGCGTAAATGCTCAAAGTTGGGTATACCAAAAGAAATCCGTTTGACGTATCGAATCAGCGGCTGAGTAACGGCATTGGTAGTTAGGTTTTGGGTAAAGTTGGCAATGTACTTTCCAGTTGTGAAGCGTCTTTACAAAGGGTTCAAGATGGGTAATGGCAAGTAGCTGGGCGTCCTCCAACCAGTAATCGAGTTGCTCAGTGGTCCATTGACTGCCCTTGGCCAGGTCCATAATGGAGTGAAACTGGTTAGGTAAGCTGACCATTTCTTCCAGGACACTCGAATGGGCAAGAGCGTTTTGCAGGAGTTGGTTTTGGGCATCAGAAAGCTGATGCTGGCGTTTGAAAAGTATCCACTTAAGGTCTTTGAATACGGCCTCTTGGGGATGGAGTTTTCTGAGGTCTTTTCGGCAGTTATCCAAACACTCATTAAGGGCTTTGACCACATGAAAGCGATCAATGACAATGTGGGCTTTAGGAAAACAAGCTTGAACCACTAGAATGTAAGGCGCCCACATATCACAACTCACTTCCTGAATCTGGTCACAAAACTTTTGGCCTAACTGCTTGAAATGAGCCAGCAAGGGGTCTTTCTTACGGTCTTCAAGCAGGTCTAGCTGAATGCCTCTCTAAGTCAGTGAGCACACAGCAGTAGGAATGCTTGCCTTTCCGATGAGCAATCTCATCAATTCCCAGTCGCTTACCTGAGCGTAGCGGGCTGGTAAATCTACTTCCTGACGAGCCTGCTCAAAATAGAGCCTCTCCACTGTTTTGTGACTCAAATCCACCAGGGCCGCTCCTTGCGTGAAGGGCTGTTTGGCGCAGAGTTCGAATATCCACTTAGCTTGCCTGTTAGTGTAACTTTTACCTGGTTGCACCCAGGAGAATCTTTCCAGGTAAAAGCGATTACAGCTAGGGCAAATAAACTGGCGTTCTTTCAACTCCAACCATACCTGTCTGCCTGAAATGTCCAGATCGCGTATCTGACGGCGGTAGTACTGGTTCACCTGAGTGTTGTATTTCAGGCATTGAGGACATTGACTATTGCCTTGACTGCTTTGGCAATGAATCTCTATCCGCTTTTCTGTCACGTTTACCTTTTCTATCTGTATCTCCGGTAGTGATAGCAACTGCTCGTAAAACTGGTTTATCTCCATCTTTCCCTTTTCCACAAAAATTGTCAAAGAACCTGAATTTCTTTTTGGAACAGTCCTTAATCAACGTCTTACTACTAACATCTAACGTCTCTGCTCTAAGGTTACGAACTATAAAATACCCGTTTTACCCGTTCACTGATGCCGGTGATGATTTCGTAAGGAATAGTGCCGGCCCGGGAAGCCAGTTCGCTTAGGGGCAGTTGCGGACCGAAAATAATTACTTCGTCGCCTTCATGGGCCGAGATACCCGTAATATCAATCATGGTCATATCCATACACACATTGCCAATAACCGGCGCTAAACTTCCATTTACCCAGACCTGGCCGTTGCCGTTGCTGAAACGGCGGTCAAATCCGTCGGCGTAGCCAATGGCTATGGTGCCAATGGTAGTGTCCTGACTGGCCTTACCCCGGCGGCCATAGCCCACACTGTTCCCCGCCGGAATCTGCTTGATCTGGGAAATCGTTGTTTTTAAGGTTCCCACCGTAGCCAGATTAGCTTGTTCGGCCGGATTAACTCCGACGCCGTACAATCCGATTCCCAACCGGACCATGTCAAACTGATAGGGGGTAAAATGGGTAATACCTGCCGAATTGAGAATATGACGGATGGGACGGTACCCCAATGCCTCCACCAGGGTCTGACTCATCCCTTCAAAGCGGTGAATCTGCTCCAAGGTGAAGTCTTTCCACTGCAACTCATCGGAGGCAGCCAGATGACTGAATAGAGAGGCTACTTTTATATAAGGGCTATCTTTGAGTAATTGGGTCAGTGCGGGCAGTTCGGCTTCGGCAAAACCCAGCCGGTTCATGCCCGTTTCCAGTTTCAAGTGGATCGCGGCGGTCTGCTCAGTCCGTTGCAGGTAGTCACGGAACGATTGAAGAATCCGGAAGCTGTACATTTCGGGCTCCAATTCCGATTGCAATAGCTGATCAAACGTTTCCGGAGCGGGATTCATGACCATAATCGGCAGGATAATGCCCTTCTCCCGGAGGGCAGCGCCTTCATCGGCGTAGGCAACCGCCAGGTAATCGACCCGCTGAAATTGCAGCAAGTTGGCAATTTCCGTTCCACTGCCATAGGCAAACGCTTTTACCATGGCCATTACTTTAGTACCCGGCTGTAGTTTGCTGCGGAAGTAATTGAGGTTACTGGCCAACGATTCCAGGTTAATTTCCAGTACCGTCCCGTGGGTTTTGCGCTGGAGCCGTTTAATAATTCGTTCAAAACGGAACGGACGGGCTCCCTTCACCAGAATCAGCTCATTATCAAAGGCGGGTAACCGATTCAGCAATGCTTCAGTGGTATCGAAAAATTGGGTTTCACTCCCGATTTCACCAAAAAAATGCCTGTTCCGGACCATTACTTCGCCTACCCCCACTACGCGCCCAATGCCTTTGCTCCGCACCAGCCGCGCAATGCGGCTGTATAATTCTTTTTCACCTACGCCTGATTCCAGCACATCCGAAAGAATAAGGGTCTTCTTTTTCTGGATGCCCTGCCCGTTCAGAAAATCTAATGCTATCGACAATCCAGCCAGATCATTATTATAGGTATCATCCACCAGGTAGCAATTACGGATGCCTTCCTTCAACTCCAGGCGCATCGATACCGGCTGCAGCAAGGCTATTCTGGCTTGCAATTCGGCAGGATTAACACCCAGTAGTAAGGCCGTAACCAAGCAGTGCATAGCATTTTCCAGGGAGGCATCATCCGTGAAGGGCAGGGTCAGGCTGACAGGCTGTCCGGAGAGGTGAAACTGCAGGCAGGTCTGCCGGTTCTCTTTTTTTACCGAAAGGGGAGTAAACGACCCGGGTTGGCGCCACGACCAACCACAAAGCTGTACAGTTGGAGGAAGCTCCTTTGTTAATATGTCACCAATACCCTGGTGGTCGCGGCAGTAAATCACCTGCCCGCAGTGGCGAAACAGAGCGGCCTTTTCCTGGATTTTTTGCTCCCGGTTCGCGAAACCTTCATCGTGGGCCGGGCCTATATTGGTAAAAATGCCCACTGAAGGCTGGATTATCTTTTCCAGGCGTTCCATCTCACCGGGCCGGGAAATGCCGGCTTCAAAAACACCCAGCGTATGTGCTTCGTTCATTTCCCATACGGAAAGCGGCACGCCTACCTGCGAATTATAGCTTTTGGGGCTTTTTACGACCCGAAAATCCTTTTCCAGCAGCGCAGCCAGCCATTCCTTCACAATCGTTTTTCCGTTGCTCCCCGTAATCCCGATAATTGGGAAAGTAAATTGTTTCCGGTGGTGAGCGGCTATTGCCTGCAAGGCGGCTACGCTGCTATTTACCAGAATGATACTTGCTCCGGGCAATTGGGTAATCATATTGGGAAAGGGAGTCTGGACTACGAACTGACGTACCCCTTTGCCGTACAATTCAGTCATAAACCGGTGCCCGTCGTGCCGGTCTCCCGGAATGGCAAAGAACAAGGAAGTTTCAGGAGTAGTCAGCTTACGGCTATCAATTAGCAAGTGTTCGAAAACTGGGTCGCCGGACTGCATAAGAATTTTTCCGTCCGTAATAGCTGGCAATTGACTGAATCGGAGCATGGGGCAAAGGTAGGAGGTTCTGATTAAAACCTCAGGAAAGCGTCGGGCCGCTGCCGGTTAAGAATGTCTATTAATCCTTTGCCAAGTCGAATGATTTATTTTTAAATTAAAATGGGTAGGTATTCTCTGTTGTGCTTTCACTTGGAGTTGTTTGTGTACGCAACACGTTTGGTTTGGGGCGGAGGAGTACTTCTTGCCTAATGAAGATGATGAAAAGCTACTTTGTTGCGGGTATTTTCATATTAGGCGAAAGCAGAAAAGAGAGGAAGAAAAGTTGTAAATTCCACACTACAAACAGTAAATACATTGGCTCACGATTACGACAAAATACTTAAAGAGAATATTGCTTCCCTACTGTTGCCGTTGACTGAGAAATACTTAGGTATCAAGATCAAAGACAGCCGGGAACTGAAAGACAAACTGCAAACCACCATTGAGAAAGAACCCGATTTTATCCGGATTGTGAAAACTGACACAGAGGAAGAGTTCATTCTGCACATTGAGTTTCAGACGCAGGACGAAGAAGGGATGATTTACCGCATGCAGGAATACTACGGTGGAGTATTGAAGTGATGTTCCAGGATTTTAAATCACAAGGTTTTCACCTGGAAGAGACCCATTTGAAACAGGCCTATAAACTCAAAAAACTAGTCTATTTCGTCAGTATTGCTTATGCATTTTGTGTCCATGCAGGCTTGTACCATGAAAAACACATTGCCCCTATTCCTCGAAAGAACCACGGCTATCGCGCTAAAGTTTGTTCCGAAAGGAGTAGACTTGCTTAGAACTATGTTAGAACGAAAAAAAAAGTGAACATCTTCTCTGGCATGCCCTAGTTGACTCCTTGTCCACTTGGCCTTACTTAAAATGCTCTATCTAAAAAGTTATGAAAATCTTCGGGTAGCGTGGATTTAAGCATTACTGGAGATGAGAGTGCCGAAATAATGGAAAAGTTTAGCAAGCGGTTTGAAGTGGATTTATCCACCTTTCAATTCGATAGGTATTTTTATCCTGAACCAACTGGTAGCAATCCCATAATAGTTTTTGCCTTCTTAATGGTGGCTGTTTTTTTACTGAAATTACTTCTAGCCGGTTTTCTTTTCCCTTTCTAGCGAGAGAAAAGCCGAAGGATTTGGGATTATAACCTAATCAAATATTGGAATAGGTTTGCGGAAAAAAATCAGGAAAAGAAAACAAAGCTGATGATTAGTGATTTGATTGCCTCAGTAATCAAAGGAAAGTTTACCCAAAGACAAGAGAAGGAAGTTTACATTAGAAAAGGGAAGTACCCGCCTAACCCCAACTCCGGCCGCTTTACTTCCTGCTTTTCGGGGACGAATCAGATAACCAACTCCGTTTGCATCACTAGTTGCTGAGGAGGTATTTTTTTCCGGCGATAATCTGCTCCGTAATAGCTTGGCTGCTTCCCGGCCCATCTGCACCGTGGGGTGCGTTACGGACGTAAGCGTAGGCTCAACTACCGTAGCATGAAACTCATCGGTAAACCTGATCAGGCCCATGTCTTCGGGAATCGGAGGCCGCCGTCCCTTGATTTTCTTCATCATGGCGGCAACAGTATCATTCACCCCGAAAATAGCCTGAAAATAGCATCTGGCAGCTTACGGGTTGCCTTACGGGTGCCTCCACCAGGACTTAAGTCGCTGTGTACCAATAACTTTTCCTCAAAGGGCAAACCGCATTCAGCAAGCCTCTGGCAGTACCCTTCAATGCGTTCACGGGTAATGTTCAGGATGCGCAGGCCCGGCAATGTGGGCTATTCTCCGGGCTCCGCTTTGAAAAAAAGTGGATAGTCAGTTTATACGGCCGCCTCCCGGTTGTCGGCCACTACGGAGGAAAACTCACCTATGCGTAAACCCGGTCGAAGAAAACCAGCGGAATATCTCCTTTTTGCAGAATGGGATCATAATGGGAGTAGGTAGTTGTTTCCTGGGATAAGCAGACCAGTAAACCCTCTACCCGCAGATGCAGCAGGTTTTCGATGCATTCTTCTCTTCAGGTACGACTCACGGGAAGAAGTAACGACTATGTAATACCTTTTTTCCCGCGCCACGTCCTCCATTCCCGAGATGATAGAAGTGGGAAAATGTGTCACCAGGTCGGGCACAATTATGCCGATGGTACGGGTAGTCAAAGCCGTAGTGATTAGGCGAATAGTTACGCTGCGCCCAGTTCCTGGATTTTGCAGGAGCCAGTTCCTGGCTAATATCAGGGTGGTTTTTAAGTCCGCGGGAAACTGTGGAAACGGATACCCCCAGCTCTTTAGCCAGATCATTCAGGGAAATGTATGCCTTTTTTTCATCTTTTTCGGGAAACGGCGCTATATAGCTTCTTAGGTCAATATTTTTAACCGACTTGAAGGATAACAAAAAAGGAACCAAAGCGACATTTTTTCATTCCGCAAAGCTTTGCGGTAAGCATTGCGGAACATTAGCTCTTTTTTAGGCTATTGACAGAGGGTTTTACAAAAGGTAGATTTGATTGGGGGTAGAAAAATTTTGCAGCACTAAACGGCGTTGGTATCTGTTTCGTCGAATTCAGTTACCGGTTTCTCCTCAGTACGCATAGCTCCCTACTTAAAATTATATGAAATCACTCGTATGCACGACGCCTGGAAAGTTCGAATACCAGGATCAACCGGAGCCGCAATCGACCAATGGTAAAGCGGATTATTAAAATCAAGCGGATAGGCATCTGCGGGACCGAATCTGCACGCATTTGAAGGAACCCAGTCCTACTTCAGTTATCCCCGGATTCTGGGACATGAGCACCGGGTGAGTTGGTAGAGGTTACCAATGCACCTGATTTCCGCAACGGCGATCCTCGTTACGTTTATTCCTTATTTTAACTGTGGTTACTGCATTGCCTGCCGGAATGGAAAACCCAATTGCTGCGTGCAGATGAAAGTTTGTGGCGTACACGTAGACGGCGGCATGGTCGAGTACCTTTCCGTACCGTCGGAATCCTCATCAGCAGCCAGGGGCTGAGTTACGAAGAACTGGCCCTGGTAGAACCCGGCGCTCATGCCGTACGCCGCGCTGGGGTGCAGGGAAGGTGAGTTTGTATTGGTGATGGGAGTCAGCCCCATTGGCTTGATGCCATGAACTAGCCCGTATTGCCGGAGGTCGCCATTGCCATGGATATTAACGAAGACCGCCTGAATTTCTGCTGAAACAATTGGCCATTCCGCATACCATCAATCCAGCAACGGAAGATGCCACCGAATTACCTGCAAAGAAATAACGAATGGCGACTTCCCAACAGTAGTGATTGATGCCACGGGTAGGCCCGGGCCATTGCCACGGGGTTCAAATACCCCCACGGCGGACGGTACGTGCTGGTGGGTTTGCAGAAAGGAGATATCGTGGTTTCAGCCACCCTGAATTCCACAAACGGGAATCGACGCTGACAGCCGCATGCTACCCGGCAGGACTTCGAACACGTAATCCGGTCCATGAAAGCGGGCAAAGTCAATGCCACCAACTATATCACGCATAGGGTGCAATTCTGGCTTTAAAAGACGAGTTCCCTTCCTTGGCTCCATCCCCAAACGGGTGTAATCAGTTTCACAGCTCCTTTCTATAAACTAAAAACCTGACTTCTTATTCTGACCTCTCAGCAGAAGCCTTTACCCGAATTATGGTCCGATTTATATCTTAAAAGTTATTTACGACCCATGAAAAGAATTTTCTATTTAGCTTTTACTGCCTTCTTTACGCTCTAATCAGCCATGCCCAGCCCTACAAGCCCACCTGGGAATCACTGGCCAAGATACGCCGCACTGGAGTGGTTTAAAGACGCAAACTGGGTATTTACTTCCCACTGGGACGAGTGGTACCCGCGGAACATGCAATTTCGAAGGCAGTACAAAAACACCACCTGGAGAAATACGGCCATCCGGGTAAGTTTGGCTACCACGACTTTATTGCCCAGTTCAAGGCCGAACATTTTAACGCTGCCGGGCTGCCCTTTTCAAAAAGGTCGGGTGCCCGGTTTGCTGGTCCGGTTGCCGAACACCATGACGGGCTTCGATGTGGGCCACCAAACCAGTCCCGGAACGTAATGACATGGGTCCCCACCGCGATATTGCCGCAGGCGAACTGCAAGCGATCCGTAAAGAAGGCATGAAACTCATTACTACTTTTCACCACGAACGCCAGCTTCAGCGGTATGCTGATAAACCAGATGAAAAAGTTTAATACCCTTTATTATCCTTTTATCCAGGGCATGCCCCCCTACCTCGACCGATCCTAAACTTCGCCTGCTCTACGGGTACGTACCGGAAGGCGAATGGCTGGAAAACATCTGGTTCGGCAAGCTGAAAGAAGTCAGCTGATAAACTACCAGCCCGATATTATCTGGTTTGACTCCTGGCTGGAACAAATCCCCGAGGAATACCGGCAAAAGTTTTCGGCGTATTACCTGAACAAAGCCAGCCAATGGAATAAAGAAGTAGTGATCGTACGCAAGTGACGACCTGCCATGACCTTAGCGAATGACCTGGAAAAATCACGGATGAACCGGCTGGAGGAAAAAGCCTGGATGACGGACGAAACCATCAGCAAAGGCAGCTGGTGCTACACCCAGGATCTGCAGATCAAACCGGCCAAAGACGTATTGCACGTACTGATTGACATAGTAAGAATGGCGTACTGCTGCTGAATGTCTCCCGAAAGCAGATGGCACCATCTCAGGATCAGCAAAAGGTATTGCTGGAGATGGGTAACTGGCTACGTAAAAACGGCGAGGCCATTTACGAAACGAGGCCCTGGTACACCTACGGGGAAGGGCCTACCAAAGAGCCGGAAGGAGATTTCAAGAACCACCAGGAGTTTCTGAAAGTAGTATATTCGGCCAAAGATGTGCGCTTTAACGCGAAAGGGAAATGATTTACGCCATTACGCTGGGAGCTCCTGAAGCCAATACCACGACGGTATTTGGGTCTTCGCAAAGACCAGGCCAAGGGTTTGGCTAAGATCAAGAATGTAAGCCTGTTGGGCAGCACCG
>JAUJNL010000044.1 GCA_030448185.1 Cytophagales bacterium | reverse complement strand
GGAATTGTATATTCCCGAAGTTTTATGGCCCGATTTTCGTAGGGAACATCTGTACGAAGCTATCCGCTCCTACCAGCAACGCGAACGCCGTTTTGGTAAAATCAGTGAGCAAGTAAAATCCTGAACTTACTTCCTTCATGAAGAAATTACTATTCTCTTTTTTATTCCTCAGCACTGCGCTGCTGGCCCAGGCCCAGTTTACGTTGCCCCGTCCAAGTGGAGCCAGTGGAGCTCCTGCGGTATCAGATATTGATTACAGCAATCCTAAAGAATATGAGATTGCCGATATTTCCGTTACTGGCACCGCTTTCTTACAGCCAAACGCCATGATCAGTGTATCAGGCCTCAAAGTGGGTGACAAAATCCGGGTTCCGGGGGAAGAAATCGGAAATGCCATCCGCAAGATCTGGGAACTCAGTATTGTGGGTAGTGTAGACATTACCTATACCAAAATTGAAGGGGATAAAATCTGGCTTAACATCAATGTGGTGGAGCGGGGACGCCTCTCCCGGTTTAGGTTCAATGGAATCCGTAAGGGGGAAGCTGATGCGGTAACCGAAAAAATCAAGCTGATCAAAGGAAAAATCGTGACCGATGCGCTGGTCAAAAATACGCAGCTGGCCGTGAAGAAGTACTTTGTGGATAAAGGTTTCCTCAACACCACCGTAAACATTGTTCAGGTAAAAGATTCTTCTATTGCCGGTAACAATGTAGCCCTCCGCATCAATGTGGACAAGAATCGTAAAGTCAAAATCAATGAGATTGCCATTGAGGGCAACCAGATTTTTACCGACAAAAAGCTGCGCCGCAAATTGAAGGATACCAAGCAGAAGAGCCTGGTAAACATTTTCAAACCGTCCAAGTTTATCCGTTCTAAATACGAAGAGGACAAGCAAAAGCTGATTAAGTTTTATAATTCGCAAGGGTACCGCGATGCCCGCATTCTAAGCGATACGGTGTACCGGCACGATGACCGAACCATCAATATCGGGATTAAACTGGAGGAAGGTCATAAGTATTATTACCGTAACATCACCTGGGAGGGTAATTTTAAATATAATGATGAGCAAATGAGTCAGGTATTGGGATTGAAAAAGGGTGATGTGTATAATGTAGAGGAATTGGAAAAACGCACCAGCTTCAATCCTACTGGCGCCGATGTCACTTCCTTGTATATGGATGATGGCTACCTGTTTTTCCGCCTTGAACCCGTAGAGGTAGCCGTGGAAGGCGATTCGGTGGACATCGAAATGCGGATTTACGAAGGGGAGCAGGCTACTATCAATAAGGTGACCATCTCCGGCAATACCCAGACCAGCGACCATGTGGTCCTGCGTGAATTGCGTACCATTCCGGGACAAAAGTTCAGCCGTTCGGATATCATCCGTACCCAGCAGGAAATTGCGGCGCTGGGGTATTTTGATCCCGAAAAAACCAACCCGGGCATTGAGCCCAATCCGGCCCAGAGTACCGTAGACATTAACTGGCAGGTAGAAGAAAAGCCCAGTGACCAGATTGAGCTTTCCGGTGGCTGGGGCGGTTTCTACGGGTTTGTGGGTACCCTGGGGCTAACCTTTAATAACTTCTCTACCCGCAAGATTTTTGACTGGTCGGCCTGGCGTCCGATTCCCAAAGGAGACGGGCAGAAGCTATCCCTGCGGGCTCAGGCCAGTGGGCCTAGTTACCAGACCTACTCGGCAACGTTTGTGGAACCCTGGTTAGGAGGTAAAAAGCCGCAATCCCTGAGCTTTAGCGTCAGTCATACGATTGTAAGCAACAACTTCCGCTGGCTCCGCGAATCAGGTCAGCAAGTAGGAAGTTTTCAGAATACCGCCTTTACGCTGGGCCTATCCAGACGTTTGCAGGTGCCCGATGACTTTTTCTCGCTGAGTAACTCCATCTCTTACCTGATCTATAACAAGAATAATTTCAACAATTCCTTTTACTCAATTATTCCGGAAGGTATTTCTCACAACCTGACTTATAATACCACGCTTTCCCGGTACAGTATTGATAACCAGCAATTTCCAACCCGTGGTTCTACCCTTTCGCTGAGTGTGACGGCTAGGGCGCCCTGGCAACTGCTCGGCATCGGCCCTGAAGGGGAAGGAAAGAACCAACTGGTGGAATACCACAAGTGGATGTTTGATTCCAACTGGTATACCAAGCTGGTTGGTAAACTGGTACTCAGTACGCGGGTGCACTTCGGGTTTCTGGGCAACTATACTGGAGGCGACACCTACACGCCATTTGAACGCTTCGTGGTGGGTGGGTCTGGTCTGACTGGTCAATTCGGTGGGTTTATCAGCACGGATATTATAGGGTTGAGAGGGTACGACAATTTTTCCCTCAACCCCCGGATAATAGGTACAGATGAGCCTATCGGAGGAGTTGTTTTCAACAAGTACGTAATGGAGTTCCGTTATCCGATTACGGCCAGCCAGGCGGCTAACATCTTTGTGCTCGGCTTCCTGGAGGGCGGCAATACGTGGACTAATTATTCCGAATTCAACCCCTTTAAAATCCGCCGGGCCGCTGGGGTTGGAGCCCGTATATTCATGCCAGCTTTCGGGATGATCGGTATTGATGTAGGACGTGGCTTTGATCCGATTCCGGGACGAAAAGATGGTGGCCGGCAAGTATTCCAGTTCTCCATTGGTCAGCAAATCCGATAATTCATTATAACCCGTAAGGTTTTGAAATCCTTACGGGTTTATTATATACTGGTCTTTACCCCTTGGCTGTGTATAAAAAACGGGTTTTGTTCGTTATAACTACGTTTTTGATTCACAACGCATGCTATGAAATACGCATTTTCTCTTCTCCTTTTTACCCTTGTTTTCAGCCAACCGGTTTTTTCCCAGAAATTTGGCTACATCGACACCGATTACATTCTTGGCAAGATGCCGGACGCCCAAAAGGCAAAAGGCGAACTGGATGCCGCCTCCGTCAAGTGGGAGCAGGAGATTCAGGCCAAAGCCATAGAAATCGACAAACTCGAACAGGATTTCCGGGCCGAAGAAGTGCTCATGACTGAGGCTATGCGTCAGGAAAGGCGTCAGGCCATTGAGACAAAAAAGAAGGAGGCAATGGAGTACAATAAAAAGGTATACGGTCCCGAAGGTATGCTGTACCTCAAGAAAAAAGAGCTGATGAATCCATTGCGGGATAAGATCTATGAGGCAATGATGAAGGTAGTGCGGGAGCGTAAGCTTGATTTTATGTACGACAAGGCCAGCGAGTTGATTATGATTTATGCGAATCCGCGGCACGACTATTCGGATTATATATTGGAGGAACTCGGTCTTGGTGACAAAGATGACACCGTGAAAAAGAAGTAGAATGGATTTCCGGAAGCGCAATCAAAGGTTTTAACAATTTTTAACAGTATAATCTGCGTAATCCGCCGGGGTTACGGTCGGATTTGTCAAAGATTTTTTTGAATTTTGCGTGGTATTGGAGTGTTTATTGCAGGAAAACTGTTACCATTTAAGTAAATCGCAACTAATTATTTTATTTACTTTACATTAATCATGAAGAACAAATTAATGATTGCCCTGTTCATCCTTTTCGGATGCGCATTTGCCCAGGCACAAACAGTTAAAATCGGTTACGTGGACTCCCGAGGTGTGTCTGAGCAATTACCGGAGGTGAAATCAGCATATGCACAATTGAATGAATTTTCTAAGAAGAAGCAGGAAGACTTGCAGAAAGAAGCCGAAGCTTTCCAGAAGCGGGTGCAGGAAGCTGAAGGTCAAGCGGCTAGTATGACCGATCAGATGAAGTCTGCTACTCAGAAAGAACTGGAGGCGGCCCAGGAGAAAATTCAGATTCGTCAGCAGTCAGCCCAGACTGAGATTGCCGCTAGAGAAAAGCAATTGTTTGAGCCCATTGAGAAGCGTATTCAGGAAGCGATCACTCAAGTGGCTAATGAAAACGGATATACGTATGTGTTAGCAAAAGAGGTGTTGCTGCACTCTCCGGCCTCCGATGATATCTCCAGCCTGGTAGTAAAAAAGTTGCTGGCTAATGCCCCTAAAGCATCTACCCAAGCTCCTGCTACTACTGGCGCAAATAAGCCGGCAGGCGCCACCACTTCCACTGGTACGAAGAAGCAATAATAATTAGCAAGTTAAGCGAATAACACAAAGAAGCCTTCCCTGATTTAAGGGAAGGCTTCTTTGTATGTAATGTCCGATGTTCAACTGGTAGTGTTCAACGGCTCTAAGGAATGATAAACCCGTGACTCTACAGTTGTTCCGCATTTACAATGCGGAACTGTGGAAAAGCGCATTTTGAATGCGGATGAACAGGCTCAATATAGTTAATCAAGTATCGACCATAGCGTTATCTATTTCTTTTTGCGGCCTTTCCCTTTACCTGCGGGTATACCGGCGTCTGGTATTGGTGTTAAAACAGTAGCTGGATTAATGTTAAGCTCATCGCGTAGAAAACGGGCTGTATAACTATTGGGGCTAAGGGCTACTTCCTCCGGAGATCCTTCCGCAATGATCTGCCCGCCGGCCATGCCCCCTTCAGGACCCAGGTCGATTACATGATCCGCTACTTTGATAATATCCATATTGTGCTCAATCACCAGTACCGTATTTCCCTTCTCAGCCAGTTTATTCAATACATTCAACAAGTGCTGAATATCCTGGAAGTGTAAGCCGGTAGTAGGTTCATCAAGAATATAGATCGTTTTGCCCGTATCTCTTTTGGATAACTCCTGGGCTAGTTTTACCCGTTGGGCTTCACCACCGGATAAGGTAGTGGCGTGCTGCCCGAGCGTGATGTATCCCAGACCAACATCATTGAGCATTTTTGCCGTCCGCAAAATCTTGGGTTGGTGCTTAAAGAAATCAACCGCCTGCTCCACCGTCATATCCAGTACGTCGGCAATAGATTTTCCTTTGAACCGTACTTCCAGCGTTTGCCGGTTGTAGCGTTTGCCTTTGCAGGTCTGGCAGGGCACGTGCACATCGGGCAGAAATTCCATCTCAATCAGTTTCATGCCGGCCCCTTCACAATCTTCGCAGCGGCCTCCTTTTACGTTAAAAGAAAACCGGCCCGGTTTGTATCCGCGGATCTTGGCTTCGGGCAATTCGGCGAACAGGGCACGGATATCGGTAAACACACCGGTATAGGTAGCAGGATTTGACCGCGGCGTGCGGCCGATGGGTGATTGATCTACCTCAATCACTTTATCCAGATGCTCCAATCCTTCTACCGCTTGAAACGGAAGAGGCTCACGGCGGCTGCGGTAGAAGTGGCGGTTAAGCACCGGAAACAACGTATCGTGGATCAGCGATGATTTACCGCTGCCCGATACGCCGGTAATGCACACCATTTTCCCCAAGGGAAGAGTCAGGGTAACGTTCTTCAGGTTATGCCCCGTGGCATTTTTGAGTACTAAGAAATTGCCGTTCCCCTTACGACGTTCCTGAGGAATGGCGATGCTCTTCCTGGCCGTTGAGATAAGCAGCTGTAGTGCTTCCGTTTTGCAGAAAAGACTCCAGCGTTCCTTAGCTACCACTTGTCCGCCGTGCGGCCCGCTCCCGGGGCCAATGTCAATGATAAAATCCGAATGGAGCATCTCATGTCTTTGTCGTGCTCCACCACCAATACAGAGTTGCCCAGATCACGCAATTGCTGCAAAGCTTTGATCAGCTTCACATTATCCCGCTGGTGCAGCCCGATACTGGGCTCGTCGAGAATGTAGAGTACTCCGATCAGTTGGGTACCGATTTGAGTAGCCAGCCGGATCCGCTGCGCTTCTCCGCCGGAAAGGACCGCATAGGCCGGTCAAGCGTCAGGTAATCCAGGCCAATATCCAGCAGGAAACCGATCCGCTTCCGGATTTCATAGAATTTCCGTAGCAATGATGTTCTGCCGTTCCGAAATCCGGTTTTCCAGTCCGGAAAACCATTTTTCCAGTTCGCGGGCATCCATCCAGGCCAATTCCGAAATATTTTTCCCGTCCACCTTAAGGTGCAATGATTCCTTCTTTAGCCGGGCTCCCTGGCATTCCGGGCAAGTACGGACCGTGGTAAAGTCCTGCACCCATTCCTGCGTTTTCTCTCGAACCTACTTCCTGCTGTTTCATAAAAAATTGATAATACCTTCAAACTTGAAATTATAGGTAGTTCAGGTGCTTCTCGCTAGGCATTTTATGGATGCCCTCCGAACCATACGGAGCAGGTTCACAACTTCCGGCGGAAAGTCCTTCAGGGTGTGGTGATATTAAGCTTAAATTTTTTGAGCACCGTAGTCAGTTCCTTAAAGATCCAGATGTCGCGGTATTCGCAGTGGGGCGATGAGCTCCCGGCTGATGCTCAGGCTTGGATCAGGAATAGTGGCATCAGGCGTAATTTCTTCGATTTGCCCCAGTCCATTACACACCGGACAAGCGCCGTAGGAGAGTTGAATGAAAATGTATTCGGGGCTGGTTCGTCGTAGGCAATTCCCGAGACGGGGTCCATCAGGAACTGCGAGAATTGGGTAGTCTGGCCCTTTTCATCCAGAATCATCATAATACCCTTGCCATGCTTTAAAGAAGCGCCCACCGATTGGGAAATCCGGAAGCGGTCTTCCTCTTTTGCAATGATCCGGTCAATGACAATTTCGATATCGTGATACTTTATACCGGTCCAGCTGCATCTTAGGCGTAATATCAGCTACCTGGCCATCGACCCGCACTTTGGTAAATCCCATTTTGGCGATCTGTACGAACAGTTCGCGGTAATGGCCTTTACGGCCTTTTATGACCGGTGCCAGCAGGGTTAGTTTTTGATTATCGAAGTGGTGCAGGATATGGCTGATGATTTGATCCTGCGACTGCCGCGTCATTTTTTCACCCGTTACGTACGAATAGGCTTCAGCCGTACGGGCATACAACAGACGCAGGAAGTCATAAATTTCGGTTACGGTCCCTACGGTCGACCGGGGATTACGGGAAGTCGTTTTCTGCTCAATAGAAATGACTGGGCTCAACCCATTGATTTTGTCCACATCGGGCCGTTCCATATCCCCCATAAAAGACCGGGCATAGGCCGAAAAACTTTCCATATAACGGCGTTGTCCTTCCGCGTAAATCGTATCAAAGGCAAGAGACGATTTGCCGCTGCCACTGATACCCGTAATGACTACCAGTTTGTTGCGGGGGATGTGGATGTCGACGTTCTTAAGATTATGTTCCCGGGCTCCGTATACTTCAATGTGTTCGTAGCCGGTGTGGTCAACGGAAGGTTGCGTAATCGTATGATTGACTGGGGAAGAGGCTTCGAGCATGTTTACCGGAATTTCGGCTTATAAGGTACGGGTACTATAGCATTCCTATTTGAATCGTATAAGCCTATGCTGCTTGCTGAACAGCAGAAATGCCGAAAATGACATAAGGCGGTAATACATTTGATTTAGGAATGCTATATTATTCCGCGGTTCTTCAAAATTACCCTGCATTCATGGATAACCCAAAAGTAGCCCAAATGATTTCATTGGGAGAAAAATGCCGATACTTCACCGCGGTGCTGGCATTCTTTGACTCTCGTCTTGAATGTGTTCAGCATAACGGGTGGAAGCAAATGGAATGATAATAGATGCGCTACTCCGGTTTGGGCAGGGTATCCAACTGCGGTTCAAGATCCGACACTACGGTTTCTACGGGCAGGTCTTCAGGAATCTCCCGCTGCCTGGGTACCAGCAATGTGTACGTTTTACCTTCTTCCTTAATGGTGAGTGTATTGCCGAGCAGCCAGGGATTATGTTTTTTCAGGGTACTGTAGGTAATGCCCCAATCAGCCGCAAAGGCCGTAAGATCCGTTATGGATTGGGTCACTTTCACCCACCTGAGGTGTACATATAAGGGGTTATGACGCCCCATTTTATAGCCATATTCCCGGGGATGCTGCAATAACTGACGCAGTGCCAGTACCCGGAAGATGTACGTGCTGGTTTGTTTATTCAATTTTAACTTGTAGAAAGACTCCTTTTGTTGCCGGCGGTAGGCTTGATCAATGGCAAACATCCCGGCATTGTAAGAGGCAGCTACGCTGGTCCAGTCACCAAAAATACGGTAGGCCTCCCGGAAATATTTACAGGCGGCTACCGTTGCTTTAACCGGGTGATACCGTTCGTCTACTTCGTCATTTACCTCCAGTCCGTAGCTGCGTGCCGTAGAAGGTATAATCTGCCAGAATCCACCGGCGCCCTGGGGCGATTCCACATTCAGCAGCATACTCTCCGCAATAGCCAGGTACTTGAAGTCTTCCGGAATCTTGTATTGCTTCAGGATGGGTGTAAGCTGCGGCAGCCAGTGCCGGGCCCGCTGAATCAGGGGAATGTAGCTGACATTGTAGTACGTATGCACCCGAAGTTCATTACTGAACCGGTGAGCTACCGTTTTGTTTTCTAATGGCACTACTTCTCCGGCGAAATATACCTGCTTAGGTGGTTTATCAGGGTTGTAAATCTGATACCGAGAATCGTATTCGTAACTGAAGTCGAATCTCTCCGATAGCTTGGTAAATATGCCGTATCCGATAAGTGCAATCAGCAGCACCAAGACCGATATGCCCTGTACGCGTCTCAAGCTTAAAAGTTCGGTGACAACAGATATTTAGAGTAAAAGTCGTCGATGACTTTTACCGCTTCTGTCGGCGTGTCTACAATATTAATGAGCTTTAAGTCCTCCGGACTAATATTGCCTTCCCGGCCCAGCATTACTTCCTCAATCCAGGTAATCAATCCCTGCCAGTAAGATTTTCCCACCAACACAATTGGGAAACGGGATATCTTCTGGGTTTGCATGAGGGTAATAGCCTCAAATAATTCGTCAAGGGTGCCCATTCCGCCGGGCATTACAATAAATCCCTGGGCATATTTAACAAACATTACCTTCCGGACGAAAAAATAATCGAAAGTAATCAGCTTATCCGGATCGATGTAGGTGTTGCTGTACTGCTCAAACGGCAGGTGAATATTTAATCCGGCTGATTTGCCTCCCTGCTCAAAGGCGCCTTTGTTGGCGGCTTCCATGATACCCGGACCTCCTCCGGTGATTACCCCGTACCCGTGGCGTACTAATTTAGCGGCTATCTCCTCGGCCATCTTATAGTAAGGATTGTCCGGTTTGGTACGGGCGGAGCCGAATAAGGAAACACAAGGACCTATCTGAGCCAGTTTTTCGAACCCATTCACAAATTCGGCCATTACTTTAAAAAATAGCCCATGAATCGGCACTCTTTATTTCATTCCAGTCGCGGTTGCGGAAAGCCTGCCGGATTCGCTCTTCTTCGTGGTCTGCCGGCTGTCCGTTCTTCTGTTCGTTCTGCATATTATTAATCTCAAGGGAGAAAACGCACTTTCTCCCCTTAAAGTATACCAACCACCGGTGCGCCGGATTGTTATCGTAAAATGGATCTAGTCTACAAGAAAGCTTTTACTAAAACCTCATCCCTTGGCTTCTACTCCATAGTGGGGGAGTATGTTTTCGATGCCCCTGACATTTTCTCTCGTTATCTCGGGCAAAGGATAGCTATTTAGAGATTAGAAAGCTTTCTTAACATTTTGAAAAAAGCCGGTAAAGTTATTGATTTTCGGACTAATAGAAATCAAGCCCCGGTAAAGACTGCCTGAATAGACAGCTGACAAACTTAATTTTATCCGGCTACACATTCTTATTCAATTGTACCCCCGGTGGTACACATATAATAAATCGCCCTTAATTTCATGTTTTTCCGAAAAAGGGAGGTGTATTACCGGAGCCGTTATACCCTTTCCAAACCGTTGTGTGCTTACAAATACCCGTGCCTCATCCCATAGATCTTTCTTCAAAAAGGCACGCAGCAACTGACTGCCGCCTTCCACCATCACCGATTGAATCTTACGCTGGTACATATCCTCAAGCATTTCTTCAAGCATCTGGTCCGGGTCGTTGAGCTTTAGCCACTGCACATATTCCCTGGATTCTGCCTCCAGATAGTTATAGCAAAGCGTAACCTGCGTCTGGTCAAAGAGATAAAGGCTCTTCGGCAACCGGCGGTAGCGGTCCAGCACAATCCGGATCGGGTCGTCGCCGGTCCAGTCCCTTACGTTAAGCCGCGGGTTGTCGTAGAGTGCCGTATTCGTACCTACCATCACCCCATCTTGCTCTGCCCGCCATTTGTGTACGAGTCGACGGGCTTCCGTGTTGCTAATCCATTTGGAAGAGAAATCCTCCCTGGCAATAAATCCATCGGCAGTCTGCGCCCACTTAAGCAGAATAAATGGACGTTTTTTTTCCATGAATGTGAAAAAACGCCGGTTTATCTTACGGCCTTCTTCCTGCAGCAACCCGGTTTCTACGGTTACCCCGGCGTCGCGAAGTTTGCTCATGCCCCGGCCACTTACCAGTGGATTGGTATCCAGGTTGCAGATAACTACTCTTTTTACCTGATGTTCAATCAGCAGGTCAGCGCAAGGAGGTGTTTTGCCAAAGTGTGAACAAGGCTCCAGCGTAACGTATACGGTGCTCTCCGGTAAAAGCTCAGGTTCCCTGACCGATAAAATCGCATTCACTTCGGCGTGTGGACCCCCATATTTCTGGTGCCAGCCTTCCCCGATGATCCGGTTTTCATGAACGATCACGCAACCCACTACCGGGTTAGGGCTCACCGTTCCCAACCCTAGTACGGCCAGTTCCAAAGCCCGTTGCATATACAGCGTATCTGACATACTGTAAAATAAGGAATGATAGAATTACGGAGGGATAGAATTGTTAAATTGTTTGATTGCCGAACGGTTTTATGGCTAAATTGCCAAATTGCCGGAAGGTTAAGAAAGATTTTTCAACAATTCAATATTCGATAATTCCTCATTCTATCATTCCATCCTTCTGTAATTCAGTAATTCTTATCTAATGGCCGAAGTTTCAGCAAGAAAATTATTAAATGAGGTGGCCCGTCAGCTTCAGAAAATATACGAACCGGCCGAGGCGCGTACCATTGTGTTCCTGCTGCTAGAGCATTTCTTTGGATTAGATAAAGCAGCCGTCTTAGCCGGGAAAATGGTTCGTTTGACTGACGCAATTCCCTGGAATCAGGCCGTAGAACGCCTTTTAGGCAACGAACCAGTCCAGTATGTTACCGGGAAAACGGAGTTTTATAACCGGATATTTGCGGTAAATGACACTGTGCTTATTCCTCGTCCGGAAACGGAAGAACTGGTTGATTGGGTCATCCGGGAGAATAGGCAGAAACCCGTAACCATTTTAGACATCGGCACCGGTAGTGGTTGCATCGCGGTAACGTTAGCGAAAGAACTTCCAGCTGCCACGGTCTGGGCTATTGATATTTCCCAGGCTGCCCTGCAAACCGCTGCTCTTAATGCCCGCAGGCATGCTGCCTCGGTTATTTTCCAGCAGGCTGATATCTTGCAATGGGAGAAGGAACCGGTATTTGGTGGGCTGCACTTTGATGTAGTGGTGAGTAACCCGCCTTACGTGGCCGAGTCTGAAAAGAAATTGATGCGTCCTAATGTACTGAGTCATGAGCCGCACCAGGCGCTGTTTGTCCCGGACACTGATCCCCTGGTTTTTTATCGTCAGATAGCCTGGTTTTGCCGTTCCCATCTTAACGCGGAAGGGCAGGTGTTTTTTGAAACCAATGAGCATTACGCGAATCAGACGGCAAGATTGCTGGAAACTGCCTCTTTTACTACTACCGAAGTGCGAAAAGATCTTTTTGGCAAAGACCGGTTTATCAAATCAGTTCTTTAAATAAAGAAATATTACCCCGCTGGAATATAATAAAGTAAGGAAGTTCCTGTTAATCTGGTAATACAGGGAATGAATGTTGGGTATATTCAGGAAGACTGATTAATTAATCAACCCAGTAATTATTTTTACCAATGAATCCAGTCAGAACTTCCTTTTTTCTGCCATTGTTTTACCTGCCACTGATCCTTCAGGCCCAAGAAACCCCTTCTGCCAGGCAAATTATTGACCGAATGATGGCGGCAACCGCAGAGGTCAAAACGCTTACTTACCGGTTTAAGAAGATAGAACGGGTAGCTGGTACCATGCGGACCGGAGAGCAAAGTGTGAAGTATCAGCACAGTCCGCGTAAGACCTACGTTTATTTGCATTATCCCAATAAAGGCACCCAGGTACTATGGACCGAGACGGAAAAAGTGCTGGTAAAACCTACCTCCTTCCCTTACATCAGTGTAAGTTTATCACCTTATAGCTCCATCATCCGGAAGAACAACCATCATACGGTGCATCAGATCGGGTTTGATTACATCCGGAATATCGTTGATGCGATTGCCCGGCAATCAGGGAATAAATTCAATGAATACTTTGTATATCAGGGTGAAACAGTTTTTGATAGTCGTCCTTGCTATAAAATCCTGATCGACTATAAGCCTTTCAAGTACATACCCTATACGGTAAAAGCAGGGGAAAGCCTGACTTCTATTGCCCATAAATTGGGGGTAAGTGATTATATGATGCTCCAAATTAACCCCGAACTCGACGATTATGATGATATAAAACCAGGTATGCAAATTACCGTACCAACGGCTTATGCCAGACGGACTTTGCTTTATATTGACAAAGAAACGTTTTTACCCATTGTGCAGAAAATGTATGATGACAAAGGACTTTTTTCTCAGTATGAATTCCTGAATCTGAAGATAAATCCAGCCATTGCGACGGAGGAGTTTAGCCGCGATTATCATGCATACAATTTTTAAGGAGCTTGTTTAAATGTACCTGCTTCGGCCATCAGTAAATTTCCAGAGGAGATTAGTAAAATAAGGTAGTAAAACACAGTTGGCTTACTGACAAAATGCCCTAAATTCAGTGCAAAATTGTCACAAATCCGTCAAAATGGCTCTCTTTTTTAGATTGGTATAGAATTGGAATGCATAATCAGTGAAAATAATCACCAACTAAAAAAAAGGAGGTAGTTATGTCACTGATCAAATTTAATGAAACTTTTCCAGCGTTGTTAGACAGCTTTTTTGGCCATGATATGGGTGAAAGATTTGCCTGGCCACGTACAACCTTCGCCGTACCAGCCGTTAATATCCGGGAAGATGAAAACAGTTTTAAGGTGGAGATGGCAGCTCCTGGCCTCAAAAAGGATGACTTTAAAGTTACCCTTGATAATGGAGTCCTGACTGTTTCTACCGAAAAACGGCAGGAAAATGAGGAGAAGGATGCTGATGGCAAATATACCAAGCGGGAATTCAGTTATCAGTCCTTCAGCCGTTCTTTCAGTCTGCCAGACAGTGTGCAATATGAGAAGATAGATGCCCGGTATCAGGATGGTATTCTGTACCTGACTATTCCGAAGAAAGAAGAGGCAAAGAGAAAAGCGCCAAAAGTTATAAATATTTCATAATCTAACTGGAGAATTTGTAAAAATCTCCATTAACAAAAAGCACGGCAAAACCGTGCTTTTTGTTTGTTATACAGGCCCACATACCTGTTTTATACCTTCTTGCTTTTAGGTGCAGCTTTGGGCTTAGTAGCTTTGATAGCAGTAGCTGCTTTTGCTTTCGTAGTGCTACCTTTCGGAGCTGCCGCTTTTTTGGGCGTTGCTGTTTTAGCCGGAGCCGTTTTGGCGCTGGTCTTTCCGAATTTTCCTTTCTTCTCGGGGGCTTCAGAGGCTAGTTGCAGGCACTCCTCCAATGTCAGCTGCTTGGGCTCTTTCCCCTTCGGAATTTTCACGTTCTTGTCACCAGCTACAATGTAAGGACCAAACTTGCCGTTCAACACCTTCACATCCGGATTTTCGGGGAACTCCTTAATAGTTTTCTCCGCATCCGCCTTGCGTTTGGCCTCTATAATTTCGATGCCCCGTGGCTCGGTTACGGTAAATGGATCATCCGTTTTGCCTAAGGAATAGAATTTATTCTCGTGCTTTATATACGGCCCAAATCTCCCCACGGCTACGGTCATCGGTTTTCCTTCGAAGGTGCCGATTTCACGGGGCAGTTTAAAGAGATCCAGCGCCTCTTCCATATTGATCCGTTCCATCAATTGTCCTTTCTTCAAACTGGCATACCGGGGCTTTTTGTCCCCTTCGGCTTCCCCAATCTGGGCGAAAGGACCAAAGCGGCCCAGCCGGACACTTACTGGTTCGCCAGTCTCCGGATGCGCACCCAGGCTACGGGACGTACCTACTGAGGAACGCTGTACTTCCTGAGTTTCATTAACCTGGTCTTTAAAGCCATGGTAAAAGTTTCCGATCATTTTTTCCCAAGGCATCTGGCCGCGGGCTATTTCATCCAAGTCATCTTCAACTGTAGCAGTAAAGGAAAAATCCACTACGTTCGGAAAATGCTGCACCAGAAAATCGTTCACAATCATGGCTACATCCGTAGGGAAGAGTTTTCCTTTTTCGGCTCCCACTACTTCTTTCAGCGTTGCTGCCTTGATTGCGTTCTGCTGCAGCACAAATTCTTTATAAGGGCGGTCTTTTCCTTCCCGGTCCTCTTTCACTACGTAGCCACGTTTTTGAATGGTCGAGATTGTCGGGGCGTACGTAGAGGGTCGGCCAATACCCAATTCTTCCAGCTTTTTCACCAGGCTGGCTTCCGTATACCGGGGGGCCGGACGGGAATAGCGTTGCGTAGCTTTCAGCTGGTTCAGGTTTAGCGCCTGCCCAATCGTAAGTGGGGGCAGCATGCCTTTATTATCCTCATCGTCTTCATTATCCGTAGATTCAATATATACTTTGAGAAAGCCGTCAAACTTGATTACTTCACCCGTAGCTACTAATTCTTCTTTGAGGCTGCCGTCCGCTTTTAATCCTTGCGGATCGACTGTTACGGTAGCCGCCGGCTTAATCGCAATGGTGGCCGTGGTCCGTTCCAGTTTGGCATCGGCCATCTGGGAGGCAATAGTTCGCTTCCAGAT
The DNA here is from genome assembly GCA_030448185.1 of Cytophagales bacterium. GTDB lineage: Bacteria > Bacteroidota > Bacteroidia > Cytophagales > 172606-1 > CADCTQ01. Next base: position 32,982 of record JAUJNL010000044.1, on the reverse strand, counting down.
CAGCTCATACAGCCTTTGTTCGTTGCGGTCACTACTGCCGACCTTGGACGAGAAATCCGTAGGCCTGATGGCTTCGTGAGCCTCCTGGGCCGATTGGTTTTTGGTTTTGTATTGCCGTACTTGCAGGTATTGGGGACCAAAACTGCTCTTGATCTCCGCCGAAGCCTTCCCAATGGCTTCCTCAGAAAGATTGGTAGAGTCAGTTCGCATGTAGGATATCTTACCGGCCTCATACAGTTTCTGGGCCAGGGTCATCGTTTGCGCTACGGAGAAATACAGTTTACGGCTGGCTTCCTGCTGAAGAGTGGAAGTGGTAAATGGGGCCGCCGGAGATTTTAGCGGCCAGTCTCCATATTTCCTGATCGAAAGCCGCACCCACGCATTTCTGCAAGAACTGCATCGCAATTTCCTCCGTATCGAAACTTTTGGGTAATTCGGCAGCCAGCGTTTTTCCTTTGCCCAAGTCAAACAGGGCCGTTATTTTGTAGGAAGACTTGGCCTCAAACCCTCAATTTCCCGTTCCCGGTCCACAATCAGCCGTACCGCCACAGATTGTACGCGACCAGCGGAAGGCCCATCTTAATTTTCCAGAGAATGGGTGACAGTTCAAACCCCACCAACCGGTCGAGGATACGACGGGCCTGCTGGGCATTCACCAGATCAAGATCAATCATCCGGGGGGGTCTGAATGGCATTTAAAATGGCATTCTTGGTAATCCCCGGAATACAATTCGTTTAACGGATTCATCTTTCGATCCCAAAGCTTCCTTCAAATGCCGGGAGATGGCTTCTCCTTCGCGGTCATCGTCAGTGGCCAGCCAGATAATCTCGGCTTCCTTCGCTAGTTTTTTCAGCTGGGCTACTATGTCCTTCTTATCCTCGAAATTTCGTACCGGGCTGGAAGTGATTTTTGATATCAATGGCCGTATCGTCCTTGGGCAAATCGCGGACGTGCCGAAGCTGGATTTTACGGTAAAGTCCTTGCCTAAATACCCTTCAATCGTTTTCGCCTTGGCTGGCGATTCTACTATCACTAAATTTTTTGGCATAAAGCGCTGAGCTGAAGTGCTATTATTTTAATAAATTCTTCCCTGCAAATAATCAAAAAATACCCCTCGTATCGGATATATAACAGTAATTCTGCCGGGATAGGTTGCGTCAAAGATGAACAATTTTATAGAAAATCTAAATTTACGCTTTGCGTATAGGATGTAAGGACGGTAGTTTCTATTAAAAGCACCAGGGGAATGGAAATATGCTTCATTTGTTTTACCTTCCAAAGTAGTGATAAAGTCCTGCGCTTTACATTAAATATAATTTGTAAACTTCTGAATACCAGAGATTAGAGAATAAAATTGACTTTTATGGATAAACATTTGTTTTTGGTTCGTCATGCCCAGGCTGAAACTTCTTCCCACGTACAAAAAGATTTTGACCGTCTGTTGACATCTACCGGCTTTGCAGAAGCTTTAAAAATGGGAGAAAGACTCGTGCGTCAGCAAGTAAAGCCTTCCTTAATTGTTACCAGTCCAGCCGACCGCTGTGCCGCTACCGCCCAATTGCTGGCCGAACGCCTACAGCTCAAAACGGAGGATATTGTACCACAACCCGATTTGTATGAAGCATCAGTGCGGTCCCTGATGAATGTGATCAATGGACTGGAAGAGGATAAAAATGTGGTTTTGCTGGTAGGGCACAACCCGGCTATTTCTTATCTGGCGGAGTTTCTGACGCATACCGAAATTGGTTCTATGCCTACCTGCGCCGTAGTTCACGTAGTATTTGAGAATCTGGCGTGGGCACAGGTAAGCGGCCAGACGGGTACACTGGCTTTTTCGATTACCCGGATAATAATGGGGAAGAAATGTAAACCAAAGTTTCAAATAAACCCTACCGGTTCCTGGAGGAGCCGGACTTGTCGTTAGTACTCCATTGATTGACTACGGAATTATCGCGGAGTGGCTCAATGGTGTAACCTTGTTCCTGCAGCAAAGCAATCAGGCCCTGTGGGCCGACCAAATGAGCCGCGCCTACTGCAATAAAAGTCGGTTGAGAATGAATCAACTTCCGGATCTTTTATCCAGCTCAGATTTCTTTGCACTACCAGCAACCGGTATTGTCTTTCGTTACAGGCGCTGTATTCGTACATCCATTCAGGATAATTCCCGCTCTTTCATGTAAGTAAAAATCTTTTTGAAAAAATAAATGCGCCGGGAAAAACAAAATTAATGGTTATTTACGCATTACTGAGGGGTTATCGAAGGGCGCTTCATCGAAAACAATGAAAATATTAGGTAATAAATGTTTGATGAATCAATTTCGTCATTATATTAGCCTTGCCATTTGGCTGCGAGTTAACCTATGAAAAATTTTTTTATCTTATTGGGTTTCATCTTTAGTGTACCCCTGTGGGCCTGTGGAACCTTCCGCGGATAAGCTTAGCGCCTCAACGACCGGTGGAGACCTGATTGCAGTTTCTGTGAGGGGCTTATAATGATAAAGATATTAAGGCTTATGTAGCCTGTTTCAGTCCGGAGGTAGAAGTATATAATGCTTCCGGAGTATTCATGTATAAAGGGAGTGAAAACTGGATCTACTTCGAATCGTTTTTTAGAGACAATCCGGCTGCGAAACGTGAGGTCCTGGAGCGAATGAATAGCGGTGGAAAAGTAATTGAACGTGAACAGCTGACTGGTATTTAAGGAAGCACAACAGTAAGCGTTACTTCAGTATATGAACTGGAGAACGGCCTGATCAAAGCATTTTATTTTGTGGGGGAATTTTAAGGAAACTGCATGTAAGGGATAAATTATTGATACTGAAACAAACCACTTAACCATTTTCCCGCCGCCCCGGTTACTCCCACTCCGGGGCACTCTGATTATCTAAGCCCGGTGTGCTATCACCGGGCTTTTGTTTTCCGGGAAATAAGGAGTACTTTCTGCAAAAAAACAGTTCCTACGACCTGCTGGCTACGGCTCAACCCGAAAAAATATTACAATCAAGGTAGGATAAGCAGACCGGCAGTGATATTATCCTGGCTGCCAGCGGCTAATGCCTTTTCAACAATGGTCTGCGTAAGCTTTTGAGGACGTAGTTGCATAATTGAGAGCAGTTGGTCATCAGTCAGGTAATCATGAACCCCGTCCGAAAAGGCTAACAATACATCGCTGGGCTGGAGGCTAACGGGACCGGAAATATCCATTTTTAGCATTGTAAGTGGCTGGCCGATGGCAGATGTCATCCGGGCCCGGTAGGGTGCGAAGCGGCTTCACTCTCGGTAAGAGTGCCAGCATCTAACATTTCCTGTACTACCGAGTGATCTTTGGTGAGTCGCTTAAGGCCTTTCTGCTCATTAAATACGTAAGACCGGCTGTCGCCGATGTTAATCAGGTAATAGACATCTTCTAAGACCAAAAAACCCGTTAATGTAGTGCCGCAATTGCGGAAGTCGGGTTTTGCTGACCCTTACGCAGCACTTCTTCAGCCACTTTCCAGGCATTTTCCTTTAAAAAAGTAGCTGGATCATTCAGGTTTCAATTTTCTCAAAAGCTTCCCGGAACTGTTGCAGGCAAAACTGGCTGGCCCAGTCGCCGTGGCCATGCCCACCTACGCCATCAGCAACCAGTAACATGGCGCTTTTTTTCTTCTGTATGGCCAGCACGCTGTCTTCATTGACCGGTTTAGTACCGGCAATACTATGGGTCTCCAGCACGTAAAGACCTGCTTTAGGGCGCTTATTATCTTTAAGATTTTCCGGAACAAGGTGCAGCAATTAAAGGCAGTGTAAGTTAATGGACAATGGAGAATTGGCAATTGACAATCGAAAATTAATAAGTATTTGAATTATCCATTATCCATTATCCATTATCCATTATCCATTATCCATTATCCATTATCCATTATCCATTATCCATTATCCATTATCCATTATCCATTATCCATTATCCATTATCCATTATCCATTAACTTATCTATTTCACCAGATGTTCAGACTCGTATTTGCTCAGGGGCCTGACCTGATAGTTAAACCGGGCCATCAGAAATGTATAGAGAAGAAAGAGCAGTAAGGCACAAAGGCAACCTATTATAGCCCCCACTAAAATGTCAAGTGGATAATGCACACCTACGTAGATACGGCTATACGATACCAGGGCGGCCCAGGGAAAAAGAATCCAGATGTAGCGAAATACATGCACCTGCCTCAGAAAGATCCAAAGACTGGCGGCCAGCGCAAATGTAGTGGAGGCATGCGAGGAGGCAAAGCTGTATTGTCCCCCGCACCCTCGCACCACGTGCACCTGAGTCTTAATGGCTAGATCATAACAGGGGCGCAGCCGGCCGAAATAAGGCTTCATCCAACCGGAAGTAACCTGATCGGCCAGGGCAACTGCCAGACACGCAGCCAGTATCATCCAGAAGCCAGGCAGGCCAAAGTGCCGGTAGGTCCAGAGTATCAGAAAAGCATACATAGGTATCCAAAAATACCGGTCGGTTACCCAGTACATTACCGTATCCATCCAACCGATGTGCTGGTCGTTTAGGTACAGGAATAACCTGACGTCCCATTCTTTTAATTGTTCGATCATACCGCAACTCGACGTTTTAAACCCAGTTAATGCCTTTTTTCAGTAATTGCTGCGTTTTTTCTTCCTGGCTTCCTGGTGTTACCTGGTAATTGTAATGCCACTGTGCCTGCGGGGGCAGACTCATTAAGATTGATTCTGCACGGCCATCAGTGTCCAGCCCGAATTTGGTGCCTTTATCATATACCAGATTGAATTCTACGTACCGGCCGCGGCGCACCATTTGCCATTCTTTTTGGCGGTCATTGTAGGGTAGTTGCGCATTTTTCCGCATGAAATAGGTGTACAGCGGCGCAAACAAATCCCCGACTGATTGGACAAACCGGAACCGGTCCGTTTTGGTAAAAGCCTCAGTAGCCGACAGCCGGTCAAAGAATATTCCCCCGATGCCCCGGGTTTCCTTTCGGTGGCTGATATAGAAATAGTCATCCGCCCACTTTTTAAACTCCGGATGATAGCCCGCATTGTGTCTGTCACAAACTTCTTTAAGCCGGGTATGAAAGTACCGGGCATCTTCCTCGTCTACATAATGGGGGGTAAGGTCAATGCCGCCCCCAAACCAGCTCACGCCATTACTCATCTCAAAATACCGGACATTCATATGAATGATCGGTACCATCGGATTTACCGGATGCAGCACAATCGAAACCCCGGTTGCGTAAAAATGGGCCTGATCCAGTTTCAGCGCGTGCAATATTTTTTCGGGTGTTTCTCCGTATACTGCCGAAAAACCAACGCCGCCTTTTTCGAGAATATTGCCTTGCCCAATGATCCGGGTGCGACCACCGCCGCCGCCTGGGCGTTCCCAGAGGTCTTCTTTAAATCTAGCTTTGCCATCGGTATCTTCCAGAGCGGCACAAATACGGTCCTGCAAGCCCCGGAGCCAACCGGTGATTTCTTCCTTGGTAGTGGTTTGTTCACTGAGCATATAAGTGGAGGTGGTTTTCCGGCAAAAGTACCGATTGAATGAATGATATAATTACAAAAAGGTCCCTTGTTTATGTAGCTTTTTAGCCCTTAACTTTAACCTCCACCAATTGAACCTCGACTCTTATGTACCGTCCCCAACCCAATGAATACGCCCAGAGCCCCTTTGTAAGTCGTTACGTTGATCAGGTAGGGTCCGGCAATGTGCTGGAGGTGCTGGCTGAACAGTTAACGGAAGTCCAAGAGTTATTCACCGGAGTACGGGAAGATCAGGGGCTTTATGCCTACGCGGAAGGCAAATGGTCATTGAAGGAGTTGTTCGGCCATATGATTGATACTGAACGAATTCAGGCTTACCGGGCACTTTGTATTGCCCGGGGCGAAAAGCTTCCCTTGCCTGGTTTTGAGGAAGATTTATATGCGCAGGCGGCCCAATTTAACCGGCAATCCTTCAAAGATTTATTGGAGCAGCACCAGCTGGTGAGAGTAATCTGGCCTTATTCCGCACTCTTACGGAAGAAATGCTGACCCGCCAGGGCAATGCTAATGGGAAAGATATCACTGTAAGGGCGTTGCTCTACGTCATCACCGGACATGAACGGCATCACTTGAGCATTGTCAGGAACGGTACCTGCCGGGGCTGGGAAAGTTAAGAAGAGAGGAGTGGGAAGATAGAAGCCAGAAGTAGAAAATAAGAAGATGCTTTCACGAATCCTCAGTCGCTTGCCTCCGGCGAGTGACGGTTATTGCAGGGGCGTATAGTATACGTCCTTCCGGCCCGTTTTACAGGCATGTCCGTACCATGTCCGTACCATAGAAGCAACTCATGGCGAGTCGTTAGCTTAACGTCTCTACCACTCCGACACCGTAAGGGCGAATGCCATTCGCCCTTACACCAAACATCGTCAATCGAACATCATTCATCAAATATGGTTCCTATTTCGCACATTGTTCAGTATCTGGAGGCGTGGGCGCCGGCCGCCTACCAGGAAAGTTATGATAATGCCGGATTGATTACGGGAGACATGCACTGGCCGGTGACTGGAGCCCTACTCAGCCTGGATGCTACCGAAGAAGTGGTAGATGAGGCTATAGAGCGGGGCTGTAACCTGGTCATTGCCCACCACCCCATTGTATTTAAAGGCCTCAAAAAAATTAATACCCGCAGTTATGTAGGCCGGGCAATAGTCAAGGCAATCAAACATGATATTGCCCTGTACGCCATTCATACCAACCTGGATAATGTTACCAATGGCGTCAACTTCCATATTGCCCGTAGATTGGGTTTACAGAACATCCGGATACTGGCCCCCAAAAAGCAACTTTTGCAAAAACTGGTGACGTTCGTACCCCAGGAGAATACGGATTCGGTACTAGCTGCGCTTCACCAGGCAGGGGCGGGACAAATTGGTAACTACAACAATTGCTCCTTCCGGGTATCAGGCACCGGGGCATTTACTCCGAATGAAGCCGCTAACCCGCATATCGGGGCGGCTAATCGCCGGGAAGAAGTAACTGAAGAAAGGATTGAAGTGCTTTTTCCGGCTTTTTTGTCCGGCAAAGTGATTCAGGCCCTTCGGCAAGCGCACCCCTACGAGGAAGTAGCCTACTACCTGACCAACCTGGAAAACGAAAATCAGGAAGTGGGCTCGGGGGCGGTGGGCGAATTGACGGAGCCCCTTGCCGAAATGGAGTTTTTGCAACGGCTGAAGAACGCCATGCAGACGGGGTGTATCCGTTACACCGCCTTACGTGATAAACCAGTACATCGGGTAGCAGTTTGCGGTGGGACGGGCAGTTTCCTGACCGGAGAGGCCATCCGGGCCGGAGCAGATCTATTCGTAACGGCTGACGTGAAATACCACGAGTTTTTCGATGCTGAAGGCCGGATTGTAATTGCCGATATTGGACACTACGAAAGCGAAGTCTTTACAAAAGAATTGATTTATACTTATTTGTCAGAAAAATTCCCTAATATTGCCCTCCATTTATCTGACGTGGTAACCAACCCCATCAAATATTTCTGAACTCAATGGAAATTACCGTCGCGCAAAGGCTCGAATCCCTTCTTAAGCTCCAACAGATTGATTCCAAGTTGGACGAAATTGTCAAAGTCAGAGGTGATCTTCCGGAAGAGGTCAGAGATTTAGAGGACGAAATTATAGGGTACGAAACCCGCATTTCCAAGTTCAATAAAGAAATAACATCACTGGAAGACGAAATTACCCGGAATAAGCAGGCCAAGAAAGACTCCGAAAAACTGATTACCAAGTATAAGGAGCAGCAGATGAATGTACGCAATAACCGCGAATACGATGCCATCAGCAAAGAAGTAGAGTTGCAAACCCTCGAAATGGAATTGGCCGATAAGAAAAGCAATGAAGCTAATTTTCGGATCAATAAGAAGAAAGAGGAGATCGCTGAGGTGGAGAAAACCATGCGGGACCGCAAAAAAGATCTTGATAACAAGAAAGCGGAACTGAATCAGTTGACTAAGGAGAGTGAGGAAGAAGAAAAATCTTTGCTTAGTGAGCGCGAACAGGCCATGACCCACATTGAAGAGCGGCTGCTTAAATCTTATCAGAAAATCCGTAATAATGCCATTAATGGACTAGCCGTAGTGGTAGTGAAACGGGGAGCTTGCGGAGGTTGCTTTAACTCGATTCCTCCGCAGCGTCAGGCTGAAATACGGGACAAGAAAAAGATAATTGTCTGTGAGCATTGCGGACGCATCTTCGCCGATGTGGAAGATATCGTAATACCTGAAAAAGTAAAAAGATAAAAACGTTTAATCATACAGTAAACCCCGTGTATTTTAAATACACAGGGTTTTTTATTTTTTAGACAGTGCTAACAATGAAAATCTAAGTAAACCAGCTTGCAACCATGGCTAAATCTAAAAAAGGGACAAAACAAACCCGCCCCTCGTAGCCCAACTCAACGTCTAAATACATTACCAGCAAAGCCAGGAGCCTGCCCATCCACGAATGTCATATTAACGACGATTGGCAGGAAAAAGGGTTCGCTACCATTGTGATAAGTCGGCTGATGCCTTCCGGACATATTATTGCCGGGTCCTACCTGGTGGATACTTTTTTTGCCTGGGACTCAAGCAAACCATGTATTTCTTTAATTTGTCCGTGAATGAGTACTGGCAGAACCTTACCCTGTTGATGGCGGGCCAGGACTACGAACCGTGCGAGTATACGTTGGCTCATAATATCATCTACGGAGGCATTGCCTATGCCGATGAGTTGGGCTTTCGTCCCGAGAAGGACTTTTCGGTTACCCAGTTTATCCTGGAAGAGGATGACGAGAACGTAGAGCTAATGGAGGACCTGGAGTTTGGCGTAATGGAAGGCCCTGTTATTTCGTGGGGGCCTTACGATAACCCGCAGCGGGTCATTACTAAACTAAACACGGTAGTGGGCGAAGGGAGGAAATTATGATATTGTTTACCCAGAGGATGATCTCGGGAATGACTGGGATGACGATGACGAAGGACGATAAATTTTGATCCGTACGAAATGGTGGGGGAGGATGGCTTAGTAGTGCCGGGGCAGCAACTTCCGGAAGGTCTTCAGCTGCGGCAGTTCAATATTACTTTTGAACCCATACGGGATGCGACCTATCTGGCCTATGCCGAAAAATCGGACAGGACGAAATGGAAACCTTCTACGATCTTGTCAGAAAAAGCCTCGTCAGGCCATTCCCCGCCTGGAAGAGTTAACGTCAGTACCCTGACTTCCCGATTCTATATAATTACCTGAGTGTAGCCCTCATGGTTGACAAACAAAAAGAACGGCCATTGCCCTGATCGAGAGATGGTTGAACGCTTCCCCAACTACCTGTTTGGCCGGATCAACCTGAGTGAAAATGACTATTGAAGAAGGTGATGCTTGACCGGGCCGCCGCAATTGAGCACAAATACGACCTGCAGGAACTCTACCCGGAGCGGGATACGTTCCACGTATCGGAGGTGATTAATTTTTATGGCGTGATGGCTCAATTCTTTATTGCCAAAAAACAGTTGGACCGGGCCGATATGTACGTGAATTTGTTGAAGAAGCTGGACGCCGAACACCCTATTACCCGCGAAACTTCAGCGAAACTTCTGCTTGCCCGGAGCTCGGCATTGTATAGGTTTCGGTAAAAAGTGAGAAAAAAGCGGCCCGGTCTTGTTAAACCGGGCCACTACTCAAGCTTATACTACTCATTTACAAACTCATCATTTCCTTAAACCGTATCGCTTGACGGCGGGAAATCTCATTTTTTTCGCCGCCCTTTAGGGTCACCTGCAAACCACCGCTAAACCAGGGCTCAATCTTCTCAACCCACTGCAGATTGATAATATGCTTGCGGTTGGCCCGGAAGAAAGCATGCGGGTCCAGTTTTTCGTCAAGGGCATTGAGGGATTTAAGAATCAGTGGTTTTTGGTCGTCAAAATGCAGCCGGACGTAATTACCCATTGATTCGAATAAGCGTATTTTCCCCAACTTCACGAACCAGCATTTTTTCTCCGTCTTTCACAAAAACCTGATCTTCCGAAGTGAGCAGTTTAACGTTCTCCTTCCGTTTAATTTCGTGCTGCTGGTAATCTTCTACCTTATGAATGGCTTCCGCTAAACGACTGGGTTCAATGGGTTTCAGCAGATAATCAAGGGCATTGTATTCAAAAGCCTTCAGGGCGTACTCATCGTAAGCGGTGGTAAAGATTACATCCGGCACATTGCCCTCAATGGAGGTTAGCAGGTCAAAACCCGTTTTGCCGGGCATTTGGATGTCCAGAAATAAAAGTTCAGGGCTAAGTTCCTCTATTTTATCCAGGGCTTCTTCCGCATTGGCGGCTTCCCCTACTATTTCAATCTTAGGAAAAGCTTCCAGTAGCCGGCGCAATTCGTTGCGGGCCAGACGTTCATCATCAACAATTAATGCCTTCATGGAGAGTGAATGAGTTTATAGATAGATAAGGATGTTCGATTAACTACGTTGAGCCCTTCGGGGTTAGCGATGTTCGATTTCAGATGTTGTAGAGACGTGATGCATCACATCTTTTTGGGAAATTTATGCAGCATTTGTTATTCAAATTTACCTGGGCCGGATTTTCAGAGTCGGTTATCTGATGGAATGTTCGGTCTTAATGTTTATTTTCTCCTGTAATAAAGAGATTTATAAAAATCGAACATCGCCAACCCCGAAGGGCTCAACGAAGTTAATTGAACATCGAACATCCTTATCCACTGTTAACTCCCTAAACCGGCAGCTTTACTTTGGCGCAAACTACTTCATCTGATTCTTGCCTGATTTCAAAAGAGGCCATATCGCCGTAGATAAGCGAAAGCCGCTGCGTTGTATTCAGCAAGCCAAATCCGCCCGAGGAAAGGTTCTCCAGAACCCCAGTATTACGGATGGCCAGATTCAGAAAATTTTTGTCGAGTTTGGCGTCAATGGAAATAAAGCCCCCTTTAAGTGGCTTGGAGATGCCATGCTTCACGGCATTCTCCACCAGGGTTTGTACCATCATGGGCGGCACCTGTACATTCAGGGTATCGGGGCTTACGGTAGTCTCTACGCTTAACCGGTCTTCATAGCGGATTTTTTCCAGGGAAAGATAATCTTGCACGGTTTTTAGTTCTTCGCCCAGCGAAACGGTTTTTTGCCGGTCGGCCACCAGACAATTGCGCAGCAGATTGGATAGTCGAGTAACGGAAACCTGGGCTTTCTCCGGATTTTCAAGTACCAGGGCCCGGATGCTATTAAGGGCATTGAACATAAAATGCGGATTCAACTGGGCTCGCAGCATTTTCGATTCAAATTCCCGGACACTGGCTTCTAGCTTCATTTTCTCAATTTCATTGTTCTTTGACCGTTCAAAATACTGAAAAACGTGATAGATAAGTGACCAGAGCAACACATGTTTAATCCAGTTGAGGAAACCCAGGAAAATGAAGGAAATTGGCAACCCTCCCTTTTTATCAATAGTGTTGCGAAATTCAGGGATAGTGATATAATCAAGCGGTATATTGACGACAAACAAAATGAAGCCCATGACCAGCACCGAGAAAATAATCCGGGGCACCAGCTGACCCAGTGGTAGATCAAGCCAGGATAAACGTTTAATGATCAGACGATATACGTGGGTAACCGAAATGCCAATTACGATGTTAGCACCAGCATTGAGCAGAAAGCCATGGTTGTAGCTGTAAAAAATACTATATCTGCTCAAATCAGATATCAGATAGGCGGTCCAGCCCGCTAACTGGCATATCCAGTACAATCTTTGCCGGTTCAACAGGACAGAGGCGGTTCTTTCGCCCACTTTCGCAGAAATAGATGGCGCTTGCAGCATAGGTGTATCAGGTACATTCATCCCACTCACAAAATGATTTGAATGCAAAGCTGTAAACAAGTTAGTTTTTCTAATTTAACCCGTTTTACGTAAAATAATTCCCGGAAATCCATCAATGGGAAATTACGGGGATAGATGGAAGATGGGCGATGTTCGATTGACGATATTCGAAGTAAGAATATCCAGGCGTTAAATTCTTAACCGCAAAAATTTAGTATTTAGCAGAAAAATTTTGCTTCCGTCTTATATTACATACAAAGCTAATTCTTATATATATAGTAAAAAGAAAAAACTCACACGAAAAACAAAAAAATCTCTTTGTGTGGATAATAAGTACCACCAAATGGGAAGTAACAATAAGCCGGTTGACCACAAACATACTGCCGGTATACGTAAGCTGGTACAAACAGAGGTTCTGGTGTTCGAAAATATCCATGCAATGCAAGGGATAGTTTAGCAGCAGGCAAAGCAGCATCCGCATGGCCCGGCCGTGCATACAGATCAGGATCGTTTCTTCCTCCGGACGGGAAAGGATCAGGTCCAGTATGGGCTTCTGCCCGGGCCTGTACATCCAGGGGACTTTCGCCGCCTTCCAGCCGCAAACCCACATTGCCCTGGCTCCATTGGCGCAAGGTTTCGTAGTAATAGGAGTCTTCCTCCGGTGTAATCGCATTCCTTCCCGGATGCCCCAGCTCATTTCATTAAGCCCAGCGTGTTTTTCCCAGGAGGCCCTGGTCAATAAAACTTTGTACCGTCTGAATGGCACGCTTCAGCGTAGACGTATAGATCTTATCAAATGAAATGTGCCGGTACGCTTCAAAGAAAGCCTGGGCTTGTTGCCGGCCTAATTCGTTCAGGTCAGTATCCACTCCGCCGCCCTGTACGATGCCTAAAAGTTGTACTGCGTTTGTCCGTGGCGGATGAGGTAAATCTGTTTTGTTTTCAAAAGAATGGCCGGGTTCTAGTTTTGTGCATATTTAGCCGCAAAATTAGCGCTTTCTCTCAAAAATCATATCCCTTTATGATTCGTCCCGAAATAACCCTTGCTCAGCTTAACCAGATGAATACTGGTAACATGGGAGAACACCTGGGTATTGAATTTACGGGTATCGGCCCGGATTTTATTGAAGGAAAACTGCCGGTAGATCATCGTACCCGGCAACCGATGGGATTGCTGCACGGTGGCGCTTCCGTGGTGCTTGCCGAAACGCTGGGCAGCCTCGGCGCCTCGTGTTGTATTGACCCGGCAACGCATTACTGCGTAGGGCTGGATATCAACGCCAATCACATCAGAGGAGTTAAAGAAGGATTTGTCTACGGTAGGCTACTCCGTTGCTGCACCTTGGTAAAACCACCCAGGTGTGGGAAATCCGCATCACAGATGAGCAAAATAAACTCATCTGTATCAGCCGCCTAACGATGGCAGTACTGGAACGTAAACCTTAATGGCGGTCTGGTTGTTCTAGGGGGAGAAAACAGAATCAAATCTATTGTTTGTGATTACGATTGATCCCTCTATTGAAGTATCCGCTATTCAGGAGAGGCTGTGGAGTCGGCCCCGGCAATTGCAGCTGCCCATTGCGATGTGGCGGCTACCGCGATCAGAGACCGTGCACTTGATTATTGACCTATCGGGCAAATCGCAGCAGATGGCTCTGAACCTGGAGGAGTTGCCGTCCGGATTTGCCTTCAGTCCTTTCCGGAATGAGTCTGGAGACAACAGCTTTTTTTATTCCGGCTCATCTGCACTATACGTTTACGGATACTGACTGGGAAGAAGAAGTAACTCCGTTGTCGGCCAGTTTACAGACATCCTACGAAGTCTTGCAGACCCGATTGCAGAAAAATTCAAACGGGCCGGTAAAGCCCGTGAGAGACCTGGAATATCAGCTGCCGGAGGAAGTTTCTCAGTTAACCGAAAAAAACAGTTTGAGGATTTGGTCCAGGCGGGCAGTAGGGAGAGAGAGGGGTACATTTTTAAAAGTAGTGCTCTCCGGGCGAAACGGGTAGCACTTAGCCATGAACCAGACCTGGTGGCTATCTTCAACCAGCTGATGAAAAGTTATCCAGGATGCCTTTGTGTCGATGGTTTGCCTGCCGGAGGCCGGCACCTGGGTGGGCGCTTCCCCGAAATCCTGGTAAGTGTGGATAGAGGCCAGGTTTTCAGAACCATGGCCCTGGCCGGAACGCAGCCTGTACAGCCTGGCCTGCTACCTCACCAAGCCTCCTGGACGCAAAAAGAGATTGAAGAACAGGCCCTGGTAAGCCGGTATATTATCAACTGCTTCAAGCAGATCCGGTTGCGCGAGTTTGAAGAAGACGGACCAAAAACGGTGGTAGCTGGCAATCTGATGCACCTGCGCACTGATTTCCGGGCTCATTCCCGCGAAGTTGGCTTTCCCCAACTGGGTACCATTATGCTCAAGCTCCTGCATCCTACTTCGGCCGTGTGCGGGATGCCCAAAGAACCGGCATTAGCTTTTATTGGGGCGCACGAGGGCTACGAACGGACTTTCTACAGCGGATTTCTAGGGCCCGTAAATGTAGAAGGAGAAAGCCATTTGTACGTAAACCTGCGCTGTACCCAGTGGTTGGACCGCGCCGCTATCGTATATGCCGGGGCGGGAGTAACGGCTCACTCGGTTCCGGAAAAGGAGTGGCGTGAGACGGAATTAAAGTGTCAGACGATGCTGAATGTGATTGGGAAAAAAATAAGCGGATGCAGCATAGTACTTTATTGGGATCATTGTTATCATTACTTGATGTAAGGCTCACCGAAACCTTATTTGCAGAATCAACATTGATGCCCGGCAGAAGCGTGAGCTGAACACTATTATTATATTTGAGCTTAAGAACCCGTACAAAACTATGAATCAGGCATTTGTTAATCACCTCTTTAAGTCGCACAACCAGCGGCGGAGCTTCCCGCAAAACCCGAAGTATACCGTTTTGCCGAACGGGTACTAGAAATCCTCTTTCCCCATTTTTGCCTGGATACGTCGTTTCCGTCTGAAGATGCCATCAGTGCCCAGATTTTCCAGTTACAGAATGATTTGCGGAAAGTATTGAAGCCAGTTGAAAAAGGAGCTGAGTCGTCCGGTGACCGAAGTAGCCAATGCAGTTCTTTAATTATTTACCCGAGATTTATGAACTGCTTAGCAAAGATGCCGCCGCTATTGTTAAAGAAGACCCTGCTGCCACCGATCGCAATGAGGTAATACTAACGTATCCTGGTTTTTACGCCATTGCCATGTACCGGCTGGCTCATGAACTGTATCAGTTACAAGTGCCCATGGTGCCCCGGATGCTCACCGAATACGCCCACCAGAAAACTGGGGTCGATATCCACCCGAGCCCGGATCGGTGAGTATTTCTGCATTGACCACGGCACCGGAATTGTGATCGGACAGACTACTGTTATCGGAAATCACGTTAAACTATACCAGGGCGTTACTTTAGGAGCGGTTAGTGTGGATAAGGCCTTAGCCAATATAAAACGGCATCCGACCATTGAAGATTACGTTGTTATCTACGCCGGGGCTACTATTCTCGGGGGCGATGTAGTAATAGGAAGGCATAGCATCATTGGGGGAAACGTATGGCTGACCGAAAGTGTGCAACCTTATTCCAAGGTATATCATAAGAGCCAGATCAAAGTCAGCAGCCAGCGAAAGATGGATGAATACCTGGAGTATTACATTTGATGCTGGGTCGGAAGTCCGAAGATAGAAAACAGAAGTTTTTACCTGAGTGATATTTTCTCCAATGACTACCGTTGAAAATATTCTTCCCACTCCGGTCTTCCGACTTCTGTCTTCGGACTAATCCCCAAATAATTACTATATTTCGCATCTAATAACTATACTTAATCTATATACTTATCATGAAAGCCAATAGTATTTTAGAAACCATAGGCAATACGCCTCATGTCCGGATAAACCGTCTTTTCGCGCACCGGAACGTGGAGATCTGGATGAAAATGGAACGGGCTAATCCCGGGGGAAGTATTAAGGACCGCATTGCTTTATCCATGATTGAAGACGCGGAACAACGCGGGATTCTGAAGCGGGACAGTGTCATTGTGGAACCCACTTCCGGGAATACCGGCGTGGGATTGGCTATGGTAGCGGCCGTAAAAGGGTACAAACTAGTACTGGTTATGCCGGAATCGATGTCAATTGAACGCCGCCGGCTGATGTCAGCGTATGGAGCAACCTTCGAACTGACGCCCCGCGAAAAAGGGATGAAAGGAGCCATTGAACGGGCTCAGGAAATGGTCAATACCAATTCGAAAGCCTGGATGCCGAGCCAGTTTGATAACGAAGCCAATATTAAGATCCACCGGGAAACCACGGCCCGTGAAATCCTGCGTGATTTTCCGGAAGGGCTTGATTACATGATTACCGGGGTAGGAACGGGAGGACATATTACCGGTTGTGATGCGGTTCTGAAGGAAAAATTTCCCCGCCTGAAGTCGTTTGCCGTCGAACCAGCCCTTTCACCCGTAATCAGTGGCGGGCAACCCAGTCCGCACCCCCTCCAAGGCATCGGAGCCGGGTTTATTCCAAAAAACCTGCATAAGGAAAACCTGAATGGGGTAATCCAGGTTTCCAAGGAGGAGTCTTTTGAGTACGCAAACCGGGCCGCCCGCGAAGAAGGGATTTTTGTGGGAATATCCTCCGGTGCCTCACTGGCTGCCGTGGCCAAGAAACTGCCCGAAATTCCGGATGGCTCCCGGGTACTGACGTTCTGCTACGATACGGGTGAACGGTACCTATCTATCGAAGGATTGTTTGTCTGAACCGCTGATGGAAATGATGAAAAGATTAAGAGGATAACCGCACTTGTCTTCACACCGAACTTCACTAAAAAGCCTGCCAGTTTTTTATAACCTGGCAGGCTTTTTCTATAGGAATTTGCATTGATATGGATACGGCAGGATAATAAGCTATTTATCACCTTTATCCTTATCTCATTTTCATCAGCGGTTCAGACTTACTTCCCGTCTATATACGTTAGGATCAGCTTGATCTCCTCGGCTGGCAATGACTCGTAAGAGGGCATGGGAGTTTTATTGTACTTATTATACAGGTCAACAGCGTACTTGTCACCGCTGGCAATCAATTTCTGACTGTTATGAATCCAGTCAACCAGCCATTTTTCATCCCGGCGTTGGGTAATTCCTTTCAGTCCGGGTCCGACCAGCACATCTGCCCCGGCGGAGTGGCAGGCATTGCAGCCATTATTATTAAATATGGTTTCGCCCTGCTTGGCTTCCGCACTCATAGCTACCTGGGTAACGGGTGCAGCTGGATTACTGGTTTGGTCAGCATTGCCAGTAGCGTTGGTTGCTACCTGAGCGCCAGCTCCAGGATTATAATTAAGAATCAGGACGGCGCCGCAGATGATAAGTAACAGGAGGGCGACCAGCAAAATACTAAGAGCTAATTGTAATTGGCGAATATGTTGCATAAAATAGAATTTGGCGGGGCAAAAATAAGGCTTCCTATCTTTCTTAGGAAGCCTTATGCCTTTTTACTGCAAGGATTATTACTAATTTTTGTTCGATAACTGCTTAATGGTCATCGTCGTGCCCATGCTTTTTATGCCCATACGCATGGCCGCGGGGATGTTTTTTAGGTTTCTCCGCTCTAACCATGACTATTTCAAACCGGTCATAAAATACTACGAAATTGAGCAGAGCCAGCTGCTTTTTAGGCATAGCTACCAGCCAGTTGTTTTCTATCAATACTACTTTTACCACTTCCTGTTTTTCTTGCTCACCCACCGTAATCTTGACCGTAAGGTCTATTTGTTCAACAGCAGGCTTTTGGTTAATAATTTCAATTGAAATTTCCGGGTAGTCCCCGTTTTTTTCGCGATACTTTTGGGCATTATTCATCACTTGGGTGAGCAGAGGCCGCGTATCGGGAGTGACCAGTTCTTCGGCCTGCTCAAAGTCATGTTCTTCCATCGCTTCAAAGAAGGCTTCCGTGACAGCTGAAGCTTCGGCTACGTCAGATTGAGTGGCAACTTCAGGCTTACCAGTGTCGTTTTTACGGCAAGACGCTAGTCCGATTACGGCCCAAACAAATATGGCAACCCAAAAAAGATTAATTATCAGTTGAATTAACTTTTTCATAGCTGAATATATTAGATTTTTGACATTCCAAATAAATTAGGATTCATGTAATTAAAGTTTGCTTTTCGTCCTTGTATCGTTCCTGTGTACCATTTAGAAAACTTTTTTCGCGAAATTGAAATCATTCGAAACCCGATATTCACTATTCGAAACCAACCTATGACCCATTGGAAAACCGCACTGGCCCGTTTTGCCGATAATGCCGACGACTACTTTGACCGTTTGGTACACCAGTACCGGCAGCAGCGAAGACCGCCCGTATACGTCCCCTGCAAATTGTACCTTACCGGGGATTTGGCAATGCAGGTGAAATCTATGTAAAGGGCCGGGTGCTGGAGGATAAGAACATTCCTAAAGCGGGGGATAAGGATTCGATGTGGCGGAATCTGCTGGCGATGTATAAAAGGTTTGAAAGTAATGAGGTGCCCGGCGTGCAGGTGCAACTGAAATTTGGAGATATACCCATATCGCTACCACGGACGAAGAAGGGTATTTCCAATTCCGTTTGCCGCTGGTGCAACCTTTCCCCGCCTGGCCAGGCCTGGCACGAGGTGGAACTGGAACTAATTGAGCCGTTTGTGAAAGGAGAGGAGGAAGTCAAGGCAACCGGACAGGTACTGATTCCGCCGCCGAATAGCCAGTTTGGGATTATATCCGATATTGATGATACCATTCTGGTTTCTGAAGTCACGCACTTGCTCAAAATGGCCCGGCTGGCTTTTCTGAACAATGCCCGTACCCGTTTACCCTTTGCCGGGGTGGCGGCTTTTTACCGGGCCTTGCAGAACGGTCCCATGGAAGAATTTTTAACCCGGTCTATTACGTATCCAGTAGTCCATGGAACTTGTATGACTTGCTGGCTGACTTCTGCGAGATACAAGGCATTCCGAAGGGACCTTTCATGCTGCGCGACGTGGGTATCAACCAGGACCAAGTCCTTGCCTCCTCTCATGCTGGGCACAAGACCATCCAGATTGAGCATATTATGCGGATGAGTAGAAATCTGCCTTTTTGTCCTGATCGGAGATAGCGGCCAGCATGACCCGGAAATATACCTGCAAGTCATACAGGATTATCCCGAACGCGTAAAGGCCATCTATATTCGCGAGGTTACTACCGAAAAAGAAGGACACGATTGCTGAAATTAGTGGAAAAAGCCCGGCAGTGGAATGTGCCGATGCTGCTGGTTAAGGACACAGTGGAAGCGGCTATTCACGCCGCAAGTGTGGGTTTTATTCACCCGGATGCCATTGCCGGCATCCAAACCGATAAACGGTCCGACGAAAAAGCGCCGACGGATCTGGAACAATTGGTAGAGGAATAATGGAATTTCGGATATGGAAAGGCGGATTTAACTCCGTAGAACTACGTTCGGTAAGTTCGGCTCTCGCCTCCTTACCCTTCGGGGTTCGGATGTAATTAAGTACGAAGTATGAGGTCAGAAGTAAGATGATAAGCAATTGAGCTTAGGGTGGAGGACCATTTTATAGTGGTCAATATCACATTCACTAAATAGCTCGCCTGCGCTCTTAACGCCGAACTGCGCGTATAGGGGCATGGCCGGAACCTGGGCGTGGAGGTAAATTTTCGGTCCTTGAAAACCGGGATGTCTTTTTACATCTTTTAAAACGGCATCAACCAGCGCCGAGCCTACCTTCCGGCTCCGGTATTCTTTCAGCACGGCAAACCGTTCCAGTTTCACTCCTGTGTCCGTGTAGCGCCACCGGGCCGTACCGCATGGCGTACCATCGGCGTACGCCAGGAAGTGCCGCGAAACTTCTTCGTATTCGTCGTATTCTTCGGAGGCCGGTACCTGCTGTTCTTCCACAAATACGACTTCCCGGATGTGGTTGGCGGCTTGCTGCTGGTCGGAGGAGGTAATAGGGATTACATTAATCATAGGGTAACGTTAAGCCTTGATGAGTGAATAAGAAGATGAATTGAATTTATCCGATTCACAGATAAATAAAATGGCAGGTTCCGATAGACTACAGATAGTCTCCTGAATAGTTATATTTTGTTGAGCCCTCACATAATCCAATCATTTGCCTTGTGCCTTTTTGCGAAATTCATTTTGCAGATTGTTGATAGCTGCGTCATAGCCCTTTCTATCAATAAAGGCGGACGGATTATAGTTCTCGCCAGGTTTGTGTTTGCGGTGGAGCCCGAACTGGCTCGCATGAGAGGAAAGCCAGATATCAAATGAGAGCTTTTTCATGGCATTTAAGGTATATGCATAATCTTTTGCAATATCCGGATATTCAGGTATCTCCGAAAAAGCCTTCTCCGTAACGATAGTAGGCATATTGGCTAGTAGAACACGGTAAGACCTGCGATCATCTTTTACTTTAAAAAGAAAACTGCACGAACCTTTCGTATGACCGGGATGGTGAAGCATGACCATTCGGATATCACCTAACTTAATCGTGTCGCCGTCCCGCAATAAACGGTCTGCGCGTAAGGGTTCAAAAGTAGGAGCCTTACCACCTAATGCGTAATCCGATCTGCCTCCATCCTCCATTACATCCGAATCTTTTTCATTCACCATCATTTGGGCTCCGGTTTGTTTTTTTATAGCTGCCATTGCCCCCATATGGTCGTAATGAGCTTGGGTGGTTAATAGTATTTTGATATCCGAAAACTTGAATCCTAACGCTTCGATGTTCGCTTTTATAAGTGGTGCTGAGGCGGCCAGTCCGGTATTAACGAGAATATTTCCTTGCGGAGTAGCCACCAGGTAACAGGCTAAGTCATAAGTGCCGACATAATAGAGGTTACCGGCGATTCGAAAAGGTGGATAAGGCTTAGACCATTCCGTAGGGGTATGCTGAGGTTCCACTACTTCTTGCGCAAGTGCCGTAGAGCAGACAAGTAACAGGCTGAGTAGAAGTATTTTTGCTATCATTTTAGTTTGGTTGATAGGTAATCTTATTGATATAGGTTAACGAGGAGATACGCAGCATCATTTTATAAATGGTGCTGCGTATCTTGGCATATAAGCCCTTATTCGTTTTCGTCCCACAAACCTATACAACCTCTTGTTCTAAGAAAAGATGATGAAAGGGCTTTTTGCTGTATGCGTGCTGGGAAGATAACTTCCTGAAAAGAATATTTGGGAACTTACCCAGAGAAGAAACCAGATCAGATCATGGGCCGTCCCGTATTTTCTTACCGGTTAATCCGCTCCAATACCGAAACTCCGGCTTCTCCAATATAGTGATCGGGTAACTGATATAAAGGATCCTGCAGCGCTTCGGTAAGTGTGATAAACTGCCAGCCTTCTTGCCGGTACCAGGCCAGTAGCTCAGCCAGAAACTGGGCATTGATTGCGTTGAGGTGAAGCAGCAGGATGTGACGGACGGGCCGGTTCAATTTCTCAGTAGCCAGCTTTTCAAAATAACTGGTGCGTTCCTGCATGTGTTGCAGGTACGCTTCGCCGATACGGTCGGCCTGCTTTTTGTTTGATGTCTCCGCATTGGCTTTCACAAAATCGCGGTTGTAGATCCACTCGTCGTTATCAATGGTAACCGGCGCAATACGGTAGCCTTTTTGCCGGAGAAACCTCAGCACAGAATCCCGCTTGGCAATTGTATTTCCCTGCCGCAGGTACGGAAACCGGAAGTACTTGTCTTTTCCCATCCAGGGAGCCAAGCGTTGATCTGCATTTTCGATATTCTGCCTCTAGGCAAAGGCACTGGTTCTATTCAAAACCGGGTGGCTGAATGTATGGTTGCCCAACTGGTGGCCGTATTTCACAAATGCATCCAGCCGGTGCCGGTTCGCTTCGATGACAGACCCACCAATCGCAAACCCGGTACATTTTATTTTATAGGCATTTAATACTTCCAGAATCTTCCGGAAATCTTTTTCCTGCTGGGCCGCGGAAATAGTACCCCCATTGGCATAGGGCAAATCATCCAGGGTAATGGCAATTTGCCGGGCGACCTGACCAAAAGCGGCCAGACACCAGAAATATCCCAATAAACATAGACCGATTGTCCGGAAGGTACGCATGAGCTTGGCAAAATAAATTAGGCAGCTAAGGTAAATAAAAGAATACACAGCTTTCGAGTGGCGTCCACCACGATACTTTTACGCCAGCTTCCCGAAGCGCGGCTCCGGTCCAAGCATTACAGGTTTGAAACAGGTGATACTTGCTCTGAGCCTCGTAGAAAAAATCATGGGGTCCGTAGCCGGGCTGATTCAGGCGAACCAGCCGACCCTGGTCTTCCCGGAAGCTTTTGGATATAAAGTTTATCAGCCTTTGATATTGTGCCTCAGACAGGCGGATGGCTTTCACATCCGTTGAAAGTTGGGGGCGCGGCGGTAAAAGGTCACGTGCATCAGCGATTCGCCGGGAACAAAGAGAGCATCCAGGATGGTACTAGCCGAGGGAAATGCGTTATTGTAGGAAGAAAGGTAAAAGTCGCGGTCTCCCCAGCCGAAGGATACATAGTGGTACTGACTGAAGGCTTGTCCGGTATTTTCTTCCGCCAATGCCCGGAAGCAATCTTCCCGCTGGTTCCGGATGGGAAGTGTAACATCCGTATGAAACCCATTGGTGGTCACGTATATGGTAGTGCCCTCCAGGTCAGGCGTGAAAGATGCGTTTACGGGAATAAGGGTCCCGTGACTACGGCCAGCAGGTACAGCAGGATCGCCGTTATCAGACCCAGGCTTAGTTTTAGTAAAAACCGCCCCGGCGAGGCTGTCTGTAGGAAGGAATTCAATGTACTGCGCATATTTTCAGAAATAGGTCTTACGTCTCGTGTCTACCATCTTTTATCTTACCGTTTAATACCCAACCATCAGAAGTGTAACCCCCGCTCTCCAGCAAAAAGCGGAACGGGTTATATAACAAAAAAGCCGTTAATTGTGGTGAACGAAATGACAGTGAACGAGCCGCCCCATTGACTATGAGCGGATTGGGGAATCACCTGATTTGGACCTTGATTCAGCTTTTCGCCGCAGTGTTTTAGTTACCGGAGTGATCAGTAATAGATACAAAATATTCAAAGGGCTATACCGAGTAAAAGCGTATTAAAACCACTATTTATAAGATAATTTTACGAAAAAACGGTACTATGGGCAGTTAACCCTACTGCCTCGAAGAATTTGGCCGCTTACCGGCATTTTTAATCCCGGAGAAGGCCGACGTTGAGTATAATTGAGTAAATTCTTGCGCCAGTATCCGGAGAACACAGCTAGAATAACCGGGGCATTAATAGGGACGGCGCATTTCAAAGTGATTCGTGTATATTTGAAAAGTAAGCATTTGGTATTTGGCAACTGAATATATTTAGGCAAGCTTAATCAGACCTTATCATTATGGGAGTTGTATCAACATCGGGTTCCACCCGCCTTAAATGTCTCAATTGCCAGACCATCAACCATATTTCATCCGTGGAGCTCGATTTTTCGGAAGTCCCGCCGAATGAAAGTCAACCGGTTGGACGTACGGGCCATGAGGCTTCTTTATCCAAAGTTTGTACCCAATGCAGCAGTCAGATTGGCGTAACGTATACCGTCTGGGAATTTCCGGAGGGAAACCTGGAAGAAGTAGATGCCAAAGCCAGAAATGCAGTGTTTATGGAACGTTGTTCATTCAGGGTATAAATTTCTTTTACTCTCATGCGACTGATTAGCATTTTCGCGGTCTGGTTTGTATTCGTTCAGACCCTTACCGGACAGACTGCCACCTCTGCCTTGCCAGACTCCCTTCGGCTACAAAACAGTATTGCGCAGGCCTTTGCCCTCTACCAGCAGACTACCGGCGCCCAGTCTCACCTGTACAACGGCTGGGAATACGTGGAGTACGATGCTCATATTGAGGGGCACCAGTTTTTTGAGACGGACTATATGGAAGAAGGCTCGGTACGGTATGACGGGGTTTTGTATACGCAGGTACCCATGTTATACGATCTGGTCAAGGATCAGCTGGTGATTGAGCACTATAACAGCGCCGACCGGATCATCTTGATTGGCGAAAAAGTAAGGGAGTTTCATTTCCTCCGTCATACCTTTGTGTGGCTGGTGGCCGACTCCTCCCGCGAAAATACCATTCGTTCCGGCTTTTACGACCAGCTCTACAATGGCCGGGTAAAAGTATTTGCTAAAAGGGTCAAAATCATCAATGAGGAAATTGTCCAGACTACGCTTACCCGCAATTTTATCCAAAGGATTACTACCTCCTCTGGAAGGAGGAAGCTATCACGCCGTGAAAAGCAAGGGGAGTGTGATGAAGCTGTTTGAAGACCACAAAAAGGAACTAGGCAGACACCTGCGTGAGCGAAGATTCGCTTCCGTAAAAGCCGCGAAGAAGCCATTATTACCTTGGCCATCCACTACGACCAATTACGTAAGTAGTGGTACTAATGAGATTAGGTGCCATTGCGTTAGTAAATAACTTATTGTCAGGAGGTTGTCTATGTCTGATTTTATAGTTAATTCAGTCCCATTACTTACGGGTAATTAAACAATTAATGAGGCACAATATTTACCGCTGCGTATTATTTATCGGCTGTCTGCTATTTTCCGGGGCTTTGACCTGGGGACAATCCACGGATACCACCCGGATCAGTGGGCAATTTGAGGGCATTCCCTTCAGCCAGTTTGTCCGGGAAGTAGAGGCACAGACGGCTTACCATTTCTTTTACAATCCCCGGCAAACGGATAGTGTTACGGTGCGGGTGAAAGCTTCCAATCAACCTTTACGGTCCGTGTTGCAGGAAATATTCCGGGGATCAGCTTTTTTCTTCGCCATTGACGCCAAACAAAGGGTGTTTATCAGCGCCGGAAGAGTCATCCAGACCGACTTACCGATTGGCTTTTTTGAGGAGGGGGGCGAAGGTGCAAACGGGGGAGATGAGGCCCTGGCTGGTTATCTGGGGCAGGAGGAAAAGGCAAAAGAAACGATTTCAGCCGAAAATAAACTCTACGAAGTTGGCAATAAGACCGCCGAAATAAAGGCCGGCAATGCCAACCTGGCGGGTCACATCCGGAACATGGCTTCCGGTGAACCCGTAGTGGGGGCGGTAGTCTATATTGAAAATCCCCGAATCGGCGTATCTACGGACCAGTTCGGCTTTTACTCAATTACCTTGCCTAGGGGCCGCCATGAGCTGAAGATCAAGAGTATCGGGATGAAAGACTCCAAACGGTTGCTGGTGCTGTATTCGGACGGCAAGCTGGATATTGAATTGGAGGACGATGTGATTCCATTGCGGGAGGTAGTAATTGAATCAGAAAAAGACCGCAACGTTTCCAGTTTGCAGATGGGGGTGGAACGGTTGGATATTAAAACCATCCGGCAGGTACCTACCGTGTTCGGGGAAGCCGATATTCTGAAAGTGGTACTCACCCTTCCGGGCGTAAAATCGGTAGGGGAGAGTTCGACGGGACTTAATGTGCGCGGCGGCGCCACCGACCAGAACCTGATTCTCTTTAATGACGCAACCATCTATAACGCTTCGCACCTGTTTGGCTTTTTCTCGGCTTTCAATCCGGACGTGGTCAAAAATGTAGAACTGTACAAAAGCGGCATTCCCTCCCGGTTTGGGGGGCGTTTATCCTCAGTATTAGATATTACCACGCGGGACGGGAATAAAAAGAAGTTTAGCGGCACCGGCGGCATTGGGCTTATCACCGGACGCCTTACCCTGGAAGGTCCTATCATCAAGGACAAAACTTCCTTTCTGATCGGGGGACGGAGCACTTATTCTGACTGGCTGCTGCGGCAATTGCCCAATAAAACGTTTAAAAACAGCCGGGCTTCCTTCTACGACATCAACGCCCATATCAGCCACGATTTCAATGATAAAAGCAGCCTGTACCTGACGGGCTATTTCAGTCAGGACCGTTTCCGGCTCCAGAATGATACCGTGTTCGGATACAGCAATCAGAATGCTTCCTTGAAGTGGAAATACATCTTTAATAATAAGTTATACACCGTACTCACGGGAAGCTTCAGCCGCTATCAGTATTCGGTGACCAGCGAATACAACGAAGTCAATGCGTTCCGGCTCAAATTTGACATTAACCAGTCGCAATTCAAGGCGGATTTCAACTATTATCCTACCAGCAAGCACACCATTGATTTCGGTATAAGCTCCATTTTGTATAAGCTGTTCCCGGGTAGTTATCAGCCGCTGGGCGGCGAATCCAAGGTCAGTCCCGATGTAGTAGCCGGCGAACAGGCTCTGGAAAGCGCCATTTACGTGGGTGACCGGTTTGATATTTCGCCGCGTTTTTCGCTGCAGTTCGGCCTAAGGTATTCCTTGTATAACTACCTGGGACCGAAAGACGTGTACCGCTACCCAATCGGTCTATCCCGGGAGGAAGGTAATATCCAGGATACCGTAACTTACCGTTCCGGCAAAGTAGTCAATACGTATCAGGGACCCGAGTACCGGTTTTCGGCGCGGTTCACCTTAACGGAAAACAGTTCGGTCAAGGCAAGCTACAACAAAATGCGGCAGTACATTCACATGCTGTCCAATACCACGGCTATGTCACCCACCGATATCTGGAAACTGGTGATCCGCATATCAGGCCGCAGTCGGCGACCAGTACTCAGTAGGGTTGTACCGGAATTTCAAGGCTAATACCATTGAAACTTCCGTGGAAGCCTATTATAAGGATATCCAGCACTACCTCGACTACAAAAGCGGCGCCCAATTGCTGCTGAACCACACCATTGAAACGGACGTGATCAATACGGAAGGCAAGGCTTATGGGGTGGAGCTAATGGTAAAAAAACTAACCGGCCGCGTCAATGGCTGGATCAGTTACACTTATTCCCGCACCTTGTTACGGGTACAGGACCCCATCAGCAACGAAATTATCAATCAGGGCAAGTACTATCCAAGTAACTATGATAAGCCCCATGATTTTACCTTTATCGGTAACTACCGGGTGAATAAGCGGTTTAATTTCTCCCTGAATTTTACCTACAGCACGGGCCGTCCGATTACGCTGCCCCTGGGTAAGTTTGACCTGGCCGACTCCAAACGGGTGTATTACACGGAAAGAAATCAATACCGCATCCCGGATTATTACCGGGCTGATTTTTCGATGAATATTGAGGGCAACCACAAGATCCGGAAGCTGGCGCACAGTTCCTGGACGATTGCCGTGTATAACCTGACGGGGCGCAAAAACCCTTATTCAGTTTACTTCAAGGCCGAAGGCGGGGCGATTAAAGGCTATAAGCTTTCCATCTTCGGGCAGCCGATTCCGACCATCACCTATAATTTTAAATTCTAAATACCAGTAGATACCAAGCCATGAGCAATGATGAATAGTAGATTTTCTGATCAGCGGACATTTTTCGAAAAGTCGTTGGTGATAACATCAACGACGGCAAATACGCCATTGCTGGTGTTATCACCAGCAATCCTTTAGCAAATGGACACATAACTTAATTTGCACATCTACTTATCTATTCCGGATGAAAATCTTGCGTTACTTTACCTATCTGATTGGCCTTTGCTTACTGATACTGGGCAGCTGCGTGGAACCCTATCAGCCCCCGGTCATTGAGCAGGAAAACAGTCACCTGGTGGTGGAGGGCTTCCTGAATACGGGGGGCGGGCCAACGGTGATCCGCCTGTCGCGTACCCAGCAGCTTGACGAAACCGGCAAACCAGCCAGTGAACTTAAAGCCAGGGTAACAATTGAAGGCGAACGGGGCAGCCAGTTCGCCCTTACCGAAAGAGGCAACGGTGAATACGTACTTCCCGGTTTTCGGGCGGTAAGCGGAGAAAAATACCGCCTCCGGATCAAAACGACCGGCGGCAAAGAGTACCCGTCGGAACTGGTACCCGTAAAACCCACTCCGGCCATTGATGCCATTTCGTGGGAGGCCCTGAATGACGGCGTGCACGTGTACGTCAACACCCACGACCCGGGCAATAATACTTTGTATTACCGTTGGGATTTTGAGGAGACCTGGGAATATACCGTTCCCTATCCAGCCACAATTGAATATAAGAATGGAACTTCCAACCAAATTACCGATAATCTGTACCGGTGCTGGACGACTACGGCTTCCAAGAATATTTATATCGGTTCTTCCGTCCGGCTCAGTGAGGACATTATTTATAAATATCCGATTGAATTTATTCCGATAGAATCAGTTAAGCACAGTATTAAATACAGTATTCTGGTCCGGCAATACGCCCTGACCAAAGAGGCCTACCAATACTGGGAAAACCTGCGTAAGAACACCGAAAACATCGGAACCCTGTTTGACCCATTACCTTCCCAATTATCAAGCAATATCACGTGCGTAAATGCGCCGGAGGAAAAGGTGTTTGGTTTTTTCAGTGCCCATTCCGTAACGGAGCAGCGCATCTTTATCAGCCGCAACGAGTTGCCCAAATGGAGGCGTTTTACCGGATATGAATCTTGCGCCATTGATACGGTGCTTAAGGGAGACTTACCAAAAAGCGGTAATTACAGCTACTTTTTCGTGGGTGAAGTAATGTCAACGAACGGCCCTATGATGCCCATTGGCTATACGAAATCCTCTGCCGCTTGCATGGACTGCCGTACCGCCGGAACCAACATCAGGCCGACATTCTGGAAATGAGGAGGCTGGGTTGATGTACTGATGTGCCGATTAGTTAATGTATTTATAAAGTATTGACAGACCAACACTTGTAGTTAAAGCGGTTCTTGGAGACATTTGAAAAGATTCATTTTACGACCTTAGCTTCCATTCATTCCAAAAACCTAAACTACTGGCGCAAGAATCTTTCTTGTGCCCATAGATCAGAGGAAGTCTCCGACTTCCTGCCAGTCAGAGACTGGCAATCATCTTTCGGCACAAGTCTCGCTTCGCTAAGACTTGCGCCAGCAGTTTGTTAAATTGTTTTGAGTGCCTGAATAAAATCAGTTTAGACTATTTTTCCTTTTGAAACGACCAATAGTAAGCGAATAGCTAACAGCGATTGTCTAACAGCTACTTATGAATTATGTGATGACCTTGTTACGGACAGTGATTGGGGTGTGCTGTATCACGGGCTGGCTGTCTCAATCCCTTTACGGCCAGACTACTTTTAACGCAATAAGCCAGAAGTTTGAAAAGTACAGCCAGCTGGCGCTTACCGAAAAGCTGTTTGTGCATACCGACCGGCAGTTTTATGTATCGGGTGAGACGCTGTGGTTTAAAATCTATGAGGTAGATGGCTCTTTGCATAAACCATTAGATCTGAGCAACGTAGTGTACCTGGAGGTAATGGATAAAGACCAAAAACCGGTACTGCAGAGCAAAGTGGCGCTGAAGGAGAGCCGGGGCAACGGTTCGCTCTTTTTACCAGCCTCCCTTCCTTCCGGTAATTACACGGTAAGGGCCTATACCCAGTGGATGCGCAATTTCAGTCCGGATTACTTCTTTTACCAAGCCATTACGATTGTCAATCCGTTTCGTAGGCTTGGCCTGCCACTGGTAAAAGATTCCGCTTCGCTGGATATTCAATTTTTTCCGGAAGGAGGGAACCTGGTGCACAATATTCCCGCTAAGGTAGCTTTCAAGGCCGTAGACACGCAGGGAAAGGGCATTGATTTACGGGGGATAGTATTAGGATCTGGAGGTGATACCCTTACCACCTTTGATTCATTACGCTTTGGCATGGGCCATGTTACATTCACGGCGCTGGCGGGGGTAGACTCGAGAGCGTGTCTGCGGGATCGGGGAGGGGGGGGTGGTTACGGCCCCTTGCCTAAAGTATATGAGAGCGGCTACGTGATGCAACTTGAAGAGTCCGGCAATAACCAGCTGAAAATTACGGCTACCGTTTCTCCGGGGCTTTCGGGGGCAGGCCGGGCCGGGGTGTATTTATTGGCTCATACCCGTCAATCGGTAAAAGTAGCGCAAAGCCACGCCCTGCAGGATGATAAGGCAGTGTTTATGCTCGATAAAACGGCGCTGGGGGAGGGAATTTCGCACATTACCTTGTTCAATGAGAAGCAACAACCCGTGTGTGAGCGGCTGTATTTCCGGAAACCGACGCAAAAACTTGCCATTACTATTCATCCGGATAAAGATCAGTATGCCACCCGTGGAAAAAGTTACGCTTGGATTTCCTGGTAAAAGATGGTACTAATAACCCCCAGCTAACGGATATGTCCGTAGCCGTGTTCCGGATGGACTCCCTGGAAGCCAATGCGTCATCCAATATACTGAGTTACCTTTGGCTGCAGTCCGATCTGCGGGGCCATATTGAATCGCCGGACTACTACTTTTCGAACGCAGATGCCCAGACGGATGCCGCGCTGGATGATCTTATGCTTACGCAAGGCTGGCGGCGGTTTAAGTGGGAGGAAGTGCTACAAAAAGATACCGTTGTTTTTGCCTTTATCCCGGAAGCAGGCGGGCCCATGATCCGGGGAAAAGTAATTAATACCCAAACGGGCCAACCAATTCCTAATATCCTTACCTACCTTTCGACCCCGCAAACCGCTGCGGGTGTACCTGGCTAAAAGTGATTCCCTGGGAAGGATTCATTTCGAAATGAAAAATTTTTATGGTCCGAAGGAAGTAGTCGTTCAAACGGATCAGAAAAAAGATAGCCTCTACCGGTTTGAACTGGATAACCCATTTGTGGCACAGGTAGCCGTTTACCCATTGCCTGCCCTTCGTATTCCTGCCAGTCTGGCTGATCCGCTTCGGGAAAGAAACCTTGATATTCTGGTAATTAATTTTTATGCTCCCCAAATCAGAAATCAGTTTTTTACACCTGTATTGGATACTTCAGCATTTTACGTAAAGCCGGATGATAGCTATCAGCTGGATGATTTTACCCGGTTTACCACCATGGAAGACGTATTGCGGGAATATGTGATTGGCGCTTTTGCCCGTAAACGCCGGGATGGTTATGAGCTGATGGTATATGACCGTCCCCACGATTCCAGGATACTTACTGAGCCAATGGTCTTGCTGGATGGGGTACCCGTGTTTGATATGGATCAGTTAATGGCGCTGAATCCCCTGAAGATTAAACAGATCGACGTAATGACGCGGCGGTATTACCTGGGACCGGTCCGGTTTAACGGATTGATCAGTCTGCAGACGTATAAAGGCAATCTGGCCGGTTTCGCGGTGAACCCCCGGTCGCTGATTCAGGAATATGAAGGGCTGCAACTGCACCGGGAATTCTATGCGCCGCGCTACGAAACCTCCGAACAAGTACAAAGCCGCCTGCCTGATTTCCGTAATCTGCTCTACTGGTCGCCAAATCTTCAAGTCGACGCTCAAGGTAAAGGACACCTGGATTTTTTTACCTCCGACCAGGAGGGGCGATACAAGGTAGTTGTAAACGGCCTCACCAGTGAAGGAGTAGCGGGTAATCAATCAATATTGATACAGGTAAAGAGACCGCTTAAATAGGGCGCCGAGTGTCTTTTTGCGAAGACTGCCAATAGCGGGTAACTTGTCGGTATTGTAAAACAAAAACTGAAAGAATTGCATGAATCGCAGATTCCTTTATCTGATTGTCTTTTTTATTACCCTCTTTGTTACCTGTCAGAATAATTTGGCCCAAAGCATTAACGCCAAACCCAACATCATTTTTATTCTCATTGATGATATGGGCTATGGTGATTTGAGTTGCTATGGTAATACCAAAGTGAAAACGCCCAATTTTGACCGCCTGGCTGCCAGTGGCGTCAAGTTTACCCAATTTTACGTCAATTCTCCCGTTTGTTCCCCTTCGCGGGTGGCTCTGATGACCGGACAGTATCCCCAGCGTTGGGACATTACTTCCTACCTGAGTTCCCGGAAAGAAAACACCGACCGCAAGCTGGCTCACTATCTCGACCCTAAAGCTCCCTCGCTGGGCCGCGTTATGAAAAGTGCCGGCTACGCCACCGGTCACTTCGGGAAGTGGCATCTGGGGGGCGGCCGTGATGTGGGAGATGCCCCGCATCCGTCAGCCTATGGTTTCGATCAGTCTTTGGTTAATATGGAAGGCCTCGGCGACCGGATACTGGAAAAAGGATTGAAGCTGGCGGACCAAAGCGCCACCTTAGGTCAGGGAAAAATGATCTGGGCCGAGAAGCACGAAATGACCCGGATTTATATAGACAGTGCCTTGGCATTTATTGGTAGAAATAAGGAGAAGCCTTTTTATATAAATTTATGGCCCGGAGACGTGCATGACATGCACCAGCCTCAAGCCGGAACGGTTGAGAAGTTTGCCTCCGTGAGCAGTAACCCATACGAACAGAAGTTTTTTGCGGTGCTGGAAGAAACCGACCGGCAATTGGGACGGTTACTGGACGGGCTGGAAGCCGCGGGAGTGGCTGGCAATACCCTAGTGGTGCTGACCAGTGACAACGGCCCCACTGACTGGCCGATGTATTATCAAGCCGGACAGACCCCGCCTGGTAGTACCGCCCATTTTTATGGCCGTAAGTGGAGCCTTTACGAAGGTGGTATCCGGGTGCCGTTTATGGTGAGCTGGAAGAGAAAGTTTCCGGTCGGTCTTACCGACAGCACAACGGTAGGCGTTGCTTTTGACCTGTTTCCCAGCCTTTGTCAGTTAGCCCGGATTCCGCTTCCTCAATCCATAAAGCCGGACGGAGTGGATATAAGTGCTGCCTTTTATGGGAAACCCCTTTCCCGGAAAAAAGATATCTGCTGGGAGTACCCCAACCTGCCTAAGCCCGGTAAGGCAGAATTTGTCAGCCCTCAACTGGCCATCCGTTCCGGAGACTGGAAGCTACTAATGGAGAAAGACGGAACCGGCCATAAGCTCTTTAACCTTGCAACCGATCCCGGTGAAAGGCATGACCTGACGCGGGAAAAGGAGAAAGTAGCGGACCAATTGAGCAAAAAGCTACTAAGCGGGTATGAGGGAGTAAAATAAAAGGCAGACTGACAAAACAGTAAAAGCAGTTATATCCGTATTTTAGCTTTACTTCACCAGGAGCAACTATAAGGCAAATAAACGACATATGTCGTATACACAAGTGTT
>JAUJNL010000203.1 GCA_030448185.1 Cytophagales bacterium | reverse complement strand
TAACGGGTACGTGTTGCTTTTATTCACCTTTTAACCAAAAAACCTTTGGCCATGGTATTTGCAGTAGCCAGCAACAATGGAGGGGTGGGAAAAACCACTTTAAGCATGAATCTGGGGGCGGCATTTGCCCAGCAGCAACTCAAAACCCTGCTCGTTGATGCCGACGGGCAGGCCAATCTAACCCGTTATTACGGCTATCCGGATGCGCCCGATATGCACCTGGGCTTACTTATGGAGCGCTACGCCAAAGAAATGGAATTGGGCAAAGAACGCCGTCTGCCGTTTCCGTATTCGGCTTACCAGACCCGGGACGCACTCTTGCAGGACCGGCCTTACCTGCACTTGCTGCCGGCCAATAAAGACCTGTCCGATTCCATTCTCAAGCTCAATGCCAAAGACGGGAATTACAAGTTTCTCCGGGGTGTGCTCGAAGAAGTGCTCGATGAGTATGACCTGGTTATTATTGACTGTCCGCCTTCCAAGGAGTTTATGACCGTGAACGCCCTCTACGCGGCCGATCACTACCTGGTGGCCATGATTCCCGAGCCACTATCCACCGATGGGGTAAAAACCATTGCCTCCCTGGCGGAGAATATTAAAAAACTCAATCCGGGCCTTTCCTGTCTGGGAGGGGTGTATACCAAAAATGAGCAACTCCGCACCACCCTGGGGGAGATGGCCCATGAGGATGACGTGTCTTTGCTCGGAGATAAGATTTTTTCGGTAACCATACCCAAGAATAACCCTTTAAGTGAATGTATTTATATGGGAAAAAGCATATTTGAATACGATCAGGTCCGCAAAGAGCAAAAGCTTTCCAAATCCGACAGTGCTTCGGCCAAAGCCTACCTGGCCCTTTCGGAAGCCGTGCTGGAACGTTTAGAGCAGCTGCATAGAAAGGAGGCCAGCCATGTCTAACCCCCGAAACTTTCTCAGGGAAAACCGCAATGATAAAACGCAGCGGATCCAGGCCAACGACGTCAAAATCAGTGACCTGATAAAAACCCAGGGGCAGGATACTGATCAGGTAGCGTCCCAGCCGGAGGCGGAAGAAAAGCCTGATGCACCTGTCTTACGCAAGCTTTCACCAGTAGAACAATACTTGCAAGCCGAACAAAGCAGTCAGCAGAAACAGCAATTACAGCAAGAATATAAAGAACATTATACACAGCAAAAACAGCAAAAAGAATCTGTGCAACCCGTTGAAGGTAAGCGCCTTGGACGAAGGAAGGTTAAAGAAGAGCCCGATGAAAAGATGATGGTTTACCTGCCTCCCGGATTAATGGCTACCTTTAAAGAAGGGCGACTGGAGGAAAAGTTTGTTAACGACCGGGCTTTCTACATCCATATTTTCGAGAGTTACTTTCGGAACAAACCGTATAACCAGTTTTCGGGGGAAGCGTCAGACAAAAAGAAAAAACGCTAAGCACGAAGGGGGTTAGTCTCCTATAGTTCCCCCAAGCGGCAGCCTGGCAGCGAAGCGTGTGAAGGTCCTTGCTCGGGGTGGGGGAGGGGCTTCTACTAGTGCCCTTCCGCATTAGCAACCAGCCGGACCCGTAGAAGTGGTATCCATCGGGGAGTTGCTTTCCCGCAGCACAACATTGAGCACCTGACCCGCCATCGGGTCATAGTACAACTGGGCATAGAATGCGCCCAGGTGGTAGAGGCTCACGTACTCGCTTTTGATCCTTTTGCAGTGCACAAACACGCCGTTTTCCCAGACGTAATCGGCCTTTTGGTCCAGGGGAAAGCGGGAGAAATCGAAGGGATGAATCATGACTAGGGAAGGGTAGGGGAGAGGCAAGCTAAAAAATTTTAGGTGCTATCCCTTGCGGGTATAACTTTTTTTGAGTTTGTTTGGTATAACTGTAATAAAGTGTAGCCACCTTCTATTTTTTACCCCTGCCCTATGCTTGTAGGAGACGTATACCCCTTAAACGAAGCGATGCTCGACGCGTTAAGCGTGGAGCTTCCTTTTTTTACCTGTGCCGTACGGGCCGGTTTTCCCTCGCCGGCCGATTATGTGGAATAAGGAAATTCATAACAAGTAAGGGTATTCATTTAGGTTTTCGTTACTTTGATTTGTGTAACGATTTTTTGTTACGCTATGCCAAAGCGGCAGGAGGAAACTGGTGGTACAGGGGGCAAGGCAAGCAAAAGGGTCGTTTTCTTATGATTACTGAAATGTTGACCTGTCCTGAAAAGTTTTACTTGATTTTTCTTTTTCTTCAGACCTTCGGACCAAATCATAATAGTGTTCAATTACTTTTCTTGAATGTTCTCTAGATACTTTTTTTCTGTTAAGTGTTACAAAGAAAGGTTCGGATAGTACAGTATTAGTAAAATTTGCTTTAAGTAAATCCCAAATATTAACCTTCCTTGTCCTGATTGGCTCATAAAGCCTCTCAAGATCACTAATGTGAAGAATAGATACTGGATTAATAGTAAAATTTGGATATAAAGACTTATCAATTAATTCATCAAATCTTTGGTTAATCATCTCTGTCATAAATCCTCCTTGAAGGACTCTATCATTAACTACTAATATTGGAAATATTTCTGTCCTTTTTCCCACCGGAAATCTGTCTTCGAAACCAATAGGATTAGTGTAAAGATGATTTATGGACGTTACGAGTTGGTCAACGCCACAGTCTTTGTAAAATCCTGCTCTATCATTTTTGAAAAATTCAGTTGCATTCCTAGAGTATTTCTCCCTG
>JAUJNL010000043.1 GCA_030448185.1 Cytophagales bacterium | reverse complement strand
ATGGCAACTATCTCAGCGAAGCTAAATGCGGACCAACCCGATGGTGGCCGATAGTGGTTCGGCATTGGCCATGCCGAACTTGGGAAATGGCGGATTTGCAATCCGCTCAAAGGCCTTACAGTAGCTTACTTTTAGACCTTTTTATTGATCACCACCCCTTAATAATAGATATGACGATCAGGTAGCGCAACTCAGGGAAATAAGTAGGGCAGCTGAAAGTATTATTCTTTCAGGCAAATTAATTTTTCTTTAGAATCAATGGGGAGCGGATAAATCACCAGTTATATAGTTGTAAAAAGACAGTAAAGGAATTGTTCAATTTTATGGTATTTCTGTGCCAGAAAAAATATTCTGCTCGGGCCGCCTGGAAAATAATTTTTTTACCAGCAACCCCAACCAAATACGTAAATTCATCGTACAAAGACCGGGCACGAAAGTTTTGCTCTCTTTACCTATAGTAAATCGGTGGGTATCTACCCTGATTTTGGAAAAACTTTCTTAATATATTCACATTTACTCGCAAACAAAAGCATGTTATCCTCAGATCTCCGTTTACAGAATGTTCAAAATGAATTAAACGCTAGAGGTGTTTCCGCTCACTACCTTAAGATTGATCGCCGGTTAGCCATTCGGGTATGGAAGGGAAAAGATATTTTCAGGCAACTGCTGCCTGAACACAAGGTTTCCGGAGAGTATTATATAGTAGACTTAAACTACGCCTGTAATACCCTGACCCGACAAGAAACCTTAGTCTAGGCTCAGTGAAGACACAACAGGGATTGGATGATTAGGTCCAATCCCTGGTTTTTTATGGCCGGTTTTGAGGCAGTAGGCTATCCACTGGCGGCGTCGCTATTTTCTACACTTTCTCCTCAGCAGGTACCAGTATATCATCCGTTTTACCGAACTCTCCTTCCCAGCGGGATATTACGCAAGTAGCCACGGCATTACCAGCCACAGAAGTAGCCGAACGGCCCATATCCAGAATCTGATCAATGCCTAGCAGCAGGGCCAAGCCTTCAGAGGGCAGGTTAAACATGGCCATGGTTCCAGCTATGATTACCAGGGAGGCTCTTGGCACGCCGGCAATTCCTTTTGAAGTAATCATCAGGGTTAGCATCATGGTAATCTGGTCTTGAAGGGTTAATGTGACCCCGTAACGTTGCGCAATATAGGCCGTAGCAAAGGTCATATACATCATAGAACCATCAAGATTAAACGAATAGCCTAACGGAAGTACGAAGCTGACCACCCGGTTGGAGCAGCCAAATTTTTCAAGGGCTGCAATGGTTTGCGGGAAGGAGGCTTCTGAACTGGCCGTACTGAATGAAAGCAGCAGTGCTTCTCTTATGTGCTTCATCAGTTGCCAGTAAGGAATCCGGGCGAAAATGCAGATGACCCAGAGCACGACGACCAGGAAAAACAGGAGGGCGGCAAAAAAGCAGATGATTAAGTAGGCGTACTCCACAAAGATGGACAGTCCTTGCTTAGCTACCACCGCGGCAATAGCCCCCAATACCCCAAACGGAGCAAATGCCATTACGTACCCTACGACCTTAAACATAATATGCGAGATTACATCCATGGCTTTCACAATGATCTTACCGCGGTCACCCAGGGCGCCGGTGGCCAGACCGAAGAAAATCGAGAAAACAACGATTTGCAGTATTTCATTGGTGGCCAGTGCTTCTACAAAACTTTGGGGGATTATGTGTTCAATAAATCCTTCCAGGGTCAGCTTCTTCGCCTCTACGCCGGTTGCGGTTCCTTTGGCTGGCAGTGCAGACCGGACCAGTTCACCCGGACGAAGAATATTAACGGCTAATAAGCCAACTATTAACGAAAGAATCGTGGCGAAGTAAAAATAGGCTAACGTTTTAATGCCGATCCGGCCTACTACCTTAAAATCACCCAATTTGGCAATGCCCACTACCAGCGTGGCAAAAACCAGCGGCCCGATGATCATCTTGATCAGTCGCAGAAAAATCTTACTTAACAGGCTAAAGTACTTAGCGTACTCATCGGCTTGCGTAACTTTTGTGACTACTTTTTGGGTGACTGGATCTACTTCCGTCTGGACGACTACATCGGAGTAGGCTACGTTCAGATAGTATCCAATGGCCACGCCTATGATCATTCCGATAAATATCCGCCAGGCAATATTGATTTTTCCCATGCAGCGTTCAGGTTAAGTAAGTATAGTTTTCGAAGTGAATTTCTGCTTTAAATGCCAATGCAAGATAGGAAAATGGCTATTACTTTGCATTTTCTGCACAGACAGCTACCGGGCAGCGGAAGAGTCTATTTGGCAAAGTAATCTTTCTCTGGCAGGTAGCCTAAATAAGCGTATAAAATACCGAAGGAAAAACTGTGTTCAGGGGTAAAAAATCTTATTCGTTGGACTGCCCATTTCGGCTTATTTCGACTCATTGTCTTTTGCTCCGAAGTACTGCCGGTAGACGGGCTTTCGATACCTGAACTGTAAGAAAAGCAGCGGATAAAGTAAAAAATCGAGTACTTTCAGTCCAGTTTTATAGGTGATGTTATCAATAATCAAACTGCCGTCCTGCTGCTGCCTTACTTCATGCTGATGCCGCCAGTATTTCAGGGGAAAAGGCAATTGTAACCCTTCATCGACAAAATGCAGCTCCTTGTTGCTTTCCTGATAGTCAGTGATCAGACTTTTCCACCGAAAGCGGTACCAAAGGAAGTGCAGGTCCAGGTGCACCTCATCACCGGCTCGGTTGCCATCGTACCGGATGAGTTGCACACGGGGAAAGGGCGGACTGAGGGCAAGCAGCAGATTTTGGTCAAATTTTTGTGTTACCTGCTCGTAATTCTGTGTAACAAATGTGCTGAAAATGATGCGCATTGCGTTCTTTAATTTCTACACTAAGTCAAACTGATATTCTAACTTTGTAACCACTCTGCAAACCATGAAAGTAACCACGCTGTTTGCGGCCTGTCTGTTGCTGCTGACTATAAACGCTCAAGCACAAGAGGGCAACGATTCACTGTACGTACGCCGCCAACCAGAACCACCTAAAGAAAAATGGACGGACCGGATTTCGCTGGGAGGTAATTTCGGCTTATCCCTGGGCCGGTATACTAATATCACGCTGGCGCCACTGGTAGGATACCGGTTCACTGATAAATTCATGGCTGGCGGTGGTGTATCCTATATTTACTCAAGGATCAGGGATGTGTATGGGAATACCTTGGAAGGAAGTGTCTATGGCGGCAGAACTTTCGCCCAATATACAATTATTCCAAATTTTGCTCCGCGGGTGGAGTATGAAGCGCTTGCTGTGCCCTATTACAGCTATAACGGGGAAGGCCAACGCCGCTGGATCGGCAATCCATTGGTAGGGGCGGCAGTTCTGTTTCCGATTGGGCGGCGTTCCAACTTTGGTATTACTGCCCTTTATAACCTCACCGACCAGCTAAATCAGCTCTATTCTATCTACGGCAGTCCGTGGGTAATCAGAATGGGGGTAATGTTGTAGAGGTTGAGAACTTTATAACGTTCCCAAAGATTTATTTCAGCTTTTTTAATTATTTGATCCGTTGATAGAAATTTTTAGAGCCGGAGCCTTTTCCCGCACCCTTATAGCCCTGTTATTACTGTTACTGATCCGAATACCGGCTGTAGTAAGTGGTATTCCGCTGATCACTCCCGAGCTGAAATGGATGCTGGTGGGAGAAAGAATGGCCCGGGGTTATATGGTTTACACCCAAATCTGGGATAACACCGCTCCCTTGGCAGCGGCTGTTTATTGGGTAATTGATCTGGTGTTTGGCCGCTCGCAGCTAGCCTACCAATTGGTTGCGTTGCTATTAGTGATTCTGCAGACACTGTACTTTAATTTTTCCCTGAATCGCAATCAGTTATTTCCGGAAAGGTCAAACTTACCAGCCCTGTTATATGTAGTTGGGATGAGCTTGTTCTTTGATTTTTACACCTTATCTCCTATGCTGCTGGGAGTTTCCTTTCTGCTGCTGGCACTGGATGCTGCTTTCCGGAGCCTTAGCCGGGATACTGACAGTGATGAAGCCTTTGCCGTTGGATTTTATATTGGACTAGCCACCTTATGCTATCTACCATTAGCCTGGTTTGAAGCCTGTGCGGCCGCTGGCTTTCTATTTCTGTCTGCTATCCGCTTCCGTAAGTTTTTTCTGCTGACATTCGGATTTATATTCCCGCTGGCAGTTGCTTACCTGTTCTTTTACCTGCTCAATGGACAGCAGGCATTGTATCTTAACTGGCTGATTGCTACTATAAGCTTGGGTACCAATTACTATATTTCTTTTGGGTCATTGCTGGTGCTGTTTGCACCTTTTATGGTGCTGCTGGTGGTCTCGCTGGTGCGGATATTTGGTGGCGAAGCCCGTTTTATCAACTACCAGATCCGGGTGCAGCAGTTTATGTTCCTGTGGCTAATCTTTGCAGTTTTAACCTTGTTTTTTGCCAACGATCTGCTGCCGCTGCAGGGAATGGTATTTGTGCCAGTAGTTGCTTTCTTCGGCACCCATTACTTCCTGCTGATCCGCAAAGTCTGGATGGGAGAGCTAGTTTTCTGGGCTGTTTTTCTATGTGTCCTGTTGTTTAACTATGCCGGCCTGCATCAACTTCCCCAGCAATCAGGACTGGCTGACTACAGCCGGCTGGTGGTTGAAGAGGTACCCGAAGTTGCTAATCTGCGCGGAAAAAATATTCTGGTACTGGGTGAAACCATTGAGGAATACCAGCATAATACGCCAGCTACCCCATACTTAAACTGGACTTTGTCCCGAAGGCACTTTGAAGACCTGGACAACTTTGTAAGTGTAATCAGTTTGTTTGAAAACTTTCAGGATGACCCGCCGCAGGTGATTGTGGATAAGAAGAAAGTAGTACCTAAGCTTTTTAGCCGTTTACCGGCTCTCTCCGCTCAGTACCAAAGACAAGGAAACTCAAACGTGTATATAAAGCGGGAAAAAACAACGGCGCTGGGTAATAAGTAGGTATTGGGTATTGGGAAAAAGGTAATAGGTACTAGGTCTTTATTAGGAAAAAAGATTATCTAAGGAAAAAATACTGACTAATGACCAATCTACCAATGACCATTAACTAATATGCCCAATACCTGATATCCAATACCTAGTACCCACCATGCAATTAAAAAGGGGCAAACGGTGTTAGAGTAGTACCTTTGAAATACTAAAAGGCCATTAACAGCTGCCTGCATGAATGCAACCATTAAAAATATTCTGAAAGAGCATGATCTGCGCTATACTTCCTGCCGGGAGGAGGTACTAGACAAGTTCCTACAGCAGGATTTTGCCCTTTCGCACGCTGACCTGGAAGCTAATGTAAGTGAGCATTTTGACCGGGTCACAGTGTACCGTACGCTTCGGACTTTTCTGGATGCCGGACTCATTCATAAAGTATTGGATGATGAAGGAATAACCAAGTATGCCCTGTGCCGTCAACATTGTTCCCTGCATGAGCACCACCATGAACACGTTCACTTCAAGTGCACTTCCTGCGGCCTTACCAATTGCCTGGATAATGTACAGATTCCCTCTATCATACTGCCAAACGGATACCGCGCTACGGAGACTAATTTGCTGATGCAGGGGGTATGCGCCAACTGCAGTGAACAGAAAGAAGCCTAAATAGTACATCTAAAAATAGGGGATAAAATCTCTTTTGTGACTTTCCTTTTTTGGGCAAACCGTTATCCTGCTTAAACTTGCAAAAGTGAACGCATTTAGTGTTCATTCTAAGATTTTGCCCGCATGAAAAAAATTCTTATAACCGGTGGCGCCGGATTTATTGGCTCCCATGTAGTTCGGCTTTTTGTTAACCGTTACTCTGACTACCATATTTTCAATCTGGATAAGCTCACCTACGCGGGAAATCTGGCCAATCTGAGTGATATTGAGACCGCGCCTAATTATACCTTTGTTAGGGGAGATATTGTAGATGCCGAATTTATCAACCAGCTTTTTGCCCAGCACCATTTCGACGGAGTCATTCACCTGGCTGCCGAGTCGCACGTAGACCGTTCGATCACCGATCCGTTGTCGTTTGTATTGACCAATGTGGTAGGTACCGCTAATCTGCTCAATGCGGCCCGGCAAGCCTGGAAAAATGATCTAGCTAATCATTTATTCTACCACGTTTCTACGGATGAAGTATACGGCTCCTTACATGATCCAAAGGACTTTTTCACCGAAACTACTCCTTACGATCCGCAATCGCCTTACTCAGCTTCTAAAGCTGGCTCGGACCACCTGGTGAGAGCTTATTACAATACGTACAAAATGCCGGTGGTCATCTCCAACTGCTCTAATAATTACGGCCCCAATCAATTTCCGGAGAAACTTATCCCGCTGAGTATTCATAACATAAAAGCGAATAAACCTATTCCGGTCTACGGAAAAGGTGAAAATGTGCGTGACTGGCTTTATGTTATTGATCACGCCCGGGCCATTGACGTGATTTACCACCAGGGCAAAACCGGCGAGACGTATAATATTGGTGGTTTTAATGAATGGCGGAATATAGATTTAATCCATCTGCTCTGCCGCATTATGGATAAGAAATTGGGTCGGGCGGAAGGAGAGTCGGCTAAGTTGATTACGTTTGTAACGGACCGGGCCGGGCACGACCTGCGTTACGCCATTGATGCCTCTAAAATCATGCATGAACTGGGGTGGAAACCTTCTCTGCAGTTTGAAGAAGGACTTGAGAAAACAGTAGAATGGTATTTAGCTAATACCGAATGGCTGGAAAACGTGACCTCCGGTACCTACCGGCAATACTACAGTGACCAGTACGCAAGCAGATAAAGAATCGTTAAATGCTAAAGGCTAAATTTTAAATGAATTAACTGATGTTACGCAAACCGGTCAAAGCTTTGCGCCTTTGCGTGAAAATTTAAAATAACTTGCGTAAGGTCAGTGAATTAAGTGCTTAGAGAGGGTTCCTTAACCTTCATTTATCATTTTAAAATTCAGCACTTACAATTCCGTCTATGTACGAACAGCCCTTTCACCAGGAAGACTTAAGTCAATACAGTTTTTTAGTAACCGGAGGCGCCGGCTTCATTGGCGCTAACCTGACTGAATACCTGATCAGACATGGGGCAGGGAAAGTGCGGGTCTTGGATAACATTTCTACTGGCTTTGGGCATAACATCGCACCTTATATTGGCAAACCCAATTTTGAGTTCCTCAACGGGGATATACGGGATGAACAAACGTGCCGGGCCGCTTGCCAAGGAATTGACTATGTGTTGCACCAGGCGGCGCTGGGTTCAGTGCCCCGCAGTGTGAATGATCCGCTGACTACCAATGCCGTGAATGTAGCTGGCTTTTTGAATATGCTGGTTGCGGCCCGGGATGCAGGAGTAAAACGGTTTGTGTATGCGGCTTCTTCCTCTACGTACGGAGATAGCAAAAAACTACCTAAGGTGGAAG
This sequence comes from Cytophagales bacterium, assembly GCA_030448185.1. Lineage (GTDB taxonomy): Bacteria > Bacteroidota > Bacteroidia > Cytophagales > 172606-1 > CADCTQ01. The sequence goes on along the minus strand of JAUJNL010000043.1, from coordinate 32,953 downwards.
ATGAGATTGGTAAACCCCTTTCTCCGTATGCGGTAACCAAGTACGTAAATGAATTGTACGCCGACGTTTTTTCCCGGACCTACCATCTGGAATCAATTGGGCTCCGGTACTTCAATGTATTTGGTCCCAAACAAAGCCCGCAAGGAGCCTATGCCGCTGTGATTCCCCGTTTAATTGATGCTATTCTGGCGGGTAATTCGCCGGTTATCCACGGAGACGGAGAGCAAACCCGGGATTTTACCTTTGTAGCCAATGCCGTACAAGCGAATATAAGGGCAGCCTTTGCGCCACCAGAAGCAATAAATCAGGTATATAATATTGCCGTGGGTGAGCAAACGTCCCTAAATCAGCTTTTTAATATGCTCAAATTCGCGGCCCATTCTAAGGTAGACCCAATTTATACCGCTGCCCGTACGGGTGACATCCGTGATAGCCTCGCAGATATTTCCAAAGCCCGGCAACTTCTCAATTACAATCCTGCTGTCAGCATTGAGCAAGGGCTACGTGTAACTGTAGAGTGGTGTCGGACTGAGCGGGTTCAAGCCACCCAGTCATAGATGATCAACGTCTTATCTCATTTCTTAAGTCTATATACTAACGTCTTCCTACTTATATGAAGGGCATTATCCTCGCCGGTGGTTCCGGCACCCGTTTGCATCCACTTACGCTTGCTGTCAGCAAACAGCTGATGCCGGTGTACGACAAACCCATGATTTACTATCCGCTTTCAACTTTGATGACGGCGGGTATCCGGGAAATCCTTATTATCTCTACGCCTCACGATTTACCCATGTTTGAGAAACTGCTGGGTGACGGCAAGGTTCTCGGCTGTTCCTTTTCGTATGCTATGCAACCCGAACCTAATGGCCTGGCGCAGGCTTTTGTAATTGGTGAGTCTTTTGTAGGGAATGAAAAAGCCGCTTTGATTCTGGGGGATAATATTTTTTACGGAAGTGGGTTACGTGAACTACTTAAATCTAAAAATAATCCCGATGGAGGTATGGTTTTTGCCTACCATGTTACCGATCCCGAAAGATACGGGGTGGTAGAATTTGATTCTAACAACAAAGCTGTTTCTATTGAGGAAAAACCGGTTAATCCTAAATCCAATTACGCCGTACCAGGCTTGTATTTTTATGATAATCAAGTAGTAGAGATTGCCAAAAGCCTCAGGCCGAGCTCCCGCGGCGAATACGAAATTACGGATGTAAATAAAGCGTATCTGGAAAAGGGTAAATTGAAAGTAGGCATTCTGGACCGTGGTACGGCCTGGCTGGATACGGGGACCTTTGCTTCTCTCATGCAAGCCGGCGTTTTTGTGCAGGTAATCGAAGAAAGGCAAGGTCTAAAAATAGGTTGTATCGAAGAAGTAGCTTACCGGGAAGGCTTCATTTCCGCTGACCAGCTGGCCCAGATAGCCAAACCATTGATCAAAAGCGGCTACGGCAAGTATTTGATGAGTATTTTAGAAAACTAAGCTATGATTTCGAATGTCGGATTGAGAAAATGAAGAATGAGGCAATCATATTTTACTTTCAAAATCCGACATTCGCGTTCCAATATCACAGTTGGTTGATTGCTTCAAAAATTCTTTCGGTAGCTTTTCCGTCCCAGTAGGGCGGAATCTGACACTTTTTATATGTGCCCTGGTAGATACTTTGCACGGCAGCCATAATTCTTTCTTTGTCGAACCCAAGCAGGGTATTAGAACCTAAGGCAATCGTCGAAGGCCGTTCGGTATTCGGACGAAGCGTTAAACAGGGGATTTGTCCGTAAGTAGTCTCCTCCTGAATTCCCCCGCTGTCGGTGATCACAAAACGGGCATGCTGGATCAGATTCTGAAAATCAAGATACCCCGCAGGTTCCATCAAAACCAGGTTCTTATTGGTGGCAACTTGTTCATATAGTCCAAACTCTTTAAACCGGTTCAGGGTGCGGGGGTGTACCGGAAATACAATCCTGGTCTCTTTACTGAGGTCGTTGATAATATCCAGCAATTTTTCCAAACCCTCACGGGTATCCACATTACCCGGCCGGTGCATGGTCATCAGGGCGTACGTTCGTGGTTCCAGATTCAGTTGAGCCAGCACCCTGGATTGTTCGATCTGCGCCTGATACGCCACCAAGGTATCAATCATGGTATTGCCCACAAAGTAAATCTGACTATGGGTTTTTCCTTCCTTTAGCAAGTTGTCTATACCGGTTTGCTCCGTTACGAAAAATACATCGGTGATGGCGTCCGTCAATATCCGGTTGTTCTCTTCGGGCATGGCCCGGTCAAAGCTGCGCAGCCCGCTTTCGACGTGGGCCAACCGTATGCCCATTTTGTTAGCGACCAATGCTGCGGCCAAAGTAGAGTTCACATCTCCCACCACCAGCATTAGATCGGGTTTATATTCCCGCACCGCTCCTTCAATGCCTTGCATCATGGTTCCCATTTGGCTTATTACGCTTCCTTGTCCGGCACTCAATTGATAGTCGGGATTGCGTAGTCCCAGTTCGGCAAAAAACGCATCACTCATGTTGTGACTGTAATGTTGCCCGGTATGCAAGAGACGATGTTCCAGATGGGGGTGTTGCCGTACTACCCGGCCGAACTGAGTGATTTTAATAATGTTAGGGCGGGTGCCTACAACGGTAAGTAGTTTATTAATCATTTTTGATCGTATTAAAGAAAAGTTGCCCACTGAAGAGCCTCTTCAGGAAGGGACGCTTTCCTTCTTCATAATAGCCGTAACCGTATCCATAACCATACCCTCCGTATCCTCCATATCCGTATGAACGTCCTTTTACATCATTCAGCACAATGGCCAGGTTCTTCGAATTTTGCTCTTGGTAAAGCTTGTTAACCGTGTCCAGAAACTCCTTTTTCGATTTTTTCTGCCGGAGCAAGTAAATGTTTACATCTGAATAAGTCATGGCAATGAGCGCATCTGTGACCAACCCTACCGGAGGAGTATCGATGAAAATATAATCATAGCGAGGTCTGAGTTCCTCCAGGAGGTTCTTCATGGCTTCGCTCATGATAAGTTCAGATGGGTTAGGGGGAATAGGGCCAGCAAGCATAATATCAAGGTTCTCTATATGACTCTTCACAATCACTTCCGCAGCCCTGGCTTTGCCAATCAATACTTTTGTTATCCCGTTGTCTTGTGGAATATTCAGTTCCAGATGGAGTTTAGGTTTACGCAAATCCAAGCCGATTAGCAATACCTTTTTATCGGACGCAGCCATAATAGCGGCTATATTCAGAGAAAAAAATGTCTTTCCTTCCCCACCTACCGTTGAGGTAACTACCACAATTTTATGTTCTATCCGGCTAGCCAGAAATTGTAGGTTCGTCCGGATTGACCGGAATGACTCGGCTACTGCCGACTTGGGATTTTCGTTTACGACCAGGCTGCTACTCTTACGGCCCCGGGCATGGCTTACGGTACCGAGTACGGGTATACGGGTTAGCTTTTCCACCTGCGCCTGATCGGCAATGGTATCGTCCAGCAAGTCCCTAATGAAAATATAACTGAGGGAAACTGTCAGTGCCAGAAATAAGCCAATCGTATACGCGAGGCTCTTTTTAGGCTTGATGGGTGCGCCCGGTATCCCTGCATAGTCCAATACTACATTATCCGATACCGTGGCAGCTTTAGCAATGCTGGCATTCTCCCGCTTTTGCAGCAGATACTGGTAGCTAGCAGAGTTTTGGCTATACTTACGTTGAATACCGATAAATTCGCGTTCGGTAGTAGGTACTTTATCGAGAGATGCTTCAAAATCATTGATGGCAAGGTCAATCATCCGCATATTATTCCGCAACGCTTGCCGGTAACTATTCAGATCATCGAAAAGCTTCTCCCTAATCAGACCGATATTCTTCTCTATATTCTTGACAGTTGGATTCTCTTGTGTAGCATAGGCGAGTAGGTTCTTCCGCTGGGTTTCCAGTTCGTGCAGCCGGAGCAGGCTACTGCTAAACCGGGAATCCTGCGTACCCATATTGGTAGGCGAAATAAGGCTGGCATCTTCACCCTGCCGTATATGACTCTCCAAAGTATCCAGGGCCTGCAATTGAATCTGCATCTCCAGCTTACGGGTGTCGTAATCCTTAAACCTGTCCAAGGCAAAATCCGGTGACAGGTTCACAAAACCTTTGGTTCGTTTAAAATTCTCCAGATTTTGCTCTGATTGCATCAGCGAGTCTTCCATTTGGGAAAGCTGCCCATCGATAAATTTAATAGTTCCATTCGCCATCTTGGTTTTGGCCTCTACACTCCAGCCGGCATAGGCGTCAATGAGGGCATTTACTACATCCCTAGCCCGTTCGGGTACTTCATCCTGAAAAGCAATTGCCAGAATAGAGGTTTCCTCATTTGGCCGGAAAACCCCAATGCCGCCCCGGATACGTCCCACCGGCGTCCAGGAATTGTGCACTACAAAATAATATCGGGTACCCTTCTCAGTTAACCGGGGCGGCCTCATTCTTCTTTATCCTGAACTTCCCAAACTGGTTTTCTACGGTTTCATCAATTTTATGCAACTCTGACTGCTCCTCTTCCTCTACTTCATAAATGAACTTATACCCGTTTTTATTATCGAACTCCAGATAGAAGGGCCGCTCAAAGGCATGTGGGAACAGTGTATCATACTCTACGATAAATGGACTGTCTTTGTATAGTTCGGTTATTTTTAATCTTCCCTTGGCAAAATAAGATACCTGGGTAAAAGTCGGATTCATAGTGCTCACGGCCCGCTCTACCACATTCTGCGATTTGATGATTTCAATCTCAGTAGAAAGGTTTTTTTGATCTTGAAGATGTCAAAGTCCTGCAACTGAGCCGGATCCGCACCAAGCGTGCTTGAGCTTTCATCCTTGATAATAATAGTGCCCGCAGCACTATAGACCGGTTGCGCGTAACGGTTATAGATGTTTGCTGCAATTAGGGCAATGACAACACACAATAAAATCAGCCACCAATGACTTAAAATCAGCCGGATGATGCGCTTAAAATCAAAATCCTGGTTTTCGAATTGATACGGTAATGCCTGCTCCATCCTCTTTCAGACAATAGAAAAATTAAGGCCTTAATGTTTGAATTATATTATAGATGCTAATGATCAGCAATGGAATAGAGATCGCAGTAGAAGCCAGCCCTATTACCTGGTTGGCTGAGCCGACCTTACTGCTTACGCCGCAGGGGTTTTACATAGATGACGTCATTGGGCTGCAGCCGGGCCAGGATAGGAGATACCATTTCATCGCTGGTTATATCCATGCGGTAGGTAGTCGTTTGTTTGGTCAGCCGGTCCGTCCGGATAATTTTTATATTCTTTCGGTCACCCAGTTCAGTCACCCCGCCGGCTTTGGCTAACACTTCTGTAACAGTCATAAATTCGTTTTCCGATTGTATAATACCCGGACTTCCCACTTCACCCAGCACCTGTACCGAATAATTCAGTATTTTAAGATTGATAAAAAGGTTTTTGTCCACATCCTGGATATAAACGGACAAGCGGCTCCGGATAGTGTCCGTAGCCTGAGCTAGGGTTAAACCCGATACATGAATTTTGCCGCTGTAGGGAATTTCAATATTGCCTTCTTTGTCTACCAGTATGCCCTGATGGTAGCTGCCGGGGCCGCCCCCACCTGTCTGGGCACCCTGGCCGGAAGAATTAAATACGGCCACACTGCCGGCTACATCACTCAGGGTACTGTTTACCCTAAGGTTGAGTATATCAAATGGCGCAATAATAAACTCATAGTCCTGGTTCAGGTATACACTATCCATTTTATTAGGATCTTTATCCTGCTGAAAAAGCACCACATTCCGGTAGGGAATACAGCCAGCTAGCGAGAGGAGAGCAAGAAAAATAGTAGGTAAGAGGCGTTTAATACGTTGCATCATACTTCACAACAGGGCGCAATACAAAAGTTTCCCATGAAACTTTTCATTCGGCTGACCTTAGTTTTTTAAGTAAAGCTAAGTAAGAAGGAGACCAGCCTGGACTAAAATCCAATGCCTGACTACAAAGGTAGCACAGAAATAGTTTATCATAAGTATATTCACCTTAAAAGCCCTTAAACATCAGGGGCACCTGGTTGTTTTATTAGCAAACATTCTACTCGCGGCCAAGCTTCAGAATCATTCGGGCGTTGAGAAACCGGGCAGAGAGTGAGTTGGGGACCGCATACTGGCTGCCTCCGATATCATGAATCCAGGTATAGGACAGTACATTGCGGCTGCCCAACAGATTAAGTACTTCCGCACCTATCCATAAAGATTCCAGGGTATTTCCTTGAAACCGGAATATCTTAGAAAAGCCGATATCTACCCGCCGGTAAGATGGTCCGGTAAAGGCAGACCGATAATTAAGGTTTCGCGGCGGGCCAAAGGGTAGCCCACTGCCGTATATACCATTGAGGTACACCCGTAAGGTCGGATTGCCGGGCAAGTGGTCCTGGAAGAAAACGGAGGCTGTCAGACGCTGATCGGTTGGCCGGCGTACATGCCCTTGCTGGTCAAAGCTTAAGTCTTCTTTGGTGTTTAATACGCCCAGACTAAACCAGGACTCGGCTCCTTTCACAAACTCGCCGCTCAGCCGGATGTCGCCGCCGAAAGCATAGGCTTGCGTATAATTATTAGCATAGTACCGGAGACGCACATTTTCCACATCATAAGCCACCACGTCCCATAGTTTTTTGTAATAGGCTTCGGAGGTCAGGAAAAAATCCCGGCCCCATAGTTTTAGCCGTCTTTCGGCTCCACCGATGATATGCAGTGAGCTCTGCGCCTTTAAGTTCTCATTTAACTGCCCGGAAGGGGCGCGTAACTCACGGTAAAAGGGCGGCTGCCGGTACACACCCGCTGCGAACTTAAATACAACCTCTTTCTCCCAGTCGGGCTGAAACGCATATTGCAGCGTAGGGCTTACCAGCCATTGCCCATTTAGCGTCCAATAACCCATCCGGGCACCGTAGGTCAGCCGGTGCTGGTTGTTGGGTGAAAAGGTGTGCTGCAGATAACCGCTGAATCGTTGCGTACTAAGCTGATTGTGGGCAGTAGCCTGACTGTTAACCGTCATGGTTCCGGCCGAGTCGGATAATACGGCTTCCCCCAATACGTCCTCTATCTGCTCCCATCCGGCTTTAGCGCCCCATTCAATGCGATTGCGGGTATTTACTTCCCAAATGGAACGATTTTCGAAACCAAGTACCGTAGCTCTGAATCGGTTGCGGGCAAACTGAAAATCCCAATGCCGATGGTGTTTTCTTTGCAAGGGTCCGGATCACCTGGAATCCGGTTGAGGTCGCATAGCCGGTAACTTCCGTTTACGTTGGCTTCTTCCTGCTCGCTGGTACGCATACCGGAGGCAATAAAATGCAGGGTTAGCCGGTCACGGGCTGCCGGTAAACCGGATACCTCCCTGCGACATTTCGTAATTCAGTTTTTTCTTCGCCATCAAAAGCTACAAACAACTTTTGTAAACCCTCCATAGTGCCAAAAGTGGTGGTACGGCTGGACGGACGAGTCAGGTAACGGTTACGGGCATACGAAAAGAGTATGCCCAGTTCAGCGCCGGGCTTGGTTTTATTTTTCGATAGAATAATTCTGGTGTACCCCTGGGCATCTGTAAAACGGGGCAGGTATTCCCTTGACTTCTAGCGTGTTGAGCAGGTACTGGGACCGCTTTTGACGAACTCCCCCCACAAACGATACCCGGCTGTCCGTTTTTCCCAATTCTACGTGTGCAGCGCCCCCAAGTAGCCCTGCCGTAAGCGAAGCACGGTTTTTAGCCGGATTTTTATACTGCACATTGAGTACGGACGACAGCTTGTCGCCGTACTTTGCTTCCCAGCCGCCGGAAGAAAATTCAATGCTCTGTACCAGATCCGGGTTCACGAAACTCAAACCTTCCTGTTGCCCAGACCTCACCAAAAATGGCCGGTACACTTCAATGCCGTTTACATAGACCAGGTTTTCGTCAAAGTTGCCGCCCCGCACCGAGTAGGTAGATGACAATTCGTTATTACTGACTACGCCCGGCAACGTGGTCAGCACTTTATTAAAGTCTCCGAAGGCAGAAGGCAGCGTTTTAATGCTTTTAGGTTCAATGCGGCTGATACTTGCCATACCCCTTTCTTCCAGCAGGCGGTTTCCTTGACCTCGACCTCCTTCAGCGCTATGCGGTCTTCTTGCAAGGCAACCGTTACTTGATGCAATTGCCCGGGGCTTAACCGCAGGGGAATCTGCTTCTGCGCATACCCTACGGAAGTTACTACCAGTACCAGAAGCTGGTCAGCTGGCACTTCCAGCCGGAAATTTCCGCTGGCATCCGATGGGCTACCGGTAGCAGTTCCCATCAGGGCCGCATTAGCCAGTTCCAGCGGGTTCCCTTTTGCATCGGTAATCCGGCCCTGATTACGGCAGTAGCATTATTGGCAGTAGTTCTGGCCTTCGCCGGATCTGGTTTTGAGGTAACCGGTGTTGGCGGGTTGGTTTTAGCAGGAGCTGTAGCGGATAAGTCTCGCGAGGCAGCCGGAGGGGGAACTGGTTTAGCTGGGGCAGTAGCAGATGGATCTCGCGTAGTGCCAGACGGCGGGGCCGGTTTAGCCGGTCCGGTTTTGGAACTGCTCAGGACATCAGCCAAAGCTTTGTCCAGGCGTACATTTAGCTGATAATTATCTCTGGGTTGTAGTTTAAGCGTTTTCTCTGTTCAACAAAGCCTGGTGCTTTTACAGCCCAAGAGAGCACCTGATTAGCCGGTACTTTCAGGATAAATTTTCCGCCGCTCCCGTAGTAGTCTGTAGCTTTCCCTGGCCCGTATTGACTACTATTTGCGTATACTTCTCTAACGGCCGCCAGCGGCATCCGTTATACTCCCGGAAATTAAGGCCTCCGCTTGCTCCATGATGCCTACGGATGGAACGGGTTTATCGGGAACAGATACTTTATCGGGAACCGATGCCGTGGCTCTTTCATGAGTTGGTCTTAAAGCGGGTGCCGCACGTTCAGTTTTGGGAGCCGTAGTGGTTGGCGGCGGAGCAGTCGCCAGTGGTGCTGACGGGGAGGTCAGCCCTAATTTAATGACCACTGTATAGGCTTGTCCAGGTTGTAGCTTTAACGTATGCCGGTCTTCGTGGTTCCCATTAACTTCTACAATGCAGGTGACTACCCTGCGGGCTGGAATGGTAACCGTAAATGTTCCATCCGGATTCGACTTAAGGCGTTGCTTTAACTGCCCGGTATTAATAAATACATCGGCAATTTCTCTTATATTCTGTCCTCTGGCATCAACAATCCGGCCTTTAAGGGTAGCCTGCTGGGCATACAGGGAAAAAGAGATCAGTGAAAAAAAAAAGATCCACAGACTGTTTTTAATCCGCATGAAAAGAGTTTTCTAACAAGAATACTACTGGCAAAAATGCAAATCGGCTGACAAATAAACGCATTTTACGATCAGTCCTGTATTATATCTCCCTGATAGCTACTGAGTTTTTAGTCCGGCAATTGTTCTTATGGGGGCCGGGGAAGAAAATACAAAGTTTCCGGCCACCAGTACATCTGCTCCGGCCGCCACCAATGAAGCCGCATTTTCTCCATTAACACCGCCATCTATTTCAATTAAAGCGGGTGAATGTTTCTGTATAATCAGGTTCTTCAGCCGAACTACTTTTCCATAGGTGTTTTCAATAAATTTCTGTCCGCCAAAACCAGGATTCACTGACATTACATTAATCAATTCCACTTCGGTAATGATTTCTTCCAGTAGACTAACCGGCGTATGCGGATTGATGGCTACCCCAGCCCGGCAACCCAGGCCCCTGATTTGTTCAATGACTCTGTGCAAGTGGGTGCAGGCCTCATAATGGACTGAGATTACGTCGGCGCGGCTTTCCGGAAAGCTTCCAGGTACCGTTCGGGTTGCACAATCATCAGGTGTACGTCCAGTACTTTGGTGGTATGCTTCCGGACGGCTTCGCAAACCGGCATTCCCATAGATATATTGGGTACGAACTGCCCATCCATTACATCAAAATGAACCCAATCGGCCTCGCTCCGGTTGATCATTTCTACATCCCGTTGCAGGTTAGCAAAGTCAGCTGCCAGCACAGACGGGGCAATAAGTGGTTTCATGGGGTAAAGATAAGTATAAACAAGGAGCTAATTGATAAGAAGTAATAAGCAGATAGATACGCGATTAATTGCGTCTTTACTCCGATTAATTTTAGCAACCTATTATGGCATCCCTATTGACTTGTATACAAATACGTATTAACTTTGAAACACAAAGTACTTTAAAACTATATGTTGTTTACTATTTCTCAATCCGTTTATTATCGTCCTGCCCGGTCATTGTTTCTGGTGAGTGGCGCCTGTATTGCTATGGTAATCTACCGCATTGCCAAAGCCGACAGTTTCCGGTTTACTTTTCTGGCCTGGAATTTATTTTTGGCCTGGGTGCCGCTCCTGGTGGCCTTGTTCCTGTACGAACGGAGCCGGACTGCTTCACTTAAGCCCTGGCAAGGAGTAGCTGGCTGGATATTGTGGCTGCTTTCTTCCCCAATGCGCCTTATATTATCACTGATCTATTGCATCTAGCCAAACCAGTCAAGATTATTCCCATCTGGTATGACTCACTGATGGTATTTTCCTTTGCCTTGGCCGGTCTGCAAGCCGGTATGCTTTCGCTGTACCTGATGCACAAAGTAGTGAGCCGCCTGATTTACCCCGGGTAGCGTCCTTAGCAACGGCAGGAAGCCTGATCCTGGCTGGATTTGGTATTTACCTGGGCCGTTTCAACCGGTGGAATAGCTGGGATATTCTGACCAACCCGGCGGGTTTACTGGTTGATTGTCTTCATCAACTAACCAATCCTACCGCACTAAAGTTAACGCTGGGATTTTCAATAGTCCTTTCCATTATTTACCTTACCTTCCTTAGCTTTTTCCGACCGATTCCCATGATGCGGTTACGCAACGCCACCCCTGATGTTCCTAAAACTTTACGGAGTTTCCGATACGCTTTTCAAGGCTTGTACCTGGTTTTTCGGTACGAGAACAATGCCCGTTCACCTGTTGGCAACCGTAGCAACCGTAGGATTGGGTTTTACGGTTGGGCTTTCAGGGATAGAATGGGCCGTGGTGCTTACGCAAATAGGACTGGTATGGGCCGCTGAAACTTTTAACACGGCCATCGAGAAACTGGTAGATCTGGTTTCCCCGGAGTTTAACCCTAAGGCAGGCATAGTCAAGGATATAGCCGCCGGAGCCAGTACTGGTGTTTTCCATTATTGCAGTAGTAGTTGGGCTCATTATTTTGCTCCGAAGGTATACCATCTGCTAACTTTTACAGATTTTTCTTGACTCACCAAAGCCGGCAGTGACCAATTCCTGGTTTTGTTTCTTTATGAAGATGCTTTCTGGTGCTTTATTCCGGAGTATAAGCAGACCTTTACTCAAACTCGTCGTTATACACAAGCTTGTTATTTGGGTCGTATAAATCGTTGTGAAGTTTAATATGATCTACTGTCTCAAACCCTTTGAAGGTGTATCGGATACCAGTTGGCCGTCCTAAGGCTACCTGATAGGCTTGCTGAAAAATGGGTTAGGGATCAAAATACATGGTTACCTTTTTACCTTTTACTGCAGCATAAGGATGTGTCGCAATGGTGCGGTGTTAAAGTAGAAGTTAAGTATAAGGTAGCTAAAGTCTACTTTAATGGAAAGCACATTCATACCACGGCCTATAAGCAAATTATAGGCATGCTAAAAGGTATTTTGTGGATTTTAAGGCGTTGGGAATGGTAGATTATGTAAGGCTATAGATAAAGCACACTAATTGGTATATGCGGATGAATTCAACTAATTCAAGCGATAAGCTAAGTGTTGATTGGCGGTGATACACCTGTTACACTAAAAAAGCCCCGTAGTTTAGACTACGGGGCTTTTTAGTGGAGTAATGTTTGGGTTACACCTGGGCAGTGGTGTTTATTGCATTGGTTAATTTTTGGGCCAACACAGCTTTGGGCACAACGCCAACCTGCTTGTCAACCAACTGACCATTCTTAAACACCAACAAAGTCGGGATGTTACGGATACCGTAGCGATGCGGAACGGCTGAATTTTCCTGTACGTCCAGCTTTCCTACAACCGCTTTGCCTTCAAAATCGCCGGCTAATTCCTCTACCACAGGAGCAATCATTTGCAGGGTGCGCACCAGTCGGCCCAAAAGTCAATAAGTACAGGCTGGTCACCAGCGATTAGTTGGTCAAAATTGGCATCAGTAATTTCAATTGCTTTTCCCATGATTTTGTTTGGTTTGTAGGTTATAATTGAATCTTTTAGGTTGAGAATTAGATTAAATAAAGAAAACGCTCACACTAAGCTAATTGCCAACCGGGCATTTGCAAAGTAAATGGTTTTCCTGAGAATAAAGTTCCCTAACTCATGTTAGCGGATCAGGTTCTATACTATTTATCAAAGGACCGAAGAGGTTAAAGACTAGCTCTCTTTTCATCTATCCCTTTTCGATCTTCTGTTCACAGGCATTCCTCCAATACACGCAAGTATTCAGCAACATACTGCTCCACTTGACGGGTCTTATACTGCATAATATAACGCGGATGGTCAAGTGAAATAATTTTCTCGAAGAAGCCATACGCTTCATTGAGCTTCCGCAGGTAGCCGGCATTTTTCTGTCCCAGGCAAATGGCTGCCCGGCGATCCGCATTAAAATTGATCTGTCCTTGTAGTGTGTGAACAATATGAGGCTTTAGCAACTCAAAAAGCCCCAGTTCATCGTAGTAATTGTAATTTTTTCCGTTTTTAATCAAAGCAAGCGGATATAAGGCGCCCAGGTAAAACCGCTGGTAAAAAGCCTCTGCCCCGCCAAAAGCATTGATAAACCGATACACAAACTTACTGGATAATTCTGCCGCTGAAGTCAGAGTGTTTTCGATGTTACAATACGTGCGCAGTGCATTAGGGTCTGTAAAGGCTATGCCCGTAGTTCCTCCCCCGAAACGCCCCGGATTAATACCCAGCAGAAAAACCCGGGGAGCCGTGTCATTAAAGAACTTTTCGTAAAACCGCCGGACTATAGCTTGTATTTCTGACTGCTGATACGGGTTAAGCACCTCTACCGCAGTGGGTAACCCCACTGGTGGTTGAAGCTGGAGAAAAAACGCCGTAGCTTTTTCGGCAAAAGTATTCAAGGCATTTGTGGTAAGTAAATTGATGTGCTGGTTAGTTACTGTGCCCATGTGCTACCACTGTATTTCGGCCAGTACCGGCAAATGGTCGGAAGGGTAACGGGAATCATGGAAATCGGTCAGGTGGGCATAGCGTAGTACGCTGATTGCCTTAGTGACAAAGACAAAATAATTTGGTTGCCAATGCCCTCATGAACATCAAAAGTAGCCCAGGTTCCCTCGGGTCCGTCAGGCGGGGTTTGGGTTATCTGCCTGGCATCACGCAGCAGGGTTCCCGGAACAATTTCATTGTAGAAACGGGACTTGGGCGGGTCATTGAAATCACCGGTAACAACTGCGGGACTATTGCCGGCAATAGCCGGTATTTTTTCCAATAAGAGTTTGGCGCTTTCAATCCGGGCTAGTTCTCCCAGATGGTCAAAGTGCGTATTGAAGTGGAAAAAGGTTCGGTTATGGGGCTTATCATTTAATTTTACCCAACTGCACACGCGGATCACGTTGGCATCCCAGCCCATGGAAGGTACCTCCGGCGTAGGCGAAAGCCAGAACGTGCCTTTGTTAAGTACCCCGAACCGCTTTTTACGGTAGAAAATAGCCAAAAATTCGCCGGCTTCTCTGCCATCTTCGCGGCCTGCTCCATACCAGGCATAATCGGTCAGAGCCGCTTCCAGATCCCTTACCTGGTTGGGTAAAGCCTCTTGTGTCCCCAACAAGTCAGGTTGATGATACCGGATCAGACCCGTGAGCCGCTCTTTACGCAAATGCCACTGATTTTCGCCGTCCTTAGGATTGTCAAAGCGTATGTTGTACGACATTACCCGGATCGAAAGGTTTTTCCAGTCTTCTGACGAATGCATCATAGTGGTGAAATGAATAGTGTATCGTTTTGTCGTAAAAATACGCCATTTCCAAAGCTACGGTTCGGGTGCAGGATGAATAAAAGGTAAAATCAGAGGTGGAGACTTCCTTTTTCGGGGCTTGTCCCAACTGTCCGAGATGGTAGCTGTCCGAATGCGTAAAGGAGTAATAGGGTAAGTAAGAAAGACTGCCTTAATCAGGTAAACTTAGTGAGTCTGATTGCTTTTTCGGGACAGGCAGTTACGCATAGGCCGCAGGCATGACAGGCATCGGCGCGAACGGCAAATGCTTTTTCCCGGCCATGTACCCAGGTTTTGATCCTTCCTCTCAGTGACAGGGTTTTATACTCGTCCTGCGTAATAGGCCGCATTTCGAATACGTCATACGGGCATACCGGTACACAATCTTGCTTGCCTTCGCAGGCTGACAAATCAATGAGCGGCCGGACTACTCCGGCCACTTGCTTACAATCAATTTGAGAGGATGCTGACATAGATGCTACTAACTTATGGCCGGATCCATACCGGCAGAAGCGGTACGGATTTGATCGTTTTGCTTTACTCGCTGACTGGTATCACCGAAGAACAACGCTTTTAACTGAGGGGCACTGTTTAAGCAGAGGGCAGCAATAATTACCAGGCTACTCACTACGGCACCGCCTATCGTATTTACCGGTTGGCTCCCCGAAATATGGGCGGCAATAGCCCCGGGCATAATCAGTAACAGACCCACCAGCGCAAGATTACGGAAGCGGGGAATCCAGAGCCCAATGGCACCCAGCACTTCCACTGCGCCCAGGAAAATAGTAAACCCGGTGGAGTAATGCAACGCTTTCATATTGCTCAGGAAGGGATCGGCGGCCAGCACTTTAAAACTGCCTACTACTGCCATTTGAAATGAAAGGAGTGCCAGTAGAATGTAGAGAACAATTTTTCTGATTTTCATGATCCAGATGAATTTCAAGTCGGATAATTTTTACGTCGCTATAATTTTTAACGTTGTTAAGCGGATAGCCAAAAAATTTAGACTGCCAGCACTACTTTACCCTGGGTTTTGCGGCTTTCGACTGCCTGGTGAGCCTCGGCTACTTTTTCCAGCGGAAACGATTGTACATTGATTTGCAGTTTGCCCTCGGTCACGTATTGTACCAGTTGGTGGGTGTAAGCGGCTAGCTTTTGGGGGCTCTCATTGTAAAGGGAGTAGCCTCTGATGGTCTGACTCTTAAAGATCAGCTGCTGGCCGGCAAACATCGAAGGTTGTCCGCTGGCCGAACCGTACACAATCATGGTTCCATTCCGGGCAAGTACTTCCGCGCTTCTTTTGCCAATTTCGCCCCCAACCATCTCCAGCACCCAGTCTACCCCTCTGCCGTTGGTGGCATCCAGTACCTGATTCACCCAATCTTCCCGGGTATAATTAATGGCTGTATCGGCTCCCAGCTGTTTTACGGTTTCCAGCTTTTCCGACGTACTAGCGGTGCCAATTACATGCAGGCCTTTCAATTTGGCTAGTTGTACCAGCAGAGACCCTACCCCGCCAGCCGCTGCGTGTACCAGTATGGTTGATCCGGTTGGCACATCCTGCAGTAAAGCAAGGGCCGTTAACCCCTGTACCAGCAATGCCGTTGCCTGCCCAAAATCAATGCCATTCGGAATGGGAATTACTTTGGCTGCGTCAGCCACTACATACTGAGCATAGGAGTTTGGTACTACCGCCATTACGCGACTTCCAACGGGCAGATTTTGTACGGCATCGCCAATCTGGGTAACCGTTCCCGCTGCTTCAAGCCCAAGTATAGCCGGCAGTGGCACCGGTATGGGGTAGCGGCCATTGCGTTGCCCGATATCGGCATAGTTTACTCCCGCTACGGCTACTCTAATGAGCACCTCATGGGGTTGAGGAACAGGTATTTCTACTTCTTCCAGTTGGAATACTTCGGGGCCACCTAACTGATGGATTCTTGCGGCTTTCATAGCAAATGGGTTAATTAAGGTTGATATATTATTTAACAATGTTAAGTGAAAAGACAAATAAAAAGCACTAATTCATCAGCCACTGACGGGCACTGTTCGGGTCTCTGAAAAAGCTTATTTCAATTGAGGTAGCAAAAGCTTGCCGGACCTTATCAATAATCGTGTTTTGCAGCTGTTTGCAGATCTCATGTGATTCTATCCGGGCAATTTTGATTTTATGATGATAAGAAGGAAGCCACTGGCCCAGTACATTCAGGTAATCTTCGCTTACCCATTTGATTGTTTCAGACGGCGTTGTTTTACTACGTTGGGCATTGATCAGCAGGCGGTCGGCATCCGTGGCTAATACTTGGTTTGAAAGTTTTTCCAACAGGGCCAGGTTGTCTTTCTGGGTAATCAATCCCTCTACTTCTACGGTCACCAGGTGATGGTCTTCATCGTAATCAATCGTGAAGGATGGTGTATAAGTTGCATGCATAGGGTTGGTATGGTTTGAATAGTGATAATGGTTCCTAACAGTGTTAAGTATAGCTATAAAAAAAATTTAAAAGGCTATCATTAGAGAAGATACGGCTTCTTCCAGCACTTTTTCAGCCCGTTCTTTCCCGCCATTGATCTTGTTTACGAGGGTAAGCGAAATTAATCCGTGTTGCAGCGCCCAGAAAGCATCGAGTGTCAGATAAATATCGGTTTTGGGTTTACCTTTTTTGGCCGCTAATGCTCTGAATGCATCAGCCATTACGGTAGCTCCATTGCGCATGTGTACTCTGGAGTCACCGTCATTTCCCTGGCCATTACAAGCGACACCACCAATATTAAACATCACCTGGTATAACTCGGTATGTTCAAAAGCGAAGTTCCAGTACGTCTTCGCAAGAGCCCTAATTTGTTCCTCCGGTTCTTCCTGTGCACTGCGGGCAGTCAGCAGCTTTTCGGTTAGAATCCGAAAACCTTTCTGCTTCAACTCCAATAGGATGGCTTCCTTGTTCTCAAAATGCTCATAAATGATGGGGGCACTGTATTCAATTACATCGGCAATACGGCGAATGGATACGGCCTGCCAGCCTTCCTGGCACGCAATATCCTGGGCAGTTTCTAGAATACTGCTTTTAACCTGCTCCCGTTGTCGCTGCTTCCGTTCGGCAATTCCCATTGTGTATTTTTCCTAACAGTGTTAAGCAAATGTAGTGAGAAAAAATGATATTGTCAAGGGCATAATAAAAAAATCCCTGGCAAATTGAAAATAACCTGCCAGGGCCATAGCAGTGATCGTATACTATTTCGTCTTTCCGTGGTTAGTACCTGGCAATCGAGACAATTAAATGATCAGATGGAGGTGGAGCTTTCGGAAGGCAATATACCTGATCTTAACCAGCACACTTACTTTGCGGTTACCGGAGGCAGAAAGTAGGGCTTAGTATCTGGTATATACGGAAAATGAAAACTCCCTGCGGGGGTAAAATCTGCAGGGAGTTACAATAGTAGAGGTCACGAGCGGATTTGAACCGCTGTACGAGGTTTTGCAGACCTCTGCCTAGCCGCTCGGCCACGTGACCATTTTTACAGAGGGCAATATTAGTAAGTTTCACCCGCGTTTCAAAAATAAGCCGTTTAAATTTAAAAAAGTAGAAATGGGTTATGGCTATTACCAAGCCTTTAGACGAAACCAAAGGGGGTATTGATAAAAAAAGCCGCTCTTTCCGGGAGCGGCTTTTCATTCAGTATGTAAACAAGAATTACTTGTTCTTCTTGTTATTAGTTTCCATCTGCTCTTTTAAGGCAGCCAAAGCGTCAAGATCACCCAAGGTAGCGCCACGTTCCGTTTCTTTAGCCGGTTGGTTTTCCTTTGCTGCCGGCTTCTTCACTTCCTTAGCGGCTTTTACTTCAGGTTCAGCGAACACCTTGCTGTGAGACAGTACAATACGTTTTTCGTCTTTGGAGAATTCAGTTACTTTGAAGTCCAGGTTTTCACCTATTTCCGCGGCTGAGCCGTCCTCTTTAGTCAGATTCTTAAGTGTGCAGAAGCCTTCCAGTCCGTAAGGCAGTTCCAGCGTAGCACCTTTGTCGTTTTTGCTGATTACCGTGCAACGGTGTACGGAACCCGGGGTAAAGATCGTTTCGAACGTATCCCACGGATTTTCTTCCAGTTGCTTGTGACCCAGGGCCAAACGGCGGCTATCCGGATCCAGTTCGAGCACCACTACCTCCAGTTCTTCACCGACCTTAGTAAATTCAGATGGGTGCTTGATTTTACGGGTCCACGACAAATCAGATACGTGCACCAGGCCATCAATACCTTCTTCCAGTTCAAGGAACAAGCCGAAGTTGGTCAGGTTACGTACGATTCCTTTGTGACGGGTTCCGGGCGCGTACTTGGTTAACAGATCGGTTTTGGTCCAAGGATCTTCAGTCAGCTGCTTGATACCCAAAGACATTTTCCGGTCGTCGCGGTCAAGCGTAAGCACAACGGCATCAATTTCGTCGCCGATCTTGATGAAATCTTGTGGGTTACGCAGGTGTTGTGACCAGGACATCTCCGAAACGTGGATCAGGCCTTCCACGCCTGGCATAATCTCCAGAAAAGCACCGTAATCAGCCACATTCACGATACGGCCGTGTACTTTAGAACCTGGTTGAATATCCGCTTGCAGAGAATCCCAGGGATGAGGCGTAAGTTGCTTCATACCCAATGAAATACGCTTCTTTTCTTCGTCGAAGTCAAGCACGACCACGTTTACTTTCTGGTCAAGCTTAAGCACTTCGTCCGGGTGACTGATCCGTCCCCATGAAATATCGGTAATGTGGAGCAGACCATCTACGCCGCCAAGGTCGATAAATACCCCGAAGTTGGTCATGTTCTTGATGACACCTTCGAGTACCTGGCCTTTTTCGAGGTTGGTCAGAATCTGCTGCTTTTGTTGTTCCAGATCTTTCTCGATCAGCACCTTGTGAGAAACTACTACGTTGTCGTTGGCGTAGTTAATTTTCACTACTTTCACTTCCATCTTTTTGCCTACGTAGATATCAAAATCACGGATAGGCTTCACGTCAATCTGAGATCCCGGCAAGAATGCTTCTACCCCAAAAATGTCTACAATCAGACCACCTTTGGTACGGCGTTTAACGAAGCCTTCAATCACCAGATCTTCATCCAGGGCACGCTGGATATTTTCCCAGGCAGTCAGGATCTTGGCCTTCTTGCGGGAAAGAATCAGCTGGCCGCCGGCATCTTCCTGATTTTCTACATACACTTCTACTTGATTCCCTACCTTCAGATCGGGCATATCACGGAATTCAGAAAGGGGAACCAATCCATCCGATTTAAACCCAATATTCAGAATTACATCACGATCAGTGATCCCCACTACCGTGCCTTTTACCACCTCTTTTTCATTTACCTGGGTAAGTGTATTTCCGTACAGGTCTTCCAGTTCAGCCCGTTCCTTTACGGAATAGCCGCTGCCAAACCCTTTGGCACTTACATTGTCCCAATTAAAATCCTGTGGATTATTACTCATAACGTTTTTTTAAACTGCCCTTCAGTACACCGGCCCCTGGGCAGAAGGCCGGCTTTTGGTTAGATGAGATATCCGTTCACCGCAAACGGACGGCAAAGGTAATAATTTTATAAAACAAAGTAATTTTATGTTTTACTTTTTCGGATTAATTAGGTTCATAATCATAGAATTAGCCCGAGCAAGATGCTGCTGCGGGAGAAAACAGCTATGAAGGCAGCCTCGCCGCCACTAAAGCAGATAATAACCGGTCTGAGTCGCAAAAATGCGCCAGATTGCTGAAAGAAGCACGGGTCTTCTGAGAGCCTTACTAAAATTAAACTGAATAGGCTATAAGAGGGGTAACTCCGGAATTTCCGCAAAAAAAGCTTTTGCCTGACACAAGACAGGCAGAGGCCTAATCCTCAGAAAATTCAGGTATAGCGGGTATAAAAGCACCTAATTTTGCCCGGAGGGCTATTGGCTGATTATTTACTCCCCGTAATTCTTCTTAAAGAAATGCAAAAGAAGTGGTAGGATGGTTTTCTTTCAAAAAAATTACTTATCCGAAATTACCAAGGCATTCCATCAATACAAACCACTATTTATTGTTTACTAAATTGCAGCGCTTCTGATTATTTTATTGCAATTCCAACTCTTATTACCGAACTGGTTTCATGAGGTACATTTTTTTTACCGCTTTACTGGCTCTGTTGGCGGCTTGTTCCCAAAAACATGATAATAAAGCAACTAATCAGTCCACCCCGTCTTTTGACAGTACAGCCATTTTAAATGCAAGCATTGCTAAGTTATACAACCCGGAAGAAGCAGCCCGTAAGGCTTTTCAACTAGATACATTCTTCCACCGTCTGCACGAGAAGAATGGATTTAATGGCGCGGTGCTGATTGCTCAGTATGGTAGGGTTATTTATAAAAATGCTTTCGGCGTAGCTGATTTCACCCGTAAAGACACCCTTACCCCGGAAACTTCTTTTCAACTAGCTTCTGTTTCCAAACAGTTTACGGCGGTAGCGATTATGAAGCTAAAAGAGATGGGTAAATTAAGCTATGAGGATAGCGTTCAGCGATTTATACCCGGCTTCCCATATCACGGCATTACGATTCGTCATTTGCTTACGCACCGGTCTGGATTACCGAATTATATGTACTCAAGTGACGAACACGTGAAAGACCGCCGGACTCCAATCAGTAATGAGCAAGTAATACAACTGCTGATGCAGCACCAGCCGGAACCTTATTTTTCGCCGGACCGCCGCTTTATGTACTCTAACACCGGCTACTCGCTGCTAGCCAGTATTGTAGAAAAAGCCTCGGGAGTGTCTTTTAAGCAATTTGTAGAAACTACTATATTTAAGCCATTAGGGATGACCCGTACCCAGATTTACATGGGCGAAAATACCCTCACTCTGCAAAATACTGCTTCCGGTTATACAGCCGGACGGCGTAAGGTAGATATTTCTTATCTGGATGGCGTAGTCGGCGACAAAGGCGTGTATTCCACCGTAGAAGACCTGTTTAAATGGGACCGGGCATTGTATTCCAATCAACTCCTTTCACAGGCTACCCTGGAAGAAGCATTTACCCCGCACAGTCCCGAGCTGAAGGTACAGAACTACGGATACGGCTGGCGGCTCCGTAAAACGCAAAATGGCGAACCGATCATCTTCCACAGCGGCTGGTGGCACGGTTTCAAAAGCTACTTTATGCGTAACCGCAAGGACCAGAGTACAGTGATTGTGCTCAGTAACGTAGCCAACTACAGCATGAGCCACATCAAAACGCTTCATGAGATTATGTACCCTAACCAAACGGATTAGGCTATTCCGAAGCCTTCAGAAGATGTTAATCCCAAGAATGGTGAGATTGCAATGACTCACCAAAAAGCAAAAGGTGATAGCTAAATAAATGTTTCTGAAACAATAAAGTAAAGCCCCTTAGATTCTAAAGGTTTACGGGGCTTTACTTTATTGTTTCGGAAAGAACCTTGATCAGAATTTGATGCCTACCTCTAAGGAAATCAGCTGATTACGTAATCTTAGGTCATCATTAATTTTGGAACCGTTATACTCGACGCCACCCAGCGCATTGACCAGCCCCCGGTTATAAGTGAGTCCGCCAAAAACAGCAGTATTTTCTCCCATCACTAACTCAGCCCCGGCGCCCATATATAGACTTACATCCAGGGGCTTGAAGGCACTTTTATCCTGATCTTCCGATAGTCGATATAAAGGGTTATCCTTCCGGTCCTTCGCTTTTTCCGCGACTTTTACATCAAAAGTCCCACCTAATTGGAAATAGACGCGTAAATCAGGGGCCACTTCATTAGTGTATAATTTCATGGTGACCGGAATTTGAATATTCTGTAGATTATAGACTACTGTATTACCCAAGTCATTGTCATTGGCATCCCTGAAACGAGTTGGCCATTGAAAAGAGGCCCGCTTGACAGTATACCATAGACCCGTGCTAAAGGCGTAATTATCCGCGAAAAAGAAATCTGCAATAGGGCCGGCGCTAAAGCGAACCGAGGAACCGTTGGGTCCGGCATTTTCGTAATCTCCATCCCCGATTACACTATTGACAGTTACACTGGGAGCTACCCGTAAACCAAGCTTTACCTGGGCAAAGCCACTCAGAGACAGACCTAATAGCAGAAAGAGTACTGCGGTTTTTTT
The DNA here is from genome assembly GCA_030448185.1 of Cytophagales bacterium. GTDB lineage: Bacteria > Bacteroidota > Bacteroidia > Cytophagales > 172606-1 > CADCTQ01. The sequence continues at coordinate 10,726 of JAUJNL010000043.1, read as the reverse complement.
CATAGCTTTGTAAAGATTTTGAATGCTAAATTAGTTTTTACGGCCAAAATGAAACAATTGATTTATATTTTTCTTATTTTTTTCTCTTAGTTTACTGCTGCCGTGATGGAAGAAAAGAAGTAGATGTGTCCGAAATACCAGTCAATATTACGATAGAAATACTGGATCAGGAAATGATGCAGTGTAAGTACCAAGCCGACGTACAAGCCTTTCAATTGAGGCATCCAGATTTTAAGCCACTCTTTTTGCAAATAGACTATACCCAGTCAGATACTGCACTGGCTAATACCCTCTATACTACCCTTCAGAATAAAGGCTTTCAAAAGTTATACCAGGATGTACAGAAAGTGTATGGTGATATTAAAGATGTAGAAACACAGTTGGAAGTTGCATTTAAACACATTAAATATTATTACCCAAATTGTAAGGCTCCCAGGGTTCAAACGGCTATGACTGGTTTGGGTTCACTTTCGAAGGGACAAGATCTGTATGTGTCGGATAGTTTAGTGATTATTGGGTTGGATTTTTACCTAGGCGAACAGCATGCGACCTACGTGCCTGATGTACCAAAATACGTAATGCGGCGTTTCCAGAAGTCATTTATTGTACCGCAGATCGTATTGTTCCTTTCGCAGAAGTATAACCGCGCCGACCCCAAAGATCCCACTTTGCTGGCCGAAATGATTTTTTACGGAAAAGCCATTGAGTTTGCCGCTACTATGCAGCCTTCTGTTCCGGATAGTATTGTTTCAGTTATTTTTTCTGCGAATCAATTAAAAGAAGCTGAGGAAAATAAAGGGGTGGTCTGGGCGCATTTTCTGAAGGAAAAATTGTTATATGAAACGAACCACTTTAAGAAAGTAAAATACATTGGAGAACGGCCTTATACGGCAGAGATTGGCGCTAAATGCCCGGGAGCTATAGGTCGCTGGCTAGGCTGGGAGATTGTAAAGAAATACCGCCAGGAGCATCCGGAGGTATCGTTACCCGAACTCATGCAGGATCCCCGGGCTCAGCGGATCTTCGAGGAGTCTAATTATAAGGGAAGTTAAATTTTCGATGTACGATGTGCGATTTCCGATGTTCGATTTTGGCATCAGCACGTCCACTAATTAACGTATCAGCACATTAAATATCTATGGCCAGAGGACGCGGAGGCGAAATCTCAGAAGAGGATAAAAAAAGAAAAGTAAGCGGCAAAAGCTTTAAGGAAGCCTTAAAAATTTTCCGCTTTATATTGCCGTATAAGTCGTGGTTTATTATCGGTTTGGTTTTTCTGCTGCTTTCATCAGTTACATCAATGGCCTTTCCACTATTAGCTGGTAAGTTGATTGATGCAGCTACGGGTAAAGGTCCTTACACAATTGGGCAGTTAGCTATTACTTTACTGGCAATTTTGTTTGTGCAGGGAGGTTTTTCGTTCATGCGGATTACCTTGTTCGCTAATGTAAGTGAACGGGCTATGCGCGACATCCGGCTGCATGCCTATAGCCGCATGATTTCGCTGCCAATGCGCTTTTTTGAGCAGCGCCGGGTTGGTGAATTAATCAGCCGCCTTACTTCCGATGTCTCCCAATTGCAGGATGTGCTCTCCTTTACTCTGGCCGAATTTCTGCGGCAGCTCATCACGCTGGTAGTTGGGATTGCTTTTGTATTATACTTAAGCACTCAGTTAACGCTGTTTATGCTGGCGGTCTTTCCGGTGCTAGTGGTTGCGGCCTTACTATTTGGGCGCTTCATCCGAAAATTGTCTAAAAAAGCACAGGATGAACTGGCGGCGGCCAATGTGGTGGTAGAAGAAACTTTGCAAAATGTGCAAATTGTAAAAGCATTTACCAATGAGTCTTTTGAAGTGAACCGATATGGGACTGCTTTAGAAAAAGTGATTGGCAACGCCCTAAAAGCAGCTAAATACCGGGGAGCCTTCGTTTCGTTTATCATCTTTGCTCTGTTCGGGGGAATTGTAGCCGTTCTTTGGAAAGGCTCGGTTCTAATTCAGCAGAATGCCCTTACTCCCGGCGAATTAACCTCTTTTATTATGGTAACTGCTTTTATTGGAGGAGCCATCGGTGGAATGGGAGATTTGTACGCTCAACTACAGAAGACGATAGGGGCTTCGGAACGGGTGCGCGAAATTATGGAAGAGGAATCAGAAGTATCGCTGAATAGCGAAACCAAACCAATACGGATTTACGGTGAGGTAGCGTTTGACAACGTAACATTCTCTTATCCTACTCGTCCGGATGTAGAAGTGCTTAAAGGCGTAAGTTTTCAGGTAGAGGCTGGTCAAAAAATTGCTCTGGTAGGATATAGTGGAGCCGGCAAGTCAACTATCGTACAATTGCTGATGCGATATTATGATTTGAGTGGAGGAAATGTACGAGTAGATGGAAAAGATGTGAGGACGTATGATCTCCGGCAGTTGCGTCATCATATCGGTATTGTTCCCCAGGAGGTAATTCTATTTGGAGGTACCATCCGCGAGAATATTGCTTATGGAAAACCAGACGCAACAGACGCCCAGATTCGGGAAGCTGCCCGGAAAGCCAACGCATTGGAGTTTATCCTGTCATTTCCGGAAGGGTTTGATACCATAGTAGGAGAAAGAGGCGTGAAACTTTCCGGTGGTCAGCGGCAACGGATTGCCATTGCCCGGGCTATCCTGAAAGACCCCGCCATTTTGATTCTGGACGAAGCGACTAGTTCCCTGGATGCTGAATCTGAGAAGCAGGTGCAGGATGCCTTGGATGAATTGATGAAAGGCCGTACCACCATTATCATTGCCCACCGTCTAGCTACCATCCGTAAGGTTGATTTTATTTACGTAATCAGTGAAGGCCGTATACTGGAATCTGGTACCCACGAACAGTTGGCGGACCTTGAGAATGGCCTCTACCAGCATCTGCTTAAATTGCAGTTCGAGATAGAGTAAGGACCAGGATTTTAGGGTTTATTTTAGTAATACATTGGGCCTGCTGCTTTAATATTGTTGTAAGACGTTATCCTTAAACATTCGCAAGCTGAAAATTCACCTCTAGGCAGGAGAAACATGCCTAGAGAGGATTCTGGATTATTTACCCATCTCCCCTGGATGAGCGTTACAAAGTAATAAGTAAAGCTAACGGACCAGGAGATAAGCTTGTTAAAAAGCTTCCTACAACTAATTCAGCCTGAAACGTAATATTTTCGGGGTAAACCCTTCGCTCCTTCTCAGCTTTGCTTGAGAAGGATTTTTTTTACCCGGGCATATTTGGCAATCATCCACTTTTCAGAGCTTTAAAGAGGTCACTTTTTATTGCCCTAGGAATAATGTTGCTGGTAAAGCTCAAGCAGTTGCGCGAACATTTCTATTGTAATCAATAATATTCCATTTTTTGCCCTAGATCAGGTACAATAATAAACAGCCCTGCAATCGCTTGTTGATAGTTGATCTGTATTAACAAGTTTCATTACATCTTAAAGAGAATGGCTATAGCAATTAAGTAAAGCCTTAATACCGCAAAAAGTAGATTTTCTCGAAGAAAAACCCCCTTTGACCGAAGCTTACTATTCCGGACATCTTAACCCGAATAATACTTTGACGCACTTTAGCGGGTTATCCTTCATCTCCTTACCTCTCCGCCGGCTTTTGTACTAATTACTTTTTGACTACTGTCCTCATTTAGTACAGAAGCTGTCTCCAACAAGGCAAGTAACCTGCAAGATCTGATAAGCTTGCATTTTGTGTTAAAACCTCTCATTGCTCGAAAAGGCATGGAAATTAATTCTAAACTCCCTTCGCATATAGACAACTTTACGAGGCAAAAAATGATAGGACTACCTGAAAAGGCAAGCCCTCAATCTACCATACAATTAGCGTTCTTCCGCATACACATGACAATGAATACTATGCAAACAATGTCTACTATTTTTAAGAAAGACGCGGGGTTAGGCATCTGGTTAAAGCTATTGATACTGGCCAGTATTTTATTCGGACCTGGACTTACCTTCGGACAGAATACGTATAAGTGGACAGGAATTATTGACTCCGATTGGACCAAGGGAGGCAACTGGGATAAAGTGCCCGAAAATACTGATAGGGTTGTTGCAACAAATGATATATTACTATTTGATAAAGGAGGTGCATTAACGGTAACTAACGTGCCCTCCGAAACTATTGGTCAATTAAGTGTAGCTGCCGGTACAATAGTAAATTTACAGGCGGGTGCAGCAGGTAATATACTTACTATTAACGGAGGGACCGGGACTGATTTAGAGATTGTTGCTACCGCACAACTTAATATTGATGGAACTAATGTCCTTAATATAAATTTAGCAAATGCTGCTACAGGCTCAGTAAGTGGAAACATGACATTTTCAAATGCTTCTCACTCTGTTACTGGTACAAATCCTGGAGCTATACAATTTACTAGCGGCGCTGTTTTTAAGCAGGATATTGGCTGTAATGGCAATGTATTTGGTTCAGGGGGAACGGATGGAATAGTAGTTTTTACAGCTGGTTCAGCTTTTGTTGCTAAAGATGGTGCCAATCCTTTCGGAACGGGTACAAAAGTTGTTTTTCAAACTGGTAGTTTATACAGCCATCAGCATAACTATCCTCCTTCATTATCAGGAAGAACCTATGCGGACTTTGAAATACAGTCTTCCGCGTATAACCGGTTTTTTATTAATCCTGGTACAGCTCCCTGGACAGTAGATAATTTGATTGTTACAGCTACTGGCGGACCAACCGGATATGGCGTTGACCATCAGGGGCCTATCAATATACGTAAAAATATTACTGTAAATAGCGGAGCTACATTAACATTTGCTCCGGCTACTGCTATCAATCTTAATTTCAATGGTACTGCGTTGCAAACTATCAGCGGAGCAGGCTTATTGACATTTAATGCAAATACAAATATAGTTGTTGCAAACGGAGCCACTGTATCGGTACAGAAAGCCCTTAACTTAGCTGGCAGCCTTACTGTAAACACAGGTGGTAATTATTCAACGGCCGTAGGCAATACTGTTACTTATAATAAGGGTATTACCAATAATGGGACGTTTAATGCTATTGGTAACACTACATTTACAACTAATAGTCAGGTGCTTAGCGGCAGTAAGACATTGACTTTCAAAGGGAATGTGACAATTGACGGCGCTATCACAATTAGTAACGAGAACACATTCCTGGAACCTGGAGTGCAGATTGAGGGAATACTTAACGGAACAGTTGCTGACTCAAAGTTTGAGAACCAGAAGATACTTTACTACACTAATGGGGCTCAACCTATGGTTACGGGTAGCCTGAATGCATCAACTGCAGATAATACAATCTATTATAACGCTGGTACACAAGCAATCGCTCCCACCATTTATCATCACTTAGTTCTTAATAACGGGTACAAGTCGTTGGGAAGCCCAGTAGGTACAACTACCGTAAACGGAAATTTAACTATTGAAGGTTCAGCTAGCCTACAAGTCGGTTCCCACAATCTGACTGTTCAGGGAAAAACAGCTATTAGAGGAAACTTCTATGATGATAATGTAAATGGAGTGAATAGCTTGAACTGGGTCGTACTCGAATCAAGCGCCAGTATCAGCAGCACCAATGGCGTAGCTGGGACAGTGAACATCACTACTTTTGATCTCAATGGGGGCGGGGCCAACGGTGGAATTTCTTACGTGGGCAATGTACAGTTAACCGTTACGGGGAACACCACGATTTACGGCCCTGATTTCCGTACCCTAAACATCTCCAGTGCTGCTGGTAGTAAGACCTTCAATAACATAGCCATTGGTGGTAAGTGGAATAACTCAGCTAATGCTCCAGTGACTATTACCGGGAGCCTTACGGAAAATTCCTCTAATCCGAATTCTTTCCTTGCCGGGTCTGGCATCTATACCTTCTCCGGGGGGGGCAAGACTATTAGTGGAACAAAACCAATGCTTTTTACCCAAGCTACTTTCACAGGTTCTTATACAGCTTCTGGTCCAGATGTTCAAATTACCAATCCCATCGTCAACTCTGGAGGTAAATTTACCAACAATACTGGAGCGTTCCCGGTTATTATGCCTGCTTCTACTGCATTCAGAGCCTTTAATAATACCTCCTTAGCATTTGTTAACAAGTTTGACGTTTTCACTGCTGCAACAGGAACAGAGGTAACAGCTAATAATACTGACCTTACTTTTACTCATACAACGAATGCGGGGGCCGTGTCTGCAGTAAGAACCCGTTCATTTAATCCGATACCAGGTGCAGTCAAGGTTACTTTTCAGCTATCTGCCTCTAATACAGGCCCGCAAACGAATGCAGGAGCGTTAATGATAGGTAATAATCTGTCAGCTGCAGCCCCAGCCGGTTCTGCATCATGGCTTCGATTTAACCTGGAAAATACTGATAAAGTTTCCGTAACTATTCCTGATGGCGCTACTTTTGATGCCAACAATGCTAACCGAACCTTTACCTGGGTCGTAAATCCAGGAACTGCTAATATTACCTATACCGGACCAAATGCAATTGACCGGCCACTTAATGCTGCTACTGCACATTTATGGCTGGATGGGGCTTTGCTGGGTACTTTTTCCGTGCAAAATCCCGGTCAGGCTTTGAGCCAGATAAAGTTTGTAATGGATCAGGGGAACGGCTCAATCAGTCTCAAAAATCTTCGCATCAATCCGCTGGCTACTATTACTACTAACGCTTTTACCAATACTTGCGTTTCTAATGGGGATGATATAACGATCAGCTATAAATTCAATGAAAGTTCCGGCGGCGCTTTAGCCAATGACCGGGCTCAGAGTATTAATGAAGGTAGCGAGATCTACGTCCAATTATCGGATAAAGACGGAAACTTTAACCCGTATTACTACAACAATTATGTAATGGTACGACGGGACAAGGTTCCTGGTACCTTAAGCCCTAATGATGTTTTGGTAAATAGTTCATTAAAGGTGCAACTTCCATTGTTTGCTACCGGGCCTAATTACCGTTACCGGGTAGTCGTTAGCGAACCTGGAGATACTAGACCTAATATGGTAAGCAGCAGCCAGCCATTATTTAGATCAGGTCAGGCAGCTTCCATTCTGTATATTGCTCCTTCAATACCTCAATCCTTCTTATCTACTCAAACGGGTAATACCCTTACGGTTACGACCCCAACAGCGGCTACCAGCTACCAGTGGTTTTACAAATCCGCCAGTGATATTACAGGTACAATGAAACCTATTTCGGGCGCCACCACCTCTACTTATGCTCCCAAGGGGAGTGATTTTGGTACGCAAGGATCATATTACGTATCCTGCCGCGTAAGCTACGGCAGTTGCTCAAGTGTCTATTCCAATGAAGTAGAGATTAACATTGTCTGCAGTACTGGTGCAAACCTGGTGAAGAATGGCAATTTTAATGACTATATAGTTGGTACAGCCCAAAATGTAGTAATCAATAATGGTACTAAGAAAATCAGTGGTACAGGTACGCAATTTAAAAAGGATCTTCGCCCAGGACGTAAGCTGTATTCTTATGATTACACTTATCTGGCAACGGTTATATCTATTGAGGATGATTTTACAATAAATGTAGATAATGCTACTTCCTCTAGTCCGATTACCTATAATAGCACCTCTTTCATCTCAAACTATAACGAAATACCTTTACAAGGCACGATTACTACCTCTAGCAATAATAAAATTGTAGATGGGGTTAATACTCAGTTTCTAGGGCAGTTAAAGGCTGGCTATGAGCTTAGAACGAATAATAATAGTTTAATTGGAACAGTAGCATCTATTTCAAGTAATACAAGGCTTATGCTGGTGAATAATGCAAGTGTGGTTGGAAGTGATTTCATCTACAAGACTAATGCGGATGACTTCTTATACCCAGGTACCATTAGTGCCGATATTTCGAGCAATATTGTAACGGGAATCAACACTACTTTTGCACTTACCAATGGAGGAGTAGTGAAGCAAGTAGAGGCAGGTGACATTATCCGCATTATTAATAACTCATCTGTTATCACATTGGGTACAGTGGCTTCGGTGCAAAGCAATACCAAGCTTACCCTTACGCAGAATTCATTAGCTACTGTAAGCGGCGCTTCTTACGTTGCTAATCCGCCCCTGTTCGGTACCAGCGGAAGCCAGTTTGATACTCAATATCGCTATACTTCTTGGAATATGTATCCGGAAGGCAATTTTGTAGTAGGACTTAATCCAAATTACTACCATTGGGATTTCTGCTCCATGACCTCCGATGCCCAACGTTCAGCTTCCATCGGCGGCTCAGGTGGCAATATGCTGATTGTCAATGCCAGTACAAGTAGTACTCAGAAAGTATGGCAGCAAAATATCACGGTTGAGCCTAATACAAATTACATACTAACCTTTAATGCCGTGAGTTTGGCCGGTTCTGCTAATAGTCTGATTTTTGGCGCCTATATTAATTGTTTCAGGGTAGGTGATGACATTACTTCTGATTATACAAATAAATGTCAGTGGAGAAAGTATTCAATATTGATTAATTCAGGAAATAATACCTCCTTTGAACTTGGTATTGCCAATATTAGCGCCACGGCTGCTGGTAATGACGTAGCTATTGATGATATCCAGTTCTTTAAGTGTCCAGAAGTAGTAACGGTACCTTTTCCCCAACTTGCACGGTTCCGCTGGAGAGGTTATACGAATAATTGGTTCAGTTCAGACAATTGGGGAGTATGTCCTGGAATACTTCCTACTTGTAGTGATGATATTGAAATTCCAGCTGATGTACCTTATTATCCAATTGTTAAATCTACTGATGCTGGTGGAATGACACCAATAGCCCGTACCGTGAGAGTTAATTCAGGTGCCTCTTTAACCATAAATCCTGATATTAACTTGAATGTATGCGGGGACATCAACAATGATGGTACTATCAATGCTCTTGCCAATAGCGGCGCGGCTGCCAAGGTGACATTTATCGGGTATGGGGCCGCTACTATTAAACCTTCCCCCTTGCCTACTCAGCAAAGTATTAAGACCACCAGTAACAGTCCATTTGGGGATGTAATAGTTAATCAGAACCCAGTAATGACGGGAGGTATATCTCTTACTACAGACGTAACGGTTAATGGTCAGCTGGATATTCATCATTCTAATACAGTAGTGCTTAATACAAATACATTGACCCTGAACGGAACCTTATCAGCAAGTACTGGTACGATTACGGGAAGCCCTGCATCGAAGTTAATAGTGGGTGGGACTGGGGATGTAGGAGGACCGTTGAGGTTTACTGCTCCGGCTACCAGTACTAGTACTGAGCAGACCTTAGGCTTCCTACATATGAACCGAGCCGCAGGTAAACTTACTTTAGGTACACCTTTATTGCTGAAATCAATTTTACCGCAGACAGCAGTACTAAGATTAGACAATGGTATCATTTACACTTCTCTCATACCAGTTCTTTCACCCTTGGTTCTGACCCTTGATGAGAACGCTATTGTTACCAACAGTATATTGCCTCCTGCTCCTAGTACTATGTCAAAAGGCTCTGATGCCAGTCACATTAATGGGCCAATGGACAAGAAGATGGTTAATGCTTTAAACACTAACTTTACATTCCCAGTAGGAGATGCGAGTAAGTTAGGAGAGATTGGAGTTACACCGAATGCAAATACCGCTACTACTTTCCGGGCACAGTACTTCTGGAAAGATCCACGCATTGAAGTCAAGCCTACGTTAGGTATTGATCCTACCCTGCATCATATCAGCGGGTACGAATACTGGGATTTAACGCCTACTCCACATGTTAATGCCTTTGTTTCTTTGCATTGGACAGCTAATACAACTGTATCTACTCTTGCTACTGATTGGAAAGAATTAAGAGTGGCTCACTATAATAGCAATACCCAAATTTGGGAAAATAAAGGACCTGGTGCCGGTTATGGTACTAATCCAACAGTTCCTGCGGGTACTTATGCTTCTGGCCGTATTACCTCTACCTTGATGACAAGTTTCAGTCCGTTTACCTTTGGGTCTACGATTTCAAATAATCCGCTGCCTATACAGTTGGTTGATCTGAAAGCAAGTGTTGCTGACAAAACCGTGAAACTGAACTGGGTTACGCTGAACGAACAGAATAGCGACTACTTTGAAGTACAGCGCAGCTACGATGGCAAAACCTTCATTACTATTGGTAAAGTTGCGGCTGCTGGTGCATCAACCAAGGCACTAAGCTACAGTTTTGTAGATGCCAATCCAGCAGCCATGAACTACTACCGGTTGAATATGGTAGATAAAGACCAGAAAAGCGGATATTCCAAAACGGTAACGGCGCAGCTTAGCTTGAGACAAGACATTGGTCAGATAGCCGTAGAGGTATTCCCTAACCCATTTGATGGAAAGACCCTGTATCTGAAAGCCGATTACGTAGGCAAGGTAACGGTAACTTTCATCAACATATTAGGTAAAGAAGTGTACCGGGAAACCTTAACTACCGGCAGTGATCTGACTACTATTAACCCTAAGACAGAACTGCTGCCCGGTGCTTACATAATGACTTTACAAGCTGGTAATCAGACTACTAAACACAAAGTAGTAGTAAAATAAAAGGGAAAATAAAGTTTATGTTAGTAGTCAGGCCGGTGCAAAGCGCCCGCCGGACTTTTTTTATATAATCCTATAAAATCTTAAAAAACGCTATAATACTTACTTTTCTATAACGATTATAATTTCTCTTTAAAATAATAGGCGAAAATATAAATTT
>JAUJNL010000042.1 GCA_030448185.1 Cytophagales bacterium | reverse complement strand
GAAATCAGTCAATACTTTAGCCCGGGCCTCTTCCCGCAAACGGTCCGGATCGTATTTATAGAGCACTTTATGGATGCCATCGGCTAAGTCTTCCGCTGATTGGTACTGCGCCAGGTACCCGGTTTGTTCGTGCCTGATCATTTCGGGTAAGCCTCCCGTCTTGAAAGCGACTACCGGCGTTCCGCAGGCCAATGATTCCATTACGGTGTTGGGCAGGTTATCCTCCAATGAAGGCAGTACCGTTACGTCGCAGGCATTATACAACTGAACCAGTTCCCCTTCACTACTGATCCGGCCGCGGTTATGGACCGGAAAGGGTAGCTGGGCTAAGGCTTTCGGATCAGATTTTCCGAAGACCACCAGTTCTATATGCTCCGTGGTACGCGGGAAGATACTTTTCAGGACCTGTAAGGCTTCCGACAGGTACGCAAACCCCTTGCGGACTTCCCGGATATTCATAGCCCCGAATAAAACCAGTTCTTTGCCTTCGGGTAATTGCAGCTTTCGGCGGGCAGCCCGCTTATTTTCCGGTTTAAACCGTCTCGTATCAATCGGATTGGGAATGGCCGTAACGGGAAAACCATTCAGTAAAGCACTTTCCCTGGCTACGGAAGCCAGCCAGCCACTGCACGTCACAAACTGAATATTGGCCCCTTTGAACAAGGCTATTTTTTCCTCAAATATGCGCCAGGAAAGGTCTTTGGCATGAGGTTTCTTCAGAAAGGGACAAGTATGGCAATGCGTCTGATAATGCAGACAACCGCCGCTGTAATGGCAGCCACCAGTAAACGCCCACATATCATGTAACGTCCACACGATAGGCTTGCCCAGCTGAAAAAGCTTTTTAAGGGATTCAACGGATAGAAACCCGAAATATACCCAGTGCAAATGCAGGATGTCGGCCTCCTGTACGGCGGGGTGCCCGCTGATATCGGTACCCACGTGAGCAGGCGAAAAGGCAAAACGGATGCTTTTATCCTTTTCCTGAAAATAAAACTCCAGCCGGTCCAGCAGGAACCGGCCAAAAGCTATTTTTCGTCCCAAACCGGTACGGGCTACCGGGATCACCAATGGATCAGGGCAGGTTTGTTCTTGCGCCAGCAGCTTTGTTTCTACTCCCTGTTGGGTCAAGGCACGCAACAAACGCTGGCAGGCAACTGCCGCTCCTCCACTCCGGTCAAATGTATTGATCAGCAGTACTTTCATGCAAGTGGTCGTCAGCCGCTACCCGTTTGAGAGGTTTGTAAACAGGTTCATTCGGCTTAGGAACGATACGCAAAAATATTCAATTGCAGGTCCATATGCGGCGTACTTTTATTGACCCGATTTACGAAAGGCCGAGTCCGGTCGGCTTCCGTCTTGATAAAATACCGGAAACCGGCCTGCTGCATCAGAGTCAGCATTTCACCCAAACGTTGCGGCTGCCCAACGTAGGCGTGGTACTCCACAAACAGATGCTTCACGTTACCCAGACTATCCCGGCAATCCAGCAATACATCCGTCTCCGCTCCTTCAATATCCATTTTCAACAGATCAATCCCTTGTTCAGCCTCCAGGTAGTCTTTCAAACGGATGGCCGGAATCTGCATACTCGGGGTACCCGTCAGTACGGAGCCGCCATCCGCCCCTTCACTGGTAAAAGCAATAGTCGTATTTTCCTTCCACACGGCTTTATCAATAATCATTACGTCCTTAAAGCCATTACTGGCTACATTTTGGGCTAAGAGGGCGGCTACCTTAGGATCAGCCTCAAAGGCTTTGATGATAGCCTGTGGGTAAATATGTTTAAAATACAGGCAACTCACCCCTACATTGGCCCCGCAATCATAAATAACCGGGCTGTTGGCAGAAGACTGAAAGTAATAAACCTCTTCGGCAAAAATCTCCCTGAACTGCCACAGAAACGAGAAGCAATCTGCTACCTGAATGCGGTATTGCAGAAACTGAACTATTTGTGACTGATAGCGGGGTTTCTGACCGTACCGTGAGGCCAGCCGCAAAAATTCACGGTGGTTGGGGTCCCGCAGCAAGTGATAAAACTCTTTGAAGAGGATTTTAAACGATAAGGTCATGATGCGGGCACAAGGAAGTTAAACTACCCCCTGCGGGGCTGATTGATGTTACTCAGGAGAAGCGGTAAAACGGGCCTTGTTAAAAGACAATCTTGGCAAAATTAAAAGCGCTAAGGAGGCTTTTCCCCTTAGCGCTTACAGAAACTTCTTTTTACTACTTACCCCATCCATTCGCCTTTGAGTACGGTAACGGCTTTTCCAGCCAGAATTACCCGGTCCTCGTTGAGGCGAACCTTGATTACGCCCCCGCGGTGAGAAGCCTGATAAGCTACCATCCGGTCTTTGGACAATTTGGGAGCCCAGTACGGAGTCAGCGCACAATGCGCAGAACCCGTCACGGGGTCTTCGTTTACGCCGGAAGCCGGAGCAAAAAACCGGGATACGAAGTCAAACGCTGGATTATCACTGCGACTGGTGACCATTACCCCGCGTACCGGTGTTTCGGCCAGACGCCAGAATTCCGGTTTCATATCGAGCAACTCCTCTTCGGAACCTACTTCAATGAGGTAATCCATGCCATTTTTACCCACAAAGACCGGCTTCACCTTCAGAGCGGTCAGCAGCGATTCGGGAGCATCGGCCTTCTCGACGGGTAAGGACGGAAAATCAAGTTCAATCCAGTTTTCGCGGTTGCGCCGGGCCGTAAGCAGACCACTATCCGTGTAGAAACGGGCTAATTCGTTAGGTGAAAGTGAGTAATGCTCCCATAATATATGTGCGGTTGCCAGGGTGGCATGACCACATAACGCTACTTCGGTAGTGGGCGTAAACCAGCGGAGTTTATAACCGTCTTTATAGGGATGAATAAATGCTGTTTCTGACAGATTCATCTCGGCTGCCAGTTGCTGCATCCAGAAATCATCGGCAGGTCGTGACAGTACACAGATAGCCGCAGGATTGCCACTGAATGGTTTGTCTGTAAAAGCATCTACCTGATAAATATTCATAGCTACTTGAAATAAGTTTATACCTTCTTTGCCGTGCACTCCATCCCTACCTGACTGGTCAATGGGAGCTTTATTGGGCACCTGATGATACCTGCAGATACCAGATATATATCATTACCCAATTCTGCAGCAGGAGCCTGAAAAAAGGCAAATCTTTCCGGAAGACCGGCCATTTGAATAAGGAGGCCAAATATACAATACTTTGTCTGGATGTACACGATAATAGGGTAACGTTACTGAAAGATTACAATTATTTACATTTAATCAATAAAGAATTAATTCAGTTACCGTTTTGGATAATAAACGATCCTTTCATACATTTCTCCTCTAAAAGCAGAAAGTATGCTACGCCTCCGGAATTTACTTTACCTGACTCTCCCGCTGCTGTTGTGCTGCACGGTAGATGAAGAGGCAGAAAACCGATCGGATGGTTGATAATGGATTCAGACCCGTCTACATGTCCTATGAGGAGATGCACGACTGGTAAACTCCTCGGCTCCCCGCTCTCTGAAACAGCCAGGAAAAATCTACATCCAGGGAGTTATCTTTTCATCAATGAGATTGGCCAGGGAATCCACATTATCGATAACCGAATCCGGCTGCCCCAATAAGGGATTTCGTTCATTCCATTCCTGGCAATGTGGATATAGCCGTAAAAGGTACGGTATTGTATGCCGACAATACGGTTGATCTGGTTGCCCTTGACATCGGTAATCCTTTACAGGTAAAGGTGCTCAAGCGCATTGAAAATGCTTTTCCGTATCCGTCTTATCCGCCTCAGACCGGTGTGCAGTTTGAGTGCGTAGATCAGTCTAAAGGAGTAGTCATCCGCTGGGAACAGGCTTCTCTGCAAAATCCGCAATGTTACCGTTAACTGCCGCTTCTATGCAAAAAAGCTTTATCATTTCTATCAAGGTTGGTAATTGTATGCATTTGTGCAGCAGTTTTTATGGGCTGTACGTCTGATGCGAGCAACAGTGGGCCCGGGGGGAAATGGTACCGGTGGCTCGATGGCCCGTTTGCCATTTCGGGAAACTACCTCTATACTGTCAGCAATTCGCATTTACAGGCCTATAATATCACGGCGCCGCAATCACCCGAATCGGCTAACAAAATCTCACTGGGCTTAAATATAGAAACGATTTTTCCCTACGGGGATAAACTTTTTATCGGTTCCCGTACCGGCATGCATATTTATGACAACACCAACCCGGCTAAACCCGTGTTCCTGTCACGGTTCGACCATGTTCAGAGCTGTGACCCGGTAGTGGTGCAGGGGGAATTATGCCTACATAACACTGCGAAGCGGAACCAGCTGCCGCCAGGGACAAAATCAGTTGATATAGTCAACATACAGAATCCCCGGCTCCGGCACTTGTAGCCACGCTATTTATGCAAAACCCGCACGGCCTTGGTATTGACGGCAACGCCTTGTTTATTTGTGAAGGTAACTTTGGCTTGAAAATATTTGACGTTACTGATCCGATAAAACCCGTTCAAACGCAGTTGATACAGGATATCAAGACCTACGATGTTATTCCCCGAAACAATCTATCTTGGTAACCGGACAGAACGGCCTGTACCAGTATGACTATACGGACATAAAAATTTGGTAGTCCTATAAAAGTAATGATGGCTATAAGCACCCCCTAATCCCTCCTTGAAAAAATGAGGCAGTTGGGCCACTCTCTTCCCATTTTAGGAGGGTAAAACACCTGTCATCATTACTATACGGACCTAAAAAACCTAAAACTGATCAGTAAAATTCCGGTTGTCAACTGATTATTCTTCCTATTACCCCAGAAAACACTTTTGAAATCCATCCTTTTTACAGTTTCCGGGCTAATCGCAGCTTTCCTGTGTAGCCTGGCCGGGCCAAGCGTGCAGGCGCAGGATACGCTTACCCGCCGAGAATTGCCCAAACCATTAGGCGTCATAAAATTTGCGCCCTTAAGCCTCTTTGACCTGGATAATACCGTGCAGTTCGGATTCGAATATCCGTTGAAGAGAAAGTGGACCATCCAGGCGGAAGCCGGATACGGCAACCATTACCTCAATTTATACCATCACACCAACGATACCGACTACTACCGTAACCGGGAAACCTGGAGGATGCGTTCAGAAATCCGGTTATACCTGAGCCGGCGGCGTACAACACCCTGGGGCTGGTATATCGCACCGGAGTTTTTCTACAAGCGGATTAATTTTACGGAGCAGGGCAGCATCGGCCGGGAATGCGAAGATGGGATATGCGCTTATTTCGAAAGAGCCCGGTACAAAATCCTAAAAGACGTAATTGGTTACCATTTTAAGATTGGTGTACAGCATTTGGTGGGCCGTCGGATTACATTGGATTGGTACTACGGCCTGGGGGCCCGGCATATCTACATTAAATCTCCCAGTTTTGGGCCAAACGACAGTACCGGCGAGAATTGGGGTTTTATTACGGTTAACCCCGGACGGCCCGGCACGTACCGTTTGGTAAGCATGGCGTTAGGGCTTAAAATTGGATACCTCATTTACCGGAAAAATACTCCTTGAGGCCTTACAATCTTGCCCCTACGACTACTTCCTTTTTGATTTGCTGCCTTTTTCCCTGCAAAGTATACAAGCTGATATGGACAATGTACCGCCCGGTACGCACCTTTTCGCCTCTTTCATTGGTGCCATCCCAGGTAAAAAACCCTTCGGTAGCCAGTAAAGAATTGCTGGCTACCCTACGCACTTCTCTTCCAAGAACATCAAAGACCATGACCGTAGCCACGTTACCGCGGCCGGGAAAACTGTACTGGAAGGTAGTAAAATCCCGGTCACCGTCTTCGTCAGGCGTAAAGACCGGGGGTTCTACCCGGAAATGGGCAGCCGGATTATCTACTGGCAACGTTTGAGAATTGTGGTAGCCAGGAGTGGCATAGCCCTCTGTACTAGCCGCTGAGTGCCAATTCTGACGATTACTGGCCGTTTCATTCACACTGATCCGTTCCAGCGAAACGCCTTCCTTTTCATTGACTAAGGGGAAGTGCTGCTTTTCATCGTAATCAAACCAGTCAACTACTCCTCCCCTTTCGTGTACCAATATTACACTACCAGCATCATCCGGAAAGCTAGGTAGCGAGGGAAGTAGGATAAAAGTAGAGTCTTTGGCTTTAGGATACTGATTTTTAAGCGTTTCCTGGCTGGTGGTCAGCACGATATACCGACCCGGAGCAAGGATGCGATTCTGAGAGGAAATAGCTTTTAAATTGGCTGGTCTTCCCTTATCCATATTGGCTATCTTCCAATCCTTCAAGTTAATGTACTTATCCGAACGGTTGTACAATTCCACAAAGTCTACCCCGCCGCTACGGGGATTGAATAACACTTCATTGATGACTACATCTCCCGAATCAGCCGACTCAGGCAAGGCAAAACTGGCTCGTAGTACATTCCCATTCTGGTTTCCGGCGCAATCCGTGGCGTATTGGCGGCTAAGGGTATAGACCGTTTTTGGCAGCAGCGTACCGGTTAAGGTGAGTTGTACTGTCTGGAAAAGCGGCCCGACCGGCTCTGCTTTTTGTACCGCTACATTGCCGATCAACTGATAGAATGAGGCTTGCGCCATAGCCGCTGAGTCCAGTTTTTCGTCAAAATATACGGTTAAGTGCTGTGAGTCAACGGGCTCAACCTGTATAGACTGGGGTGGCGTCAGGTCTGGCCGGGCAGTGGCAACTGAATTAGGCTGGCCGGGCGTACCTCCGGCCGGATGGTCAGAAGCGGCCCAGTTACGGGGTTCGTTGCAGTAATTATTGACATCAATCATCTCCAGCGACCAACCGCCCTCTTTCTTAGTGTCGTTCTTATACCAGGCATCCGTATAATTTACCTGATCAATCAGATTACCCTTAGCGTTACGCAGCGTAAGCTGGTCGGCGGCATTATTTAGTGAAGGAAAAGTGCTCAGGCCAAGGGTCGGCCCAAAAGGGGCAAAGTCACTTTGAAGGGTATTCTTGCACAGAATGACATAGCAATACCGGCCGGTAAATTATAATCGGGTAAGGTTACTTTGGTCGCCGGATCATCTACTGTACAACCAATCAGGTTAATGATCCGATCCGTCGGGTTATATAGCTCTATATACTCAGTCGGCGGCAAATCGACCCGGGGCGACTCATCCGCAAAAATCTCATTGATTACGACCTCCCGGTGCCCAATGGGTACTACATGGCTGAATAAAAAGCGGTACTATTGGCCGGAACTGTGTTGCCATTGCGGTCTTTTATGTGATTGGTTGTCAGGGTATAAGTATCCGTTTGCAAAGCCTTTTTCAAGATCAGTAGCACCTCATTCGGGCTATCATCAATAAGTGAGGCTAACTGGATGGGTATATTGTGATTAATGGAATAGTTTGCTATTTCGGTAGCCGCCATTTCTTCCACGGCCGTACTGAAGGTAACTTTTACCTGCGTACCGCTTATAGCCTGGGCGTTCATTAAAACAACGGGGGCATCGCGGATAATAAAATCATCGAAAAGAATCCCTGGCGGCGGGTAGAAGAATGCGTGCAGGTAATTCCAAAATAGGCGGTCTCCTCAAAGGTATTGTCGGCAGTTGTACCTTCCAGGATAAAAGTACTACCTCCGGTATTGTCCGAAAGGAGTTGCCAGTTACCCGATGCATCGCGGATTGCTTTTATGCGCAGATTAGGTTGGTAGCCGCCCGGCCAGGTAAGCCGTCAATAATTTTGGTATGCACGTTGCCCTGTTGCCGGTATAAGTCTACGCCATCGGCGGTGCCGTCCTCCCCTACCCGTACATAATAATAGCCCTTCAGGTTGGCCTGGTCACTCATCAGGTATATTTTAACGTGGTTACCCGCGGTAGGCGAGAAATTTAGGTTCAGGCGAAATTGCCACTCTTTGCCAGCACACTGCCTGTTAGGCGTGCTCAGGTAAATGGTAGCTGAAGCCGCCGGTCCGTTGCTTTGCAGTTGTCCGCAGAATTCACCGTGAAGTTGCTTACGTCGCCAGCCCAGACCGGATCAGCCGTAAAATTGCCATCCGTGAAGGAATCCGATAGCTGGGCAAAGAGAGCGAAGTGCAGGTCATAAAGCAGCAACAGCACAAATAAAATTTATTCATGTCTTCAAAATAGATAGAGAATTATGTATTTTGCGAAGCTAAACGGTTCGTTTTCATACACCTGAAGCAATTTTTATCATAATTCCAAGACCCCAAGGACTTCTTTAATTCTCTTTTTCAAATACTCATTAAACTTTAATTAATCAGATCATCATGAAAGTAGCCGTCGTTGGAGCCACCGGCCTGGTCGGAGGTGAAATGCTCAAAGTGCTGGCGGAAAGAAATTTCCCCGTAACCGAATTAATTCCCGTTGCTTCCGAAAATCGGTCGGGAAGGAAATCGAGTTTAAGGGTAAGCAATTTAAAGTAAGGAGCATGGAAGACGCCATTGCGGCACAACCGGCCGTAGCTATTTTCTCCGCGGGTGGGTCTACTTCCCTGGAATGGGCGCCCAAATTTGCCGCCGCTGGGATTACGGTGATTGACAACTCTTCGGCCTGGCGGATGCACCCCGATAAAAAACTGATTGTGCCGGAAGTAAATGCCAACGTACTGACTGCAGAAGACAAAATCATTGCCAATCCTAATTGCTCTACCATTCAGATGGTGGTGGCCCTGCAGCCGCTACACCAGCAGTATAAAATCCGGCGGGTAGTAGTGTCTACCTATCAGTCGGTGACGGGTACGGGCAAAAAAGCCGTTGACCAGTTGATGAGCGAACGGAACAAAGAAGAAAACGGTCCGAAAGTATACCCGCATCCAATCGACCTCAACGTGCTGCCGCACATCGATGTATTCCTGGATAATGGCTATACGAAGGAAGAAATGAAGATGGTGAACGAAACCAAGAAAATTATGGGTGACGACAGCATCCAGGTTACTTCCACCACGGTTCGTATCCCGGTGATGGGTGGCCACTCCGAGGCGGTTAACGTTGAATTTGAGCATGAATTTGATTTAACTGAAGTACGTACGCTGCTGGAAAATGCGCCGGGGGTGATCGTATATGACAACGTGAAGGCATTTGAGTACCCCATGCCAATTCTGGCCCATGGCCGGGATGAGGTGTTTGTGGGACGTCTGCGCCGTGATGAATCTCAGCCTAAGACGCTAAATATGTGGATCGTAGCCGATAATCTTCGCAAAGGTGCAGCCACCAACGCGGTTCAGATTACTGAATATCTACTGGGAAATAAGCTTTTCGCTAACACTGAACTCGTAAGTAACGAAGCCTAGGGATTACAACTGGCCTTAAACAAAACCAGCTTGATAATAAAATCAAGCTGGTTTTTATGTACATACGTTCGTCAAATACCCCTCCAGCAAATACTACTGAGGGGAGCATCCGTACGGGTTTCGTCTTTGATGGGGTCTTGGTTAGGCTGTATGGTAACAAAAAAGATAATACCGGCAATCAGGGCAATTACGCCGTAAATCATAGGAGTACTTTGCCGCGAGTTTTTATCCTGGGTCCACCAAAGTACGTTCATTGGCCTGATCAGTCCCATGGTTAGGAACATAGCGGATAAGATCAGTATCCCACCAGCAATGTTATGCAATATATCAGAGTTCATCGGTGTAAGGTTTTAAATCAGTAGTATAACTAGTTGCGTTATTGTATTTAACTGTCAAACTACAGAAGCGGGTTGCATTGACTGAAAAAGTAGAGTGATTTTAAACAATGAACTGCACTGTTTTAAAATTATTAATAAGCATTTTCTTCTCCTCTGATGGCATTTATAACAGTCCGGTAGATAATTTTTATATCCAACCAAAGACTCCAGTTTTCAATATACCAGGTATCAAACTCCAGCCTTTTTCTTCATCAGGTAGGGATCTGAAATCTCGCCCCGGAAGCCATGAACCTGGGCAAATCCGGTAATACCGGGAGTAATAAAATGACGGACCAGGTATTTATCAAAAATTTTCGCAAACTCATGGGTATGCCTGATCATGTGCGGTCGCGGTCCCACTACCGACATGTGCCCCAGCAGCACATTAAAAAACTGTGGCAGTTCATCAATATTCGTTTTACGCAATACAGCCCCTACTCTAGTAATACGCGAATCGCCCCAGGAAGCTTGCTTCTCGTGTGCTTCCTCATTGACGTACATGGTCCGGAACTTATAGCACATGAACGTTTTGTTTTTGCGACCCGACCGGGGCTGCGTAAACAAGACGGGTCCTCTTGAATTCAGTTTAATCAGCAGGGCTACAATCGGATACACAAACGGGAAGATGAATATGATCACGCCCAATGAAAACACAACATCAAAAATCCGCTTGATGACCTGGTTGAGCCAGATTTCCAGCGGTTCCTTCCGGAACGTCATAATGGGCACATCCCCGTAGAAATCAATATTTATCTTCCGGTTCAATAAGCCCCGGAAATCCGGAGCAATTTTAAAATGAATAAAATTTTCGTCGGCAAAATCGGTTAAGTCCTTAATCAGAGCGGCTGAATTTAGCGACAAGGCGTAATAAATTTCCTCAACTCCCTCCTGCTGACAATAGGCTTTGAGATGCTTTAACCGGCCCTTGATCATGAGTTGCGGCAGTTCGGGAGAATCATCGAAGAACCCCATAAACTGGTAACCAATAGATTTATTCTCAATAAAGTAGTGATACAAGTCATTCCCGGCATAATTGGCTCCCACAATAATTACCTTCCGGGCTTGTTTGCCAAGGTGAATCACATACTTCAGAAAAAGGGTAAAAAATATGCGGTAGGTCACCAAAAACAGAAAAGAGAAGCCGTAGGAATAGCCCAGAAATATCCGGGAGAGCGGAAAATCCTTAAAACTGATCAGATAGGCAAAGAGCACCCCGAAATGCAACAGAAAGGTGCCCATCAGATTAAACAGCATATCCTTCGGGTTGAAGAGATTGCTGAGTATGCTAAGATTATTGAGTACAATAATGGCCAGCCATGATAAGATCCAGATCAGTTTAAAGAGCAGAACAAAGCTGACATAATATTCAAAATAGTCGATAGTAACTCCAAAACGTAAATAATAGGCGGAGCGGCAGGCAGTATCAATCAGGAAAAAATCAAGAATCAGCAGAAAAACACCAATAAATTTAGAGTATTGTAGTTCTTTTTTCATGCGGCGGTTGAAATTGGAGAAGCTGGCTCCTACAGCCTTTGTCCTTTTTCCAGGTGAAACCGATTTTCCTATAACCTCGCTACAGATTTTTAGTACCCCGGTATTTTTTAACGAAGATAAACTATTAGCTACGATAGTGGAAGAAAACCACGCGGTTGTGTGTCAAACAATTTCCTACCAGTCACCAAAGCAAAAAACCATTCCGGTGGAATGGTTTTTTAGTTATATACTCAAAAGGCATTACCCTTTACTTATAAGGTTCGCTTGGTTTCGCGGGTTTCGAAGCACTCAATCGTGTCGGCAACCTGAATATCATTAAATCCTTTGATGCTCAAGCCGCATTCGTAACCAAACTTCACCTCGTTCACATCATCTTTGAAACGCTTAAGTGCATCAATAGCGCCGGTGTGCACGACAATACCATCGCGTACCAGACGAATCTGGGCATTACGCTTAATCACTCCATCCGTTACGTAGCAACCAGCCACCGTTCCGATTTTAGAGATTTTAAACACATCACGTACTTCGATGGTACCTAATATCACTTCTTCTATCTTCGGCGCCAGCATACCCTCCATGGCGTCCTTCACTTCGTTAATGGCGTCATAGATGATAGAGTACATCCGGATTTCGATTTCTTCCTGCTCGGCCAGTTTGCGGGCATTGACCGAAGGCCGCACCTGGAAACCAACAATAATCGCATCGGAAGCAGAAGCCAGCAATACATCTGATTCGGAAATCTGGCCTACCCCCTTCTGAATGATCCGCACCTGTACTTCTGCCGTAGACAAGCGAAGTAAGGAGTCAGACAACGCTTCCACGGAACCATCCACGTCACCTTTTACAATAATATTTAACTCTTTAAAGCTGTCAAGAGCTAGGCGACGGCCGATTTCATCCAGGGTGATATGCTTCTTGGTACGGATACTTTGCTCACGGACAATCTGCTCACGTTTAGTGGCAATTTCACGGGCTTCCCTCTCAGACTCCATCACATTGAACTTGTCACCGGCTTGCGGTGCACCACCCAGACCCAATACCTGAACCGGTGTCGAAGGACCTGCTTTTTTGAGGCGGGTTCCCCGGTGGTCCATCATGGCTTTTACCCGTCCGTAGTGCGCCCCGGCAAGTATAATGTCACCTACTTTTAGCGTACCGGTTTGTACCATAATGGTAGTTACGTACCCACGGCCTTTATCCAGAGAAGCTTCAATTACAGTACCGGAAGCCCGCTTATCAGGGTTGGCTTTCAGATCAAGCAGTTCCGCTTCCAGCAGTACTTTTTCCAGCAGGTCCGCTACTCCCTGACCGGTTTTAGCGGATATTTCCTGGCACTGATATTTACCGCCCCAGTCTTCCACCAATATGTTTTCCTTGGCTAATTCCTCGCGGATTTTTTCCGGATTGGCGTTGGGCTTATCTACTTTATTAATGGCAATTACAATCGGTACGCCAGCTGCCTGTGCGTGGTTAATAGCCTCTTTGGTTTGAGGCATCACATTATCATCAGCAGCTACTACAATAATAACAACGTCCGTTATTTTAGCACCGCGGGCACGCATGGCGGTGAACGCCTCGTGACCAGGCGTATCGAGGAAAGCGATGCGCTTATCCGTATCAGTAGTTACATCATAAGCCCCAATGTGCTGGGTAATACCACCCGCTTCACCGGCAGTTACCCGGGACTTACGGATGTAGTCCAGCAAGGACGTTTTACCGTGGTCAACGTGACCCATAATCGTAACAATGGGAGCCCGGAACTGGAGATCTTCGTTGCTATCAACTACGTTAAGGTCTACATTAATTTCCTCTTCAGCCGATATAAACTGGGCATCATAGCCAAATTCATCCGCAATCACCGTAATCGCTTCCGCATCCAGCCGCTGGTTGATGGAAACGAACATACCAAGATTCAGACAAACGGAGATTACTTCATTTATCGACACGTTCATCAGGGATGACAGGTCACTAGCCGAGATAAATTCGGTCACTTTTAAGACCTTAGACTGCTCCTGCTCCTGCCGGGCCATTTCTTCACGGGCATTGGTCCGTTTAAGACCGCGTCTTTGCTGACCACGTCCCCCTCCGGTTGGACGGTTACCGCTTAACTTAGCCAGGGTAGCCTTAATTTTATCCTGAATTTCGCGGTCGGTAACTTCAGTCCGCTGCTCGAAGGGGCGTTTACCGATGGGCGTTTTGCCTCTATCACCGGTACCAGCACCAGCAGGTTTTTGACCTACCTTAGAAATGGTAGCCCGGTTGGGATTATTAGTATTGGTATTAGTACCTGCGGTCGTATTATTGGTATTAGCCGCTGGCTGATTCGCATTAGGGGCCCCTCCTTCACTCACTCTCATGCGCTTCCGTTTGCGCTTGGCTTTTTTCTTATCTTCGGCAGCTGAAGCAGCATTTGAATTGGCAGGAGTGCCGGTACCAGCCGCAGGATTTTTCTTCTTCAGGCGGTCCCGCTCCGAAGGAAGTTCAATTTTACCGAGTACGGTTAAGCCTTTCAGCGTTTCTGCTTTAGCTGTAACCAACTCATTTCTGACAAGCTTTTCTGCTGCCACCGGCACGGCCAGCAACTCCGGAGCAGCACGGATTATCTCGGGCTCTGGAGCAGTTACCTTCTTCTCCTCTTCCTTAATAACTTCGGGTTGTACCAAAGCTACAGTTGCAGGCTCGGGTGTAGCTTCTACAGGCTCAGGCTTTGGTTGTGGCTTGGTTACTACTTCCGGTTGTTTTTCAGCCACGGGTTCGGCTACCGGTTCAGGTTTCTTTTCCTCTACGGGGGCCGCTGTTACTACCGGGGCTATTACTGGTAGCTCAGGCTTATTCACTGGTTTTTCCGGAGGAGTCTCTACTACAACCGGCGGGGCTTTTTCGGGTTCAGCTTCCGGCAGAGTCGGGACTTTGCTCACGGGCGGAGCAGGCGGTTTATCTTTGTGAAGCTCAATATTACCCACCACCTTAAGGCCGGGAAGCTTATGCCGGTTTTCATCGGGTACAGGTCGGGCAGTGCCGTTGTTAGCAGTAACTTTATCAGCTACTTCTACAAGAGTATCTTCCTGCCGAACAGGGGTGAGGCGGCCCCCTGAAGGGTGTTTAACGGGAATTTCCTCCTCTGTTTGCCGCTTGGGAGGTGCGATCATCCGTTTTTGTTATGCCAATGGTAATTTCTTAAGCCTTATTATTATCCGAGGCTGAGCCTTTGAACTCCTTAGCCAACACCTCATACTGCTCAGAGGTAATTTTGGCGTTGGGTGAGTTCTCGACCTTATAGCCTTTAGCAGCAAGCGCCTCCTGAATCGTGGCAGTACCCACATTCAATTGTCTTGCAACCTGACTAAGCCTCATCATTATTTTTTCTTCTGCCATGCGTTCTTTTTAGAATATAATTTAATCGGGCAACCGGATAATTGTGTAAAGTTAAGTTTTAAAGGGTGAATGCTAAATGATCTTTTTACTTAGTTTTAAGATATTTTATTCTACTTAACATTTTAGGGCAATATATGCCGGTGCGTTAACTTTCAAATTCCTGTTTGAGAATTTGTAATACTTCTTCAACAGTTTCTTCCTCTAATTCAGTTCTCCGAACCAGGTCTTCTTTTGACATTGCCAGCACACTTTTGGCAGTATCCAAACCAATCCGGCGGAGCTCATCAATTACCCATCCTTCAATCTCGTCGTCAAACTCAGCGAGGTCAATATCTTCCTCCTGATACTCTTCATTATCCCGGAACACGTCTATTTCCATACCGATCAGCTTGCTGGCCAGTTTAATGTTTTGGCCGCCTTTCCCGATAGCCAGTGACACCTGATCGGGGCGCAGGTATACGGATATATGCTTATCGTCTTCATCCACTACCATACGGGTAATCTTGGCCGGACTCAACGCACGCGAGATATACAGCTCCAGGTTGTCGGTATAGTTGATCACATCAATATTTTCATTTTCCAGTTCCCGGACAATGCTGTGAATCCGTGAACCTTTCATGCCCACGCAGGCGCCAACCGGATCAATACGGTCATCAAACGATTCTACGGCTACTTTGGCTCTTTCGCCCGGCTCCCGTACTACTCTCTTGATGGCAATCAATCCATCATTCACTTCCGGTACTTCATTCTCAAACAGCCGCTCCAGAAATACGGGTGAAGTCCGCGACAAAATGATTTTAGGTGTACCATTGATCATCTCTACCCGGTGTACGATGGCCTTTACAAAATCGCCCTTCCGGTAACGGTCCTTAGGGATCTGCTCTCCTTTAGGTAAAATCAGCTCATTGTTCTCTTCATCCACCAGCAATATTTCCCGGCCCAGGGTCTGGTATACTTCCGCTACGATGATCTCGCCAACTTTTTCCTTGTATTTCTGAAACAGCAGGTCTTTTTCCAGATCCTTCACTTTCTGGATCAGCGTCTGGCGGGCAGTTTGTACAATACGGCGCCCAAAGTCTTCCAGCTGAATGGCTTCCGCTACTTCTTCCCCTACTTCAAAGTCAGTTTCAATCTTGCGGGCTTCCGTAAGCGGTATTTTATCGTGATCCCAGATATCTTCAGAGTTATCATCCACGATTTGACGGAAACGCCAGATCTCAAGGTCGCCGTTGTCTACGTTGATGATAATGTCAAAATTATCATCTTGTCCGTATCTCTTACGGATCATCGTCCGGAATACATCCTCTAAAATGCGAATCATCTGGGGCCGGTCAATATTTTTTAACCGGGCAAACTCAGCAAATGATTCGATCAACTCCCTAGTGTTCATTGTCGTACATTATTTTTAGTTCAGCGCTTCTGGTTTAGAGTTGCTACTGGTTCAACACTCTTAAAAACTTACTGTTAAGCTGGAAACCTACACTTATTTAAATGAAACCAATACGTATGTTTTAGCAATATCCCAAAAAGGAATGGTCAACACCGAGGGCTCCGCCTCCTTTTTCTTTCCCTGCTTGGCTTGGGTAATCGTAATTCCGGTATCAGTCACGACATCGAGCTGTCCGGTTTTTTCCGTACCATCCAGCAAGTGGACCCGGACATTGCGACCCGTATTCCGCTGGTACTGGCGGGGAAACTTTAACGGTTGATCCAAACCTGGCGAGGAGACCTCTAATGTGTAGGCAGAAGGAATAAGGTCCATTTGCTCAAGCTGATTCCCCAGGCTTCTGCTTATCTCCACGCAGGCATCAATCGATATACCATGATCACCATCCACCAAAACGGCGACTTTGGATACTTTTTTGGATCCGGAAATGAGTACGTCAACTAAAAAATAATCGGTCCCTTCAAGCTTCTCTTCCACCAAGCGGCTTATATGATCCTTCAGCTCCATGCTTCTTGAATGCAAAGAGGGGACTAAGTCCCCTCCATATCTTACTTTAATGATACAAAATTACATGGAAATACTTTCAAAACCAAACGCTTCGTATTCGTAATTTGAAAGTATTTCGTTATTTAGGCCGATAAAAAGTTGTCATCTGCCCGAAATCATTCACCAATCATTCACCTTAAAATAGGAGGATAAAAAATACGTTTTAACATTGCAATCAATTCATGCTACCTTTGCCGTACTGATTATCTATCTACCTCAATGTAATCAGGAGGAAGTATTGGCAGGGACAGTTGTCTTTGTCTCCCGTAAATCTGAGACTCACCTAAGGAACCGGGTCTTTTTTCTTGTCAACGGACATGGTTAATGTTGTCTTCAAGAGGAAAAATGCAATTTTCACTGCCCTTTCCAGGCCTCTTTCCAAATTTTCCCGCTTTGTCTTTATTATTAACCTGGTAGCAGCAATTTATACCCTGGTGGCTTACCTGGCCATCCAGATACCGCCTTCCCGCGTAGTACTGGCTGGATTCCTGACCTTATCTATCCCGGTGATGCTGTTTCTGCATTTATTGCTGCTCATCTACTGGCTGCGGAAGTCCCCGACCCGGACGTGGGTTTCGGTGCTGGTACTGGTCGCCGGCTTTCCCCTGCTGCAGCGCACTTTTGCCTTTCACCCATTCAAAACAGGAAGTGCCACCGAAGCTGACGCTGCTACTTTTAAGGTGCTAAGCTATAATACGCAGTTGTTTGCGGCCCACGATTATTTTAATAATGGCAGCAAGGAAAAACCCAAACAGGCCCTTGCCTGGATCAAAGACAGCAAGGCGGATATTCTGTGCTTGCAGGAGTTCTACAACCAGGACGGCAACAGCGATTTTGATGCCATCAGCCAACTCGCCAATGAAGGGTATAACTCCTATATGACGCCCCTTTTCCGGCTCAATTCGGACTGGCAAGGATTTTACGGCGTGGCTATATTCAGCAAATTCCCAATTATCAAACGGGGAGATATTGTATTTGACCGGAATACCCTTAACAAAGGGGTATATGCTGATCTGCTAATCGATAATGATACAATCAGGGTATTTAATATCCATCTGCTATCTATGAGTATCCAGATAGACAGCCTAAGCAACCGAAAGGAGATTTCCGGAATTAAGGCCGAATCAAAAAATATTATTAACCGGTTGAAAAAAGGATTAAGAGCCCACAGCCGGCAAGCAGCCCTGGTGGACTGGTATGTCCGCAACAGTCCGCACCCGGTGATTGTTTGCGGCGACTTTAACGAAATTCCTTATACCTATACCTACCACCGGATCAGGCGGCGGCTTAACAATGCTTTTGAAGATGCGGGTACCGGTTTCGGGTTTACCTTTAATAATAGTAAACTGTTTTTCCTCCGCATCGACAACCAGTTCTACGACAAACGGCTGCAAGTTCACTCCTTTCAGACGCATCGCGAAGCATCCTACTCCGACCATTTCCCGATTTCAGGGGTGTATTCCATTCCGGCAGACGCCAAAAATAAAGCTTCCGGCATGGGCCGGAAGCTTTAGAGCAATAGATCAACGAAATCACATTATTTACCGCCAAAAGGAATGGCATATCCCAGTGTAAGCTGAAATACATTATTTTTAGAAATACATTATTTTTAGATTTGTTGACAGCATCAGAAGAGGAGTTAAAGTCGGAAAGATCAGTCAGACCGAATCCATACCGTGCATCCAATAGCACAGCTCCTGGTCCCGCATCGAAACCAACGCCTCCGCCAAACTGCAGTCCAATATCAAGCCGATTGGTTTGCTCCTTGCCATACGTGATATCTCCAGAGAGGGCGCCGGCGTCTACGAGTGCAGGCAAGCCAGGTTCAAAGGGCAGGGCAATATCCCGTTCATTAAACTCAATTTTGTAAGTGTTATTATCCCTTTTAATTTTTCCGCCCAGAAAATAACCGAATGAAGGCCCGGCATTCACATAAAGCTTCACGGCCTCCGTACCGAAGTTTACTTTCAGCAGCAATGGCAATTCCACGTGATTGTGATAGAACTTCGTATCCTCATTCCCATAATTGAAACGGGTGCCTTTCTGGATGTAATATAGTTCGGGTTGAATAGAAAAGAAACCATCCGAAGTGATAGGGATGTTCAAACCAGCACCGGCTACCAGACCCAAATTAGACTTTTGCCCGCTTTTATCCTCATCAAAATTGATGTTGGATAATGAAATACCTACTTTGGGAATAATCGAAACCTGCGCCTGAGCAGCCACGCTTAATGCGGCAACGGCCATCATGGTTAAAAATAATTTTCTCATAGCTTGTTAATAGTTTGGTGAATCAGGAATTGCTAACGAAAAACCGTGCCAAGGGTTGTCAGCGCGGCTGATGCAAACAATGAAAGGATTAGTCTGATGAAACCGTCTTATTATAATAATTACATTAAATCATTTACATCAGCAGGGCTGATAATTGAAACTTTACCCCCTTCAAATTCCTTATCTTTCCGGGGTATTGTTTGCCTGGTAAGCAGCAATTCGAGGGGTTTTACGGATATCTTTCTTTTTAATTCGCACATCAGCACATAAACTAATCAGCAAATCATCGAGCTTTCATGGCCAAAGTAAAAACTACTTATTTCTGTCAGAATTGCGGTCAGCAGGCGCCCAAATGGCTAGGCAAATGCCCTTCCTGCGGCGAATGGAATACCTTCGTAGAGGAAGTGGTCCAGAAGGAAGACAAAACCGAAAAAGGCTCCTGGCGGGTAAGCTCCTCCCCAAAAGGCACCAGTCGTCCGCGTGCCATTACCGAGATTACCTATAGTGAACAGCAACGGATAGTGACTCCGGATAAAGAACTCAACCGGGTACTGGGCGGAGGTATTGTACCGGGCTCCCTGGTACTGATTGGGGGCGAACCCGGAATTGGCAAATCGACGCTGATGCTCCAGATTGCCCTGCAGCTGCCGGCCCGGGTGCTGTACGTTTCCGGCGAGGAAAGCGAACAGCAGATCAAGATGCGGGCCGAAAGAATTACCACTAAGGGCGAAAACTGCTTTATCCTGACGGAGACCTCTACGCAGAATATTTTCAAGCAGATTGAGCTTTTTGAACCGGATATTCTGGTCATTGATTCCATTCAGACGTTACAATCATCCTTTATCGAAGCCGGTGCCGGCAGCGTTTCGCAGGTGCGGGAGTGTACGGCTGAGTTGCTCAAATATGCCAAGGAAAGCGGCACGCCGGTTTTCCTGATCGGGCATATTACCAAGGAAGGAACCCTGGCAGGACCTAAAGTACTGGAGCACATGGTAGACACCGTATTGCAGTTTGAAGGCGACCGGCATATGGCTTACCGGATTCTTCGCACCACTAAAAACCGCTTCGGTTCCACTTCCGAACTGGGTATCTATGAAATGATCGGTTCTGGTTTGCGCGAAGTGAGTAATCCTTCCGAAATTCTGATTTCACAGCGGGATGAGGAGTTAAGCGGGATCACTATCGGAGCCATGCTCGAAGGCAACCGGCCGCTGCTCATCGAGATTCAGTCGCTGGTAAGTCCGGCTACCTACGGAACACCGCAACGCAGCAGTACCGGCTATGACAATAAGCGCCTGAACATGTTGCTGGCGGTACTTGAAAAACGGGGTGGTTACCGCCTGGGCGCCCAGGACGTATTTCTGAACATTGCCGGAGGACTTAAGGTCGAAGATCCGGCTATTGATCTTGCCGTATGTGCTTCCATCATTTCTTCCTATGAAGATGTGAGCATTGCCAATTCGGTTTGTTTTGCCGGAGAAGTAGGTCTGGGCGGGGAAGTCCGGGCCGTCAACCGGATTGAAAACCGCATTTCGGAAGCCGAGAAACTGGGTTTTAAGGAAATTTATATTTCTAAATACAATACAAAAGGCGTAAACTTGAAGGCCTTCGGCATCAAGATACACACGGTAGCCCGGTTGGATGAGCTATTCTCAGCGATTATTGGTGGATAATTGCCCTGCCTTTGGAGAAGGCTATTGGGCTATGATTGGTGGGCAGGTTTTTAATTTCGAATATTGAACAAAGTGCATCAAATTTTAAAGGAAACGCTTTCATCACTTTCCTTCAACGTTCATAATTAGCTTGACTGAGCTTCGGTTCCTTGTTCGATATTCGAAATTTCTTATCAACCACCTTTTGGGGAGAGGGTTTTGAATTAGTCTTTTTGTTATTGCTATACTGAAACCAATGGAAGAATACTTTACCCAAACGCTGCACCTTTCCCGACAAACGTACGAATGGGTTGTTCTTCCATTAATCATCTATTTTTCCCGGGTCACTGACGTTTCCATGTCTACGTTGCGGCAGATTTTTGTCATCACGGGACGCCGTAAAATAGCGCCGGTATTAGGCATATTCGAATCACTGATCTGGCTGATTGCGATCAGCACGATTATGCAAAACCTGAATAATGCCTTCTGCTATATTGGCTATGCGGCTGGTTTCGCTTCGGGCATTTTCGTGGGCATGACCATTGAAGAAAAACTGGCCCTGGGAAAAGTAATGGTACGGGTCATTACCCGCCGGGAAGCTACTGACCTGATCGAGTACCTGCGGACTTCCAGATTCGGCTTTACCTACGTGGAGGGTGAAGGAAAAAGAGAAAATGTCAAGCTTATTTTTTCGGTAGTGCAACGTCAGGACCTGCCTGAATTGATCTCCATTATTAACCAGTTTAATCCCAAAGCCTTCTACACGGTAGAAACCGTACGTTACGCCAATCAAGTAGTTAATTATTCACCGCTGGCAAGTGGAGGGGGCCTGTTTTCGCTGTTTGGCAATCTGAAACGCCGGTAAGGTAAACCGGACAGAAGCCAACCTGATGCTTCTGCCGGTTTTATAAAGTACTTTTTTTTCATTACGCCAGGTACAAAACTAATCGGACAGGATGTAACAAAAAGGCAGCCACCCCACGTTGTAAGGCTGAGGGGTTTGTATTTTTTGACTATTTTTTATGGCTATTCTATTTGATAATTTTAAGGATTGGAAGAAGTATTGCGAAGAAAAAAACCTGCCTTTGCACGTACCCGTGCTGGAGTACGAAACCGAACAGAAAGGCCGGACTGAAGCCCAAATCTGGGACGGCTTGCAACGGGCCTGGAACGTGATGAAAGAGGCAGTGCAAACCGGGCTTCAGGAGGAGATGACTTCCCGTTCCGGCATGATCCGTAACGGAGCCAAGCGAGTAGCAGGTGCCAGAACAGTGCTTTCCCCGGAATTTCAAAAACTGGTTTCCCGGGCCCTGGCCGCTAAAGAAGTAAATGCCTGCATGGGTCGGGTGGTGGCTGCTCCCACCGCCGGGGCGTCGGGTATTCTGCCCGGTATCCTCACCACCATTCAGGAACTGCACGAGTTGCCCGATCAAAGTATTCTGGAAGGATTACTGATTGCAGCGGGTATCGGATTGATCATTGAACAAAACGCTTCCTTAGCCGGGGCAGTGGGTGGCTGTCAGGCTGAGACGGGCAGTGCGGCTGCTATGGGTGCCGGAGCCGTAGTATATTGTCTGGGCGGAAGTATTGAAGAGGTGTTTGCCGCCGTAGCCATCACGATTCAGTGCATGCTGGGGCTAGTTTGTGACCCCGTGGCGGGACTGGTAGAAGTACCCTGCGTAGTCCGGAATGCCAGCGGGGCAGCTATTGCCTATTCCTCGGCCCAGATTGCCATTGCCGGAGTAAACCCGGTAATACCGGTAGATGAATGTGTAGAAGCGTTAGGAGAAGTAGGCCAAAGCATGGAAACCCGCTATAAGGAAACAGCTATGGGCGGACTGGCGGCTACCTTGACCGGACAAAATATTGCCAAAAAGGTACTTATTCAGGATATTGAAATGCTTCCGGACGAAGGGGATGCTTAAAAGATTGGGAAGAAGTTGTCTGCCTTATGTTGGACACTCCCTTTTTCCGGGTTAAGGTAGTTACTTTCACTATTAGATTCTGCTAGTCAAGCAAGAAATTGAGGTTAGGAACGAAGCGGACTACTGTATACTTTTCATGGAATGTACCTAAATGCAGGTATCTGTAATCAGGCATGGCTGTACAATCACCTTTCTTTTATCCCTTCACTCCTGACATTACACCGTACCGACTTGGGTGCTGATTACGTTTCCATTGCCTTGCATCGCGCACAAAGAGAGAACCCATTGCCCGGCAGCGTAACCTGTAAGCCATTTCCAATTGGTTATCGGTACTTGGCAGTCTGGCTGTATCCTTCCTAAATCTGTTACTGACTTTTAGAAACGTCCAGTACATCAGTATTAAAATCCCTTCAATCTGCAATTAAGGTCCGGATTTAGTAAGCGTAAGTATTTAAATTAAAATCAACCCGTCTTTAGCGGCTTACTATCCAAATTTGCGACTAGGAGCATAGTACCTTCCTGTATACTCAAACAGCACTCATTTGCCGGCAATAACCGGTTTTCAATTTGTCGATATATTATGACTAATACTACCACGCAAAACATTTCACAAGATCAGCTAAAACCCTATTTGCAGGACATCAACCGGAAGTCAGACAAGCTTATCCAATATTTTTTGTGGGCATATGCTGCCTTTGGGTTGTTTTTGGCCCCGTTTCACGATACGTGGCTGGTAGCGCTGGGAATAAGCAGCCTCTGTCTGGCTGCCTACTGGATTCCCAAACTGCTGCTACCGGAGTATAATCTGCATCGGTGCTTAGCCGGAGTGGTATTTGGCGTATTTGCTGCCCTGTTTATTTATCAGATGCATGGGTTAGCCGAAATGCATTTTGTCGTGTTTGTTTCCAGTATTCTACTGGTAACTTATCAGAACTGGAAAATGCAGATTCCGCTTCTGCTGACAGTAACCCTGCATCATATGACCTTTGCATACCTGCAAAATGAGGGAATGGCTGACATTTACTTTACGCAAAGTACCGAGGTTGATCCGCAAGCATTTTTGTTTCATGGGGGTCTGGTAGTAATGATTATTGCCATTTGTGGAATATGGGCTTATACTTTCCGGCAGAATACGTTAAATAATATCCTTCACACAATTGAAATGAGTGAAAAGAAGGAAGACGTACTGGTCAATATCCGGTTTGCCGAAGAGATCAGCAAGGGCAATTTGAATCCCCATTTCAGCCTGAATGAAAACGATTCGCTCAGCAGGGCTTTACTGGATATGCGCCAGAGTTTGCTCGTAGCCAATGAACGGGAACAGCAGGAGCGATTTAAAACGGTAGGATTGGCCGAGATGAGTGATATCCTCCGCGCTAACCGCGACTTATCGGAATTAGCTTCCCAGCTGATCATTAAACTGGTTAAATACATGAAGGCCAATCAGGGTGGGTTGTTTATTCTTAACGACGAAACGGCTCAGGATACGCATCTGGAGCTAGCTGCCTGTTATGCTTATGAACGTAAAAAATACCTGAAGAAAACGATTCAAATCGGCGAAGGCCTGGTAGGCCAGTCAGCGCTGGAAAAAGACACCCTCTATATTACCGATGTGCCGGACGATTACGTCAATATCCGTTCCGGCCTGGGTAAATCGAATCCAACCAGCATCCTGATTGTTCCCCTGATGGTGAATGAAAAGATTGAAGGAGTAATTGAGCTGGCCTCATTCAATGAATTCCACACTTTTGAGATCGAATTCGTCCAGAAACTGGGAGAAAGCATTGCCTCTACGATTTCTTCAGTCCGGACCAACGAACGGACCCGTCGCTTGCTGGAAGATACCCAGCAGCAAGCCGAAGAAATGAGAGCGCAAGAGGAAGAAATGCGGCAGAATATGGAGGAATTAGCGGCCACGCAGGAGGAAATACACCGGAAGAGCGCCGAAATGGAAAAAATCGCTTCGGAGTCACAGGAACAAGCCAGCAGATTAGCCAGTAATGAAAAACGCATTACGGCAGTGCTTAACAGTGTACAGGCCGCTATTATTCAGACTGATAACACTGGTGTTATTCAAAGCATTAATTATGTAGGAGAACAAATGTTTGGGTATCGTAGCGGAACGTTAACCGGATCAGCCATCGAGACGCTGGTACCCGAAGTAAAAGACAATCATCAGGAAGGCGTATCGGCCAACGCCAGTGCCTATCGTCAGGATGGTTCTACCTTTATGGTAGCGGCCAGTTTCCGAAAGATTGCCACCGGAGAAGAGAATTTCCTCATGTATTTTATATGGGATATCGAAAAAGATGTTCAGCGGGAGAAAGAAATGCAGGAAAAGCAGCGTGAAATAGAAGATTTGCTCGAAGAAGCCCAACAGGGTGAAGAAATGCTGAAGGCCCAGGAAGAAGTACTTCGCCAGAACCTGGAAGAAATGATTGCTGTACAGGAGGCTATGAAGGAAAAAGTGAGTGAGGTGGAACGAGTAAGGGAGGAAGAAAGAACCCGTGCTACTACCCTGATCGAATCCCAGAAAAAGATTATGGAAAAAGTAATGGCTAAGCATAAGGAGAAAGAAGGCGAAATGCAAACGCAGATTGAACAGCTGCGCTTAGAAATCGAACAACTCCGGAAGTAAAGTTGCTTAGGCATTTATGGCCGGGTATAGTATACAATTTCCCTGAAATTTCTATTTTAAGGCCTTGATGCTAACCCATCAAGGCCTTTCTTATGCGTATCCGTTATATCCGTGCCTTCCGCCAGAATCTTGATCTGACCCGTCCCTACACAATTGCTTTTAAAACAGTTAGTACGGTTGAAAATTGCTTCGTCGAAATCGAAGCGGATAATGGAATGTGCGGTATCGGATCGGGTAATCCCAGTAAGCTGGTAGTGGGAGAATCGCTGGATGATATGTGGCAAGCCATCCAACCCGAGGCATTAGCCTGGATCATTGGCCGCGACATCCGGGAAATTGGATCGCTGTGCCGGGAAGTGCAAGGACGTTTTCCACAGAATCCCGGAGCTAGGGCTGCCTTGGACATTGCGCTACACGACTTATTCAGTCAGTACTTAGGCATCCCTTTAGCTGCTTTTCTCGGGAAATCCATTCAATCTTTACCCACTTCCATTACCATTGGCATCAAAGGGGTGGCCGAAACCCTGGAAGAAGCAGATGAGTACCTCAGCAGAGGCTTTACCATTCTGAAAGTAAAGCTGGGAAAATCCCTGGAAGAAGACCTTGAACGCCTGGTCAGGTTACGGGAACGATTCGGATACAACGTACTGATCCGGGTAGATGCCAATCAGGGATACTCAGTTGATGATTTAATGGTATTTTCCATTCAGGCAGCCAAATTACAGCTCGAACTTATTGAACAGCCGCTACCGGCCAGTGCGGTAGCGGAGATGAAGAAATTACCCGGCGAGATCAAAAAAACGATTGCCGCCGACGAATCGCTGATCAGTCCGGCGGATGCATTCCGGCTTGCCTCCCCGCCGGCAGCCGGCGGCATTTTTAATATTAAACTTATGAAGTGCGGAGGCATTACACCGGCTTTGGAGATTGCTGCCATTGCCCGTCAGGCCCATATTGATCTGATGTGGGGCTGCAACGACGAAAGCATTGTCAGCATCACGGCCGCTTTACATGCTGCACTCTCCTGTCCCAATACCCGGTACCTTGACCTGGATGGCAGCCTGGATCTGGCTAAAGATGTGGTCACTGGCGGATTTATATTGAAAGACGGTATGCTTAGCCTATCTGGCGAACCCGGGCTGGGCATGAAAAGAATTCAGTAGCTTCGTTTTAATGGAGCTAGTGCCTATTTTAATCAAATAAACCTAACGTTCCAGTGGTAAAAACTTC
The DNA here is from genome assembly GCA_030448185.1 of Cytophagales bacterium. Taxonomy (GTDB): domain Bacteria; phylum Bacteroidota; class Bacteroidia; order Cytophagales; family 172606-1; genus CADCTQ01. The sequence goes on along the minus strand of JAUJNL010000042.1, from coordinate 18,585 downwards.
AGTATGCTTACGATTAATATCAATCAGAGTAAATGCCGGTGTGGACTGTTGTTTAAGAATCTGATAAGCTTTCATACTTTCAGTGTCCGAAGTAACATAATACTTAATATGGACTTCAGCGTCAGCCTGCGCAAAAAGTTTAGAATCATTAGGAATAAGTAGTCTTTCTTTGAAATCTACGCCTCCTCCTTTTCGGGCTTTAAATAGAGTGTTTGCAAATACTCCGGCCCGCTGAGCATGCCTAACGTTGAAGGGCAAGATTTGAAGATTTCTTAGAGGCAGTTCATTCAAGTCTCCAATAACGCAATACTCGGCAATAGATATGGTAGAAATAAACATGGGAAGCTCCTTTTCTACAAAATACCTAAAGTAACCATCTGCATTTTTAAATAAGGGACTACTTTCATTTAGGAAACGTAAAAAAAAGCTTGTATCTAGTAAAACTGCTTCAGACATCGTACCCTCCTCTTATTTCTCTTAGCCATTCGTCTGGATCAACATTACTTAGCCAGCTTTTTGCTTTTTTTCTTAATCCTTTCAAATAGATTTCGTCGTACTTTAACTTATAATTAATAAGTTCTACAAATCTGAGACTACTCTTATCCAATTCTCCAGTTTCAATATTTTGTTTACCAACTGCTCTTATACCAAATGTTCTGTAAAGTAGATTATCCTCGATACGTTCTAAAAACTCCTTTGGTGTTTGAATTCTCAACGTACCCATCTCTTCAGTAACTAAATGTATATTGGCCTTATCCTTCCCTCCAGCATTAGTAATTTTACCATAAAGATAAAATTCAGCATCCGCCCAAATGGATTCTGTTCTTAAAAAATGTGAGTTTTTATCAATTATCAGCTTTCTTGTATCGGACAAAGAAGTAAGAATTGTAAAAGTGTAGCTTTTCTTTAGCGCTGCATTTTGAAATGCCTCAATTGCCTTAGCTGTATTTATCTCTAAAAAATCAATACTTTGCTCATATTCGATCTGGGCTAATAGTGCATTAAAGCCAATAATAGCCTGCATACTAGTTTTAAAAATATGTCGAACTGAACCTTCTTCCAGTTGGTAGCTAATAGGAGGTCTGTCATTCTGTTCATTAGGAAACAGCAGGTGCTCTGCATGCTCTAAAGTGTTTATAATTTCCCGAATATCATAGGTAGCGGGACTTATAGGAAAGTTTCCTTTAAAGCCTTCTATATGAATCTCTATATAACCAATTTTGTCCACGATATAAATCTACAAATAAGTTAAATAAGGTATCCTTTATATATATAAACGATAGAATAGCTAACCTTTGTATTCCCCGGCCATTTTGCCCAACTTTATCCTTATTAACCCTCAATCTCTGTTACTTTGAAGCGTCTTTTGTGCTTGGTGTCCTTCTTGATCATTGCCTGTTCCGCCGAAAGTCAGAACACCTCGACTGTAGCTATTCCCGCAGCCTCTCCAACGCCGCCTTTTCCCAATACCCGCCAGCAGTGGGTAGACTCCGTATTTAAGACTCTTACCCCCGACGAACGGATTGCCCAGATGATGATGGTAGCGGCCTACTCTAACCGGAACCGGGCTCATGAGGACACAATTAGTGCCATTATTAAGCGTCTCAAAATCGGAGGACTTATTTTTTTTCAGGGCGGGCCGGGGCGACAAGCAGTTTTGACCAATCGGTATCAGTCACAATCCAAAGTGCCGCTGCTCATTGCCATTGATGGGGAGTGGGGCCTGGGCATGCGGCTCGACAGTACCATGCGGTTCCCTTACCAGATGACATTGGGTGCGATTCAGAACGATAGTCTTATTTACCAGATGGGGGTAGAAATAGGCCGTCAGTGCAAACGGGTAGGCATCCACGTGAATTTTGCCCCGGTCGTAGACGTGAATAACAATGCCAATAACCCGGTGATCAATTACCGGTCATTTGGGGAAAACAAAGAAAACGTAGCCCGCAAAGGCATTGCCTATATGCGTGGGATGCAGGATGCCGGTATTATTGCCACGGCCAAGCATTTTCCCGGCCACGGCGACACTGATGCAGACTCTCACTATGCTTTGCCGCTGATCAATCACAACCGGCAGCGCCTCGATTCACTGGAACTATATCCTTTCCAGCGGATCATTGAGGCTGGAATTGGCGGCGTTATGGTAGCACACTTGAATATTCCTACCCTGGACAGCACCAAGAACCAGCCTTCTACCCTTTCGAGGCCCATTGTTACGGACCTTTTGAAGAATCAACTGGGCTTTCAGGGGCTGGTATTCACGGACGCGATGAATATGCAAGGCGTCACCAAGTACTTTGCCCCTGGCCTGGCGGATGTAAAAGCAGTGCTGGCCGGCAACGACATTCTGGAGTTTACGGCCAATGTATCCAAGGCCATTGAAGAGATTAAAAAAGCCATTAAAGCCGGTAAGATTTCCCAGGCGGAAATTGATTCCCGGTGCAAGAAAATTCTGGCTGCCAAAGCCTGGGTAGGGCTGGATCAATATAAGCCAGTGGACCTGGCCAATCTGGCCAAAGATCTGCATACGCCGCAAGCCCTGCTACTCAACCGCCGCTTATCGGAGGCAGCCCTGACTGTATTGAAGAATGAAAACAGCTTCCTGCCCGTTCAGCGGCTGGACACCCTTAAAATAGCAGCCGTTTCGGTAGGAGCCTCTTCCCCGACGGGATTCGGTAAAATGCTTCAGCATTATACCCAGGTAGAAACTTCTTTTTTGCCGCTGCAAGCCAAGGCTGACGAAATTAAACGGGTGAAGGAAAAAGCAAGCAAAGCGAATTTACTGGTTATTGGTATTCACGTACCCAGCATCCGGCCGGGTCGCAATTATGGCATTACCGAAAGTATGGTAAGCGCAGTGCGGGAACTGGTTGACTCAAATAATCCGGTAGTAGTCGTGCTGTTTGGGAACCCCTATACGCTGGCTAAATTCAAGGGATTGGAAAGAGCCAAAGGCATTATTCTGGCTTATCAGGACAATCAGGATACGCAGGAACTAAGTCCGCAATTGATTTTTGGGGCAATAAAAGCCAATGGCAAACTGCCGGTTACCGTGGAGACTTTCCGGGTAAATGAAGGACTGAACCTGGGTTCGATCAACCGGCTCAAATATACCATTCCGGAAGAGGTAGGTATTGAGTCGGCCCTGCTTACGCAAAAAATTGATTCATTGGTGAATCTGGCACTTAGCTCGAAAGCTACCCCGGGCTGTCAGGTGCTGGTAGCCAAGGAGGGCAAGGTCATCTTCCAGAAATCATATGGCTATCACACCTATGACCAGAAGACTCCGGTCCAGAATGAAGATATATACGACCTGGCGTCCGTGACTAAAATCAGTACTTCGCTGGCAGCGCTCATGCGGCTGACCGATGAAGGAAAATTTAACGTGGACAAGACCCTGGCTAATTATCTGCCCGAGTACCGCCGTTCCAATAAGGCCGATATTCCCTTACGGGACATTCTTACGCATCAGGGGCGGCTTAAAGCCTGGATTCCCTTCTGGAAAAACGCCCAAAAAAAGAATGGCAATTGGAAATGGCATACCTTCAAGGCTGATTCTTCGGCCCGCTACCCGGTAAAAGTGGCAGACGGCATGTACTTGCACCGTAAGTACTGTCACAAAATATACAAGCAGATTGCCAAATCGCCCCTAGAAGCCGAAAAGAAGTACGTCTACAGCGACTTGTCCTTTTACCTCTACCCGGTTATCGTCGAAAAACAAACGGGCAAGCCTTTTCATACGTACCTGCGGGAAACTTTCTATCAGCCGCTAGGCGCCACTACTCTTACGTATAATCCTTACCGGTATTTTCCCAAAGACCAGATTGTCCCTACCGAGTATGATTCGCTGTTCCGGAAAGTATTGATTCAGGGAACCGTACACGACGAAGGAGCAGCTATGCTGAAGGGGCTTTCCGGACACGCCGGGCTTTTTGGCAACGCCAATGACCTGGCCAAGCTGATGCAGCTGTACCTCAACGGCGGTGATTACGGCGGACAGCGTTACATTACTGAAGCGACCCTAAAAGAATTTGCCCGCTGTCAGTTTTGCGACCTGGGCAACCGGCGGGGCATTGGGTTCGACAAACCGGTGCTCAAGCCCACCTCTCCTTCCTCATTAAGCTCGGCGCGGGATGCAAGTCCGGAAAGCTTTGGGCACTCCGGCTTTACGGGTACGTTCGTCTGGATGGATCCTAAATCTAAAATTTTGTACGTCTTCCTTTCCAACCGCGTGTACCCAACCCGTAACAATTCTAAACTATCCTCCCTGAATATCCGGACCGGCGTACATCAGGCTATATACGATGCTATGAAGGAAAGTGTGCATTTATAGAAAGAACAGAAAGCAGCTATTCGCTTATAATTTCTATCAAATAACGATGCGCCTGCTGATCCCAAATACACTCATCAGCAATTAAGAATCGGCAGTACCTCATATTCATTATATAAACCAGCTAAAAACAGTAATTTCCTTAAACTCAATTAACGAACATCAGTTAAAATCGTCCCCTAAAACGGTGATTCCTATTTTCTCTGCTATGCAGTTGAAAAGGTATTGGCACTTAATACTTCTTAGCTTCATTCTCCTTTTAGGATTTATTACTCGAGTTCACGGACTAGGATTTCAAAGTTTTTGGTTGGATGAACTGCATACAATGATTGAATGTGATCCAGATACTCCAGTGAGCGAAATGCTTCTCTACCTTAAAAGAGGAATGATCCACACCCACCGTTGTATTATTTCATTACTCGCTTCTGGTTTCACTTAATAGGGGTTAGCGAATTTACCGTCCGTCTTCTTTCAGCAATTGCTGGTACAGCTAGTATCCTAGCTATGTACCTATTAGGTAAAGAGCTTTACAACCGCAACGCAGGGTTAATGGCAAGCTTTGTTACTGCCACTAATTATTATAACTTATACTACTCACAAGAAGCTCGTAACTATATATTTGCCTTTTTATTTTCCTGCCTTTCTTTCTATGCCCTGTTAAGAGCAATTAGAAATCCGTCCTTCAAAAACAATATTTTATACAGTTTTTGGACCGTGCTCTTACTTTACACGCATTATTATGGGCTGGCAATCATTGGAGCACAAGTAACAATTATTGCTTTGTTTCTAACACTAACCAAATCATGGGGGTTTAAGCAGAAGGAGTTTTTACTTTTCCTACTCTCCGGATTCCTAATCCTAATTGCTTATCTACCCTGGTTAGGGGTGCTCGTCAAAATGAATAGTAATTTTACAGTTTTTTGGATAGAAAAGCCAGGGAACGACTTTTTCATCAAGTACTTTCAAGAGTACTTCTGGTCAAATCATTTCATCATCTATACATTTGTGTTACTTATCATTATTTTTACTATAAATGCTTTATCAGGAGAAAAACTGAATAGCAGAGAATCGATAAATAACAAAAATACATTCAGTTTTATCTTACTCTCTACATGGCTGCTGGTATCCTACTTTATTCCTTATCTGCGATCTTTGGTCAGCACCCCTATGCTCTTCCCGCGTTACACTATTGTTACTCTGCCCGCCATTCTACTTGCTGTATCCCTCGGCTGGGAGCGCATTAATAACTCAGCAACAAAATATATCATCATAGCTTTAATAACTATTGTATTTTACGCGGATCTTCTGCTTGGCAAAAAATATTATACTACTATTAACAAAACGCAGTGGCGTGAAATGACCGAGTATGTAGCCCTTAATAACAAGAATAACTATCCTATTTTAAGCGACCGGCCTTGGCAACTAAGATATTACTTAAAGAAGAACAACGTTAAGAATACAGTCATTGACGTTACCCAAAATAGTCCAACAAGAGATACCGTGAATAAAGTTACCCGTGGAGGCTTTTGGATTGTTACTGGTCATAACGGAGCTCCCTACAACCAGGAGGAGATACAGTTACTGGAAAAAAAATTTATTACGGTTGCTGAATATAAAGGGTATGACTGCTGGGCAAAATTGTATACTAAAACAGGAGAACTAATTACTGATTTTGAGAGCAGTCTTCCGTCTATAGACGGATACATACCAATGTGGGGAAATTCTACTATAATTTCAAAGCCTATCAATCTAAAAAAAGGGAATTACACCTTTATTATTCATGGGTATTCTTCAAAGGTTATGGATGAATTTGCGCACATTGTAGTAGCGGTTAATGGTCGTACAGTGGGTGATCTTTTCCTAAATGAGCAATCTAATAGGCAACAGCATAGTTTCTCAGTAGAAACGGATCAAGATGTTCAGTTTCAGTTAACATTCGATAATGATACTATGATCGATGGGAAAGACCGTAATGCTTTTATTAAAGCAATAGATATACATCCTGCTCTACAATAACTTTATCTACAGAAGGAATAATAGAATATACAAACAAGTCACCATTCTAATAAATACAGTCAGCATCCCTTCTCATTTGCAATTTTGGTTACAAATGAGAAGGGATGCTGACTGTATTTATTAGAACAAGTAAATTACCCTCCATATCCTTTTCCTTCACCCGTTTCCGCATTAGCCGCCTCCCCTGCTTCTTGGCCTGCTGGGCTTTGCCCGACCTCATTAGATTGCTGCATCGGAACAGACTCATTTTCTTCCCAATACTTAGGCATATGGTAGGTTTCAAAAACCCGGTTCAGAAAATCTTTATCACTCACTAAGTCATTCAGCAAATCCCGGTCAATTCGCAGATCATAGCGCTTTATTTGTTCTTCATCCACATAATACCCACCCGTTGCCAGGTCTGCCTTCATTATGCCCCAGGGGATTGCGTAATATTCATCGGTATCGTTGAACTCAGCTACTACATAAATTACTCTTCCTTGTTCAACATCCATCAGCCATTCAATGACTTTTCCGATTTCTTCTTCTGCTTGATTTTTTAATCGGACCGCCGTTAATCTTGCGCCAAGGGCTATGGTTGGACTATTCATATGCTGATAATTTAATTGATCTAATTTTTAATGACTCTATCCGGTTAAACTCTCATTACCATCCTTTTGTTTAGCTGAAAAGGGTTTTCATTGGCGTATTTTTCGAAGCGGTCAGGAAGTTTTCTGTCCCGGAACAATTTGCCCTTTCGTTTGCTTAATAGATAGAAGTTGGAGCATATGCTGGAATAAAACCTTTCCGGGTTCCTATATAATCCTAAATGGAGCTAATGAATACGACGAATCAATTATATCCGGTAGCCCAGTTGGACGCTGCCCGGCAGCAGACTGACCCCATTGCGGATGCTGTAATCAAAGAAGTATTTAAGGAGTACAGTTTCCATCAATTGAATGAGTGGCTGGGGAAGATCTCGGTAAATGGCAGTCCTTTACCCGCCCAAATGCCCGGCCCGGTAAAGGAGTACTTCGAACAAACCGCTGCTCTTCCAGCCTTTGCCAACAGCTTGCAAATGAAGCAGGGCGCCGTTTTTTTTGCGAAGTATTTTGGGTCGGTACTCTCTTTACTGGGTAGTTATTCACTGCCTTATTGTTACGCAGCGGCAGACGGTGCACAAGTATTATGGATTTCTCAGCGGATCTATCAGGACACATTCCGCCGCCTTCAGGAAACCGGACAGTTTGTACTGGATGTGTTGCATAAAGATGCTTTTGCCCCGGCTGGCAAGGGAATTCGCAGTATTCAGAAAGTACGGCTCATACATGCAGCCGTGCGGTTGCATCTGCTCAAAAGCGGACAATGGAATCTAGACTGGGGCCAACCCATTAATCAGGAAGATATGGCCGGCACGCAGGCTTCCTTTTCGTACATTGTACTGGAGGGTTTAACCAAACTGGGCTTCTATTACACCCCATCGGAAGCCAATGCGTATATGCATCTTTGGAAAGTAATTGGAGCCATGCTGGGCGTTACTACAGAGCTGTTGCCCGGTACGACCAAAGAAGCCTACTGGCTGGACCGGCGGATCAAGCAACGTCATTTCAGGAAGTCAGATGCGGGAATCGGTTTAACCAAAGCCTTACTCGAATGCCTGCAGCATAATTTTCCTTCATCTATCGGGGTGGGTTTTGTACCTTCTTATGTACGTTACCTATTGGGCAATGAGGTAGCTGATCTACTGGAAGTACCACCGGGAGACTGGAGCCAGGCTATGATTAACCCGATGAAAACAGCCAACTCGTTTAATAGTGTATTTAATCCCTTTAAAAGCAGCGGGTCAAAGTATATGGCCGATATGCTGCCGCCCGGCCACGGAGCCAGTAACCCACCATTTACCGTTCCAATCCGGTTAGGGTCTTAAAGCAAAACGGCTTCCCAAGGAAAGCCGTTTTGCCTGATTTCGTCACTTATTGAGGATGATTAAAATTGATTGGTGCTGGTTGGCGTAGAGGTAGTGGTACGGTTCGCAGTAGTTTTTTCAGTACCCTGGCCGCCTTTAGCACCTGTGAGCCCAGAAACAGCATTAACGGCTTGGTCTACATACCCAGACAATTTATTAGTAGTAGTCCCCCACTGGTCACCAGCTTTGCTCTTTATATTAGTAGCCCCTTCCGCAATTTTTCTTCTGGATTCCTGGCCTGAGTAAGGCGCCAGCAACATTCCTGCAGCCACACCAGCAGCAGCACCTACAATAAAGCTCAACAAGGTTTTTTGGTTATCGTTCATAGCAGTACAATGATTTTGGTTGAAATAAGTTGAGTTTCAACATTCTTTTAAGCCACTCCTGAAGAGTTTGCTTAGGCTTATACTGTCAGATAAAAAGGAGGGTTACAATTAATGAGTAAATTTGTTTAAATATTTTCATCAAAATTTTGTAGTATCTTTCATGTTCTCTCAAATGGTGACATTGCGAATAACACTAAAAATGCCCTATTTTGTAAGATGAAGGTCTTTTTTCTGAGGATTTATTCAGTTTGGTGCTATTTCTGGTTTCTGCTACTGTTTCTGCTGCTTTTTCCATTCTTTTTTATATTTCTGCAAAAAGAAGAATGGCATTCCAAAGCTCATTACCTGAACCGGCTGTGGGGAAAATTATTCTTTCCCTTGACTGGAATGCCAGTGGTTATTGAACACCGGGGCACGATTGATCCTCAAAAGCCTTACGTTTTCTGCGCCAATCATACATCCTATCTGGATATTGCAGCTATGGGGGTGGTACTGCGCAACTTCTACGCTTTTATTGGCAAAGAGGCTATTGCCAAGGTTCCCCTGTTTGGCTACATGTTTACCCGACTGCACATTCCCGTGAACCGCGAGAACCGCGCCAACGGTTATCAGGTAGTGCAAAAGGCGATTTCTATGCTGGAAAAAGGCCGCAGCATTGTCATTTTTCCGGAAGGCGGCATCAAGACCAAGCAGGCCCCGCTGATGACTCCGTTTAAAGATGGAGCTTTCAAAATGGCCATTTCCACGCAGGTACCCATTGTGCCGATTACTTTTCCGTACAATTGGTTCATCTTGCCCGATAACAATAAACTATTATTTACGCCTCATAAAATCAAGGCTATTGTGCATGAGCCGATCCCCACTGCCGGCCTGAGCCTTGAAGACCTTGAATGGTTGAAAAAGCGTACTTTTGATGTAATAGACGGCGAATTGAGACGGTATTATCCGGAGTTAAAGCACAAGGAGAGTACGGCAGTTCCCGTCAGAAACGAAGCGATTAACCGACCATCCTGATATTCTTTATGAATGCCGACAAAGAGACTCTGCGTAATATTGCCCATTTGGCCCGCCTCAATTTTGAGGAGAAAGACGAGCAGAAAATGCTTGATAGCCTGAATAAGATTTTGACCTGGGTGGAGAAGCTCAATGAGATTGATACCTCACAAGTAGAACCACTTACGCATTTGTCGGACGAAGTCAATGCCATGCGGGAAGATGAAGTACAGTCACCTTTACCCCATGACCGGGCCCTGCTCAATGCTCCCAAAAAAGATACCGACTACTTCCGCGTGCCTAAAGTACTTGAATAAAGGCCATAATGCGTATCAGGTATTAGGTACCGGATATTAGGTATTAGTTGTACTACTCAACCCTATTTCACTTTTGCTTCAAACGATTCTATTAACTGTCATTCCCGCAGGGAACTATCTCAGCAAAGCTAATCTTCCTGCAAATAAGTAATGATAGTCATATACAAAGAGGATTCCCTACGGGAATGACATTGGAAAGAGACGGATCTGGCAATAGTAAAGTATCTACTCAACACTGTACTTAATACCCAGTACCTAATACCCAATTTACCCTTCTGTTTAACAAATGCGCCAGCTACCTCACCGTCAAGCAAACTTCCTTAATAAAATCAGTAATCCTGATAGCTTTCTCTTCTGGCAGAACTGGCGTTCACCCTACCGCCCTCTGTATCTGAGCTCACTGGTCTTGTTGCTGATTTGCCTGGCACTATTCGCTACTGCTGCCGTACAAGGGACCGATGCCGTACTGGAATGGCAGACGCAGAATGAACTGCAAGCGGTGCCACTCACGCTGGATAGTTTCACCAAAGGCTTGTTCAATTTTTCGGTGGATGCTTCCAGTTACTCGATTATGCAGCGTTTTGCCCCATCCGATATGCAGGTAAACAGGGTGGTCACTTACCTGTACGCCGCGCTGCTGGCCCTGAGTACCCTATTACTGCTCAGTGTAGTTACGGTGCTGCCCCGACTCTGGTACGTGGGCAGCATGGCGGTATTCATTCTATGGCTGGCCTCCTGCAAGCTGGACCTGCTGCAGGTATTCGGTGATACGGGCAATCTGTTCTTTATCAGTTCGGTTGTGCTGCTGGTACCCGTCAGTTACTACATCCACGCCTTCCGTCCTGATTTTCCATTTGTTCTTCGGCTCGGGATATTTGCATTGCTGTTTGCCCTATTGATTGGCGTAGCGGCCTTCTTTTCCCGGAATAGCCATCCTTTATTTACTACCCTGAGTTACGGAACCATTGTCCCATTAGTGCTTAGTGCCCTGTTTATCCTGATGGTGTCACCGGAAATCATGCGGAGCTGTATGTTTCTGGTCAGTCACAGCGGAAGCGCAAGCAGTCTGCTGCACTTTACGCTGCTGACAATTATTTACCTGGTTAACCTGGTACTACGATACCTCTATAATACCCAAAAAATTGACTGGGATATTTTATACCTCAATTCATTTTTTATACTCACGATTTCAATTATCCTGGGAATTTGGGGCTTCCGTAAGCGGGGCACCTTATTTTCTCATATTGTTACTGACCCCTATGCTTCACTGGTGTATACCGGACTTGCCGTGCTTACGCTGGCTACCATCGGGTATGCTTTCGCCACGGGCAATGACCCTATGATTGAGATGTTTGAGGATATTATTCTGTACAGCCATATCGCTATGGCAATCGCTTTTTCTTCTACGTAGTGATCAACTTCCGCCAACCTATGCAACAGGGCTTGCCGGTGTATAAAGTCATTTTTCAACCCCGGCAATTTCCCATGTCCTATACCTGGGCATTAACGGCGGTTATTCTGTTTGCCTTTATGCTGCAGGTAAGTATGCTGCCTTTTTACCTGGGAGTGGCTGGGTATAATAATGGTTTAGGCGACCTGTATACGTTTCAAAAAGATGATATACTGGCCGAGCCGTATTATCAGCTGGCGCAGCAGTATGGCTACAATAACCATAAATCCAATTACTCGTCAGCCTCGGTGGCTATCCGGCAAAATGACCCGGTAAAAGCAGCGGAATACCTGCGTACTGCCCTTAAGAAAAAACCGTTCCCCCACACCTTTGCCCGGTTGAGTAATCTCTACCTGCAAGAAGATTTGTTTTTTGAAGCTATGTTTACACTAAAGGACGGGATAAAGGCATTTCCGGAAAGCGGAGAATTGTACAACAACCTGGCCATGCTGTATAACCGATCCAACATCCGCGATACGGCCTTCTATTACTACACCTTGGCAGCAAAGTACACCCCTAACGCCGAAGTTCCACAGGTAAATCAACTGGCTTTCTGGATTAAAAATCCGTCTGTAACCAATACAGACTCCCTTTGGCAGACCATATCGCCCTCCGAAAGTGTGCCGCTGGAGAATAACCGTCTGCTGCTGGCCAGTATCATTGGAAAAACTGATAAACAGCCAGTACCCGAATTCTTCCGGCGCGACTCTCTTTTGGGTGTCGAACAATTTGCTTATGTATTCAACTATTTGCTTAACCACAAAGCACAAGCTGACTCTTCACTGGTGACCCAGTTGGAAAAGTATCAGCGGACCGATGGCAATGGTTTCTTCTATGATGACCTGGAAATAGCTAAATCATACCTGCAGTACTACGGCCTAGACCGCAGTATGGGACTAGAATTACTCAATGGCTTGCGGGCCGGCAGTGGACAAAAAGCCGCTTATTTCAATAAAATCCTCGGACTCTGGTATTTGCAGAATGATGCCTACCGGATAGCGGCTAACTTCTTCGGCAATGCCGTTAACGCCGGCGACAGTACCATGCGCATAAACCAAGCCATCTCCTTGGCGGAAGCAGGCTTCTGGAATGAATCTTTAACGATCTGCCGGGAGGAGCAACTCAGCCCTGATGCCGGTATCCGTACGGTTGCCAAAAGGCTGAGTAATGTACTGCAAGCTTTGCAGAATAATACTGCTGATGCGGGCTCACAACTGGACGATGCGGGTAAAGTATTACTGGTGCGTCTCAATAAAGCAAATCCGCCGGCTAACCTACCTCCTATCCAGAATCAGGCCTATCGTTTAACTGGCTTTATTGAACTAGCGAAGAACCACCTGGCCAGGAATCAAACGAGTCAGGCGGAGGAGGCTTATCGTTATGCCGCCCAAATCGAACCCAATAATCCCTCCGTTCGGGAATTGGCGCTGGAACTAATGGCGGCTAAGCAGCAGTACGCCGATCTGCTAAAGGCTTTGGGCGAACCATTGCCTACGGATGAAGCACAAGCTAAAAAACCTTACTGGGAAGCTTTGAGCTATGAAAATACCGGTAAAATTCCCTTAGCTGGCACATTGTATGAGCAGGCATTGCGTCGTCTCCCTTTAGAGGAAAACCTAGTCATAGCAGCAGCCCGTTTTTATCAGAACAAACAAAAAAATACCGATAAAGCCTATAATGTACTGGTTGAGGCAGTCCGGTTAAATCCCTATTCACCGGCTATTTACAAAGCTTATGTTTTACAAGCATTGGAAATGCAGCTACTCGATTATGCGGCTAAAGGACTGGAAGAATTACAGACCATTACCACTCCTGCCGATTATCAGGCTTTTCTGCCGCAATATGAAGCCAAACGGGCTGCGGTAGAAAAATTGGCGGGAGACTGGCAATAAATCCGTAACTTATCGGGAGAATTTAGAAGCGTTATGAACGCTGGTTACCTACTCCCGCTACTGCAACAACCACATGCAAGTTATTGAAACCCATAATATCTCGAAACGGTACGTAATGGGCAGCGAAATCATAGAGGCCCTTAAGTCCGTTACTATTTCCGTAGACCGCGGTGAATACGTAGCTTTTATGGGGCCCTCTGGCTCCGGCAAATCTACCCTGATGAATATTATTGGCTGCCTGGATACACCCACCAGCGGACGCTATATTCTGAACGGGAAGGACGTGAGCGACATGACGGAGAATGAACTGGCCGAAATCCGTAACAAAGAGATTGGTTTTGTGTTCCAGACTTTTAACCTGCTGCCCCGGTCCACTGCTTTGGAGAATGTAGCCTTACCACTCATCTATGCGGGGTACAGCAAATCAGAACGGACCGAAATGGCGATGGAAACCCTAAAGGGCGTGGGATTGGGAGACAGGTCTAAACACAAGCCCAATGAACTATCCGGCGGTCAGCGGCAACGGGTGGCTATTGCCCGGGCTCTAGTTAACACGCCCAGTATCCTGCTGGCCGACGAACCTACCGGCAACCTTGACTCTAAAACTTCCTACGAAATCATGGACCTGTTCGAGGAATTGCACAGTAAGGGCAACACCATTATTATGGTAACCCACGAAGACGATATTGCCCACTACGCTCACCGCATCGTCCGGCTGCGTGACGGTCTGGTGGAAACCGATAAGGTGAATACCGAAATACGGAAGGCTAAGTCCTACATGAATGCATCAGCATAAATAATCAGGGCACACCCATAAAAGCCTCCGTTATTAACGGGGGCTTTTATGTATAAAGGGCTCGCTATTTAAAAATCTACCGCGTGAAACCTGACCGATTCCGCTCCGAAAATGAATGTTTTTTAGTACGTTTGTTCCGTTTTTCAGGTAGAAAACGGGAGCACAAATGAGAATTTATACTAAAACCGGAGACGAAGGCAAAACATCATTGATCGGAGGCACGCGGGTATTCACATCGCACCACCGTATTGATGCCTATGGCACTGTTGATGAGTTGAATGCCTACGTAGGGATGCTCAGGGACCAGGATGTGAACCGGGAACGCCGTGATTTGCTGAAGCAGGTTCAGGACCGGCTGTTTACGGTTGGTGCTTCGCTGGCTTCCGATCCGGAAACCTCGCGAAAGAAAATTCCCGATCTGTTGGAAAGTGATATTACGCTGCTGGAGCAGGAAATGGATCAGATGGATGCAGCCCTTCCCGAATTACGGCATTTTATATTGCCTGGCGGACACGCTTCGGTATCCTTTGCCCACGTGGCCCGCACGGTTTGCCGGCGAGCCGAACGGTTGGTAGTAGCTTTAGCCCAGGAAGAATACGTGAACGACCTGGTGGTAAAATATTTAAACCGTCTTTCGGATTACCTCTTTGTACTCAGCCGTAAAATGGCGCAGGAACTGAACGCGGAAGAGGTCAAGTGGGAGCCGAGAATGTAGAAAGAAATAAATGAGCTGAGGAGTGTATGCGTGAAAAGTATAGGCGTGCAGCTGGTTCTAGGCATATCTGTGGAGGAGCCGGTTAGAGACAAAAAGCAATTAAAGAGAATCGTATAAATCAAGATTTAGACTAAATACAGGATTATGATAGATCAGGTCACGATACCCGTTCAGCAAGTGGCTAAGTCACGGATAACGGAAGTTGATTTCAATAATGTACAATTCGGTAAAAGTTTCGCCGACCACATGTTCGTAGTTAATTACGCCAATGGCCAGTGGCAAAATCCGCAGATTGTTCCTTATGGCAATCTTTCACTTAGCCCGGCTTTGTCTTCCCTGCACTACGGACAAGCCCTTTTTGAAGGATTAAAAGCCTATAAAAATGAAGCCGGTGAAATACTGGTATTCCGTCCCGATGCCAATGCCCAGCGATTGAATGCTTCCGCGCAACGCCTCTGTATGCCTGAATTACCGGAAGAATTGTTCCTCAATGGCCTGTTTCAACTGCTGAGTATAGACCGGGACTGGATTCCGACGAAACCAGGTTATTCCTTATATATCCGTCCGGTCATGTTTGCCACCGATGATTACATTGGAGTAAAACCTTCCGATACGTATACCTTTCTTATTTTCACTTCTCCGGTAGGTGCTTATTATTCAAAGCCGGTCCGGGTGAAAGTAGAAACGCATTATACCCGGGCTGCCCCGGGAGGAATGGGCTTTGCCAAAGCAGCGGGTAATTATGCTGCTTCTTTGTACCCCGCCCAACTGGCCCTGCAGCAAGGTTACGACCAGTTGCTCTGGACCGATGGCCGGGAGCACAAGTACTTCGAAGAGTCTGGTACGATGAACGTGGTATTCGTAATCAACGGTAAAATTATCACGCCATCTACCAGCGATTCTATTCTGAAGGGCATTACCCGCGACAGCATACTTCAACTGGCCCGCGACTGGGACGTGAAGGTTGAAGAAAGACCCGTCTCGGTAGAAGAAGTAATAACTGCCCTAAAGAATGGCACTTTGGAAGAGGCTTTTGGGGTCGGTACGGCAGCTACTATTGCGCCTATCGCCGTAATCGCCCATGAAGGCACTGAGTATACGCTGCCAGAGGTGGCTGCCCGTAAACTCTCTAACCGCTTGAAACATACGTTGGACGACATCAAGATTGGCAATGCTCCCGACCCGCACAAATGGGTGTTTAAGGTGTAGTTGTCGGTTTCGATTTGTTAATTATTTTAAGCTTGATAAAATGTAAAAAGGCCTTTCTGGAAGTCAGAAGGGCCTTTTGCTTTAGTATGTATAAGAAAAAAAGTAGGTGAATAAGGGCCAAAATGGAGCCTGGGTTGAGTAAACCAGGCATCTATCCTTAGGTCGTTCTTCGTTCTGCTGATATGCCTTAACGGTCCCTGTTTCCTGCGAAACCAAGCAGTTTAGGAAAACCGTTTTCCACTTTAAGCCCTGTTTTGCTTGGAGTATAATCCTAACAACCCAACGAGCGGAAGCCTTTTTAATAGTAGTCACTAAGCTGGAGCCAAGCGACAGCATAAAATTACAACTGGAAACTAGAAACCAACAACCCGAAACAGTTCATCCGAAACCATAACCTCAAAATCCAATCCGGCTGCCATGCTGGTGTAGGCTTTCTTCGCGGCAAAGCTTGGAAAGTTGATTGACGTCCAGGGACTGTTCTGAAAGAATATTTTCCAGCAGATACTTCCGGACCACGTTATCGATCTGGCCACCCGTGAATTCAAAGTTTCGGGCCATCTGAGAAATACTGCTCGGGCAAAGATCAGGTAGTTTACTGGCCCATATTTTCTCCCGCGTTGCCAGGCCAGGCTTTTGGTAGTGGACTTTATACAGGAACCGCCGCTCAAAAGCCTTATCAAGATTTACATTGAGGTTGGACGTGGCAAACAAAATTCCTTCAAAGGTTTCCAGTTCCTGCAAAAGAATATTCTGCATGGAGTTATTCATCTGATCCACACTGCTGCTCACTTCTACCCGCTTGCTGATCAGGGCATCTGATTCGTTAAACAGGAGAATGGGCACTCTTTCAAAATGACTCACGGCCCGGCGGTACTCGTCAAACAAGGCTTTCAGGTGCTTTTCCGATTCACCAACGTACTTATCCCGGATGGCCGCTATATCTACGAGTAGTAAATTTCGTTGGGTAATGCGGGACAGGTGATAAACCGTTTCCGTTTTACCCGTTCCGGGTTCACCATATAACAACACAACGACGCCCTTTCCCAATCCGGCATTTTCAAATTTCTGCTGCACCCGTTTGAGATTATCATCCTGTAGCAGGTTTTCCAACGTCTGGATTTGCTGCTGCTCCCCGTCATTCAGATAAATTTTCTTCTCTTTAATGGATTTCGCTTCCGTGAGGCGGGTGTGATTAGGACGGAAGGGCCGCTGGCGTTCAAAGAAATTGGTATCGGCACCAAACAAATCGGCAATCGCTTTGTCAGTAAGTTTAACGGACCGGCCCATCAGGAAGAAGTCGTTTTCAAAGGCGATCAGTTCCTGTTTGATCACTGCCGCATCGCCACTGATCAGTTCCCGTTTGGTAGATACCTTGTCACTCATGGAGTCAAAAACCACATTGAGCATCTCGTTCAGATCCACGTAGTCTTCCCCGTTGGCAAACTGGCAGCAGAGATACAGCAACAGCGCAATATCCCGAACCGGCAATTGCATACTTTTTACCTGACTCGTAATGCCTAGTTCCTCTTCCGCTTCCAGCAGGTGAGCCAGCTCTTCAAACAGTTCCATGGAGGTAATTGTCTCCCTTCGCCGTTCGTTCATCAGGTCATCTACCCGTTGCAACAACAGGTACACAGTATCAACACCCGTTTCAGCCTGCTGCAACGGCTTATCAGCAGCGGCGGCGTTATATGTTTCCCGGGTAATATTCAGGCTCACGGAATTCCGACCCCAGTTGTCATCCTTGGTAATCAGCCGCTTTTTCTGCAAAGACTTGAACAAGGCTTCGCGGCTCACAATAAAGAAGGGGTTACAGTCGAGGTAATGGATCAGATCATTGTAATACACATTGCTTGACACTACTTTCAGCCCGAAAATAAGGCTCAAAAACAGGCTTTCTTCCGGCGAACATTGAAAAAATTGTCCGATCATTTTCAGGTCCGGATGCAGTTTAGTAGTAATCCGGGGTAAGGACTGCTCAGATAGCTTAGATTCCTTTAAAGCGTTGAAAACTTTTTCAATTCGCTTAATTACCGGCGTTTTCGATTCAAGCATATTTTTCAAAGGGAGGATGAGAGGCTTGTCTTAGTCAGGTTAACTCGTAATTCTATGGAGGACTTATACGGGATCATAGTACAAAAGTCCCTCCCGTAATTGAAATATTTTTTTTAACGTGCAAACAGTATTATATAACGAACAGCTGGTTATCCCGGAAAAGAAATTTTACCCATGGTAACGGAAGGCATATTCATGAACCCCGCTCCGGTTCCAGCCACTGTTTCATTGGCCAGCAATGCAAATAATACCGCTTCTTTCGCATCGGGATGCACACCTAATTCCGCCGTCGTTTTAAATACATAATCTGCCGGCAATAGATCACGCAAAGTTCCGGTTAAAACCGGATTATGCATACCTCCGCCGCTTAAAAAAAGTAAAGGTTTTTTATTACTACCCTCTAAAGCATTAATTGCCAGACCGATAGCTTCGGCACTAAAATGGGTAAGGGTAGCAATTAAATCTTCGGGGGAAAGCGCTGTGGTATCGGACTGCGTCTGCCGTTCCTGCACATAGTTTAGGCTAAAAAGCTCCGGTCCGG
>JAUJNL010000041.1 GCA_030448185.1 Cytophagales bacterium | reverse complement strand
GGGCTTTTCAGTAGTAAAAAAATAACTTATACAAGTATTTTTTGGAGTTGTTCCCTCAAGGCGGGATAAGTTATATCAAAATGAGAAGAGCTGTAAACGCATTTTCCATTTCGAATCAGCAGCAGTTGAGGAGACTGGTGAGTAATACCGAATGTTGATTCTATCTGATTAGAAACAGGGCGATAATTAAGTAAGTCAAGATAATAAGCTTTTAGGGGAGCCATTTCGCCCTCTTTCCAAGCCCTTTCCAGACGACTAAGAGCAGTTGCACTAATTGAGCAACGGGTACTGTGCTTGAAGATAACTGCGGGTTGTTCAGAAGTATTAATGATTTCCTGCAATTGTTTTTCCGAGGTTAGCGGTATCCAGTTCATAACAAAGGTTTTAATTAATAAAGCAATAGAGTTATCAGGTTTACAATCTGCTAACTCTATTACTTTTAACTTAATTCCCATTATCTGGGTTTTTCCCAAATTTCGCTTTCCCGGGTATCGTAGGTTGGCTTTTCTTCCTTACGTTTCTTGAAGTTTGGTGTTTGAGTCTTTTTGCTGTTACCAATTTTACGTAACATCTTCTTCCGGTATTTCTCCTTTTTCTGATAGGAACTGTTGGTATAGCCACCACGATAAGTCTGACCGGGATAAGCACCCTTAGGCTTGTTACGAACCAGAATATCACCTTTATACGAGGAAATTTCGTTGTTCTTCTTGCGATAAGCTTTCTTACGGTCAACTACACGAATATCACCTTTGTAAGAACTGATCTGGCCACTCTTCTTCTTGGCTATTTTTTCGCGCAGATAAGGGCTCGGAACCAAAGCCAAACTAGCTCTGCTGTTACGACGTTCTGATGCCCGGAGCATTTGAGCTCCCATGGCGTTGCGACTGCGGCGGGGTGCCTCAACGGGAGTATTATACACGGCAGCTTTCCGCATGTCACTTACATCCACTTTCTCCTGATTACCGCGTACCCGGGTAGTACCTTTAAAAGAGGAAGTTTCGCGCTGCTTTTTTTGGGCTTCTTTCTCCGTTTTAACCCTTATCAATCCTGCTTTGTTGGTTTGCGCCATGCCACAAAGGCAAGGAGCCAAGCTAAATCCCAGTGAAACCAATACCACCATAATTACCCGGTAAAAGGCAATGGGGGCGTAGGGCACTGGACCAACAAAAGCAGCAAAGCAATTCATTTGGCTATACTAGGTTAGTATACTGAGATTTTTATCTTGGACGGTATGATTGCCGGGGATCGGTGCGTTTTACTTTATTGGTTCGCATAGCCTTTTTGGTAACAATACCATTCTTATCACGTTTCACTCTTACCATCGGAAACTCCGCTTCGCGGCTGCCGCTTTCCGTTTCGCTCAGGTTTTGCCCGCCATCCTTCTTTCCATCAGTAGCAACACCACCAACGCTGGAAGAGCCTGCCCAGTAAACCGGGCAATTTTTCCGCTGGCAGGCTAAGCCTGAAAGCAGAAGAAGAGACAATACCCCTATTTTGAGTGCGTGGCCTGTCATACAGCAACAGCTTTAAAATAATCTCTATTAGGCACTTATTAAACTTTTACGTCACGTTTCCGCTGCCAATCTATTGCCTTAAAATCTTTATTAATAGATACGCAAGGTACCCTAAAATGCTGCCAGTTGTTTGATTTTTTCCTCCATTCTATACTTTGGTAAGAAATTCTGTTCTAATGCAGGCGCAAAAGGCACGGCAGTGTCCAGGCTCCCCTCCCGCATCACCGGAGCATCGAGATAACGGAAGTAGTTTTCACCTATCCAGGCGGCAATTTCTGCTCCAATACCTCCCGTCAGACAATCTTCGTGTACGATTAGTACCCGTCCAGTCTTTTTAACGCTGGCCGCTACGGTTTCCTTGTCCCAAGGGAGTAAAGTTCTTAGGTCAATCACATCAGCTGAAATTTGGGGCATTTGCCCCAGTATTTCCAGGGCCCATTGCACGCACAGTCCGTAAGTGATAATTGTAAGATCATCACCGGTGCTGGCTAATGCTGCCTTACCAATGGGCAAAGTGTAGTAGGAGTCCGGCACCATACCAGAGACGGAGCGGTACAAATATTTGTGCTCAAAGAAGAGGTAAGGATTAGGATCTTCAATGGCGGCATTGAGCAAACCCTTGGCATCAAAGGGATTGGAAGGATACACTATTTTAAGTCCAGGGGTATGAAAAAACCAGGCTTCATTGGATTGGGAATGAAACGGACCGGCGGCGGTATTGGCTCCGGTTGGCATCCGGATAACAACATCTGCATGTTGGCCCCAGCGGTAATGTGACTTAGCCAGATTATTAACGATTTGATTGAAACCACACGTTACAAAATCGGCAAATTGCATTTCAACCATTGATTTGTACCCTTTAACGGACAAGCCTAATGCCGCTCCTACAATAGCTGATTCGCATAGGGGCGTATTGCGTACCCTGGATTTGTCAAATTTCTCCACAAAACCCTCGGTTATTTTAAATACCCCGCCGTATTGGGCTATGTCCTGCCCCATTAATACCAGATTGGGATACTTTTCCATACTTTGCCGCAGGGCATCGGAAATTGCATCTACAAATCGTTTTTCAGATTGTTTTTCAATCCCTGGTCCCTGAACATGCTGCTCAAAGGGAGTATACATATCGGCTAATTCCTGCTCCGTATTAGCTTTAGGCGGCTCCTGCCCAAATGCCTCCTCTAAGCCCCTTTCTATTTCGTTTTTAATGGCACTCCGGATCTCTTTGGTCATTGAAGCAGTTAAAACTCCTTCCTTCAACAAAAATTGCTCATACGTAGTAACCGGGTCTTTCTTAGACCACTCATTAAGTAACTCTTGTGGGACATATTTGATACCCGAAGCTTCTTCGTGTCCCCGCATCCGGAAGGTAAGCGCCTCTACCAATACTGGCCGGGGGTGGAGGCGCATACTGCTGGCCAGTTGTGAAATAGTATCGTATACTTCCAACACATTATTGCCGTCAACTTGTACGGCATCCATGCCATAGCCAATCCCCTTATTAATAAAACTCCGGAAACGAAACTGTTCGCGGTTTGGGGTAGAAAGTCCGTACCCATTGTTCTCAATGAGAAAAATAACGGGCAGGTCCCATACCGCAGCTACGTTCAGGGCTTCGTGAAAATCACCTTCACTGCTACCTCCATCACCGCTATAAGCAAGGGTTATCTTTTTATTTTTAGCGAGTACATCAGCCAGGGCAATGCCATCGGCTACGGCTAGCTGGGGGCCCAGGTGGGAGATCATACCAACAATATGATAATCGCGGCTGCCAAAATGAAAGGAGCGGTCTCGGCCTTTGGTGAAGCCACCCGCTTTACCTTGAAATTGCGCAAAAAGTTTACCCAGGGGGCAATTGCGGGTGGTGAAAACGCCAAGATTACGGTGCAGCGGAAGGATATACTCGTCTTCCTGCAAAGCCATAGTGGAGCCTACCGCAATTGCCTCCTGCCCGATTCCGGAAAACCATTTACTGACCCGCCCCTGACGGAGCGAAATCAGCATTTTTTCTTCAATAAGCCGGGGCTTGAGCAGGGCTTTATAGAGATCGAGTAAAATCTCGTTAGAGTAATGCTTACGGTCAAAAAACACGGGAATACAGATTTGTTTCCCGTCAAAAGTAAGGAATACTTAGGAGTTGAAAAGAGAGGCAAGTCTTTTTACTTTCGGGTTTAGCGTAGCAAGCCAATAGATGAGCCTTAGAAACACCTCTGTTTTCATCTAAACCGGAAATGTATAACTATGTATCAATCAGGCGTGCTGGGCGGAGGGTTCTGATTCTCGGGAAATTTCCGGCTACTTAGTGTCCGTACGTGCTTCTCCTTCGTGTTGAGTACGAGGAAAAAGTAAACCGCAGCAATAGACAGAAAAAGTAATATGAAGGTTACGGCAAAATACATGGTGTGACAGTATTGGTTTTTGAATGGTTCAACGAATCCCTTTAAACTGTTATACGAAAAAAATAATAAATGCTTTGGTTGAAATACTTTTGTCCTTGGGCGCAAATCTTTCCCAAAAAATTATAAAACGCAAGGCAGAAGCCTTATTTGTCAGGAAATGATTATGCAAAAGCTAAAATATCATGGATTTACCATCACCCTGGTGTGGCAGCTATGTATTTACTAAAATTTGGCCTGCCGGGCATAGTCAAGTTTATCGCCTTTCCGGCTTCTGTTAATTCCCGGACGTACACTGTCTTGTATTTCAATTAAACTAAATCAGGAGTGATGCTGTTAACATTGGTAGCTGACCACAAAGCAATCAGGTATAAAATGACGAATAAAGCCGTTGTCCTCACAGTAATGCTAAGTATAGCAATTCTGTTAATAGGTGCCAAACTTGGAGATGGCGGATATCAGATTGGTGATAAGGCAGCAGACTTCCAATTAAAAGACATGGATGGCAAAATGGTATCTATGGCAGGTAATCCTTCTGCAAAAGGATATATAATAGTATTTACCAGTAATATGTGCCCTTTTGCTCAGGCTTATGAAAACCGGCTTATCGCTTTACATAAAAAATATAGTCCCCAGGGTTATCCGGTTTTAGCTATTAACGCTAATGATCCAAGGATGAATGAAGGCGACTCGTACGCCAATTTGCAGGAAAGAGCCCGGGATAAAAAGTATCCATTCGCCTATGTAGTAGATGAAACCGGACAAATAGCCCGTGCTTATGGCGCTACTCGTACCCCGCACGTTTTTATCGTGAAAAAGCAAAACAATGAGTATATCGTGCACTATATAGGAGCTATTGACGACAACTCTCAGAATGCTGCCGATGTAAAACAAAAATACGTGGAAGAAGCAGTAGAAGAGCTAATAGCAGGCAAAAGGGTAACTACTACCGTTACCAAAGCAATTGGCTGTACCATTAAGTGGAAAAATACATAAGCTTACTAGAAACTTTTGTTCGGCGGGGAAAGTAGTAAAAGCGGTTTCTCTTGGTTTGGATTTGCCGAATTATACCAGCAATTACCTCCGATATAATTAGTAACTAGCCGTAATTCACTTTAAGTAGCTTTTTTCACCCTGCAATAGATTCCCTGTATGCTTGAAAACCTTTCACCCCGGCGCACCGAACAGTTGAGTGCTTTTGATCGACTACTTACCATTATGGATGAACTCCGGGAGCAGTGTCCCTGGGATAAAAAGCAAACAATTGAAAGCCTTCGTCACCTGACCATCGAAGAAACATACGAACTATCGGATGCAATTATGGAAAAGGATATGGGGGAAATAAAGAAGGAACTGGGGGATTTGATGCTTCATCTGGTTTTTTATGCCCGTATCGCTTCCGAAACCAATAGTTTTGATGTTGCCGATGTGCTTAACAGCATTTGCGAAAAGCTGATCCGCCGGCACCCTCACATCTACGGGAACGTGAAGGCGGACACCGAAGAACAGGTCAAGCAGAACTGGGAGCAATTAAAATTGAAGGAAGGAAATAAATCAGTACTGGGTGGAGTTCCTAGTTCGCTGCCGGCACTGGTGAAGGCCATGCGTATACAGGAAAAGGCCCGGGGCGCGGGTTTTGACTGGGAGGAGAAGCGGCAGGTTTGGGAAAAGGTGGAAGAAGAAATGAGTGAATTTAAAAGCGCATTTAACGCCGAGGAGACGGTAAATCGGGAGGAAGCAGAGGCAGAGTTTGGAGACTTGTTATTCTCTCTGGTTAATTACGCCCGGTTTATTGATATTAATCCGGAAACAGCCTTGGAGCGGACTAATAAAAAGTTTATCAAGCGATTTCATTATCTGGAGTCAGCAGCGCGTGAAGCGGGTAAAAGTTTGCAAGACATGACCTTAGCCGAGATGGATGTTTATTGGGAGCAGGCCAAAAAATTAGGCTAACAATCCCAATATTTTTACGCTGGCTGCTACTTTGGTAGTGGGGTGTACGACAAAATGCAGAGCGTTCATCCGCATTTAGCTTCGCTGAGAATAGTTGCAATGCGGATGGGTATAGCCGGGCATTTGAAATGCCCCTTTTCTCAGTTCCGCATTGCAAATGCGGAACAACACGAACAAAGTTTAATGGTTGATCTGCAATTTGTCGTACACCCTTGTAGTGTAAAGCGGCAGCTATTTCTACCGTTTTTGTTAACTTCCTAAAGCAAGTACTACTTTCACTAAACGACTATGCACTGAAAGTGCATAGGTTTGGATTGCGAATGAAATTCGCTGGAAAAAAGGCTAAAGCCTCATTTTGCCAAGCATACAAGTTTGATGTTTAATTCCTTTCATCTCGAATATTCACCCAATTACTACCAATCGACCGTAAAATAGAGGTGAGTAGCAACTAAAGTCTTGCAATAAATTGCATGGTTTTACACCAACGTTCTTTAAAAATAAAAGTAATTTTCGCTGAGAATCAAAACTTTAACTTACGAATCGGCCTGCACCTGGTTGTTTCCGTTTACTTCACTTTATTTCTTAAATGGTGCGACGTTATGCTCGAACAGACAGCTAAATATTTCACCGTTTTTGCTTCCAGCATGATAAAATTCATTGAGGCCGCTCAGTGGTATTGCCTTCGGCTTAACCTGGCTGGAAACCTGTATTTTTACCATATTAGGGATGATGACCAGCGTACTGATCTTTTCACTGCTGGGGGAAATGTCAAAAGCGGTTCTTTAACCGGTTACAGCGAAAAAAGAAGCGACTTTTTACATCTCGAAACCGCCGCATCGTTGCCATTTGGCGTAAGTATGGTCTTACTGGAGTAGCTTTTCTCACACCGCTTATTTTCAGTCCGATTCTGGGTACTATTGTGGCTACCTCTTTTGGTGAGCCATGGCGGCGCATCTTTATATACATGTTTATTAGTGCCGTATTCTGGGGCGTAGCGTTTTCTCTACTGGTACAACAGCTGGGAAAAGCCTTTTTTTAGAAAACACCAGGCCTATTATAAAATCAGAACTGCCGGCAGTAATAATGAGCAAGCGATCAGCTTGGTAGGGGAGGGGGTGTAGCAGTAAAGAGCTGACTTACTTCCTGTACGTCAATAGCTTTCTGCCAATTAGCCATTCCTTGTTTCCAAACCAACGTTTCGCGGGTAAGGCTACCCTGCTGAAGCATTTGCTTCAATATGGTCAGGTCCAATGGTCCTTGTTGCTGTCCGTTAAGGGCAACGTAAAATGCCGTAGCAGCGGGCAGGGAGGGGGGACAGCACCAGTATGGGTATTTTGATTATTTTGCGGCGGCTGATTCTGCATATGCTGCACCATCTGGTTCGCAATCGAAAAGCCTAGTCCGGCACCAAAAGCATCCGATCCGGTACCGTTTTTTCCAGGAGTTGGCTGCCTGAAACTGAGTATAAGCAGTAAGGTTGCCAATAATGCCCATGCTGCTTCGCTTATCCAATGCGGCTTCTACTGGGTGGTAACGAAATATTCTCCACCAGCATTTTAGTTACCTTCAAGCCGTATTCATCAAAATCACCTTTGATTCGTTCCGTAATAAACTTGGATAACTCATCGTAGTTAGAAACTAAGTCGAGAATGGGTATTTTGCTTTCGCCCAGGATATCGGTAAATCTGATACGATCACATTACGCAACTGCTCATTGATCTCATCCATATTAAAATCACCATCGGTGCCTACTATTTCTTCAGGAATTTGATTGGGTCTTCACTATCCGGAGGGCATAGGTACCAAAAGCCCGCAGCCGAACCGGGCCAAACTCCGGGTCGCGAAGCATAACGGGATTTTTTGTACCCCATTTCTGATTGGTGAATTGCTTGGTATTGAAAAAGTAAACATCCGCTTTAAAAGGGCTGTTAAAACCATACTTCCAGCCCTTCAGCGTCGTAAGGATGGGGAGGTTCTGGGTAGTTAGCGTATGGGTGCCCGGACGGAAAACATCAGCAATTTGTCCTTCATTCACAAACACCGCCACTTGTGATTCCCGTACGATCAGTTTTGCTTCATTCTTGATCTCGCTCTGGTGCCTGGGGAAGCGCCATACTATAGTATCGTTGGTTGGGTCCAGCCATTCAATAATGTCAATAAATTCGTTAGTGAGTTTGTCCCAGAGTCCCATAATATGTTAATCTTAATTTAAGTGATTAAAGGATTAGTCTGATTGGTAGTATTTGCTTCCAATACGGGTATAGTAAAAAAATGAAATGAAAGTAAATGTTTTCTGGTAGATTTTGCAAGATAGATGTATGATTTACGGACGAAATTATAATGTCAAAGACAGTTTAAAAAAAAAAGTCCGGGAAGAGATCCTGTGTGACTTTTATGATAATGTTTTTTATAAGCTAATTCATTTGGACTAGGCCATTTCCTTTTCCCGTTCACGTACTACAGCGAACTCCTTATAACGTCGCACCATGGCAATGCCAAAGCCTATCAGCACTACCGCGGTGCCTATCCATAATACATTGATAAAGGCTTTCTCAAGTGCTTTTACAATGATAAAGTCCTTTTGGGAAGTATTGATGCTGAATGTGAAAGAACCCGTCTGCGGGTCAACATTGAGAAAAGTAATGCGTAAGCCCAGATCTTCAATCGTTTCCGGTACCCGGCCAACCATACGGTCTTTGATCAGGAAAACCGGCTCTATCTTGTAATCACGGGTTTTACCCAGTACTCTGATTTGCGCCTTCACGGCAGCATCATTTTCTCCCAGACTGATACCTGCCACATCCGTAGTACGGGTTACATTTTCCAATACGGCTACGTAGTCATTAAAGAATAAGGTATCGCCCATTTGCGCCTTTATTTCTTCCGTCTGGCTCCATTCCCGCTTTTTTCTGGATCAGAGGCGACCTGCACATACGTATACAGATCCCGGGTCAGGTCATGTTTAATATCCGGAGACATTACAAATCCGCCCATGTTCTCATTAGTCTGTACCCTTGGGGTAAGGGTAGTTAATCGACCTTTGCATCGCGGTACTCAATGGCGTAGTATAAATTTTCGGGAGCAATACGAAGCGAATCTCCTTCTTATGATACACTTTACCCTGATGGGCAATATCCTCCTTTGCCAGTACTACCCGAGGGTTATCGGTAGTAATTACCGCATCTGCCGGAATAAAACCTGGTACTCCTTCGGCTTCTAGCCGCTTACCATGGTAAGTGGCATAGTAATCACCAATCTTAGTAGGCTCATTGATCCAAAGTAGCGTATTTTCCTTATTCTCCTGATTATTATTCTTGGTGAAGTCTTCATGCCGCGAATACAATAACCCGGAAGTATTGATCGACACGACTTTGGAATAGCCTGCTGAAAATAAAATGCCGATTACCATCAGGGCTACCCCCATATGAGCTACCGAACCGCCCGAAAGCCGGTAATTTCCTTATAATACTTAAGAATAGATTTGCATTGGCTACTACTGAAAAGATGGCAGCGGTCAGGATAACAATATAAATAAGGTTATCTACTTTAGTCATCACAATCACGGCAGCTGTTACCAGCAGCGAAATCAGGTTTAATGCATTCAACAGATTGCCTATATTGTTGACCTTCTTCCACCAGAAATACTGCCCAATAGCCGAAACCAACACAATAGCTACTGCAAAAAACTACATCTGAATCTTGGTATAGTGACTCACCTGGTCTGCCGGAGGGGCAATATTGGAAAACGAATCCGAACAACTCTACTATTTTGTTATACACTGATGGAAGTTGTGTATAACACCTGGAAGGCAGAAAGGCAAATAACGGTCACACCCACAAAAATCCAGAACTCCCGGGAATACGTAGAAACTTCCTTTTCCGTAGAAGGAATATGCTTCCAGTTGGCCACCATCAAGGCAATAGATATAGCTACAAAAGCCAGCAAATAAACCAGCAACTGCCCGATAAACCTAAGTCAGTAAATGAGTGTACTGAGGCATTCCCCAAAATTCCGCTACGGGTCAGAAAGGTAGCGTACAGTACAAGAATGAAAGTAGTAATGGCAAGGATGATGGCTGGTTTCAGGGCGGTACCGTTCTTTTATGGGCGGCCATGGTATGAATCGCTCCTACCAGCACCAGCCACGGAATGTACACCGCATTTTCTACCGGGTCCCAGTTCCAGTAACCACCAAAATTAAGGGTTTCATAGGCCCAAATACCCCATCATAATACCAGCTCCCAGTACCAATACCGTAAACAGGGACCAAGGCAAAGCCGGACGAATCCATTCGAGAACTGACGCCGCCATAAACCGGCAATGCAAAAGTAAATGGAATCAGGGTACCTGCAAAACCCAGGAACAAGGTAGGGGGATGAATGACCATCCAGTAGTTCTGCAGCAAATGGATTCAGCCCGTTGCCATCTTCAGGAACAAAGTTGGGATTGGTCTGGAAGATGGCTTCCCTCCGGACGGGCATCGCGCAACAAGATAAAGGGCGAGGAGCCCAATTTTTAGGTCAATTCCCGGAATTACTACGCCCAGAATCATCGAAGCCAGAAAGGCCTGTACTAGGGCAAACACCACCATTACCGGAGCTTCCTAAGCCTTATCTTTATTCGTGTAAATAACAAGCAACCCCAGCATTACTTGCCAGAATATCCAGCAAGAAGCTCCCTTCCTGGCCTTCCCAGAAGCACGAAATCATATAATGGGTAGCAGACTTGGTGAGGAATGGCTATAAGCATAGTGATACTCAAAATAATGATTGTATATGATTGCAAATAAGGTTGCCACTACGCCCAATACTGCCAATCCATGAGCAATAAAGGTGAACCGGGCAAATCGCCGCCAGGAGGCGGCCTCTATCTCAGAGGTACGGGTTACCTGAAAGTAAGCATAGGTAGCAACCAGCGCCGATACGAACGAAAAGATCACAAAGGCGTGGCCGAGGTTACCGATAAATGTATGTATCATTAGGATTAATCCGTTTTACGGGGTTTTCTTGATAACAGGATTTTTACAAAAAAAAAGCTTCTTCAGATTATTAAAAAGCCCCAGAATATTCAAATCCGCAGGTATACGAAAAAGGGTAAAAATGTTCCTGATTATTGTAAAGGAACATTTTTACCCTTTCGGTATCTACCAGAGCTCTTTCTTATTTTTCATTAGACTTAAAATTTAGCCTGCTGCTTGTCGCCTATCTCTTCTGGTTATCCTGGTACTTAGACGGACACTTCATCAGAATCTTGTCAGCTTCAAAGCTGCCTTGCCCCATGCTCCCAATGACCACTACTTGCTCGGACCGTTCAAAATCCTGCGGTTTAGGGCTGCTGTATACTACCTTGTGCTCTCCTCGTTGTTATTGTCGACCAGCACAAAGGCGAAATAGTTCGGGTCAACCTGCGGCTGGTACTCTATGCCTACAATATGTCCGGCAGCATCCTTTTTAAGCTTACCCACTACGTGTACCTTGGCGCTTTTACCGTCAGCTGCCAGCTCAGTAGCCTCCTTGAAAGTAACATAGGAGCTTGCGTCACTGGAAGTAGACATAATTACGCCAATGGCTACGGCAATAATTACAATGAGAAATAAGTGAGATTTTTCATGACTTATAAAATGGCTTCAATAGCAAGGGTAAAAATAGACAAATGAATAACGATGATTCTGGTCACTTCCGTCAATGACCTTTGTAATAGTTCTGCTAACTTTACTCAGTTCCCACTTCCCGCTCCAGCCGGGAAACTTTACGGTCGAGGCGAACTATATAAAACAGCAGGCCAATCAGTACTACCGCAACTACCGCAACTACCACATAAATTTTACCCTCAGCTCGTAATTGGTCAGCCATTTACCTCCTGTGCGTGTAGACTGGCGGTTATCAGTAAGAAAAGGGAACAGGGAAAGAAGCTTTTCATAATCCTATTTAACAAAGGTACTGCCCAAGATTCAGCTAATGGACGGACTTTAATTATTTTTGATAAAAGGCAAAAAAATGATATTTGTTCTGCATGCGCCCAGAGTTCCTGGAGCTTATTTTGCCACGGCTTTCCGGACTACGCTGCCTTCCCGCTCCTCTAGTACACGCCCAATTTTGCCTATTCGTACTCCTAATTGAGTTAACCACACTCCCAATAGTATCCAACCGATTACTGCCGGGTAAAAAACGATTCGCATATTATTATCCAAGTCATAATTACTAAATCCAGGGTTGCCGCCATTACCCGGATGCAAAGAATCAGTCAGGCGAGGCAGGATAAAGAGCAGGGGAATAAGGGTAGAAAAGGCAAAAATGTTATAAATAGCCGAAATCCGGGCCCGTTGTTGCTCATCTTCCAGAGAGCTGCGCAAAATCAAATAAGCACAGTAGATGAGCATTCCGATTGCCGCTCCATTGAGCTTAGGGTCATTGACCCACCAGGCACCCCAGGTAAACCGGGCCCAAGCCATCCCAGTAATCAACCCCAGGTTCCCAACAAAATGCCGGTATGGGCTGCTTCCCTCGCTATCATGTCATTGGCCATGGATTGGTCACGCAAGTATTTGATGGAATAAAAGGCCGAAGCGCCTAAAATAGCCATCATGGCAAACCACATTGGCACGTGGAAATACAAATTGCGGATACTCTCATTGAGAATAGCCAGACGGGGAACCGGTCCCAGAAAACCCATCACTACGGTATACAGCAACAATATAATGCAGAGAATTTTCCACCAGGACAGTTTCATAATATAATCAGGAGTGGAATTGGTGAACCAACTAAGTAAAGAACAAAAATTCAGTCCGCAAAGTTAAGAGTCAGCGCTGATATTTGCCTGAATAATTGATTTTTACGACAAAAAGTTGTAGAAAAGCCATGCTATTCTTTAGGATAAGCCTTGGCGTGTCATAATCGGCGGCAGCAGTGTTAAATTCCCAGGTTTTAGTTCTTAGTCATTGTAAAACATTGCCCGAGGACCATGCTTGTCATCGTTTCAAATAAAACTAAAAACTTGCTACTGCTGGCCTTTAATCAGCATACTAACCTGTTAACTGCGCCACAAGTAAGGGAACAGAATATAGGAAACCGACAGTACAATAGCATTAATCGCCAGCAGCGTAATCACTTCATCTCCGCTGGCACTCCAATCCAGCCCGTCCATGGCATTCTTCGAAACCCTGATTAACAGGATAAGTAAGGGAATAATCACCGGAAAGCTAAGAATAGCCATCAGCACGCTGTTGTTTCCGGCTTTAGCCGCAATACCCGATACCATTGTCAACGTGCTGGAAAACCCTACAGCGCCTAATCCCACGTTGATCAAAAATAACAGGTTATCTTCCACCGGGTTGCCTAGTACAAGAGAATAAATAGCATAACCAGTCAGGGCCAGCAGCAGCATAAGCAGACTGTTATAAATGATTTTGGAGACAATAATGCTTTGCGGACTAGCCAGTGTGTAGTAATACACCAGCCTTCCCTGACGTTCCTGTGCAAAGCTCTTGGCAATGGCGTTGATGGCCGTGAATAGCAGGATAATCCAAAATAAGGTGTTCCAGGCCCAAGGTTCCTGCGCCAGTGCGCCGCTGTTTTGACCGAAACCAAAATAACAAACTACTACCGTACTCACTACATATAGCAGCATACCGTTCAGCGCATAACGCTGCCGTAGTTCCAGCAACACTTCCTTTTGAATCAGAATACCCGTTTCCCGTACTAACTGCATATAGTTTAGACACGCAAATTACAATATAAGCTTTAGGGAAGGAGGCAGGCTTATGGTTTTTTGTGATAAATAAAAAAGGGGCTTTAAGAAGCCCCTTTTGGTTGAATACGCAAACAAGCGTTGTTTTATAGTACTACCACTCTGCGCGAACGGCGTTTTCCTTCGGCCTGCAGGCTCATCAGGTACACGCCACTGCGTAAATTAGGCATCTGGCAATGCTTTAAATGCTGCCCCTGTGGTTGCCGGCCTTCCTGAATGACGGATAGTTCACGTCCTGCCATATCAATCATGGAGAGCTTGATATTCATACTCCGGGCCAATTCATAAGATACGGTGGTAGCCGTACTGAACGGATTAGGATTGACGCTGGTAAGGGCAAAAGGTGTTACTTCGTCCACCGAAACAGTTGGTTTTTCGAATATATCCAGTTTCTCGAAATCACGCCCTAATACAGCTTGGGCATTTTCATTAGCCATTCCCAGATGATCTTGCAGAATAGTAGTGTAAATCTGCCGGAAGTCAAACTGATGGAAAGCATCACCGCGGGTATCCAGGTTTTTCAGATCAGGATTAGTTCCCAAAAGACCGCCTTTCACCGGATCACCAATCACGAATAAAGGAGCTTGCGTGCCATGATCCGTTCCCGCAGTACCGTTTTCATTTAAGCGCCGGCCGAATTCTGAGAATGTCATCATAACCACGTTTTCCGACTTACCCTGCTTGTCAATGTCGCTCTGAAAGGCAGCTACGGCATCAGCTACTTGCTTGAGTAGATTGGCATGATTACCAAGCTGGTTAGCATGGGTATCAAAGCCGCCAATGGAAGCCATGTAGACCGGGGTTTGCAAGCCCCCCGCGATAAGATCCGCGATAATAGCGAGTTGGCGGCCCAGGTTGGTATTAGGGTACGTAACCGCATTCTGTGCCTGATCAGCAGCCGTTTTAATTACGTTAGCGTATTGAATAGACTGGACGGCAATTTGCTTTAAGTATTTAAGTTCTTCACCGGCTAACGAGTTGGGTGGCGGATCATTATCCACTTTTGAGCCATTTACCAACTGATAGAAGGTATTTGGATTCTCAAACACTACACTCATCGATCCGGCCGGGCTCTGCATTACCATCGATTCTACAGAACCTAATTGTACGGCCATGGGATGGTCAGCGGCCTTAGCCGGAAAATCAGGATACATCTGATGTAAATACCGGCCGGCCCAGCCATCATAGATGAACTGGTTTGCGTCGGAAGCGGACATCCAGATGTCAGTGGACCGGAAGTGGGAACGGTTGTGATTTTCGTAACCCACGCCTCGCACCACCGACAGTTTACCGTTTTCATACAGATCCCGGAAAGGAGCCAGCGATGGGTGCAGACCCGTGATACTGTCTATTGCTACTGCGTTGTTCTTGGCAATGCCCAAATTAGGACGTTTCTCGTAATAAGTTGCGTCTTCAAAAGGAATAACAGTGTTCAGCCCGTCGTTGCCGCCGTTTAACTGCAGCAGCACGAGTATTTTACCGTTAGTCTGTTCAAATGAGGGAAGCATGGGGTGCGCGAAAGCCCGGAGGGGAATATTACCCAGCGCTAAGGAGCCTGATACCAGGCCTATATTTTGTAGAAAGTCTCTCCTTCTCATAAAAGAATGTTAGAGGGCGGTTGAAGTGAGGAAACGGTTTTTAAGGAAACATTAGACCTTTGATTGGTACCCCGCAAGTGAGGGCAGTACCGATCTTAGCCCATGATTGTTAATTAGTATTGGCTCCGGTTAACAAAGCTGATACTCAGGCAGGCGCATAATGGTACGCAAATAGTTCTGGATGCGCGACTCGGCCATGGGAAGATAAGTAGACCAGTTAACCGTTCCGCTCATTAAGGTTTCCAGGAGAAACCCTTTACGTTCGCTGCTTATCTGCGGAAACTGAACCATGTACCGGATTACATCCTCATTAAACTGCGCGGCATCTTCAGAAGCGCCATAGCTACGGGCCAATGTCAGGGCGTTGACCTTAGAGCGCAAAGTTTGTCCGTTCGATTTACGTCCGGAGATCAGAGAATCAGTGTAGTTGTTGCGGAGCGGGAAAGTAGCCGAACTGATCCATTTACGCTGACCCTCCCATCCACGCACATCGGGCGGCTCAAATAGCTCTTGCTGTAAGCTTTTACCAATATCGAATATGTACGCCTTGTCTATATCAGCAATGTTTAGCTGCTTCATGGCGCCGATAAGCATTTCGAGGGGGCTTTTGATTTTTGTCCCGATAAACTCATACGAGTAAAAATGATCAGACTGGAACAAAAACGACAATACCGGTTTGATATCGTAATCATTGTTACGTAACACCTCTGCCATCTGGCTTACAAAATCCTCGTCGGGTACTGAGTACACAAACTCTTTATAAAGCTTACGGCAAAGGAACTGAGCTGTCTCAGGTTTGGTAAAAATTACATCAATAAGTGTACTGTGATCAAAGTTGCCTCTCTCTCCCAGGAAAGTTTTTTGGGTATTATCGAAGCGGCTTTTGTTTAATTCTGATTTCAAGCCCCTTACCTGCCAACCCGTAAGGGCCCTTGCCGCTTCTTTTACATCATTTTCCGTATAGTTTCCAATACCCAGGGTGAATAATTCCAGCAGTTCGCGGCCGTAGTTTTCGTTGGGGCTGGTCTTGCTGCTGTTGTTACCATCAAGTAGATCAGCATGGCCGGGTCCGTAGTGACTGCTTTGGTTAATGCTCTAAAATTACCGAAAGCTTCCTTACGGAACAGGGCATTCTGGTGGTACATCCGCTGCGGATACATATTTGGCTTTGACATTTCAGACACAAAATGATTATGCCAGAAAAGCACTATTTTTTCACGAACACAGGGCGGGCTGTTGTCCAGCATTTTACCAATCCACCATTGCCGTAATTCGGTCCGGCGCTGACCGTCCACGGTGTTGTTGTTGGGAATGGGATTCTCGTTCACCCAATCTCCGGGCGGCTCGGGTGTTTCAATAAAAGGCTTAAGCAACACGTTGTCTACAAACTCTTCCAGAGAGTAAGAAAGTGCAACGTCCAAGTCGCCCGCCGATAACCAAACATGCTCCTAGAGAGCAAGTGCTGGGCATTCATTTCGTTCCAGATTGGCATAGAATAAGAGTGGTTATGCACACAAATTAATAGGTTTCAGGTAGAAATACTACAGAAAAATTAAATTTTATAAAAAAATAATCAAATCTCAATCTAGCTGCTCTTTACCCATTTTACCCATAATTACTAATACTGGCAATCGGCTTAATTTAACTGAATTTTGCTACTAAATCTTTTTCAATACAATCACCTCCCGGTGCTTGGCAATCACCTGATCGTAAAAAGCCCGCAGGTGGTCATAGTATTCATTGGGAATCGTAGTGCTCTTGAAGGAGGTAGTAGAAAGGAGTTGAATCAGGTTTTCTTTACGGCTGATGTGATAGCGGAATTCAGCCAACTCACCCGGAAATTTCATCAATACGCTTTGCGGCATCTCCTGCACCTGGTAGCCGTCCGGTACTTTCAGGTTAAGGATAAATGTATACGTAACCGGAAAGTCCAGTTCGACGGGTAAGTTACGTTTCTCCTGTTTAAAAGGATTTTCGGTAAATTCACTCAGCAAAACAGGGTTGAAATAAATTATGGAGCCGGCAGCATTGGTAGCCCCTTCAGATTGGTACATTAGGGTAATCAGCAGTGCTTCATCAGGGTTGTCAGTATGTTTAGCTTCGGAGTCAGCTAACTTAAAGTCCTGATGTTCGGTACTCAGTAGCTCCCTGCCCAGTGCTTTCTTCCCATGTTGAAGGTACTGAAGCCTTCTTTCCAGCGCGAGGTAGCCCTCATAACGTTCTGAAAACCGGTAGGTAGGTTTGGTGGGGTTAGACAGATCAACTTCAGCCGAGGTGACTTTTCGGGTAGTGGTACCGGTCTTAATATCCATCCAGTGAGGGTTCGCTTTATCCAGTACATACGCAGTCTCATTCAGATCATCTTCATCCAGCAAGTTATACGGCCGTAGCGGATTGGTAGCATCCAGCAGATATTCCTGCTCTTCCGTCTTAACGCAGACGACAACGTGGTTAAATTGCGATAATAAAGGATAAGTTACCTGGACCTTACCGTGTGGGCGGGTACTGATCAGAGCGGGATTTGCCCGTAATCCGGCTTCGCGCAACAGCAATGCCAGATACAGGTTGACCTCGGCACTGGTACCGGTTTTCGTTTCCAGTAGGGAGCTTAAGGACTGATCGGTGAAGATACGATGTTTGCCATCCCAGCGAATCTGGCTTTTTACGTAATTATAAATCTTCTGCAAACGCATCGCCGGTAGGTCAGCTGTACTAGTCAGTGCTGCTACAACCTCTTTTGCTTGTCCGCGGCGGTTTAGGTAGCGGGTATAGTTGTCATTAGTCAACAACTCTTCAGCCAGTTTTTCCCAAGTAGTCATGGTCGTGATGTACTCAATACCGCCGCCAATGCCATCTTTGGCCTTTTGATAGCCAGCTAGCTGAAAACGGATCTTCTCCGCATAGTCCCAATAGTTGGCTACGTGTGACTCCTGCATTAGGGCTGGCACGTTGTCCAGCGCCCACTGGTTGCCGTTAACCTTTTCGTATTTCTGTAGTAACCGGCGCCCCTGCATCAGTAAGCGGTAATCAAGCCCTTCGGGAATCATGGCCCTTAACTCCGAGTGAAGCGTAGGAATTTCGGACTGGAATGTCCAGCCCTCCAGAAAAGTGAAGTTTTCGGAAACAGTCGTGTAACGGTATTCTATGATGGAGCCTACCTCCACCTGAGGAAAGGTGAAGCGTTTTTCGCGCCAGTTTTCCTGATTATCCACGTCAAAAATCTGATTCGAAGGGATTTCATGGGCAATTACTTTCCCTTTACTGTCTACCGTGAGTGTCTGGGCCTGCACGTGGGTAATTTTCTCCAGGTTATTTTTTACGTAATAGGGTACTGATACATTGGCGTATTCCTGCGCCTTCCGGTCCAGGATCTTTATGCGCCGGTGCCGTTCAATCAGTATATTCCCGTAGCCCATTTTGATCTGGCCATAGTCGCAGAGTACAATGGCCGTAGCCGCACTGTCGAAAGGGCAAACTTTGATTTGCATCTCCTGATCGGATACTTTTCCCCATCTGATGGGCGCTGGTTGGGAAAACAATGGCGTAACAATGCACCAGAATAATAATGCCTGTGAACAGTGTAAAAAATGCTTCATATAATAAAAATGAGTTGCTGCTAAAAAGTACAAAAAAATGGCTTACGATCCGTAAGCCATTCTATAAAATACTTATAAAGCTCGATCAACATTATTGCTGCACGTTTTCCCGTTCTACTACCTCAGTCTGTTTACGGATTGACTCCAGGTGAATGAGTTTAAACAGCTCAGCAACAAAATCTTTATGAACATTCATGCGGGCTGCCCACTCCGGACGGGTTTTAAATACCTCATTCCAACGTTCTACCTGGAAGATAGTCACATTATGTTCTTTTTTGTATTCGCCCAATTTCTCAACCAATGCCATCCGGGCCGCTATAGTTTCCAATAATTCGCGGTCCACATCATCAATCTTTACCCGTAATTCTTCAAGATGATTGACAAACAAGGCATCATCAGAAGTGGCTTCGCGAATTTTCAGAGCCGAAATGATCTGTTCCAGCGCATCAGGCGTTACTTGCTGGGCTGCATCACTCCAAGCCTTCTCAGGGTCCAGATGGGTCTCGATCATCAGGCCGTCATAGTTTAGATCTAAGGCCCGCTGCGAAACTTCATAAATCATAGTCCGCTTGCCGGTAATATGGCTTGGGTCACCGATAATAGGCAGGTTCGGGAAAATTGTTTTCAGTTCAATTGGAGATCTGCCAGAGGGGCGCGTTCCGGTATTTGGTCTTTTGGTGGGTGGAGAAACCCCGGTGGATTGCGGCAATGTTCCGGATGCCGGCGTTATAGATCCGCTCAATGGCTCCAATCCACAGGGCCAGCTCAGGGTTGATCGGATTTTTGATCAATACTGGCACATCTACCCCTTTCAGCGCGTTGGCCATTTCCTGCACTGTAAAAGGGTTTACCGTAGAGCGGGCACCAATCCAAAGGATATCAACGCCGTATTTAAGGGCTTCTTCAATATGCTGCGGAGTCGCTACTTCGGTAGCAAAAGGCAAACCAGTGGCCTCTTTAATGGATTTGATCCAGGATAATGCTACAGCGCCATTGCCTTCAAAGCTATTAGGCCGGGTACGTGGTTTCCAGACACCGGCACGGATGGCATCTACTTTTCCCAACTTTTTCAGGGCAAGGGCCGTATTTACGACTTGTTCTTCGGTTTCTGCGCTGCAGGGCCCGGCAATAATGAGAGGCTTCTTGTCAAACTGAATCCAGGATGATAATGGATTCAGGTGTAATTCCTGTTTCGACATAGTAAAAAGAATTATCCGGCAAACTATATTTTACAAAAATAAGGATTAATGAAATAGAATAATCCATTTTCTAAAATTTTTGTTCAGTTTTGCCGTTTT
Organism: Cytophagales bacterium; assembly: GCA_030448185.1. GTDB lineage: Bacteria > Bacteroidota > Bacteroidia > Cytophagales > 172606-1 > CADCTQ01. The sequence continues at coordinate 43,041 of JAUJNL010000041.1, read as the reverse complement.
TTTATCCTCCTGGCAAAATAAGTGCTTGTTGTATAGTAAAAACCTGGAGAAACACACGCAGTAAAACTTAATAAAGTTTACTATCCAGATTGTTAAGTACCATACGCTTAACGGTAGCTGCATCACGTTCTTTCTACAAATCATCATCTGCCGCGATTTTTAATCTTTTTGGTTTGTAGTAGCAAGTCACCTATTTGAGCTTATTGGTTGCCAAATTATTATCACAAATCCTTTATGAAAAATTTTGTGTTTGGATTAATACTATTTGTCCTGATTAGTAGTCAGCGTTGCGCAGACCAGGATTATTCAAAATTGCTCATAAAGAAATGGGTGCATTCCTATGAAGAAGATTCGGTAGATGTAACCACGTACCGCCCAAATGATTATAAATTTCCTCCCTCACGCGGACGGAGGGGTATGGAGTTTAAACCCAATGGTGAATTTATTCGGTACGACATAGCGCCGTCAGACGGAGAGTTACCAATTTATGGAAAATGGGAACCAGTGAAGGGTAAAAAGGCTGTTCAAATTCGATTGACCCAACCTAAAGCAGAAGCTTATCAGTTGGAAATAGTTTCAGTGAATGAGAATCAATTGCGGGTACGGAAATATTGATTTTACGGTGGTGAAACTGCAACTTGCAGGCTCAATATCTCTACGTGCACCGCTAAAATAAATATGAACTACTGGCTGGTAAAATCAGAGCCCTTTAAATACTCCTGGGAAAAATTCAGACAAGATGGCCGTACTTTTTGGGACGGCGTCCGTAATTATCAGGCCCGCAATAACTTGCAGGCCATGAAAGAAGGAGACTTGGTTTTGTACTACCATAGCAACGAAGATAAAGCCGTTGTAGGCATTGCCAAAGTAGTCCGGGAGGCTTACCAGGACCCTACTACCGATGATACAACCTGGGTAGTAGTAGATTTGGTACCAGAAAATTCCTTCAAAAAACCAGTTACGCTGGAAGTCATCAAGCAAAATGAAAAGTTGCAGCAGATTGCCCTGTTACGCCAGTCCCGTCTGTCAGTGATGCCCTTGAAGCGGGAGGAGTTTGATGTAGTGGTAGGATTAGGTATGAGAGTAGACCCATTTTTCAGCATTACGTTAAAAGAAATTATGCCCAGAAAGAAAAAGACCAAACCGGAAGAAATTGTTGCTGACCCTACAGAAAATGCTACTACTAATGGTGAGGAAGAAAACGTGCTTGCCAATCCAGACCTGGCATCCATCAATATGCTCTGCACGAATGTAGCGTTGCTGAATACAATTCTGAATCTGCAAGCCAGGATTTTAGCTAAAATCAATGATCAAGATCTGGCTCAGGTCAATGCGGAGATAGACGTACTGCTCAAAAAGCACCATAAAAAAGCACTAACCGACCTGACCGAATCCGATAAGAACGCCTAACGGAGAATGGTAAATTTTAAATGTTGAATGCTTAATAGATTTCGTGAAAATCATCGTATTTTAAACAATTACTGATGCTGCATTTACCCTTTCGCATTTAAAATTTATCACTACCTATGGGCGTACTTACCACAATACCGGATAAGCTGATTTACGAAGAGATGGACGGTAATCTGGTTTATTATAAAAACTATCATAAAGTACTTTTATCCCAGGCTACTATTGAAGAAATGATAGGTTCAAGTGTTTCCCAGTCAATGGTTGTATCTCTTATCCTGCGTTTCTTATACAAGCAATTACCGGAAGATAAATTTTTTGTTCTAACCAACGAGCTTGGATTGCACCTGAAGAAAGGGGATAATTTGTCGGCCGATATTGCCATACTGGATGCCAAAGATTCCCATTTGAATATAAGCGCTGAGCATTATTTACCGGTACCGCCCAAAGTAGTGATCGAAGTGGATTTAAAAGCAGATGTAAGTGATTTCGCCTCCCAATGGACTATTACCTGAATAAAACCAATAAGCTTCTTAAGTTCGGCGTGGAGAGAGTAATCTGGATCAATACAATATCCCAAACCATCATGGAGGAGGATTTAAAACCTCGTGATTGGCATACGCCGGTAGAAATTACCGCTGGAGTAAACTTATCAGTAGGAGATTTAGTGGACAATTATAACCAGAATCGTCCAGGGTGAACCTTAGCATCAAATAATCACTCTAAAAGTTAAGCATTGATTATAAAGGCCCGGCTTGTAAACCGGGCTTTTGCTCTTATCTCCTGTCTGAAGAGTTACCTTTTACTGCTTACTACCGCATGCTTACATATTAGTAGAGGTAAGCTTAGCCCCGAAATATTCGCGGTTCATACGGGCAATGTTGGCCATAGAGATTTCCTTCGGGCATTCAGCCGAGCAGGCCCCGGTATTGGAGCAGGCTCCAAAACCCTCCGCATCCATCTGAGCCACCATTTTCTCGGCCCGTGGCCTTACGTTCTGCTTTGCCTTGTGGCAACAAAGCCAATTTACTGATCTGTGCACCCACGAACAGCATAGCCGAAGCATTTTTACAGGCGGCTACGCAGGCTCCGCAGGCAATACAAGCCGCCGAATTAAAAGCCTCGTCGGCAATAATCTTTGGAATCGGAATTTCATTGGCATCCCGTGCGGAACCCGTATTGACCGAAATATAGCCGCCTGCCTGCACAATCCGGTCAAACGCCGAACGGTCTACGATCAAATCTTTTACAATCGGGAACGCTTTGGCCCGCCAAGGTTCAATTACTACCGTTTCGCCTTCATGGAAATGCCGCATGTGCAGCTGGCAGGTAGTGGTCTGCATCGGTCCGTGCGGGCGGCCATTAATAAAAAGATTGCATGATCCGCAGATACCCTCCCGACAGTCGTGATCGAAAGCTACGGGTTCCTGACCTTTCTGCTGCAGCGTCTCATTCAATTCATCCAGCATCTCCAGAAAGGACATGTGCGGATTTACTTTCACTTCATAATCAACTAAAGCACCTTTTGAATTCGCGTCTCTCTGACGCCATATTCTTAGTTTTAGATTCATTCTTCTTTCAAAATTTAAATGTTGAATGCTAAGGGCTAAATAAAATTCTCTTTTTTCATTCAACATTTAGCATTTAAAACTTAACATTTTATTTATAGCTTCTCTGGGTCAGTTTTACATTTTCGAATATCAGTTCCTCCTTATGCAGTTCGGCATCCTGATTTGGGCCTTTGTATTCCCAGGCAGCCACGTAAGCATAATTAGCATCGTCCCGTAAAGCTTCGCCATCTTCCGTCTGATATTCTTCGCGGAAGTGACCCCCGCAGGATTCATTACGGTTCAGGGCATCCACAATCATGAGTTCGCCTAACTCCAGGAAGTCCGCTACGCGGCTGGCTTTCTCCAAACTGAGGTTCAGTTCGTCACCGGTACCCACTACTTTCACATTTCTCCAGAATTCTTCCTTCAAGGCTCGTACTTTTTCCCGGGCACTCTTCAGCCCTTCCGCACTTCTAGACATTCCGCAGTAATCCCACATAATCTTGCCCAACTCCTTATGAATCTGGCCCGGCGTTTTTTGTCCGTTGATCGAAAGCAAACGTTTCACCAGATTGACCACTCCCGTTTCGGCTTCTTTAAACTCGGGCCGGTCCACGGTAATTTTATCGGCAGGCATGGTAGCCAGGTAGTCGCCAATCGTGTAAGGAATCACGAAGTATCCATCAGCTAAGCCTTGCATAAGGGCGCTGGCACCCAGACGGTTAGCACCATGGTCGGAGAAATTAGCCTCACCCATTGCGTACAAGCCCGGAACAGTTGTCATCAGATTATAATCTACCCAAAGGCCACCCATCGTATAGTGAACCGCCGGATAAATCCGCATCGGCGTTTTGTAAGGATCTTCGCCGGTAATCATGGCGTACATATCAAACAAGTTGCCGTATTTAGCCGAGATAGTATTCATTCCATCCCGCTTGATGGCATCCGCAAAGTCCAGGTATACTGCCAGGCCGCTTTCCCCTACACCTCTGCCTTCATCACATACATATTTAGCATTGCGGGAAGCTACGTCGCGGGGCACCAGGTTACCAAACGAAGGATATCTTCTTTCGAGGAAATAATCTCTTTCGGCTTCGGGAATATCCTCTGGCTTACGCTTATCGCCGGCTTTCTTAGGAACCCACACCCGGCCATCATTCCGGAGGGATTCAGACATTAAGGTGAGCTTTGACTGGTATTCACCGGAAACCGGGATACAAGTGGGGTGAATCTGCGTAAAACAAGGATTGGCAAACAGCGCCCCTTTCTTATGAGCCCGCCAGGTGGCAGAAGCATTACAGTTCAGGGCGTTGGTGGAGAGGTAGAAAACATTGCCATAGCCACCGGTGCAAAGCAGAACCGCATGTCCGGCGTGGCTTTCCACTTTACCGGTAATGAGATTACGGGTGACGATGCCGCGGGCTTTGCCGTCCACCATCACAATATCCATCACCTCAGTACGGGTGTACATTTTAACTTTGCCATTGGCAACCTGACGGCTTAAGGCACTGTAAGCGCCTAGCAGCAACTGCTGTCCAGTCTGGCCCCGGGCATAGAACGTACGGGAAACCTGCGCCCCACCGAAAGAACGGTTGGCTAGCAGACCACCGTATTCGCGGGCAAAAGGTACGCCTTGCGCTACGCATTGGTCAATAATATCTACACTAACTTCGGCCAGACGGTATACATTTCCTTCACGAGCCCGGTAGTCGCCGCCCTTAATGGTATCGTAAAATAAACGGTAGACGCTGTCACCGTCATTCTGATAATTCTTGGCCGCGTTGATACCGCCTTGAGCTGCAATAGAGTGAGCCCGCCGCGGACTGTCATGATACGTAAAAGCTTTTACATTGTAACCTAATTCGGCTAGGGAGGCCGCCGCCGAGGCACCTGCCAGGCCCGTACCCACTACGATAATGTCGTATTTACGCTTGTTGGCCGGGTTGACTAGCTTCTGGGTAAATTTATGTTTAGTCCATTTTTCCGCTAAGGGACCTTCCAGAATTTTAGAATCAAATTTCATAATAGAGGGATGAAATTAATTAGTGAGTTTGAATAAATACGTAGATCGGCATAGCGGCAAACAAGGCCGAAATAATAATACCGAAGGCCCAGCTCAGGTTACTCAGCAGAGGGTTATACTTGGGATGATTGCCGCCCAGGGTCTGGAAGCCGCTCCGGAACCCATGTACCAAGTGGAAAGCCATTGCTGCCATAGAAATCGTGTATAAAACTACGTAGGGCCATTGGGAGAAAGCCCAGATAACTACTTTGTACAAGTCCTTGTATTCCTGGCCATCATACGTAGCCATAGGCACGCTGCCAAAGTGCATCTCGTACCAGAACGTCCGCATGTGAACGATAATGAAAAGCAACAAAATGACACCTAAGAAGCCCATATTCCGAGAAGCCCAGGTGCTGTTTTCAGAGGGTCTTGCATAAGCATAGCCTACCGGCCGGGCCTTCCGGTTGATTGCAGTCAGGATGCCCGCGTACACGGCATGCAGCAAAATACTGGTGTAGAGAATGTAAGAGACCATTTTGATCAGCGGGTTATGCGTCATGAAATAGGTGTACTCATTAAACGCCTGTCCGCCATCGCTACGAAACAGCATCGTGTTGCCGCCGGCATGAACAATTAAGAAAGTACAAAGAAACAAACCCGTAAGCGCCATCACTAATTTGCGCCCGAGGGTACTGTTTAAGGTTTGTGCTACCCAACTCATAGTTGAACTTTTTAGGGATAAATTTTAATAGAAGTGTAAAATAGGTAGTTAATTATTAAAACAAATTCTACCCGGCCAAAGGTACATGCGGAAGTTTTAGCAAACAAAATCACCATAACGAAAATTACTTTTTAAACGCATTCTAAATTGCTTATTCGGGATTTATACCGTACAATTAAATGGCTTTCACCGGCATACAGCGTAAGAATTTGAGTAAAGAGCAAAAAATACCAGGCAATCAAGCAGTTTTGGTTTAACTTAATTCTTGATTCTTGTCACGAGCTGCTCCATTTAGATAACAAAGGAATAATGGCAGTTGTTACAAACATTCAGCATTTATCAACCATGACAGCGGAAGAATTTACGGGCCTTCCTTTGACCACCCAGTCTCAATATATTTCAGAAAAAGGCAAGTTTTTGCTATGCCGCAAAGGATTCCGATACACTTGCAACTTGTTTGCAATAGAGCATTTTTTTGCTGAAGTGTGGTATAATATGGAGAATGACTCTATCGTAGATATTATCCCTTTTGATGATCCTCAGCGGCTCGACGCATTTCTCGATGACCTATCACTGGAAGGGCTGCTCTGAGAGTGAACTATGTTGATATAGTGACTAAAAGAAATACCGACCATTTAGATAACTCTATTGGGTAGTTTATATACCCTTTTGCGCTCAACTTAGTTTCCCAGTTACAAGCTTCAAAATCCTATAACTTGTAGTTTCAGGATAGATATGGAAAATAACTAACTACAGGTATGCTCAAAAGTGGCAGCAAAGTAATTGCTGTAGTAGCGTTCGTAAAACATATTATTCATTTAATTGCCGCAACAAGCCCTCAAATCGTTCCCAGAAATGCTACCAACTGCCCTACAGCCCGGCCCCGGTGACTAATCTGGTTCTTTGTTTCCAAAGGCATTTCGGCAAAGGTTTGGGAATGGCCTTCGGGAATAAAAACGGGGTCGTAGCCGAAGCCGCCCCGGCCCCGAAGATCTTCAATGATTTGGCCTTTGACAACGCCGTCGAACTGATGCACTTTTCCGTCCAGAATCAGCGTAATGCAGGTGCGGAACTGGGCATTACGGTTAGGCTTTTCCTGAAGTTTCTGTAACAACAGACGAATATTATCTTCGCTGCTCCGGTGTGAGCCGGCATAGCGGGCCGAGTACACACCAGGTTCGCCATCTAGTGATTCTACTTCCAGGCCGGTATCGTCAGCGAAGCAACTAACCTGATAATGATCCCATACGTACCGGGCTTTTTGCAGGGAGTTTGCTTCCAGGGTGTCACCCGTTTCGGGCAGCTCTACGTCGCAGCCAATGTCGGCGAGGCTTAGCAGTTGGATATGCGCCGGAATGAGTGACTTTATTTCCTCAATTTTATGCCGGTTATTGGTGGCCATGCAGAGTTTCATTTCACCACCTCCGTTTTAGGGAATACTTCTTCGATAAAGGGTGTTCGCTTCAGTTGACGGGATAAATACGTGTACATGGCAGGCACAATATATAAGGTAAGGAATCCCGAAATCAGCATCCCACCGATTACGGCAATGCCTAAAGATTGGCGGCTACCGGCAGCGGTGCCTAAGGACAAGGCAATGGGAACAATGCCCAGAATCGTAGCCATACTGGTCATCAGAATGGGACGGAAACGGGAGGAAGCAGCTTCCAGTACGGCATCGGTACGCCGCAAACCGGCTTCTTTGCGCTGGTTGGCGAATTCCACAATCAAGATCCCATTCTTCGTTACCAGACCAATCAGCATAATTATTCCAATCTGACTGAAGATATTCAGCGTCTGGCCGAACAGGTAAAGGGTGCCCAACGCCCCGGCAATAGACAATGGTACCGTAAACAGAATGATTAGAGGGTCCACGAAGCTTTCGAACTGCGCTGCCAGAATCAGGTAAATGAGCACAATAGCCAGTATGAAAGCAAACAGCAGACTGGAAGAACTATCGGCAAATTCCCGGGACTGTCCCGCCAGATCGGTCTTGAAAGCAGGAGGGAGGACCTTCGCGGCTACTTCCTGCATCGCCTCAATGCCTTCGCCTAATGTTTTGCCTTCCGCCAAACCAGCCGAGACCGTGGCCGATACATAACGATTGTGTCGGTAGATGGCCGCTGAGTTCACCGATTCTTCATAAGAAATCAGGTTATCCAGCGGTACCATTTGCCCCTGATTATTCCGGATCGATAAAGCTTTCAGGTCCAAAGGTTCGTTGCGGTCATTGCGGGCCAATTGGCCGATGACCTGGTACTGCTTACCTTTCATAATAAAGTAGCCATATCGCTGCCCACTGAAGGCCAGTTGCAGGGTCCGGGCAATTTCTTCCACGGACACTTTCAGTTCGGAAGCCTTTTCCCGGTTGATTTTTAGCACCAATTCCGGTTTATTCACTTTAAAATCCGAATCCACAAAGCGTAGTGTAGGGTTTTTCTGGGCTTCTTCCAGAAATTCCGGCAGTACTTTCACCAATTGTTCCAGCGTGGGTGCCTGCAACACAAATTGTACGGGTTGACCACCAAATCGACTGCCAATGGTAGGTGGCTGCGCCGGGAAAGCCCGAACCCCCGTAAAGGCTTCCAGCCCTTTAGAAATTTGGGCAAACACCTGCGCTTGCGTACGTTCCCGTTTATCCGGGTCCACCAGAAATATATTTTCCAATCCCGTATTGACTGGCGCAAATGACCCGCCGCCGGGAATTACGGCCGTTAAGCCGATAGAGGAAGCTATCTCGGGTACGGAATCATTAATGTATTGATCAATTTCAGTTATGTATTTGTCCATGTACTCGTACGAAACGCCTTCCGGAGCCCGTACCTGCACCCGGATGATACCCCGGTCTTCCAGTGGCGCCAGTTCGGTCGGCAGCAGGTTGCCAAAAATAATAATCAGGGCCACCATACCCAGTACGATAGGAATTGCCAGCCATTTTACCCGCATAAACCTTTCCAGGGACCGGCTGTAACTATTGGTCAGGTTGTTATAAAACCTTTCGGTGGCCGCGTAAAATTTGCTGGGCTTATCGTGCCGTTTGAGCAAGTAGGCGCACATCATCGGCGACAGGGTAAGGGCAATCAGGGCCGAAATCAGAATAGAGCCCGCCAGCACAACGCCAAATTCCAGGAACAACCGACCAGTCAAGCCTTGCAGGAAGATGATTGGGATGAATACCGAAACCAGCGTGATTGTGGTAGAAATAATGGCAAAGTAGATCTCTTTAGAACCTTTCAGCGCCGCCTGAATGGGCGTCATGCCTTCTTCCACCTTAGCGTAAATATTTTCCAGCACTACAATCGCATCGTCGCATACCAGTCCGATAGCCAGTACGATAGCCACCAGCGTCAATACGTTGATGGAGAAACCGGCTATGTACATGATAAAGAAGGTAGCCACAATCGAAATGGGAATGGCAATTACCGGAATCAGCGTAGACCGCCAGTCGCGAAGGAACAGGTAAATGACCAGTGCTACCAGTATGAAGGCGACAATCAGCGTTTCTTCTACTTCCTTGATGGAACGCCTTACGGGTTTGGTGTAGTCGTTGGCAATCTGGATCTGAATGTCGGGCGGAATTTCCGGTTTCAAGGCTTCCAGGCGGCGGTACACTTCGTTGGAAATCTCAATTTCGTTGGCATTAGGTTGCGGCTGAATCGAGATCAGTACACCGGGCACCGTACTCTTACGAATGCTGCTCCGGTCGTTTTCAGCTCCTAATTCGGAATATCCCACATCTCCAAAGCGGATAACTCGTCCATTTTCCGACTTGATAATCATTCGTTCAAACTCCTCGGTGGTAGTCAGGCGGCTGTCGGTGCGGAGGTTCAGCTCCGTTTGGTTGCCTTCGATCCGTCCGGTAGGCAAGTCAATGTTTTCCCGGCGCAGGGCAGCCTGAATATCAGCAGGTACAATGCGGTAAGCGGACATCTTAACTGGGTCCAGCCAGAGGCGCATAGCGTATTTGCGTTCTCCGCGTACAAAAGCTCCGCTTACCCCCGGAATGGTTTGCAGCCGTTCGCGGAGTACATTGTTGGCAAAATCAGACAGCTCGATCAGGCTGCGCCGGTCACTCAATATAGAGAGGAATACCACTGATTGACTGTTTGCATCGGCTTTTTCCACTACCGGAGGGTCAGCATCCTGCGGCAGAAACCTTACGGCTTGAGAAACTTTGTCGCGGACATCATTAGTAGCCGCCTCCAGGTCAATTTCAATGTCAAATTCGACGGTAATCACGCTGGCCTGCTCCCGGGAAATGGAGGAAATGATGCGTACCCCGGCAATGCCGTTAATCGCTTGTTCCAGGGGTTCGGTCAGCTGCGATTCGATCACTTCCGGACTGGCGCCGGGATAAGTAGTGGTAACCGTAACAATAGGTGGGTCTACGGCCGGAAATTCGCGGGTGCCCAGATAGGTAAAGCCCACAATGCCAAAAAGAACCAGCACAATGGAAAGCACCATGGCCAGCACGGGCCGTTTAATGCTGAGTTCGGAAATACGCATAGGGATGGTTTGATTACTTTCCTGAGATAGCACTTTCTGCAGCCTCTTTCGGGTGTCCTTACATTGCTGCTTAATTTTATTACACAATAGGTTTCCTGTCTTTTAGAAAACTCAGAAAAATTGTATTTTTAGAAGTAGTTCTAGTTTAATTAGCCCATCAGCGCATAATCTAATCGGCACATTAACTTATATGATTGGTGAAATCACCTTACTGATTGTACTGGCAAATCTGATCGTTTCCTACAAGGGTTTTCAGGACGAGGCATTCCGCGAGAAGTATCTGTTTGACATAGATGCTATCCTGATCCACAAAGAATACGTACGGCTGGTCAGTTCAGGTTTTCTGCATGCCAACTGGCTGCACCTGATCTTTAATATGATTGCCCTGTATTCATTCAGTACCTTGGTGGAGTACGTTCTGGGCATCCGCAATTACCTGATTATTTACTTTGGCAGCCTGATTGCCGGAAACCTGCTGGCCCTGTTTTTCCATTGTAATGACGGCGAGTACCGGGCTCTGGGGGCATCGGGAGCCGTGAATGGGGTGATCTTCTCCTGTATTGCCATTGCACCGGACAGTCAGATCAGGCTGATCCTGCTGCCATTTGCGTTTCCGGCCTGGTTTATCGGCATTGTATCTATTCTGGTGGCGATGTATGGGATTAAGAGCCGGTTTTGGCAATATTGGGCATAGTGCCCACCTGGGAGGAGCTGTAGCGGGTATATTGCTATCTATTGCGCTGGAGCCCGCCATCTTTGAAGCCAATACGTGGATAATTGTGGCTTTGCTGCTGCCCTTTGTCCTGTTCATGGCTGTAGTCATTCGTAGGCCTGAGTCCATGCTCATTGGACAACTACGTGGAATACGAACGCCGCCGGTTTTCGGAGTACCAACTGGTCGAACAGGAGATACAGGAGGAACGGGACCTCAAACCGACTGCTGGAAAAGGTAAACAAAAACGGACTACACAGCTTAAGTAAAAGGGAACGGAAATACCTGGATACACTCTCGGGGAAATTATAATTATAATAGCCATCCTGTCAGATCCAGGCAGCTCTGAAACCTTTTCGGATTCAATAGTGAATCTAACTACTCTTTTAACAATAAACACTTCTGTAGTTAGAGGTTTACTTTGACTTCGTCGAGCCCTAAAGGGTTCTTTTGTTTGCCCAAAAGAGGGCAAAACGAAAGTTTTGAAGCCTTGCAGGGCAGACGAGTAACAAAAAGAAAAAGGTAGCAGCAACAAAGCCCGTTGGCCAAAACCCTTTGGAAAAGGCCTAGCCCACAATCCTCCGGCCAGCACACTAGCCAGAACGGGCCACACTGTTGCTGCACCGCCTCCCGCCTCTTTCTTAAAAGAAAGCACGAATGAAAGAGACGGTCAGGAAACAGGAATTAAAAAGATAAAAAGCAATAATTCCCTGCGTGTAAGCCCGGCAGAAAAGCGAGGTGCGCGTAGGCTAGTAGCGGGGAAGCGTTTTTATGCCTAGACCTTTTTTTGGGGCAATGCCAAAAAAGTAAGCCCTCCTGAGAATGATGTAAGAAGCAAAAGACAAAGCAGGGAAGATTATCCAGCCAATTGTACGAAAAAGAACTAAATAGGAGTTACGCAGTGAAAACTTACGTAAGATTTACTTTAATCAATTGTGTCTGAATTCTATCTCTGAATGATACCAGTTATCAATAAGCTTATTGACAACTTTCTCTTCTAAAGCAAATAGACAGAAAAAATGTGTTTTCACAGCACAACTGCGGCGTACTAAAAAATGGAAAGCTGTTTGACAGCCCGGTGAAACATCTCAATGTGCCAATGCTCTCCATGTGCTCTCTATTGTTTCATCGCAGGCCTTTTTCTGCATACTTGTAGTAGATATAATATTCTTGAACAGTGTCACAAAATCAAAACCTTTTAAATGGGTCCACGGTCTCTACCGGCGCTTGTTGTACCTGTTGGTACACGCCTTTTTGCAACCATGGCATCCATTTTCTGTCTGCGGACCCATTTCAAGTTGTCTACACTCGCATACCAACTATCATTACAAATTAGCAGACAGGCCCCAATCTAATACCTCATTGAGCATTTCCCTGAATAACTCATTTTTGGTCTTATCTTCTGCTGGCAGATAGATGCGATAGTTGACTGACATCTGTATACAACAAGGTCAAAACACATCCCTTGTACCACTTTGTGGTGCTTGCCTGAGTAATGGCAATGATTCAGCTTTGCATTACAAGGCTTATCCCACACACTGTCATCCACACTTAAGGTGCCCCCTTGTAAAATAATCAAGGGCTTGCAGCGGCAAACAAGTCATAAGGCGTATAGTCTTCTCTGACTAAAAAGTTTAATACACTATCGTGTGACATAGATTCATCGCTTGACAATTTACTACAGCCCCGGTTCTGTGGAATCATCATCAGATATGGCATTTTACAAGGCGGTTGATTTTTTTTCAACTCTCGCATAAATGCTAAACTAATCCCTTTTTGCTATTTTTGAAACCTTACGTAATACTTCACTAGTGTAACTTCTATATATAATTAAACCGGTTGTGGGTGGCAACCGTTGTACACTCAACCGCAAATCATACATTTGCTATCTGGCAGAAACGAACTTCAGCATGATTCACTATCATATTTTACCCTCGACAATGGCTTGCAGGTATATGTGCACGAGGACCATACCATGCCGCTGGCAGCCGTAAATATTTTATATAATGTGGGCCCAAGGACGAAGACGAAGACCGCACGGGTTTTGCGCATTTATTTGAGCATCTAATGTTTGGTGGTTCCCGGCACGTACCGGTGTACGACGAACCTTTGCAGCGGGTAGGGGGAGAAAAAATGCGCATTTACCTCACCGGATATTACCAATTACTACATTACCCTGCCGCCGTTAACCTGGAAACGGCCTTCTGGCTGGAGTCCGACCGGATGTTGAGCTTATCATTTGATCCGAAGGTGCTGGAAGTGCAACGTAAAGTGGTAGTAGAAGAATTTAAACAACGCTACTTAAATCAACCTTATGGAGACGTGTGGTTGCGGTTGCGACCCTGGCTTACAAAAAGCACCCGTATCGCTGGGCAACCATTGGCAAGGAAATCAGCCATATCGAAGAAGCAACAATGGAAGACGTACAGAACTTCTTCTATAAGTATTACCTGCCCAATAATGCCGTGATGGTGGTAGCTGGTCCCGTGACGGTGGACGAAGTAAAGCGCCTGTCGGAGAAATGGTTCGGACCTATTCCAGCAGGAAAACCCTATCTGCGGGTATTACCCCAGGAACCGGAGCAAAATGAACACCGCACCGATGAAGTAGAGGCTAATGTTCCGCTGGATGCCATTTACAAAGCGTTCCATGTGCCGGGCAAATCTTCCGAGCTTGTATTACGTAGCCGACTTACCTAAGTGACCTGTTGGGGTCGGAGTAAATCACGCCTGTACGAAAAGCTGGTGAAGGAGGAGCGGTTATTCAATAATATTAACGCTTACCTCTCCGGCTCCGTGGACCCTGGCTTGCTGGTAGTGCAGGGGCGGCTCAATCAGGGCATTTCTATAGCGCAGGGCGAAGCAGCCGTTGATGCCATTCTGGAAGAACTGATGGCGGGAGCCGTTTCTGAAGCTGAATTGACTAAAGTGAAGAATCAGGCCGAATCTACCCTGGTATTCTCCGAATTGGAGATGCTGAACCGGGCTATGAATCTGGCTTTTTATGCCAACCTGGGAATGCCTGATGAGGTAAACCGGGAAGGTGAGAAGATTCAGGCCGTTACGGTAGCGGACATCCAGGCAATGGCCCAGAAAGCACTCAGAAAAGAGAATACCTCTACCTTATATTATCGGGCGAAGAAGGTCTGAACCGCTGATGGAGATAATGAATTTAATGGACAGGATACGTTTGTTGATGATAAAAACTTTTATACACTATGCTGGCGATTAAGAAAAAATATATAGTGGACGAAAAGACCGCAGAATACTTGCGGTTCAGGTTGATATCGAGACATTTGAGAAAATTGAAACAATTGCTGGAAGATTATGCTTTAGCAGCGTTTATTAAAGAAAATAAGCCAGAAGATAAGCTGACGCTACAGGAGGCCAAAGACTTTTATAAGAACTTGAAAAAAGCCGATTAGATTGAAAGTTCTTGTTAATAAGCGATTCTGAAAAAGATTTAGCCAAAATACCGGCTAAAGACCGATCCAGAATTGAAGTGTTTGTGTTTGAGGAACTGGAACAATATCAGCGTCTGGAAGAGATTGGTAATATGGAGAAACTCAAAGGGGTACGATGAATTCTACCGGGCAAGGTTTGGTAACTATCGGGTGGGAGTGAGTTTCATAAAACGATGAACTGACGGTAGAAAGGGTTCTTCATAGGAAAAAGATTTTTATAAGTTCTTCCCGTAGGATTAAAAGGGTGTACGACAAATTGCAGATCAACCATTAAACTTTGACAAAATGCAGAAAAAGGGTCAACCATACACATCCGCATTGCAACTATTCTCAGCGAAGCTAAATGCAGATGAACGCTCTGCATTTTGTCGTACGCGAAAAGACGATTATGAAAATACGCATTGGACAGGGCTACGACGTACACCAGCTGGTTGAGGGACGCCCCTTTGTGTTAAGAGGCATTCAGATTGAGCATACGCACGGTCCCTCAGGCCATTCAGATGGAGATGCGCTGATCCATGCCATTTGTGACGCCCTGCTGGGTGCGGCTGACCTGCGGGATATCGGCTTTCACTTCTCGGACAAGATCCGCAGTACAAAAACCGGGACAGTAAGTTTTTCCTTCAAGAGGTAGTCAGACTCATCCGGAATGCGGCTATGAAATCAGTAATATTGATTCTACCGTTGTGCTGGAAACCCCAAAGGTAAATCCGCATGTGCCGGAGATGAAAAAAGTAATGGCCCAAGTGCTGCACATCCGGGAAAATGATCTTTCTATCAAGGCCACTACTTCCGAAAAATGGGATTTGTGGAGCCGCAGGAAGGCATTGCTGTATTTGCCGTAGCCTTACTGTATAAGGTGCACGATGGCAGTATTGGGATATAATTGGCGCAACAGTTTCTTGTTTCCGGTTTTCAGTTCCAGTTGTACTAAAGCGTTATCAGGGAAAGCACTAATTATATGAATCCTTTCAACTGGAAACCAAAAACTATAAACTATAAACCAGCTTATTCAAATAACCAGTAGCCTGTAACAACCGGCTGCCGTACCAAGAGAACATTTCACCATCTACGAGGATTACTTTGCCGCCGGGCAAATGGCCTCAAGCTCTGCCAAGTGTTTCTCCTGAAAAGGATAAGGTTCCGAAGATAAAAATAGATAGTCAGGTGCGGCATTCCTTAACGCCTCGTTACTACCGGATAGCGGGGCAAGTGCGCCAGGGCATTTGTAAAGCCACAACGGTGAAGCATGTCATCAATAAATGTCTGGCTTCCGGCTGCCATCCAAGGGTTTTTCCAAATCAGATAGACTACTTTTACGGGTGACCCAGGGTACCAATGCGGCAAACCCTTGACGAATGGCAGCTGTTATCTGACTGGCTCGTAGTGGAGTACCGGTTAATTCGCCTATTTTCTTAATGGAGTGCAGCGCATCCTCTAAAGTATAAATGTCACTGATCCAAACGGGATACGCTGAGGCTAACCTTTCAATGCCCTCTGATAGTTTTCCTCCTTGCCAATAATCAAATCGGGTTGTAGCTCATCAATGACTTCGAATCGGAAGTTTTTGGTGCCGCCGACTTGGGTAACATTCTTCACGGCCTCCGCGGGGTGAATGCAAAATTTAGTAATCCCGATAATCCTTTTTCTTAAGCCTAAGTCATAAAGCAGTTCAGTCTGGGAAGGAACCAGGGAAATGATTCGCTGAGGTGGGTAGGGTAAAGATTCAATCAAGGCATGGAAGGATATCGGATATCGGATATCGGATTGCGGATGTAAAATAGGGTAACCGCAGAGAACGCGGAGGAACGCAGAGAAAATCTCATTCTATCTCTGCGCCACTCTGTGTACTCTGCGGTAATACTAATTTTCCGGAAGATCAACTTTTTCTCCAATACTAGTACTCCCGAAGCAGGCAGGATATTGGCATCTTTACTGATCACATTGGTCTCTTTTTCTTGCCATTGACTTTGGGATGAATTAAGAATAGCTTGCCAATCTCCACTGGGGAGTTGTAAATCAATAGGCTGGTTGCCAAAGTTCATCAGCACCAGCAATTGCGTCTGGCCGTTTTGCCTCAGCATTGATACCGTTTGTCCGAACGTTTCTACTTGTATATTCTGTTTGTCAAGACTCTGCAGGGCTACATGGGTCTGACGCAGCCTGATTAGTTCCCGGTACCAGTTGAGCATTGTTTTGTATTTACCGGACTCAGTTTTGGGCCATTGCAGCTGACAAGCCCGGAACGTTTCCTCACTCTGCGGGTCAGAGCTTCAATTTTGAGAACTCCCGTTTGCGGCCTTCCCGGACGGCTTCTACTAGTTGCTTATCGGTATGACTGATAAAATACTGGAAAGGGGCATCTTCTGCGTATTCTTCTCCCATAAACAGCATTGGGATATAAGGAGACAGCAGCATGGCTGCAGCAGCCAACTTCAACTGGTCAAAGGAAAGCATAGCGGAAATGCGGTCGCCCATGAAGCGGTTACCAATCTGGTCGTGGTTCTGTATGCAGACCACAAAGTGTTCGCCGGAAATTCCAGCGGAAGCATTGCCGTATTTCCGCTTCCGGTATTCGGAATATACCCCATCGTATACAAAGCCCGTCTGCAGGCATTTAGCCAGTTGTTCTACTGAGCCATAGTCTGAATAATAGCCATCCCGTTCGCCGGTAAGTAGGGAATGAAGGGAATGATGCAGATCATCCATCCATTGGGTATCGAAGCCGTAACCCCCTTTCTCCAGTGGCGTAATTACTTTTACATCGTTGAGGTCACTTTCGGCAATGGTATACCGCTTCCATCCAGTGCGTTGTGACAAGGCTTGCACCTTCTCATTGACAAATTGCCAGAAGTGTTTGGCGCCCATATCGAACACTGAGTGAATCGCATCGAGTCGGAGTCCGTCCAGCCGGTAATTTTCCAGCCAATAAACGGCACTATCCGAGAAGAAATCACGTACGGCATCCGCGTATTCCTCGTCATAGTTTAGGGCATCACCCCAGGGTGTTTTATATTTCTCGATGAAATAAGGGCCAAATTCCCGGAGGTAGTTGCCTTCAGGGCCCATATGGTTGTATACAATATCCAGCGCCACCGCTATGCTGCGGGCATGGCATTCGTCAACAAAGTATTTAAAATCGTCGGGCGTGCCGTAGGAATTTTGTACAGAATAAGGATACACCCCATCGTAACCCCAGTTACGGTCACCGGGAAACTGCGAAACCGGCATTACTTCTATGGCCGTAATTCCCAGTTCTCTCAGATAATCCAGCTTCGAAACAGCCGCTCTAAAAGTGCCTTCGGCAGTGAATGTACCGATGTGTAGCTCGTAAATGATCCATTTCTTCAGCTCTATTCCTTTCCAGTCAGTATGTTTCCAGCGGTAGGCTGAGTGATCAATTACTTTTGAGGGTCCATGTACGCCTTCCGGCTGAAATTGAGAGGCTGGGTCCGGACGGTCGGTCTGCCCATTCAACTGGAAGAAATACGTAGTACCGGGTGTAACTCCATTAACTTCGGCCTGAAAGTAGCCCTGTTCTCCCTTTTTCATGGGTAGTAACTTACTTTCCGGAGCAATTAAATGTAAAGACACCTGCTTAGCGAGGGGCGCCCATACGGTAAAGCGGCACTTCCCATTGCCTGCATAATGCGAACCAAGTTGCATATTGGATTTTTTGAATGAAAAACGTAGGTAGGTCTGGTACAGCGTATATACTACTTAGTGAAAAAAATAGATACAGTAAGGATAAAAAAATGTGCTTAAATGATAGGATTTCACTAATAAATGAACAAATAATTATTTATCGCAAATAGCCATGCGGTTTACGGCTTCTTTTGGCATAAAAATAAGTGTCGCAAAAGGGTGAAAATGCCCAGCAGGGAAATCCTGATGCAGGCCAGTATCAAACCCGGGCAAATGGGAAAAGGGCATATGCAATACGCCCCTACGTTATTTTTTACCTCTTTACTTCCTACTTCTGTCTTCTACCTCCTGACTTCTGAGTTCTTTTCTACATTGCCTGTGAGCCCCTATTCCTCATAAGCCCATTCAATTCCATTCCGCATGTCTTTTACCAGAATGCCTACTTCCTTCAGGCGGGCTCTGATCTGATCTACTTTATCGTAAGCCTTGTTATGCTTGGCGTCGGTGTATAATTCCAGCAGGGCATTCACCAACTGATCCAGGGCGTCGGGCTGTTCCTCTTTCAGGCCGAGTACGTTTTCGGTAAACTCAACAGTGGTCTGGATCAATAGTTGGAATGATTCTTCTCCCAATGCTGCGGATGCTAAAGCATCCGTATGAATTTTGTTGACGAATTTTAAGAGGTTAAACAGATTGGCAATTACTACGGCCGTGTTAAAATCATCATCCATAGCAATTTGGCAAGCTCCTGCCAATTTGCGGATTTCTTCCTTGGCCTGGGTGTCTTCGGCTGCTTGCGTATCTTTAAACTCCAGTCTCTTGGCAATCCGTAACCCGTTGATCAGTCTTTTATAGGCTTTCCGGGCGGCAATCAGCGCCTCATTAGAGAAATCCAGGGTACTGCGGTAATGCGCCTGCAACACGAAAAAGCGTACCGTCATGGGCGTATAGGCATGCAGCAATAGCTTATGGTCTCCCGTGAATATTTCATTGAGGTTAATAAAATTGCCCAGTGACCGGCCCATTTTCTGGCCATTAATCGTGATCAGGTTATTGTGCATCCAGTACCGGACTGGTTCTACGTGATTGCCGGCTTCTGATTGGGCAATTTCGCATTCGTGGTGCGGAAAAGTAAGGTCCATGCCCCCGCCGTGGATGTCAAATTGCTTGCCGAGGTACTTGCTGCTCATGGCGGAGCATTCCAGGTGCCAGCCGGGAAACCCATTTCCCCAGGGAGAAGGCCAGTGCATCAGGTGTTCAGGCTGAGCCTTTTTCCAGAGGGCGAAGTCCAGCGGATTACGCTTTTCCTGCTGCCCTGACAAATCTTCACGGGTATTGGCCAGCATGTCATCAATGTTCCGGCCAGACAGCTTTCCGTACCGGTGCTGCTGGTTGTACCGGGGAATATCAAAATAAACCGAACCGTGGGATTCGTAAGCAAAGCCTTCATTCAAAATACGCTGCACCAGTTCAATTTGCTCTGAGATGTGACCTGAGGCGCGAGGCTCAATACTAGGCCGCCATACATTAAGCTGGTCCATATCACGGTGGTAATTATTGGTATACCGTTGTACCACTTCCATAGGCTCCAGCCGTTCGAGTTTGGCTTTTTTAGCAATCCGGTCTTCACCTTCACCTGCGACTTCATCCGTCAGGTGACCCACATCGGTAATGTTGCGTACGTACCGCACTTTGTAGCCCAGATACGTAAGGTAACGGAATACAATGTCGAAGGTAATGGCGGCCCGGGCATGTCCCAGGTGCGCATCCCCGTATACTGTCGGACCACAGACGTACATGCCCACATAGGGCGGATTTAAGGGCTGGAAAATTTCTTTTGTACGCCTCTCGGTCAAAGCTAAGGGTATTATAAATTTTCAGGTTGTGTTGCATGGCAGAGAGAATACAAGCGTATGGTTTCCCCGAAACGGCGTGTAGCGGAACAAAGTTAGCAAAAAGGTTAAAGGATGAAGAACACTGGTTCAGCTGGAGAATTTAAATGTGCAAACCCCCGGCCCGATTTTTAGCAATAGCAAAGAAACACTACGCTTCCAGATAATGATAAAAAATAATAGGATTTACTGATTGCAGAGAGCGGAATACTTTTAAGCTCAGAAAAAATAAGTGTTTATTAGAGAATATGTTGATTTAGTTTATAGAGCCGAGTAAGTAACTTCATAGTGAAAGGGGTGGAATCGAAGCCTAAAATTATGCAAGGCGGCACAGGTCAGGAAGATTTTATGGGTAAACTGGTTTTACGCAAACGACACTCGTCTTTGAGAATGCGGTAGCGCTTGATACTTGCCGCTGATGGCGTGTTCAATGCGGACCAAAAGCGGAAACAATCCGGTTGGTTTGTTTCTGCTGAGCTGTCAGTTCTTTACCACGCGGCTTTTTTCATCGGTTGCTGAATGGTTACGCCTTCGGGACGGTAGCCTTGATAGCCGGTATCTTGCCAGAGGGTAAAGCCTTTAGGAATCGAATAGTGCGTATCGGCCAGTTTATCGTGGGTTTTACCTGTAACGGTGGCACTTACAAACAAGACCAGGCACAAAGAATTAACCACTAACGCATGCTTAATGGTATGATTCTTCTTTTGCCACTGTAATGGGTTTGTTGCGCATCGGGGTCTTGGGGACGGGGAATTTGTCGTCCTACTCCCTCGTGCAACAGATGTTTACTGACCGGATCATCAGTTGAGTGAGCCTTACTAGCAGCTAAAACGGTTTGTAATTGGGCATCGGTCTGAGCGGGTACTGCTTGGGCTAAGGCCAGACTTTTGTCCAGAATCACTTGCAATCCGTGCACAAATACATTACACTGCTGCTGCTCGATACCAAACAGGTCTGCATGTTGTTCTTCTTGCAGCAAGGGATTGAGTTTGCAGTAGGATAGAATGAAAGCTAACCGTTCGGCTACTGAAGGTAAAGGGATATTGGCATAGAGCACAAACTGGCGTAAGCCGCTTCCGACGCTCCCGTTGAGATGATACCGGCTCAAATACTCGTTGTGGGCTTGCTCGAAATAGGGCACTAACTCTGAAAGGCTTCCACACCTGTAACCAGTCATGGCCTTACAACGAGTCGGATTCATTAACCATTGTTCGTATTTCATCCCAAAGTTTGCTCGCACGCGGGAGTTTACCAATTTAATTCAACACCTTCTCTATTACACTACTAATCAGTAAAATACATTTTACGTGGTGCTATTCTTGAGGTACTTGCAGATAGGGTAATCAAAAGAGAGTATTGCAATCTTTATTTCAAATAAAAATGTTCTTTTCTGCAAAAAAATTTAACATTTATGTGCTTTTCTTGCATGTATGCCATTAATACTCAGTAATGAATATTGTTTCAGTGATGATTTCGCCTGTATTTAGCAATACGTTTGAAGAGAAACTAAAAGCGGAGAAACGCTAGAAAATGACTTCATATTATTTATTTACTAAAACAGCACTAATGAAAAAGATTTTTGCTCTCTCAACTGCACTCTCTTGATTAGCGGCAAATGCGGGTTTCTATTATCCCTAAAGCAGGTGTTAGTCTGGCTAACGTGGCTTTTTTGGTGAAAAAGACAACAAGACAAATGGTCAGAAATCAAATCTTGGTCTGGTAGCCGGAGTAGGAGTTCAATCTGCCTATTTCCGAAGATGGATTTTCTCTATCCAACCCGAACTGCTGTACATTCAGAAAGGATTTGCCGCTGAAGGAACGGAAACAGAAAGCCAAGGTGGCCTTACTGCATCCTTTTTCATAAAGGAAACAGGTAATTAATTACCTTGAATTGCCCCTACTTTGCAACAAATTTTGGGGGAGAAGCGTTTAAAGCCTACGTAAATGCCGGTCCTTCAGTTGGTTTTGGATTGAATGGTAAAGAATCTGCTGAAATAACGAAGGCAACCACTAATGGGCTGATATACTAAAAGATATTCCAGCTGAAGATCGTAAGAGTGATAATAAATCAAATTTGGCGAGGAGCCCAGTAATAATAGCAACGATGATATCGGAAGTTATTATGATCCTGAATACGTCAACCGGATTGATTTAGGCGTACAATTTGGGGGTGGTATTGGGGTACAGGCAGTCCGGGAGCACTTTCTATTGGACATCCGTTACGGATTAGGAATATCTAACTTTCTTAAAGAAGTAAAACGATTATCAGCCAGCTCCAATAATGCTCAGAAAGCAGACGGTAAAAACCGGGTCTTTGCCTTAACCGTAGGATATGCCATTCCACTGGGTGGTAAATAATATTGCTTTAGGTAAAGCTAGTAAAGCCGTCCTGCTGCAGGGCGGTTTTTTTGCTCTTCTACAGCCTAAAACCAGGTAACAACGTCTGGATGAGGACATACTTGATCTGGTAGCAACTAATGCTGCTTCACTTAAGCGGTTGCCAGGCGGTACCGTTTCCGGGAAAGCTGCGGGTACTTAATCTTGCGCCGAAGTTTACGCAGCTGTATAATCCAGTTTTGACGAATATACAAGGCATTTCAGCTATAATCCCCATTGCACCTGTGGAAAAGTGAGTCAAAGAAAAGTGTACCCTGAATAGCCCGATACATGCCTGGCGTAAAAACCGGCAAACTGGCAAGACCTTTATACCAAAGTAGCCGGTACGCATCTTCCAGGGACTGCTTGCCAAACAGTACGGGCTGCGCGCGGACTATATGTATGTTCCGGATTACTTCATCCAGACACACCAGATCTTTCAGCGCCATTCCGGGTTTTGCGGACTGTTTAGGCTCCAGCAATGCTTTAACTTCAGGCGCCTTATCCCAGAGTAATTCAAACAACATAAATAATTGCAGGCTACACACATTTTGAGGGCTTCCAGGCTCCGCCGCTGTGAGATCTGGTTGCGGTGCGACCGGTAGTAGTACAATACCTTGGGCAGATTACAAATTGGGTTACTCTTGAAGCCCTGATCCAAAGGTCATAATCAGAGAGGCTACTATAAAATTGGGATTATGGTACAGTGTATATTGTTCAATCATACTTTTCCGCATGATTAAACTAGGGTTCCCTCAAAAGAGGGTCCCCATAACAGCTCTTCCCTTATTTTGCGATTATTGATCGGGGAATTACGAAGCTTACCATTTATCAGCTTGCCCTCTTCATCAATGTCCTGCACCCAGGT
This sequence comes from Cytophagales bacterium, assembly GCA_030448185.1. Lineage (GTDB taxonomy): Bacteria > Bacteroidota > Bacteroidia > Cytophagales > 172606-1 > CADCTQ01. Next base: position 19,896 of record JAUJNL010000041.1, on the reverse strand, counting down.
CCCGCAAGCTACTTTCGATGAATATCCATAAACTGAACCTGCATCTCCAGCCGGTCAGGCGCACAGATGTCATCACAGTCCACAAAGGCTACGTATTCACCCTGCGCCAGTTCAAAACCCCGGTTACGGTACGGGCAATTCCCAGATTTTTAGGATTTTGTACGAGCCGGATACGAGGATCTGAAAAATAGCCCACTACCTCTACACTGTGGTCAGTGGAACTGTCATCAATAATCAGGTATTCAAAAAATCAGTAAAACTCTGACTTAGAATGCTGATTATGCAATCCCGCAAATGTTAACCGTTGTAAACGAATGATGAATACCGTGACTTTAGGCGTTTTGCTCATGCTAAGGGAACAGTCCCAAAAAAATTGGCAAATTCATAGAGGCAGGAAGGAAGCGGTGTTTAGCAAATCTGCTGAATTTCAAAAAATAAATGCGCTTAAGGGCGGCAATGATACCGGTATACCCGATACGGCATTTTTAGGGTCTGATACTTGCATTGGGCTGAACTTTATCTCCTTCAGGGAGAGCAAATCCTTAATCTGGTAGTTTTGCTCCATAGGTAGTTTCATAGCAGCAAAAGCAGCCATTGGAATCCGGATGTTACCCATGACCATGCGCGGCATTAAGTTTACTCACTACCAGTACCCGGTTTTTATCCGTGAACCGTAAGTAGCTGTAAATAAACCGGCCATCGTAGCCTGCCGTGCCGTTCTGCGTATTAAACTGCTGCAAATCGTACAGACCTCCTTTTCGAATCGCCTCACTTTCGCGGCAAACGTTCAGCAGCTTTACGTAAAATTCCCGTATTTGCCGGTTGTCTCCTTCCAATCCTAAGGCGTCAAACTCCCTATCGTTCATCCAGAGCTGATGGTTAGGCACACCCCAATAGTCAAAAATGGTAGTGCGGCCATCATCCCCGCTGAATCCTTCCTTGCCTAAGGCTGGTTCGCCGGTTTCCTGTCCAAAATACACCATCACTGGCCCTGAGTTAAGGGTTGCCGTTACAGTCATTCCCGGAATCCCTTTTTTTGCACTTCCCGCAAAGAACCGGGAAGCGATACGCTGTTCATCGTGATTTTCCAGGAAGCGCAGCAAATGGTTGTTGATGCCCTGGGTACCTTTCCAGTTGCCAGAGATATGATTAGCCTCACCGCGGCCTTCCATCACGGCGCGTACCGTGTCGTACAAGCCAACTTTATCGTAGAGGTAATCAAATTTGCCCTGCTCTATATATTGGCGGTAAGCAGCCGGGTTGTAAATTTCAGCAATGAAAATAATATCCTTATTCGCCTGTTGAATCTGGGGAATGGTCCAGTTCCAGAACTCCACGGGCACCATTTCGGCCATGTCGCAGCGGAATCCATCAACGCCTTTGCCCGTCCAGAACAGGAGAATGTCCCGCATTTTTACCCAGGTATCCGGTGTGGGAGTAAAGTGGCTTTTCCGGCCATTTTGAATGTCAATGCCGTAATTCAGCTTAACCGTCTCAAACCACTCATTAACACCCGGAGCATGAGTGAACTGATCATTACCCGTGACTTTAGCCGGATTTTCGTTGAATTTCCCGTCTTTGGTTGGGTGCGGGAGGTTACCCAGGGGCTGATACTCCCGGGGTACTACAAATGATTGTCCGGGCAGGTAGTAAAAATTGTTATTGGGATGAAAACTCTTAGCCGCATCATCTCCTTCGCCCAGATCTTTCACCCCAGCCGGCCTGGCATCGGAGTGATACCGACGGGCTACGTGATTGGGTACAAAATCAATGATTACTTTCAATCCCTGTGCATGGGTACGTTGCACCAGACTTTCAAACTCTTTCATCCGGTCGGGCACGTTTACTGCCAGATCCGGATTCACGTCGTAATAGTCTTTGATGGCATAGGGTGAGCCGGCCCGGCCTTTTACTACATCCGCGTCATCCAGGGGAATGCCATATTTAGTGTAGTCGGTCATGGTGGCATGTTCAATCACCCCAGTGTACCAGACATGCGTAAAGCCTGCTTTCCGGATCTCCACTAATGCCCGTTCATTAATATCATTAAACTTGCCCACCCCGTTTTCCTCCAGCGTACCGTATGGTACATTCCTGGACTTCGTATTGCCGAAAAGCCGGGTAAAGATCTGGTAAATGGTAAGTTTATGGTCAGTTACGTTTTCTTTCAGTAGATTTTCGTCGTTGGGGTCAAGCATTGTCATTTGGGTTTTATCTCCCGTTCCGCAGGCAGCCAGCAGGAACAGTGCATTGAGCAAAAAAGCACAAAATTGTTTAGGCATACCAGCAGTTGGAATAAGTACAATAGTAGGAAATTTTTGAATAGGGTACTTTTGCCGTATGAAACTGAAGCATTTCAATCTACCCTTTGCCGAGCAGCTATTCAGGGCCTATAGTGATGAGTCAAGGATCAGAATCTTGTTTTTGATCCATAAAAACAGCGAAATGTGCAGCGCGGAATAAGAGCAAATACTTGATTTCACCCAAGCTAAGACCTCAAGACATTTAACCTATCTGAAAACTTCAGGATTGGTCAGCATCCGTAAAATAGACCAATGGGTATATTACTATATTAAAGACGAAGTATCAGACGTTATCGGACAACTATTTAGTTATCTAAACCGGGATCCGGTATTGCTCAACGACCTGGAAACGTACCGGATACTGTACTCTAACCGGGAACTGGCCATCTATAAACTGCATCACAAACGGCGGTAGTTTTACGGTTTCGAGTGGTTGATTTTGATGAAGGACCTAACATTTTGAAATAAAATAACCTCTACCTAATGATGGAGTAACTCCTATTTGTCAACTTACCAAAACCAAATCCTATTACTGCTTGTTAGCAAGGAAGTCTGTTTACCAGCAAGCGGCGCACTCATTTACTTATACCCTGACCACTACTCTATGCCTTCCTACCGGCATCTTTTTTTTGATCTGGATCATACACTCTGGGATTTTGAACGTTGTTCCGGCGAAACACTGGAAGAATTGTTTCAAGAACATCAACTGCACACCTTGGGAATGGAATGCGTAGCGGATTTTGTAGTGACATTCCGGAACGTTAACCGACAGTTATGGCATCAGTACGGAGCCGGACAGATCACCCAGCAGCAACTCCGCGAAAGCCGGTTTATATTGGTACTAAACCAATTAGGGGTTGTGCAAACTGACATTACTGCAAAACTCACCGAGCAGTATCTGTTGCGTTGTTCCAGTAAGTCGTATCTGCTGCCGTATGCCCGCGAAGTATTAGACTATCTAAAGGAGAAATACATTCTGCATATTATTACCAATGGCTTTGATGAAGTGCAATCCATCAAAATGGCAAGTTCGGGCATTACCGGATATTTTAGGCACATTGTCACTTCCCAAAAAGCAGGCTGCCATAAACCCAACCGTCTTATTTTTGACTACGCCCGGCAGTTGGCTAGAGCCCTGCCGGAACATTGCCTGATGATCGGTGACAGTCTCGAAGCCGATATCGCGGGGGCACGTAATGCGGGTATTGATCATGTGTTTTACAACTATGAACGGTTGAGCCATAACGAAACCCCAACTTATGAAATCCAATGCCTGAGTGAATTGATGAAGATGTTGTAGTATTGGCGATGTTCGATTTCCGATCTTGTAAAAAAAGAGTTTAAGCGCCGAATTCCAGTACTTATACAAGATTATCGTCATTCCCGGAGGGAATGACAGAAAAAAAGAGGCTAATGGAAGACAGCTTAGATACTTGGAGCATGATGGGTTGTTATTGTAGAAAGGGCTTGGTAATATCGAGCTGTTTGAAATATCCATATGTCTGATTCTACTCATACTTCTGCGAACCATTCAAGTCTGAAAGCTTATCTGCAACTGATGCGTCCGGCCAATATTGTTACGGCTATGGCCGATATTCTGGCGGGGTTTGCACTTAGTCTCCATTCATTTCGAATATTATTATGGTGTAATAAAGGAACTTCCTAATGTATATGCAGGAATATGGATGCAGCTGACAGAGTTTGTATTTTCCTATACTGCTGCTGTTACTTTTATCAACTATTGGCTTATATGGGGAGGCGTAGTATTTAACGATGTCTTCGATGCAAAATTAGATGCAGTAGAACGTCTCGAACGACCGATTCCCAGCGGAAGAGCTAGTTTGCAGAGGGCTACAATCTTAGGAATTGTCCTGTTATTAATAGGAGTAATTGCTGCTTCCTGGTATCATTTGTCAGTAGAATAATAGCCGTTAGCATTGCTTTTTGTGCCCTAATATGACAAGTGGGGTAAGCATACGGCCATAGGACCACTGAATATGGGACTTTGCCGTGGGTTGAATTTGATGTTAGGAGTGAGTGGAGCAGACGCAATTGGAAGGTGGACTGCTTATCCTCCACTTTCTGCTTCAGAGGCTTCCTTCCCTTTGGAATATAATAACCTCGAAAATATTGGTACCTGGCCCTGATTCCTATTGTATACATTGCAGCGATTACCGCTATCAGTAGGGTGAGGCACGGGGGAAACCGCAAAACCTTGAATCTGGCGTTTGGCCTGTGTTAGTTAGGTGATACTAACCATTGCTGGACTGGCTGTGATTCACCTTGAAGGGGCCTTCTGGCAGGCGCTGCCTTTTCTGGGGCTATTTGGTTACTTAATCTTTCCCCCATTATTCAGGGCAATTAAAGAACCGGCAGGACGTAATATCGGGATGGCGGTAAAGGCCGGGGTGATTTCATTGATTGTCATGGATGCTGCCATTGCTACTGCCTTTGCCGGATGGGTATATGGCCTAATAGTGTTGGCCCTGCTTCCTGTTTCACGGGTACTGGCAAAACGGTTTGCCGTAACCTAAAAACAAAACCCACCTATTACTGGTGGGTCTGTATAACATTGATAGTTGCCTCTTTGCGGGCTGTTCTATTTTTGCAGTAGGGGCCCTCTTTATTGTACCGGTTCTTTGTTGCCAATAGCCTGAGGACGATTTGCAGCCTTTTTGTCCGTATTCTTTTTTTCTTCTTTTTTATCCTTGCGCCCAAACACAGAGATGGATACGTACCGTTTCGGATTTGCTTTTAAATCGACTACCAATGCGTCCAGATCAGCGGCGAACTGATTGAGATTGTTGTAGAGTGAATCGTTCTTGGTTAACTTTCCAAGAGAACCCTGTCCTTCGTTAACCTTGGTCAGTATCTGATTCAGATTAGCCAGAGATTTGTTGGTTTTATCTACTGTTTCGGCTAGCTGCAGCTGGCCCAGGCTGTCGGCAAAAGTGTTGAACTTGCCCATTAGTGGCTTTACACCAGTCGTTGGATCGTTCAGGGAGGCTGAAAGCGTATTCAGATTGCTGACCACTCCCCGAATGGCACGCTGATTTTGTTCCAGGGTAGCATTAAGGGTAGAAGAAGTAGTTTTTAAATTAACCAGAGTGGCATCAATCGTGCCGCTCATAGATTGAAATTTCTTGATTAAAATATTGAGGTTTACCAGGGCAGTATCCACATTTTCGGCAATCGGTGTTACCTTCTGCCCAACCAACTCACTGATGCTCTGTTCAACGGATGGCATCAGGGTATCTCCGTCTTCCAGCAATTTAGCTCCTGGGCCTACCTTAAGGGTAATTACTTTTCCGCCCAGTACACTGCTACTACTCAGGACAGCAGCCGTAGAATCGGTCAGTATTATGTCTTTCTGAATATCCAGCGTAACCAGCAGTTTATTGCCATTTTGCTGCAGCAGCTGAATGTCCTTGACTCTTCCTACGCTCAAGCCATTCAGCGTTACCGTATTCGACTCCGTTAACCCGCCAATGTTGTTGTATACAACGTAGTAATTATTATTGGGTGAGAAAAAGTCACTTCCTTTAAGGAAATTAAAACCCAGATACAGAATTATGCCAGAGATCAGGGCTAGTATGCCTACCTTGGCTTCTCTCGATATTTTCACGCAATTGTAGTTAAAGTTTACTAATCAGGTTGTGGGTACCCCCGCAAAAATCAATCCCCTCCTCTTGGGGAGTGCTAAATTTTAAGTGATAAATGTTAAATGGACAAGAGTAGAATGCTTTGTCCCGTTACTATTCGATCTTCATTGAGAAGTTAAAATTCAACATGTAGCATTTACAAAAAGTCAGTCGTTCAAAGACTCCATCTCTTCCTTATACTCCCGAAAAGCCCGGTAAATACCCGACGCAATGAAAGACTGGCCTGATTTGCTGTTCAGATACTTTTCCTCTTCTTTGTTAGAGAGAAACCCAATTTCCACCAGGGCGCTGGGCATCGCTGATTTCCATAATACCACAAAACCGGCTTGCTTCACGCCCCGGCTTTTACGTCCCACCCGTTCCTTGAATTGTCCCTCTACTTTAGCCGCAAAACGCAGGCTGTTGGTCAGGTACGCATTTTGGTAGTTGGCCATCAGAATATGGGCCATCGGGGAATCAGGGTCAAAGCCGCCGTAGTTTTCCTCGTGGTCTTCTTCCAGCAAAATTACCGAGTTTTCACGTTTAGCCACTTCCAGGTTACCTTGCGAAGTATGCAGTCCCATGGTGTACGTCTCCGTACCGGAAATGTTACCCGATGGATTTGCATTACAATGAATGGAGATGAACAAGTCGGCATGATTTCTGTTAGCTAAATCAGCTCGGTCGTAGAGTTCCACAAACTTATCCGTCATCCGTGTATAATACACTTTCACATTCGGATAGTTCTCCTTAATAGTACGGCCCAGTTCCAACGCCACTTTTAAGGTAATGTCTTTTTCACGGGCAATTTTACCATGAGTGCCGGGGTCTTTTCCACCATGACCGGCATCAATGACAATGGCTCGGACCCGGTAGAAGCTGGGCTTTTCCAAACGGGTGAACGAACACAGAACAATGAATAGCGAAAGGATGCTTACTCTTACAATTTTATTTTCCACATTACTTCGCCGGATTACTAGGTTTACCCTAAATTTGCGTAAAAATGTGCAATTTTTGATAAAACTAAAACTGCGTCTTCTCTTCTGCTTACTCACGGGAGTTATTTTAAGTGCAAGATTTGGAGCGGAAACGGCAACTGCACAAACACGCCTGGACAGCCTGCGATTAAGTCCGCTTGACTCTACGCTCAGTCCCACCACTCGGGATACCACGCAAGGGGCTCAGACGGATACGGTAAAACGCAAGAGAGATATAGAAACTACGGTAAAGTACAATGCCCGTGATTCAGTGGTATTGGACGTGGACGGTAAAATTGCCCGTTTGTATGGCGAGGCTCAGATTGATTACGGCGATGTTAGTTTATCCGCCGCTTTTATCGAAATTAACTGGGCTACCAGCATCGTAGATGCCCGCGGCGTACCGGATTCAACGGGTAAACCTACTGGTCAACCCGTCTTTAAAGATGCCGGTCAGACGTACACTACCGAAAGTATGCGGTATAACATCAAAACCCGGAAAGCGAGTATTTCGGGGGTAGTTACGCAGCAGGGTGAAGGATATGTACACGGTACGCGGGTATTTAAAGACCCGGAAGATAACCTGTATGTAGGCCACGCCAAGTATACTACCTGTAATCTTCCCCATCCGCACTTTTTTATTTCGGCTCCCAAGATTAAGGTAGTCAAGGATAAGCAAATTGTAAGTGGCCCGTTTAACCTGGTCATTGCTGATATTCCTACGCCTTTAGGTTTTGCTTTTGGCATGTTTCCCTATTCCAATACCCGTAAGTCAGGAATTATCTTTCCGCAATACGGCGAGGAGCCGCGTAACCGGGGCTTCTTCCTGCGGAATGGCGGCTATTACTGGGCCGTGAGTGATAACATCAGTCTGAGCTTTTTGGGGGAAATCTACTCCCGTGGAAGCTGGGGCTTAAATATGCGGTCTCAGTATGTGAAGCGGTATGCCTACAATGGCAATTTTGATATCCGTTTTAACCGGCGCAAGTCAGGAGATGAGGGTAGTTCAGAGACCATTGCCGAGGACTTCTGGATTGCCTGGTCACACGTACCCTTCAGCAAGGGAACGGGCCGCTTTTCGGCCAGCGTCAATGCGGGTACTTCTAAGTTTAACGCCCGTAATGCAATCGGGTACGGCGCCCCCGTAGGAAGCAGCACGTATGGTAACACAACTAACAGTGACCTCTACCGGCGTATTTCACCAGCATTTAATTCTAACATTTCCTATTCCAATGTGGTCCGGGGGCTGCCCATCAATTATAGCATCAATGCCCGGCACGATATGAACACCACTACCGGCATTATGAACCTGACCCTGCCCGATATGAACCTTTCCGTGAACCGGTTGTATCCGTTTAAGGGAAAGCGCAGTACGGGCAAGTATTTCTGGGAAACCCTCAGTTTAGCGTATAACTTCAATGCCAGCAACCGGCTTACAAATACGCCAAAAATTGCTAGCAACAGTACCTTGCAGGGCCTAAGGGTTGCCAATGCTTCCACGGTGGCGGGAGATACGATAGGATTCAATTTTGCTAATGCGGGTGAACTTTGGCGCCGGGCCGATATTTCGGCGAGGCATAGTATCCCTATTTCCATGTCTATGAAGCTGTTTAAGTATTTCAGCTTGAACTACAGCTTCAGCTACAATGAAAACTGGTATCCGCAAAAATATAATTTTACCTACAATCCAGCTGATCAAACAATCAATATTGATACGTTAAGAGGGCTATCCAGAAATTATTCTTACAATGCAGGAGCTGGATTAACTACCAATATCTATGGCACGTTCTTTATAAACCGGGGACGCTGGGTAGCGATGCGGCATCGGATGGTGCCTAATGTCGGTTTCAGTTTTACGCCCGATTTTTCGCGTGATCGATATGGGTTCTATCAAAGCATCTATTTAGCTCCGGCCTATGTGTATAATCCCGCCAATTACCCCAGAGAATACTTCTCCCGTTTTCAGAATGCAGCAAGCCGGGGACAATCGGGAAGTATTACCTTTAGCTTAAATAACACGCTGGAAGCTAAACTGAAAGCCAAGGATGATACTACCACCAAAAGCGGAGAAAAAGGGAAGGAAAGGTTCGAAAAAATTTCCCTGCTGGACCAGTTTGGGTTCTCAACCAGTTATAATCTGGTAGCCGACTCATTTAAGCTGCAACCCATCAATTTTAATGTGCGTACCCGGTTGTTTCAGAAAGTAGATATTAGCTTTACCTCTACCGTTGACCCCTATACTACCGTTGAATATACAAGTCCGGGTGCTGTAGGGGGGGTATTGCAGCGTCAGGTAAGTATTTATGCCTGGGCCCGTCGTCCGCAGCGTACCGAGAACGACAATATAATACGGTATTCCCGACGAAATTTTGGACAAATTACCTTTGCCAATTTGAGTTTCAGCACTAATTTTAATCCGGAAGCGAATAAGAAGAAGAACCAGAAACAGGGTCAGCCGGATCAGAATCAACCCTTGAACTCTACCAATCCCAACCTGCCGGAGGAGACGCGTGATCAGTTGAGGCAGATTGAAGCCAATAAAGATGCTTACGTGGATTTTACTATTCCCTGGAGTCTCAATGTTTCCTATAACCTGAGTTATAGCAAACGGGGCTTTGATAAGCCGAATACGGCTCAGGCTTTGACCTTTAATGGCGACCTGAAAGTAACCGATAAATGGAAAGTAGGCTTTACCTCCAGCTATGACCTCCAGGCGAGAAAGATTTCCGATATTACTACCATCAACATCTACCGGGATCTGCACTGCTGGGATATGACCTTCAACTGGACACCCTTCGGCCGATTCCAGTCCTACTCTTTTGACCTGAAGGTAAAAGCGGCGTTGTTGCAAGACCTTAAATTGAGCCGCCGCCGGGGATATAGTCAGGGAGGGGCATTCTAATAGACTGAATAGTTAGCAAAAAGATAGTAGAGGGCGGTTTCCTAGACCACCCTCTATCTTTTAAATTATACTAATTCGATGTTTGTAATTTCCTATTATACAGATATAGAAGTTACGCAGTGAAGTATTACGTAAGGTTTCAAAAATAGCAAAAAGGGATTAGTTTAGCATTTATGCGAGAGTTGAAAAAAATCAACCGCCTTGTGCGATTTATCCTATACAGCCACTATCTGTTAGTGATTCCACAGAACCGGGGCTGTAGTAAATTATCCCAAGCGATGGAATCTATGTCACACGATAGTGTATTAAACTTTTTAGTCAGAGAAGACTATACGCCTTATGACTTGTTTTGCCGCTGCAAACCCTTGATTATTTTACAAGGGGGCACCTTAAGTGTGGATGACAGTGTGTGGGATAAGCCTTACAGTAATGCAAAGCTGAACGCACTCATTGGCCGCCATTACTCAGGCAAGCACCACAAAGTGGTACAAGGGATGTGTTTAGTGACCTTGTTGTATACAGATGTCAAAGGGGTACGTGTGCCTGTCAACTATCGCATCTATCTGCCAGCAGAAGATAAGACCAAAAATGAGTTATTCAGGGAAATGCTCAATGAGGTATTAGATTGGGGCCTGTCTGCTAATTTAGTAACCGGTGATAGTTGGTATGCGAGTGTAGACAACTTGAAATGGGTCCGCAGACAGAAAATGGATGCCATGTTTTCAGTAGAGAAAGACCGGCAGGTGTCTACCCAAAAAGGCGTGTACCAACAGGTACAACAAGCGCCGGTAGAGACCGATGGGTTATGGACCCATTTAAAAGGTTTTGATTTTGTGACACTGTTCAGCCAAGAAGAACAGGGCAAAACAAGATATTATATCTACTACAAGTATGCAGAAAAAGGCCTGCAAGAAGAAAAGAGGATGAAAGCAACTCTAGCAGAGTTTGAAAAAGCACATGGAGAGCATTGGCACATTGAGATGTTTCACCGGGCTGTCAAACAGCTTTGCAACGCCGAGCATTTTTTAGTACGCCGCAGTTGTGCTGTGAAAACACACATTTTTTCTGTCTATTGGGCTTTTATAGCTTTAGAAGAGAAAGTTGTCAATAAGCTTATTGATAACTGGTATCAGTTCAGAGATAGAATTCAGACACAATTGATTAAAGTAAATCTTACGTAAGTTTTCACTGCGTAACTCCTAAGATAGATATTAGGAGGCAAATACGTGCTACTCAATTCATTTTAGTATTAAAGGATAGGATTGGGGAAATTTATCCAATGCCAATGGGATAAATTCTCTCTGTCATTCCCGGAGGGAATCTTCTTAGAAACTGTTTTAAAAGGGTAAGCGGGGAAAAAATAGAGCGCAGGGGAAAAGTACTCAAAGGGGGTAATTTTGAAGTGTCCAATTTCAGATATGCCCCCAATGAGTACTCAACAAAAGAATGGAAAAAGGAGAAAGTATCCAAACCTCTACGACAAAGATCGGCTACGTGATATGAGTGAAAACGGCTGGAAAAAGTTAAAGCTGTATTTCCCGGCGGCAAAGTCGGATCAACAAAAAGGAGGCCGACCAGCCGTGTCGTTAAAAGAAGTGATAAACGGGATACTATACGTAGTGAAAACAGGTTGTAGCTGGAGAAGTATCCCCCATGATTTGCCTAACTGGTCTACCATCTACGGATATTTCAACCGCTGGAGTAAGGATGGTACCTGGCAACAGATTCATACCTTCTTAGTCAAGAAAGTGCGCAAAAAGATGGAGCGAAACCCTCTTGCCAGTGCGGGCAGTTTAGATTCGCAGAGTGTAAAGACGACAGCTTGCGGGGGAGAGCACCGGGGCTATGATGCCGGTAAACGGATTAAAGGAAGAAAACGCTTTATTCTTACTGACAGTCAGGGATTACTCTTAGCTGTATGGAATGGAGCGTAGATGCTCCAATGTGCAGCAAGTGTATCCGAAAAGCAAGGGGCTAAACAACTCTTACGCTACATCAAACGAGTAGCTTGTCTGCGAGATATCTGCCAGCGAATCCAATTAGTCTGGGTAGACGGAGGCTACCGGGGAAAAGATTTACTCAAGTACGTGGAGAAGCTCTGGCAGTGGACCTGGCAGGTGGTCTTAAGAACCGATGATGAGAAAGGTTTCAAACTCCTGCCCCGACGATGGGTCGTAGAGAGAACTGAACCTGCTACGCGTGCAGCATCGGCTCCATGCTTGGATGCTTAACGCCCGAAGGTTAAACAAAGACTACGAAAAAAACAGAAAAAACAGTCAGTCTATGGTATATCTAGCCATGATTTCTATTATGCTTAATTCAAGTTGCGTACTAGTCAGGGGTTCTAAACAGGTACCCTCCAGACAGGCACCCTCCAGACAGGTATCAATGGAAAAGGCCAGGATAAACAGGAATACTTTCAGGAGGAAGCCTTGCGGAGTTACCGCATGAATTTTACGAGGAAACAAGTTAGTAATCTGACTGAAAACGGCTTCAACTGGTTTACGAAAGGTGTTCTTGAGAAACTTCTCGTAGGGTTGGTCGGGACGCAGTGAGTTCTTTTTGCGATGGGTTTTTAGATAAATCTGGTCACACTCCGCATACAAGTCTTCCTGCTCGTAATCTGTATAGGCACTATCGGCATAGAGCTCACTGCCTTCAGGCAAGTCCAACTGCATAGCCTGAAAAGCAGTACTATCATGAAAACTACCGGCAGTGATAAAGTAGTCTACTGGCTGGTTATCCCTGGTGACCATGAGTTGTACCTTGAAACCGTAGAAATATTCCTTCTTGGCTTCATTATATCCGTGGTACGCCTTGCCTTTGAGCAGTCGGCAGCGGGGAATGCGACAATTCCGGCAAACGGCTACCGGAAAGGAATCAATTACATAACGGGCAGTCGTATTGAGTTCTTTCAGACTAGCTCCCAATGCCCGAAAAATAACTACTAAAGTAGCTTCTAAGCGGTGCAATCGACGATTAAATCCGATTTGTCAATCATTTTCATCCCATAGTGTGCTTGCATATACTGGACAAGCAGTAGCTTGATTGCCATGAAAGTAGAGTGCCGCGACCAAAGCAGTAGTAGCAATTTCTGCATCGGAAAGTTTACAATGCGCCGCTGTTTTTCGTCCCATTACTTTAAACAAATCGTCCAGAAAACAATATATTGCTATCGTCTTGTCATTCATGGCTTGAGTAGGTTGAGAGCGTGAGATACTCCTAATTTACCCTTGTTTGACAAGACTGCTTTCTCGCAACTTGAATTATGCTTAATCGCCTTTAAGTACCCTTTTAAAACAGTTTCTTAGTTGAGGTAGATGCTACTTAAAACTTGAGAAGATTCTCTCCGGGAATGACAAAAAAAGAAGTGCTCCTTCTGGTTCTTATTTTTGAAAATGATGCAAGACTTCTGATTCAACTTCTTTCGCTTCCATCAGTCCGGCATTGTTTACGCGGGTTAGGCAAACGCTCTTCAGTTCATTAATTAGGATCGGGTCATATTTGGCTGCTACCCGCACGTAGTTTTCCGTAAAGCCGTGCATCATACCATTTTCGATATCATCTTCAAACAGTACGGTAGCTACCGAACCGGTTTGCCCTTCATAGAAATGTCTCCGCTTTTTATCCGATAAAATATGCAGCATTTTTGATCTTTCCGCCCTTTTAGAGCCGGGCTACGCCGTCCAGTTTCAGGGCGGCAGTATTGGCCTGTTCCGAATAGGTAAATACATGGAGATAAGAAATATCCAGCTCATTCAGGAAATGATAGGTATCCAGAAAATCTTCGTCTGTTTCATCAGGAAAGCCCACAATTACATCTACGCCAATGCAGCAATGGGGCATCAGTTCTTTAATCCGGGCTACCCGGTCGGCGTACAACTCCCGCCCATACCGGCGCCTCATTAGCCGGAGTATTTTATTGCTGCCTGATTGCAGGGGAATATGAAAATGCGGCACAAATCGCTTAGACTGCGCTACAAAGGCGACTACCTCATCCGTGAGCAAATTCGGCTCAATGGAAGAGATCCGGAACCGGTCAATGCCTGTTACCTCATCTAAGGCCCGGATCAGATCAATGAACCGTTCTTGTCGTACCCCATTCTGCAAGCCGAAATCACCAATATTTACGCCAGTCAGCACAATTTCTTTTACATCGTTCTGAGCTATCTGCCGGGCTGCCGCTACTACGTTTTCGATCCGGTCGCTGCGGCTGTCGCCCCGTGGCCAGCGGAATGGTGCAGAACGCACAAGAGTAATTACAGCCGTCCTGCACTTTAAGGAACGTGCGGGTACGGTCATTCTGCGAAAAAGAGCAATAGTAATCCTTCGCCTCAATAATAGGGGAATGGTGAATGACGGGCTGAGTCTTTTTCTCGAATCCATCCAGCAGGTCGATGAGCCGGAATTTTTCAGCGGCCCCTAGTACGGCATCCACGCCGGGTATCTCTACAATCTCCTGTGGCTTTAGCTGCGCGTAACAACCGATGATGGTTACGTAGGCATCAGGAGATATTTTAAGAGCCTCTTTCACAATTTTCCGGCATTTTTTGTCGGCATTGTCCGTGACTGAACAGGTATTAATGATAAAAATGTCCGGAGTATCGGCAAAGTCAACCCGCTGATAACCCCGCTGCTCAAACAGCCGTGCTATTGTAGAAGTCTCTGAATAATTCAGCTTGCAGCCTAAGGTATAAAAAGCAACTTTCTTCATTGGAAAATTAAGACTACCCTCCGCTACGCGTCAAGATATGTAACGGGGAAGCATAGCAGAATATACAAAAATACGGATTTCCGTCTGGAAAGCCGCAGGTATGTGCTTTGAGCCGCAGGTCTGATTTTGAATTAAGCATTTTAGAGGCTAACTACTCCATAAAGGTGCGAAAGTTTAAGGTTTATCCTGTAAAAATCACTTTTTTTGCTATATCACCTAAAAATTTTATCCTTGCCGCTTGAATTTATATAAAATTTGTAGATTAGCCTCGATTTTTGGCCCGAAATCTTTTAAAAACTTAAAAATCAATTCCTACAACCAATGGCAAATTTGCGTTTTAAGGCGTTGGAGCAAGCGATGAACCGGACTGCTCCAGTTGTATCCGCGCCGTCCAATAAGGTGTCTGAGTATTACGGATCCAATGTATTTGGCCTGGAGGCCATGCGAGCCAACCTGAGTTCAGACGTATTCAAGAAAGTAAGCCGCGCCATCAACGAAGGTTCCAAAATTGATGAGGATACCGCCGATGCCGTTGCTCGCCCTTAAAACCTGGGCCTTGACTAAAGGGGCTACCCACTATACGCACTGGTTCCAGCCGCTGACTGGGGCAACGGCCGAAAAGCACGACGCCTTCTTTGACGTAATGCCTAACGGACAAGCCATTGAAAAATTCAAAGGAACCGCTTTGGTTCAACAGGAACCCGATGCATCATCTTTTCCTAGCGGGGGCATCCGGAATACTTTTGAGGCCCGCGGTTACACGGCCTGGGACCCTTCTTCGCCGGCTTTCATTTTTGGGGCTACCCCTTTGTATTCCGACCGTATTTGTTTCTTATACCGGGGAAGCCCTTGATTACAAGGCTCCGCTGTTAAAAGCATTGGGTCTGGTAGACCGTATGCCACTGCCGTTTGCCAGTATTTTGATAAAGATGTTACCCGCGTAGTCGCTACCCTTGGTGCCGAACAGGAGTACTTCCTGATTGACCGTGCCTTTTACATGGCCCGTCCTGATTTGCAGATGGCCGCCGTACGGTGTTTGGCCATGCTCCCGCTAAAGGGCAACAACTGGAAGACCATTATTTTGGTTCTATTCCTTCCCGGGTACTTTCCTTCATGCAGGATTTCGAGTATGAAGCCCTTAAGCTGGGTATGCCCATCCGGACCCGCCACAACGAAGTAGCTCCCAGCCAGTTTGAGTGTGCACCCACATTCGAAGAAGTAAACCTGGCTATCGACCACAACCTGTTGCTCATGGACCTGATGGAAAAAGTAGCCGAGAAGCATGACTTCAAGGTGCTGTTCCACGAGAAGCCATTTGCCGGTATTAACGGTAGCGGTAAGCACAACAACTGGTCACTGGGTACCAACACTGGCAAAAATCTGCTCGGACCCAGCAGCCGCCCGAAAGAGAATCTGGTGTTCCTGACTTTCTTCATTAACGTAATTAAAGCGGTACATTCTTACGCTGACTTACTGCGGGCTTCTATCGCCTCAGCGGGTAACGAACACCGTCTGGGAGCAAACGAAGCGCCTCCGGCTATTGTATCTATCTTTATCGGTTCGCAATTGGCCAAAGTACTGGATGAACTGGAAAGCAAGGGTGAGATGAAGATTGATAAAGGCGAAAACATGTACATGAAGCTAGGTATCGACAAGATTCCGAATATCCTGCTTGATAATACCGACCGTAACCGTACTTCGCCATTCGCCTTCACCGGTAATAAGTTTGAATTCCGGGCCGTGGGTTCTTCCGCCAACAGTGCCAACCCAATGACTGTGCTGAATACAATTGTTGGGAATCAGTTGCTGGAGTTCAAGAAAGAGGTTGATGTGCTGATTGACAAAGGCGAGAAGAAAGAAGTAGCTATTGTAAATGTACTGCGCCGCTATATCACTGAATCTAAAAGCATAGTATTCGAAGGCAATGGTTATTCCGAAGAGTGGGTGCAGGAAGCTGGTCGCCGCGGGTTGAAAAACATTACTTCTACGCCCGAAGCCCTTGACTTGTATATTGAAGAACGCGCCGTAAAACTGTTCGAAAAGCACGGAATCTTCTCCCACCGGGAACTGGAAGCCCGGCATGA
Organism: Cytophagales bacterium; assembly: GCA_030448185.1. GTDB lineage: Bacteria > Bacteroidota > Bacteroidia > Cytophagales > 172606-1 > CADCTQ01. The sequence continues at coordinate 3,275 of JAUJNL010000041.1, read as the reverse complement.
GATCATGCTGGAAAACTACATCAAGAAAATCCAGATTGAGTCTCGCGTAATGGGTGACCTCGTGCTGAACCACGTAATCCCGACAGCGGTGAAGTATCAGAACGTACTAACCAGTAACCTGAAAGCCATGAAAGAAGTAGGCATTGAAGGCAAGCACACGCATAACCTGGTAGAGACAGTCAAGAAGATCTCCGAATACATTGATACGTTGCTAGACTCCGTGGAGAACATGACTGAAGCCCGTAAGAAGGCCAATAATACCGAAAACACCCGCGAAAAAGCCCTTCTGTATAATAAAGAAGTAAAGAGCTACTTCGACAAGATCCGCTACTGTGTGGATAAGCTTGAACTGCTGGTGGACGACGAAGACTGGCCGCTGGTGAAATACCGCGAAATGTTGCTGGTTCGCTAATAAACGGGCAGCAGCCTGTTAGATAAGCATACAAAAGTCGGATGCAGAAAGTACCTCTGCATACCGGCTTTTTGCTTTATGCATAGCGAAGCTGCCCAGAATGTAAAATTTAATGAGGATATCCATTAGATTTAAACGGGAGTTAATCATGGTTTAATAAAAAAGATGCAATTTTCTACGCTGCAAAACCACTTCCTTCCCATGATTGATATCTCCCGCCCTTACCTCAGCCGCGACCTCAGCTGGCTTTCCTTCAACCACCGGGTCCTGCTGGAAGCAAAAAGTGAAGAAGTTCCGTTATACGAACGCATCTCTTTCTTGTCAATCTTCTCGGCTAATCTGGATGAGTTTTTCCGGGTACGGGTTGCCGCCATCCGTACGTTAATCGAGTTGAAGAAAGAAACGGTGCAGAAGCATTTGGATTTTGACCCGGAATACCTGCTGATTGACATACTAGAACGGGTGCAGGAACATCAGCGGGAATTTGGTCTGCTGCTTCGGGAACAGATACTGCCCGCACTACGCCGCGAAGGCATCCACCTCTACTACTATGAGGCCATCCGGCCGGAACACGGCCCTGCCGTAACGCAGTTTTTTCTGAGCCGTGTACTTAGTTTTTTACAACCCGTTTTTATTCCGGAAGGCAAAACGCTGTTTTTAGAGAACGGAGCTTTATACCTGATCCTGAAGATACAGAAGGAAACGGATGGATCTTGTGTGTATGCCTACCTGAATATTCCATCCGGGCAATTGCCCCGTTTTGTGCAATTACCCTCGCCCGAAGGGACATTTTGTTACTTATTTCTGGATGACATTATCCGGGAGAATGTTGGGCGTATTTTTCCGGGATATCAGGTGAAAGAGTGTTTTAGCGTAAAGCTTACCCGTGATGCCGAGTTAACTATAGATGATGAGTTTTCCGGTAGTCTGGTGCAGAAAATTCAGAAGCAGCTTGATAAGCGTAACCTGGGAGTACCCACCCGTTTCCTGTATGAAAGCGGTATGCCGGAAGAGATGCTTACCTTTCTGAAGCAAGCCGCAGGCCTTACGGACGCACAAGTAGTGGAGGGGGGCCGGTATCATAACCTGCGGGATCTATCCAGCTTTCCGAACCCATTGGCTCCACGGTTGGTAAGTGTTCCGCTGCCACCCTTGCCGCACACTGGCCTTGATGCTTACCCATCTATTTTTGAAGCAATGGATGACAATGACCGTATGTTGCACCTGCCTTATCATTCCTACGATTATATTTTGCGCTTCTTCAACGAGGCCGCCATTGATCCCACGGTAAAAGAGATGTTTGTCACCCTCTATCGCATTGCCGCTCATTCCCTGATTGCCAATGCGCTGATCAGCGCTGCCCGGAATGGTAAAAAAGTATTTGTGTTTGTAGAGGTAAAGGCCCGTTTTGATGAAGATAATAATATCCGCTGGGCCCGGAAAATGAAAGAAGCAGGCGTAAAGATTGTGTATAGTATTCCCGGTATCAAAGTACACGCTAAAGTGGCCCTGATCCGGCGGCAGATGCCAAACGGAAAATGGAAAAGATATGCCTTCCTGGGAACCGGTAATTTTAATGAGTCAACGGCTCGTGTGTATACGGATCATGCGTTGCTGACCACGCACGCGGGTATAGCCAAAGAACTGGAAAGCGTCTTCGCTTACTTGACCAAACGCAAAAATCCCAAGCCTTTCCGGCACTTACTGGTAGCGCAATTTAATATGACTGATCGTTTTCAGGAGCTGATTGACCGCGAAATTGTCAATGCCCAGCAGGGACTGCCCGCCCGGATGATTATCAAGCTGAATAACCTGGAAGAAAAAGGCATGATCGACAAGCTATATCAAGCCAGCCGGTCCGGAGTAAAAGTAGATTTAATTATCCGTGGCATCTGTTGCCTGATTCCAGGGTTACCGGTATTAAGTGAGAATATCCGGGTGATCCGGCTGGTAGACCGTTTTCTTGAGCATAGCCGCGTATTTATTTTCTATAACAACGGGCAAGAAGAAATTTATTTGGCTTCGGCTGACTGGATGAGCCGCAACCTGCATCGTCGGGTTGAGGTAGGTTTTCCTATATATGACCAGGAAATTAAGCGTGACCTGGAAGCGATAACTCAATTGCAACTGGCCGATAATTGTAAAGCGGTCCGCTTGGATGCGCATCAGCGGCATCAGACGGTACAGTATACGGAAGGAGATAAACTAATCAGAGCCCAACACGCCACCTATGATTTTATCAAAAAAAATAAAATCAATTCCGAAGAACCGGCAGAAGTAGTAGAGGTCTTTTCCTGAAGCCAGCACGTAAAGCAGGATATGTATGTTAAAAGCCCACCTTCTCTTGGAGAAAAGATGGGCTTTTATTCTGTCTAACGCTTACTGTTTCTTCGCTGCGATAGGATCTGCATTCTGATCGTTATAAAATTTCTCCTCTGGCGTATCTTCAGAGGTTTGCGGATTATCTTCGGTGTCTTTGTTTCGTTTCCGCTGTTCTATCGTGCGTCCGGGAATTTGCTGTCCCATGGTCCGTCCTACTTCCTGACCTTCGGGCTGCTTTTGGGTATTTTTTGCGTCGTCGTTCATAGCTGATAGAATTGATTATCCTAAGCATGTACGAATTGCAAACAGTAAGGTTCAATCTCTTTTGTTGGGCAGGTATACCTGAAAGCCAAACGTCAGGCCCAACGTGGAATACTTAATCAATGATTCACAATTAAAAAATAAAAAAAACAAACAGGTTACCAGCACTACATAAAACATTAGAAAATAAAAAAAACCAAATAACGCCAAAATAGAGAACTAATAAACTAAACAAAATATATTGAACCGCTCATCTCTCTCTCTTCTTCTCTTCTGGTCG
>JAUJNL010000040.1 GCA_030448185.1 Cytophagales bacterium | reverse complement strand
AAAATACTTTTAATTTACCAACCTCTGTTTTACCTTCCTGAACCTGGCTCCATTCCCTGGGTACAGGAAGTACCATTTCACCGGGTGGAAATTCCCCTTATAATAGCTGAAGAATATGATTATGAAAAAAATGCTTCTGTTGCTGCTGCCATTGCTGGTGGGGGCTAATTTACTGTATTCCCGGATTGGTGATCAACCGAAGGAAGGTGACCTGGCTCCCTCCGATGACCAAGCTAAAGTCGGGATGCTGGTGACGCAGATTTTCTCTCAGGGGCACTACAAAAAGATCAAGCTGGATGACTCTCTTTCTGCCCATATTCTGGACAAATTCGTGCAGAATCTGGACTACAACCATATGTATTTTACGGCTTCGGACATTGCCAGTTTTGAGAAGAACCGCTACAAACTGGACGAAGCCCTGAAAGAAGGTGAACTGGCTATTCCCTACGAAATCTTTAACGTGTATCGTAGCCGGGCTCTCGAAAGAAATAAATATGTGAGCAAGCTGCTGGAAAAAGAGTTTGACTACAACGTTGATGAGTATTACGAGGCAGACCGTGAGAAAGTAGCTTGGTCCAAAACACCGACTGAGCTGAATGATATCTGGCGGAAGTTCATCAAAAACCAGGCCCTGAGCCTGAAGCTGGCTGGCAAGTCCTGGCCCGAGACGGTAAAGATTCTCACGGACCGCTATAATAACTACAGCAAGAATCTGGAAAAATCTACCAGTGAAGACGTTTTCCAGGTATACATGAATTCCTTTGCCGAAAATATTGACCCGCATACCAATTATCTTTCCCCGGCCAATTCAGCCAACTTCAAAATCGAGATGAGCCGTACTCTGGAAGGTATCGGCGCTACCCTGCGTACTGAGAACGACATGACCAAGGTAGAGGAAGTGATTATTGGTGGTCCGGCGTACAAAAGCAAGCTGGTTAAGAAGGGCGACAAGATCACGGCAGTAGCCCAGGGAGATGAGGGCAAGTTCGTAGATGTAGTCGGCTGGCGGATCGATGAAGTAGTGAAGTTGATCCGTGGTCCGAAGGGCTCGGTAGTTCGTCTGCAGATTATCCCTTTCGAAGCGGGTGCCGAGGCTGCCGTTACCAAAGAAATCCGCATTGTACGGGACCGCGTAAAACTGGAAGATCAATCAGCCAAGGGTGAAGTGGTGCCCATTACCGAGAACAATAAAAGCTACAAGCTAGGTGTCATTACCATTCCGGCCTTCTACATGGATTTTGAAGAAAGACGGCAGGGCGTGAAGGATTACACCAGCACGACCAATGACGTTCGACGGATATTGAAGGACTTAATGGCCAAGAACGTAGATGGTATCGTAGTGGACCTGCGCAGCAATGGCGGTGGGTTGCTTACGGAAGCGGTAGACCTGACTGGTTTGTTTATCACGGATGGACCAGTAGTGCAGGTGCGGGATACTAAAGGTTCGGTAGAAGTACTGAAGGACGCTGATGCTACCCAGGTGTACAATGGACCGCTGGCTGTGCTGATCAACCGCTTTAGTGCCTCGGCTTCCGAAATTTTTGCTGGCGCCATTCAGGATTACAAGCGAGGTGTGATTATCGGGGAACAGTCATACGGCAAAGGTACGGTGCAAAGCCAGGTAGACCTGAACCGGTTTATGCCTAACCAGGACGAAAAACTTGGCCAGGTGAACCTAACGGTGGCTAAATTCTACCGGGTTACCGGCAGCAGTACCCAACACAAGGGCGTTACCCCTGATATTGAATTGCCCTCTCTGTTCACGGCCGCCGAGTTTGGTGAAAGTTCACAGCCTAACGCCTTGCCTTGGGACCAGATCAAGTCGTCTTCTTTTAAATCATATAACAACATATCCCAGGACCTGGTGGCTAAGCTTACCAAGCAATATGAGCAGGATCTGAAGTCAGATGCTGATCTGAAAGACTTGATGCGCGACATTACGGAGGCTAAAAAGGCCCGCGAAAATACTAAAATTTCATTGCAGGAAGCCAAGCGGAAGAAAGAGCGGGAAGAAGCTGCCAAAAAGATCGATGCACTGGAAGACGAAACCGCGGCCGGCCAGGATGGAGCCCCCGACCCGGCGGAACCAGCTACTAAGAAGGCGAAAAAGGATCCTTACCTAAAAGAAGCAACCCGTCTGATGGCTGATTACCTGGCCATGAATAAGTAGTAACTTCGATCTTAACGCAAACACATAGCAAGAGGTGAACTATAAAAGTGGTTCACCTCTTGCTATGTGTTTGGCAGCTATACGAAAAGCGTGTAATTTTCCGCCGTTATTAAAATCTTAACCGGAAATCAAAAACTTAAACCAGAAACCCAACGATATGTACTGGCTTGTTATCATTGTAATACTCATGATTGCTGCTACGGTAGTTACCGCCTACACGATCCCAAATGAAAGTATTAATACGAAGAATCGGCGGATCAACCGCCCCTGATATACAGACACCGGAGCCTCTCCGGTGTTTTGTTTGCAGCCAGTTTGAAGTTGCTAAGATGTATTCAATCCAGCTTCTCGCGTTCTTCGGGGAGATTAAAATTAAAAAGCTCGGGCAAGGGTACTTCGAGGGCTCTGGCGATGGCAAACACAGTACTGAGGGTAGTATTGGTCCGGGCCGTTTCAATGCGGGCAATCTGACTTAAAGCCAGATCAGCCCTAAAAGCCAGTTCTTCCTGGGTGACGTTTCGTTCTTTCCGTACTGCCTTCAGCCTTTCGGCAAACCGAAGTAATCCAGCAGAGTCGAAAATGAGTTTGCGTGCCACAGACAGCAAGGTGGCACTGCGAAAAAAAGATGTTATAGCATTTGTGCTATATAGTTAGTTTCTTTATTTTCGGACTCACAAATTACCTTCAACCCTATGAGAAAAACTTACCTGTTCTATGCTCTTACGAGTATTGTCTTTTTTGCTTAGCACGCTGTCTTGTCAGCGGGAAGAACTTGAAATCAGCCAGCCTAATCAGGCTATTACCATTGCCGAAGCCCAAAGCTTGGTTTGAAAAGAATTTCAACAATTCAGTCAGCAGTGGAAGGAAAAGTTCTGCTTCTAAGAAAGAGCCCGTTTGGGAACGGGCAGTCACGCGTTCTTTCAAAGGCAAAGAAGTGGTGGTTGCTCCTATGAAGAGTCAAAAGGGGTATCGTTCCGGCAACCTATATAAGCTGCTCGTCTCTAAAGATGCAAAGGGAGAAATGCAGGCTCAAATACTGAAGGTAGTTAAATCGAAGAAAGACGATGAGCAGAAAGGGAGATATATGATGCCAATTTCTCAGGGATGGTTCAGATTGAGGATATGGAAGGAAATTTTGTAGATGGGGAGAGATGTACAATGATGGCAAAGTAGTAGCCCGCTTGACCGACCGGGAAAGTAATAAAGGGGGTAGAATGAAGACAAGTTATCTTTTTGAAATAGTTACGGATTGGTATGAACAAACGTGCATAGGCACTTATTGCTCTAGTTGGAGATATGCTGGTACAACCCGTAGATTAATATGGATAGCATTTGGAGAAGACTCGGGTGGGTATTACGGTACTTACATTTACTACAACAGTAGTGGTCAGGGCAGCGTTAGTGACCCTAGAGGATGCCCGTATGGTCCCAATTGCACCGAACCCGTTCCCTATGATGAACAGGAGACAACGAACGAGAAGGAAGTAATAACGCCGCCTAACTGGTGGGAGTTTATGTATAAGCATAAAACCTATAATGACCCTTGTGCAGCTTATCGTGAATTGATAAATGCGGGCTATGCCAATAACGATAAAGTTCTTTCACATGAATTAGGGGGAATAATTGGAAAAGAACTAGATCAAAATGGAAATCAGTTTGGTTTTGATAAATTCATTGCGTTTCCCGTTACACCTGGTGATGGGTCAACTACTTTCGATTTTAATGGAGGGGCTGATGGATATTTCTATGATGAGCAGGGAAGAGAAATACTACATTTCTGGACAGGAGGCAACCAGACTTTCGTTGAGACTACTACTTATGCGGACCAGGGAGTACCGGCAATAATAGCTAGATACGAAGTAAATACATTAGTGCACACGCATCCGTATGATTCAGGGAATGGTTGGAATCTGCCTAATGAGCCAAGCTCAAAGCAGAACGCATCAGACCCTGATAAGGACATAGAGAACGCAGCCAAATTTCCACATATAAATCACAGAATTGTTTCAGTGGAGCAAATTGTTGATTATGATGGTACTGGTGTTACTAATCGTCAAGTAAATAACTGCCGGTAAAAATATGAGACTATTAGTAATTGTATTATTATTTAGTTGGTGCAGTTTTACTGCCTACAGTCAGCCTTGTAAGGAAGAAAAACTTAAGGATAAAAAGAAGCGCCTCATCTTAGAAGGTTTTATTGTCCAATCAGAACTAGATAAGTTGTTGCCTAAAGAGAAGGGCATTGTATCCCTAGGGCAATCAACCGACTCATTAGGAAGACAGATATGGTCACTATCACCCCTCATTCAATATTCTTATAAAGCGGTGAAAGAGCTTCCTTATCGTTATTACAATATAGAAGGAAGAATTGTACTGATATGGGATGAGGCAACCCGTACCCAGTTAATAGATTCCGTGCAGAGGCAGCAGCGGATAGCGTGCTTGGAAAAGCTGATTGGTGATAAAGTTACCCCGGCTCCGCCCCCTTTTGAGGAGTACTGGGACTGGGAAACAGTAATGGATTCAACTCATCAGGGACCCGTGGCCCGTCCCTTGTTTGATTCTGCGGGTAATCTGGTTAAGAAGCGGGTATTAATAAGAAGACAAACTCTAGTTGCCGATGCCTCTTGGCCAGGTACTTATACCTATATCTTTGAAAAAGACGGTTCGGTCAGAAGAGTTCCACGTTAAAATAATGCTTCTCTATACTAAATGTAGCCTCAATAAGTCTACGCTTAGTATAATATTTCTGCTTCAACCACTATCAATAATGCTATGCGACTATTTGTCATCCTTTGCCTGCTCTTCAGCATGAGTAGCCGATTACTTTACGGTCAGCCTTGCCAGCAGGAGCAGCCCCAGAACAAACAACGCAGTGACTTGCTGGAAGGCTTTCTCTGGCAATCCCAACAAGCGAAGCTCATCACTCAGGACAAAGGCATCGCTTTGCTTAGGCAAGAAACGGATTCTTTGGGGCGGGAAGTGTGGACCCTCACCCCCCACCTGGACGATTCTTACCGGGAAGAAAAATCATTGCCCCGCAGTTATTACCAAATAAACGGGGTTGTCATCCTAATCTGGAAGGAAGCAGACCTAGACCAGCCGCTGGATTCTCTACAAAAGCAGCAATTGCTAACTTGTCTAAAAGAGGTGGTAGGTAGTAGGATTACTCCTAAACCGCCCGTGGAGGAAAATTGGGAATGGGCCCGGGTTGCCGAAACTGATGAGCAGGGCAGGCCTAAATTGGACGCTAATCGTCAGGTAATCAAGCAAAAGGTAAAAGTGAAACAAACTATTTCTAGTGGCGGTCCTACCAGATCTCAATTTGTCTTTGGTAAGGATGGTTCCGTAAGAAAATACCTCATCAGTAGTATATAGCTCTGCGTGCGTATGGTAATTCTTATTACCGGATGTTTCCACGGGAGTGAAATCTTGATCTTCTTTGCGTAAAACTTTGCGCCTTTGCGTGAAATTGCCAAAGGGTCTTGCGTAACACCAGTTATTACTTCTCATTAGACGCCAGATGATGCGCGGCTCGGGTCGTCTCGGGCAAGCGGTACTTGGTCGTGCACCGGAGGACAAAATTAATGGCCGATGGCAGACTTACCCGGTGGCCTCCCGAAATATACAGCGGATTGGTGCCTTTACGGGTGCGCAGTACGGCTCCGATGGTTTCTTTATAGTGAATCAAAGGTTGCCAGTCGCCGTGTTCCGGTCCCGGTTCCGCATGACTGCCCACTAACCTGGACTTACCTACCCCAATGGTGGGCCAGTCCAGCAATACGCCCAGGTGGCTGGCAATGCCCAATCGCCGGGGATGCGCCGTACCGTGGCCGTCTACCAGAATCAGATCCGGCGTGGTTTTTAGTTGCCCCAATGCTTCCAGCAGGGCCGGAATTTCCCGGAAGGAAAGCAGTCCGGGTATGTAGGGAAACGTAGTAGGTTTCCGGGCCAGTACCCTCTCTACTACGTTTAGTCCGGGAAAGGTCAGTACCACCACGGCAGCCCGGGTGACCGTACCATCGGCTTCAAAGCCCACATCAATTCCGGCCACTTGCTTTACTTCCCCGAATTGATCGGTAGTAATTACTTTTTTACGTAATTCCTGCTGAATGGCAATAGCTTCATCAGCACTTTGCGGCCAGTAAGCGGAGGCTGCTAAAGCAGGTAGTTGCATAATGCGGTGGTGGGTTTACTGTTTCTGGTTTCCGTTGATATAGCTGGCGTTATCACTTCTCGGCATGTAATAAAGACTCCATCCCTGATGTAGGGTAGAAACCTGATCAACCATTTCCGAGAAGTTTAGCCGCACAGGCCACCTGCTTATACGGATTAAAATGATAATTGTATACGGCTTTACCGTGAGAAGGGGTCGGGTAAACCAGTAACCGGAAACAGTAAACTTTATTTCTCAATGCCAGCGAAATACCCTTAATCCGGCCCAGAAACAGATAACTCCGTATGCCAGCAAGAGCAGACAATTGCCGACGACCTGCACTAGGCCGGCTCCTTCATTACACACAGCCCGTAATCCATCGGCCAGCAGGGTGAGCGGCAGGAACTGAATAATACGGGCAGCCCAGACCGGGAAATTGGTATAGTTGAAGAACACTCCGGAAAGAATCATCAGCGAAAGGGTCACCATGTTAATAATTCCGCTGCCGATCTGGGTTTTCTGCGGACGGGCAGCGACCAGAATGGCAATCCCGCCAAAGGCAGCTACGCCGGTAAGGTAGACGGCAAAAAGCGCAATATTACTTCCTTGCACGGTTACATCGAAAATAAGCCGGGCAAACAGCAGCAGGCTGACCGATTCGATCAGGCAAAGCAACAGCCGCGTAACGAAATGCGCCAGCAAAAATTCTACCCGGCTCATGGGCGTGGCAATCATCCTGCGGAGCAGCTTACGGATTCGCCATTCGATCAGGCCCCAGCCAATACCCCAGATGCAGGAATTCATAACCCCGAGGGCAATCATGCCGGGAATCAGGAAATCAATGTACCGGCTGCCCTGCGTGGTGATGGGGTGAATCTCTGCTACTGCGCCCTCCGGTGTTTGCTGTAGTTTCTTCTCCAAAAGCAGGTATTGCATTCGGGCCGCTTCATTCTGAGGATCAAAATGAAAAGAGAATTTTCCGGCCGGGAGAGGTTCCAGGATCAATGATACTGCTCCCCGCTTTAATTGGGTAAAGGCTTGGTCACGGGATGCATCCTTAAAAACAAACCGGGTATCAAAGGTGGCATCCCGCTGCAAGAAATCAATTTGCTTTTTGCTGGCCTGACTATAACTATTCATGATGACGGCTACCCGGTTGGTTACGTTTCCTTTTTCGGCAAAAGCCAATCCCAGTACTCCGGCTAGCCCAATAGGAAAAAGCAGTGCCCAAAAGAGGGAGGAGGGTTCACGGATAAATTCGCGGAACTGAATGGCTACCAGATTAACAAACGAATTATTCATTCAGTCTCCTTCCCGTCATCGCTACAAACAGATCATCAAGGGTCTTTTTCCGGCATTCAATCGCCACTGCTTCAATAGTAAGACTACGGAGCTTATCTAGCAAGATTGGCAGGGTCAGGGTTATATTGGTAACGGTAAGCTTTATTTTTGATGTCCCTTCCTGGCTCCACTCAATGAGGCCTGGTAGGGCTTGGAGCGTATTTTCGGGCATGGGGTGACTGGTCTCCAGTTCGATAATTTCTCCTTTGGCAAATGAGTCCAGCAGTGCGGATAAAGCGCCATCGGCCAGTATCTGACCCCGGTCCAGAATGACAATCCGGTCGCAGAGGTACTGGGCTTCTTCCATATAATGGGTGGTCAGAATCAGTGTAGTGCGTTGTTGGCCTTTGAGGGTCATCAGAATCTCCCAAAGTTCCCGGCGGGCATTGGGGTCGAGGCCGGTAGTAGGTTCATCAAGTAGGAGCAGGGGCGGCTGGTTAAGCAGGGCAATGCCCAAGGCCAGTTTCTGTCGCTGTCCCCCGGATAAGTTTACCGTGAAACTGCGCCCCTTTTCTTCGAGGCCGATCAGTTGAAGTACTTCCCGGGAACGCCCCTTGCCCAAGCCATAAAAGCTGCCAAAAAGATCAAGGGTTTCTCCTACTGTGAGCTTATCGATAAACCGGGTTTCCTGCAGGGAGATTCCCATCAGGTTCCGCAGATAGGCAGGGTTTTGTTTCCAGGTTTTGCCCATTACGGCAATCGTGCCTGAATCAGGTTTTTGCAACCCTTCGATCATTTCTACCAGGGTTGTTTTACCGGCGCCATTCGGGCCCAGAAGGGCCACATATTCACCCGAACGGATGTGTAAACTAAGATTGTCAATGGCCCTAAATCCACTAAAAGCTTTGGTTACACTACTGATTTCTATCAATTTGCTAGGTAAAATTATATGGCGCTGTCGTTCTCTCCTTCCGGTTCGTGATTACCCCGGAATAAAAATCCCGGACCAAACCAGTTCGATAAACGGCCAGCAGCTACATTCTGCTTAATAAAAATTACCGCCTGAGTATTGCTTTTTGCATAATTATGCTTAAAAACTTACCCCGTTCGGGTAAGTGCAATTTAGCACAATCGTATCAATCGGTCTGCGTACATTTTTTTTTATGTTTACGTTCCGGTTATGAAGTGTCCGGCAAGGCATTCTTAAAAGGAAATATGGCAATACTCGTCCCCAATACCCGATGTTTATACGATATCTTATCGTCTGGTTGCTGATCGTTTTCACGGGGTATTCTACCTTTGGTCAGGCTATTCTGGTAACCAAAGCAAGTGAATATCTCAAAAAAAATGAGCTGGCTAGTGCCCGCGAGGCTATTGATTTAGCCGCTAAAAACGAGGCTACCCAAAATGATCCTCAGACCTGTTATGTGCGCGGATTTATTTATAAAGAACTCTTCAAAGCCAATCCCACTGTCCTTACCCATCGGGAAACTGCCCTGACTTCCTTACAGAAATGTGATGAATTAGACAAGAATGGTGCGTATAAACCAAAAACAGCTCCGGTGCTGGATTATCTGTACGGTTCTTTTTATAACGAAGGAGTAGAGTATCTGAACAAAAAAGATTTTGCCAAAGCGCTTGCCAGCTTTAAGCCTTTCATTGAGTACCGCACCAAAACCAAACCTGATGATTATCTGGCAGAAGCCTATTTCAATGCCGGGTATGCGGCATTGGCATTGAAAGATACCCCGCTGTCCCGTGGGTACTACGAAAAAGCCCTCCAATTAAATTATAATAACCCCCTGCTGTATGATGACCTGGCCCAGATCTACCAGCAATTAGGAGAAAAGAAACTGGCTATTCAAACAGTTGAGGCCGGCCGTCAGAAGTTTCCTAACGATGCCAACCTGCGCATCAGTCAGATTAATCTTTCCCTTTACCTGAAGGATTACCCGAAAGCGGAGAAGCAACTGGAGGAGTACATGCGCATCGATCCCACCAATATCGATGTAATGATGGTAGCTGGTACGGTATATGAGTCGCTGGCCCGGGAAGATTCAGCCAAACGGAAAGTATACTTCGAAAAGCGGAAAATGATCTACCAGAAGATTTTACAAAAGTCTCCTGAAGATCCTTCCGCCAATTATAATATGGCCGTTACACTCTACAACAAGGCCGTAGACCTGCTCGGAGTGGATGTCTATAGTTTAGAGATTCAGGATTATAACAAACATTTAGATGAGATAACCAAAATTTTTAATGAAGCGCTTCCGTTTGCGGAGAAAGCCGTACAAATGGAGCCTAAAAACCGCAATGCGTTGAAAGCGTTGCAAGGCATCTATCATTTTCTGAACCGGAGGGATGAGTCCAGGAAGATTGGGGCGAGACTCGACCAGCTCAAAGGATAATTTCTGGTACCACCTCAACCCTTTAATCAGAAAATAAGATGCAAACCCTAAACAGAACGGTCTACCGGCCAGATCCCCGGAAAAACCAGGTTATGATAAGACTGCTTCAGATGATACTGGTGATCCTGCTCAGTACCCTGCCAAAAACAGTGGTATGCGGGCAGTCTAATCCTGCTGAAGCAACCTATAAAGTACAAAGCATATTCATCTATAACTTTACCAAGTATATACAGTGGCCGGGTGAGTACAACACGGGAGACTTTATTATCGGGGTCTTGGGCGAAACCAAACTGGATAGCGAACTGGAAAAAATGGCCGCTGCGAAAACAGTAAACGGACGGAAAATTGTGATCAGAAAATATACTGCTATTACGGAAGCAGATAAAAAATGCCACATCCTGTTCCTCGCTGCCGAAAGCAGTGACCTGCTGAATAGTGTCATTCAGAAAACCAAGGATACGCCTACCCTGGTAGTGACCGAAAGAGACGGGGCAACCAAATTTGGCAGCCTGATTAATTTTGTATCGGATAAAACCGGTAAGCCCCGTTTTGAGATGAATCTGAGTGCGTTTGAAAAAAGCCGGCTTAAGTATGATTCTAAACTAAAATCCGTAGCCATTGCTATTTAAAAGGCCGGAACCGCTGATGGTAATGATGAAATAATTTACCTGATAAACAATGCGTAAGCTCGTAAAAGTCCGCATATCCACTAATCGGCATATGAACTAATCCGAACATCCACTTATCACATATATCCTTCCATTATTACTATCAGCGGTTCCGGCACCTTCTACATCTGCAGTGCCACCATCTGATGGCCGTGTAATTCGGGCAATATAAACTCTACCCGGTTCCCCTTTTGCTCAAACTTGATCTGACTTTTCTGCGGTACTATCTCCACGCGCTGCACCTTCTTAGGCATCAGCACCGATACAGGTACATTATACAGGGGAATAATATCCTCCATCACATCAAAATCCCGTCCCCGGTGCTCAGGCACGTAGTGGAGCAAGTGCAGCACCCGCCGGTTCTGGGCCGGCTGCTCGTTCAGGGAAGTAATCAAGGTAGTAGGGCCCTTGGCTTTTATCAGTGCATCAGGTAATAATACGTTTAATGCGTTTAGAAACAGCTGCTTACACCACCGGGGCGCATTCTGGTTGTACTGCGTAAAGAGCGGATGAATAAAATAGATCACCTTATCTTTTTGCGTAACCGCCGGATACCCCGCCTTACCAGCCGAAGGCGTATGTTTGTGTGAACTGAAATGCTGATACGTACGATTGAAATAAGGTTCGATGGCATCGGCCAGTACTTTGGTACCGCTCTTAGGTTTGACCTGTAATCCCTTCAGGTACATTACATGTTCGGTAGCCGGCAATCCTTCCCCAATTACGCCGGATGGAACAATAAAATCAGGGCTGTAAGGAGCATCGCCTACATAGTCGATGCCCAGACTTTGTAAGGCAAACGCCTTGCCTTCTTCATTCAGGCCCGATTTATAACTGGCAAGCACGGCTCCTCCTTTTTGCAGAAAAGCTTCAATTTTAGCGTTTAATTCTTTGTTTACGGGAATGGTATCGGGTAGGATCAGGACTTTGTAACGCGATAGGTCGGCTTTGGAGTCGATGATGTCAAACTGATGGTTGCCTTCCTGCAACATCCGGATCACGCCCATCGAGGGCTCCGGCAATCGTACGCCGGCCTGGTATTCTTCTACCGAGAAAACGCCAATATCGGTGACGGGGTGAGCTCCCTGGCACCAGGGCTCTTTTTTTTCAATCTCACGATACACCGAGCCAATCAGGTCATAGGTGGCCTGGTCAATTTTGCCATTTGGGTGCAACTGGTCGCCCACTGAGCATTTGCCGTTCATGGCCAGCATGGTAAAGCATTCAAATTGCAGGGCAGCCTGGTTTTTGAGGGAGTGAAAATCCCCCCAGGAAGTATGAAATTTTCCGGTCATTCCCAGAAAATCCTTGTTCAACGTGCGGGCGAACCGTGATGTAAGCGGGAAGTGCAGATAGCCCCAGCCGCCACTTGGCAATGATTCGAGTTCGAGGTGAGAGTACGTGCCAAGTGTTTCCCGGATGCCCGGTCCTACGTGCCCTCCATTGTAGAATATCGTGCATTTTTTGTCAAGTGACCGGATCAGCGCCGTCATTTCATTCTTAAAATCTGACATTACCTGGGTAGCATATTTCATCCGGTCGTCCTTGTTTGATGGTTCCAGGCCTTTTTTGGTCATTCCCTCCCGGCAGTAAGCACAGGAACAATCGATCACTTTCACGATATCCAGGAACAATCCGTCCACCGGAACGGCTTCGAATGTTTCTTTAATATGGGCTTTCAGAAAGTCGCGGTAGGGCGTGTTTACGCACAGATTGCGGTAGAAGCCGGGCTCGTAAATGGGCGTGCCGGTCGGTTTGCCCGTTTCATCTATTACCAGCCATTCCGGATGGTGCTGGGCGCTAAAGTGATCCCACTGGATGGTAGTATACACGGGTACCCGGATGTTCTGCTTATGGCAGGCTTCAATCTGTTCCTTCAGCAGGTTACGCTTCAGGTGCGGGTGATGCCGTTCGGGGAAAGCTTTGGTGTCGAAGTAAAGGTAGCCGTGGTGACACCGGCCAAAACAGGTTACCGAATTGACCGCCGCCTTTTTGAGGGTAGAAGCAAACTCCTCGGGATCAAATTTATCTCCGATGCCCGTAATGTGTTCACTGGTGTGAAAATCAAGGTGAATTTGCCGGAACCGCAATTGGGCATTGTCACTGTCGGCAATCTGACTGGTAGGCTCATGGCCAAAGCTGGATACCGGTCCGGAGGCCCACAGCAAGCCGGCCGTAGTTAGGGATGTATTTCGGATAAAATCCCGGCGACTGAGATGGTTCATAAAAGAAGGTTGAGTAGAGATGGAGTTAATGTTACATTTTAAATGCTAAATGGAATTGTGTCAGGCGCCCACGTGAATAAGGGCGTCGCCGGCATTGATGACCGGCATATTATTCA
Source organism: Cytophagales bacterium (assembly GCA_030448185.1). Classification (GTDB taxonomy): domain Bacteria; phylum Bacteroidota; class Bacteroidia; order Cytophagales; family 172606-1; genus CADCTQ01. Next base: position 31,553 of record JAUJNL010000040.1, on the reverse strand, counting down.
GGCCGATAATATAGCCTTCCTGCGGGCTTCTCACAATCGTCTGGGATTCGCCGTAGGGGTCCGTAATGCTGGCCAGCGGCTGGTTTCTGGTAATCCGGCTGCCACATTCCACGAAACTGTTGAAAATACCGGAGTTTTTGGCTCGTAGCCAGGTCGTATCCTGAATTACAATGGGCATCTGTACTTTCTCCCGGTGATTTTTCATGTCCAGGTGCTGCATCAGCCGCCGTACTCCGGCTTTTCCGTGGTTGATGGCAAACTCATCGAGCCGCAACGATTCGCCCCCTTCAAAGACCAGAATTGTTTTTTCTTTTTTTGCAGCTTCTTTCCGGAAAGACTTATCAATCATCTCGGACTGGACAATAAAAGGCGGCCCAAAAGCCGAAGCCAGGTCTTTGTTCATGGGCTGGCCCAGTACGCACCGGATCTGCGGGTAATTGGAAATGCGGGAGCCTCCCGTATGAAAATCTACTCCAAAATGAATGTGCGGAATGATTTCATTCATCAGGATAAAGGCCAGCCGGTTGGCCAGCGAACCATTGACTGAACCCGGAAAGCACCGGTTCAGATCTTTGCCGTCAGGCAGCGTCCGCGAATTATGGATAAAGCCGTATACATTGACCAGCGGAATGGCAATGACCATACCCCGCTCCGGCATTAGTGTTTCTTCTGAGATTAGCCTCCTGATTACCTCTATCCCGTTTACTTCATCACCATGCAAGCCGGCCGTCAGCAGCAGGGCAGGACCTTCTACCTTACTCCGGTACACAAATACGTTCAGGTCGATCAGGGTGTGGGAGGGGAGCCGGGAAATAGGAATATTAATCTGAGTCAGCTGTCCGCGGGGAATAGGTACGCCATTAATTACTGGTTCGGTCATTAATTACAGAAGCAAATACTACCAATGTATGGGTTTGAAGGACTAAAGTAAGGAAAAAAGACAATTTATTAAAAGGATAATACAGCAATGAATAAAAAAGGAAACTTGGAGCACGTTTTAGAGCTATACATAGGTCGGCTGTCAACGAACCCCAGGAGTTTTTATAAGCTCCCGGAGTCTGAAAGCGTAATTCTTTTTACAAATCAAAAGGAGAAGACAAGCTTAATACTCACCCACCGAAAGCATGACCAGGGTACAGCCTTCTACTGTTTCAATACCTTGTTGCCGCGCTTTATTTTCAAGTTCCGGATTTTCGGTACCCGGGTTAAAGATAATCCGCTTCGGTTTCAGACTCAGAATATAATCATGGAGCGGCGCCTGATTACGGGTTCCTACGTACATGGTGACCGTATGTACATCGGCAATAAGAGGTTGGCCTTTTTGAATGGGTTGGCCGGCTACGATACCTTCCCGCAAACCCACCAAAACAATTGGATGCCCATGCCGGGTCAGGCTATTGGCAGCCCGGTAGGCAAACCGGTCCGGATTATCAGTGGCGCCTAATACAACAGTTTTTTTCATCTCAGTCGGCAGTTGTTTACAATTCTATAATACCGGGATCAGGGGCATAAAGTTGCAGGCAGCTTTGTCTGTTGAAATGAATGCCAATCAGATTAAGGAGCGGAGCTTGTACTTTATGGGTAGAACATACTAAGTACCTGGTCTGAACCAAATATAAAATGGTCATTAGGTGAATACGCTGTAGTTAGCGACTTATCCATTTTCAATTGTCCGTTGTTCATTTACCTATAAGTTCCTCCGTGCGTCAGTGATCGGCTGGTAAATGCAGGATAGTAATCAATTTCTGGTGAATCAACGTATATACGCGCACAATCCATTCAGAAAGCAAGTAGATGGTGCACGTTGATGATACATGTAACAGGTAAAGATCGTAAATAGCCGACGATTTCTATTTATAAGGCTCCATTTACGCTTTAGCATTTACCTTGCTGAAAAGTTGCTGCTGTATCTTTGCCCTTTGGCATTAGAATTCCGGTTGAACTTTTAAATTGTGCTTAGTAGCGTAAAACCTGAACCCCAATATTGTGACATGCCAGTTATTGTAACGCTTACCCTTAATCCTGCTATTGATAAGAGTACCTTCGTCGACCGGATTTATCCGGAGCAGAAACTACGCTGCGACCGTCCCAAGTATGATGCCGGCGGCGGCGGAATTAATGTATCCAAAGCCATTAAAAAGCTGGGCGGTGAATCGCTGGCCGTTTTTCCGGTGGGTGGTCCTACCGGAATATTATTGCAAGACCTGGTCCGGGAGGCCGGGATAACCTATCAAGCTGTTCCCACTGCAGCCTGGACGCGGGAAAACTTTATCGTGGTCGAAAAATCATCTAATGGTCAGTACCGTTTTGGTTTGCCCGGTCCCGAATTAAGTGAAGCCGAGGGGCTAGCGTGTCTGAATATCATTAGAAAGATGTCGCCTAAAGCTGACTATATTGTGGCTAGTGGGAGCTTGCCTCCGGGGGTGCCAGTTGACTTCTATGCCCAGGTAGCCCGGCTGGCTAAAGAACTGGATGCCCGGTTTATTCTGGATACCTCGGGTGAGCCGCTCAAACTCGCTGCCAATGAAGGCGTGTTTTTACTGAAGCCTAACCTGGGTGAATTGGGTAAGCTTAACGGAACCGATTCTTTGGATGTAACCTTGGCCGATGATGCCGCTGCCGAAATTATTGGCCGGGGTAATTGCGGCGTGGTAGTCGTTTCGCTGGGACCTCAGGGAGCACTGCTGGTAACTAAAGAGGGTTATGATCACGTACCGGCGCCAACCGTCCAAAAAAAGAGTACGGTCGGGGCTGGTGACAGTATGGTAGCCGGTATGACTTATTCACTGGCCCAGGGGAAAAATTACCGGGAGATGATCCGTTTTGGCGTGGCCTGTGGTACCGCGGCTACAATGAATGCGGGCACCGAATTATTTAAAAAAGAGGATGTAGATAAACTGTATAAATGGATCAAAGCCTACTCCAAACGCTACGTCATGAGCTTTGAGAATAAGTAGAAACAGGGTGAGTAGCAGTAGCAGTAGCAGTAGCAGTAGCAGTAGCAGTAATATGCTTTAACTACCCTTCTCTTTCGAGAGAAACGAGAAAAAACTGCCACTGCCGCTTCTTCCGAATATGGCCCATATGATACTGCCTTGTACCCTTGCTGGCGAGACCTTACGCTGATTTTAGTAGGAACGTTCTTCCCGGTGGTTACTTTAAAATAGCTTTATACTAAGCCCAATACCGTTTTTATGCTGTTATTGGCTAGTTTTGATTGGTAAAATATGATAAAAACCTACTTCTGTACGTTTACTATTTCAAACAGAACAGTATACAGGTATGTACTAAGTGTTCATTGAAGGGCAGACTACTTACTTACACTTTTCTTTTTTTACGAGGGCAAAACAGAATCGAATACCTAAGTCTTTCGAAAAATTTACTGCTGACATTCTTTCCACTCAGTTTGCTAATGAAAATGCTCTATCCTGCGAAAAATAAAGCCAGCACTTTCCGTCTTCTCCCGCTGGTTACTGGTAGTACTGTTGACCATGCCATTTCTGGCTCAGGCCCAGGATAAAAAAATTACCGTAATTCAATCTACCGTAACAATAATCATTATTCGGGGGACGGTGCTGATCATCCCCTGAAAATAACAGTTGGAGTCAGCGGCGTTTCTTATACGGGAGAACTTGCCAATATCGGGCAATTTATTCGCCCTATGTTCAGTGGAGGCATTATTTATAAAATTGTTCCGCACGTAAGCCTGAAGAGCGAACTTGGTTTTACAGCCTGAAGGGCGATGATGCTAAGGAAAGAACAGTTTCCGCAACCTCTCCTTTGAATCCCGCAATTTTGAAGGATATGCCGGGATTATGTACGAATTATTTGAGGTGGATCTACTAGCCGCGGGCAAGCCTTGATTGTTAACCCCTATGTATTCGGTGGGCTTGGCTTTACTACGCTGAGTCCTACGGCTGAGCTGAATGGAACCCGCTACACGTTACGTGATTACCAGACGGAAGATGTAGCCTATAGTGGTGCTACTATGATCACACCGGTAGGAGCCGGAGTTCGGTTTGAGTTTACCCGCCGTATCGGTATGAGCCTGGAAGCCGGCTACCGTTTCACTTTCTCCGATTATCTGGATGATGTGAGTGCCAGATATATTAATACCACTACAGTAGATCCTATCCGGCAGCCTTAGCCGACCGTGGTCCCGAAATTGGCAGACCTGCTGCCGAGCCCGGTTCTCAACGCGGTAATTTCAATTCCAAGGATGGTTACTTAAGTGTTGGTCTCAAGTTTGAGTATATGCTTTTTTCCCCGGGATGATGTAAAGAAGCCCAAATGCCCGACTGCCCTGCAGCGTCGTCCTCCAAAGGTAAAAAAGTAGTTACTTTAAATAATATTTTATCAAACAAGCCAGCCGTTGAATAATGGCTGGCTTGTTTGTTTCTAGTTATTGAATAGGCATTTGGCGAAACCAACTAGGAGGCTTACACAGATTGCAAATGGGCTTTACTGCTGTATCTGCCAATAAAATAGTCTAGTGAATATTTGCCGCCATTAAAAAGAATCCCGAGTCCAAGGCCGATAGCAAGCAGGTCAAACTCAAAACCTTCTCCCTTCTGGTTACCAAACCAGTTCATAAAGAAGCCATTATCAATATGACTGGTCCAGAGTACGCCGATCATCAGCACGGCCATTAATCCACCCCATTACCCGGCTGCCTAAACCAACTACCAGTAATACAGCTCCGATTGTCTCAATCAAGATCACCAGCAGCCCGATAATCCAGGCAGATGTACAACCTCGGTGAAGAAATTCATGGTTCCGGCAAAGCCGTATCCGCCGAACCAGCCAAACAGTTTTGAGCCCCGTGCGGAAACATGACCAATCCAAGCGTGAGCCGAAGGATCAATCCCGTCCAGTCATTATGGGCAGATAAAATTTTACGTAGCATTTCTTCCAGTTAGTTAGCGTAGTAAAACTTTTCTTTAACGATTTGCCCGTCTTTCCATTCTTGTACGGAGACTTGGGTGTAATTCTTCTCGCCCCCTCTGAATGCGTATAGTCGTAGTGCCATTCAACCATAGTACAGTCCTGACCTGCTGTTACTTTCAGAGGGCGGGCTCCCCGGAAATCAGTCACCTTAGAGAGAAATTCCAGTTCACGCTGCCGGTTGGCCGCCTTGCCTATGGTTGGCTTCAATTCATTCTCCTGCATAAGGATGTCTTCGTGGTAATACTTTTCGAAGGCGTCCATCAGTTCTTTTGCAGCACCAGGTTGTTCAGGTCGATGATTTTTTTCCAGTAAGTTTTCCATTGTCTTTACTTTTTGAGTGATGGTAATAAGTCATTGACAAGACAAAACTATATGGTTCGCGGCCGCTGGGGAATGACCTATATTAAGAAAGCAGCTTGATCTAGGTTAAGAAAACCTCCATTGATTTCGTTCAATAAGTAGTTCTTTACAATTACTTTAGACGTTTCTCCTGACCGTCATTCCCGGAGGGAACTCTCTCAGCGAAGCTAATCTTCTCTATTTAAGTTAGTCACCGTTTTATACTGAGAGGATTAGCTTCGCTGAGAGAGTTCCCTCCGGGAATGACAAAAAATAGTATAAATTAACCCCGGTGCGTTTGTTGCTGACGGAGCCGGCTGAGGAACTCAGGGGTGAAGCCCAGGTAAGAAGCAATCATGTATTGAGGGACCCGCTGTTCGATCTGTGGGTACCGTTTAATGAATTCGAGGTAGCGTTCTTCGGCGGTTTTACTGTAGGAAGAGACAATGCGTTGCTGCAGGACAATAAACGCCCTTTGCATCAGAATCCGGAAGAAGGTGTTGAACTGGGGAATCTGCCGGTAGAGCTCCTCCATGGAGTCAAAGTCAATCTGGATAATTTCGGAGTTCTCCAGGGCCTCTACGTAGTAATCAGCCGGCGTTTGGGTGAGAAAGCTCCGCAAATCGGCAACCCACCAGTTTTCAAGGGCAAACTGCACTACGTACTCCTTTCCGTGGTCATCAATGTAAAAGGCCCGGAAACAGCCTTTTACTACAAAGGTTTCGTGCTGGCATACGGCGCCCTGCTGCACAATGTACTGGCGTTTGCGGACTTTCCGATACCGCAGAAAAGAGGTGAAAAGTGCTTTTTCCTGATCTGAAAGCGTAATAACCCGGCCTACGTATTCCAGAATGGAGCTGTAATCAGCAGTCATGGTAAAGGGAGGATTCAAATGAAGTGGCGGTCAAAAATAGGCTTTTTTAGACTGAGTTTATTCGAGGATAATATGGGGCTGAAGCCAATCACCACAACCGGAGTGTACCGATAAAACCGAAAAGAGCTTTATATCCAGAGCCAGCCACTTGCCTTTCTCCAAATATAAAGCTCCGTAGTGAAGGTTTAATTAGCCATTCATCGTCGGGCTCCGGCACTCATCAGGCCGGGGTATATTCTGATATAGGTTTGCAGGGCAACCGGGTTTTTCCCGTAAAGGCTTTGCAACTTCTCATCCACCCCGTACCAGGTACCCTGAACGCCTAATGCCACATTCGTGTTCCCTAGTTTAAATAGGTTCTGATTTACACCAAGTGTAAGAGCATTGACCGGGAAAACCGATCCGTGGCCATAGGTCTCCTCATTGAGCACCAGTTCTTCGGTTGATTTCTGCACCCACTCATACTTTCCATAAATGGCTGTCTTACGGAGAGCAAGGGCACTTTCAAGCAGGACTGAGTGCTCCCGGTGATGGTCAGCTGAGTAGTTATAGCCCCATAAAGCCGTTGAGTTCAGGAAAGCGTTTTCTCCCAGACGCTTGGCATGTACTACTGAGGCAGTGGTTTTATTTACGTCCTCGTCCGGATCCAACAAATGCGGACCTTTTACCCAGGCTTTGGATACTTGCAGCGCCCATTCGGGAGAAGGGTTGAAGGACAGCCGGGCCGACCACGAATCGAAGCGGGGTCTATCGAAACCAAACCGTTCTTCATCCGGCTCCTGCCCGGTAAAATTGGAGGCCTCCAGCTTGAAGTTTTTGTACCGGAAGCCGGCAGTAGTCACCCCAAATACAATGTGCGTAGCGTCCTGCCAGTGGTGACCCAAGGGCGCATCCGGGTTATATAAACTCGAAGGACGGTGCATGAAAGCTACCGGACCAAAGGCCGGCTCTCCCGGATACCCAAGGTAGGCAAATACGTCAGCATCTTTTGACAGGCTGTAGCTATACCCTAGGGACAGTTCCGAAAACAGGTCGTGCGGATGTTGCCGGTCAACCAGAGGCTTTCCGTTCCAGGTTTCTCCGGATTGGAAAAGCAAGGGATAGCCTGCACCACCTACCGTGAGGGGATCCAGAGACAGCATGGCACTGAACCGGAACAAGCCTCTCTTCCCTACAGTCCGCTGACCCATTCCCATTACCCAGTTAGGGGCGTCAAACTGAGCACCGCCGCGGGAGCCTTTCCCGGCAATATCCTGGTTGTTATAGCGCAAGAATAAATTGCCATGCAGCATATACATCCACTTCGGCGTGTGAAACATATAGCCGTACATCGGTGAGGCATCCGGCAGCCAGCCCGTTCCGGACCCATTGCGGTTCATGGGAAGGTTACGCGAAAAAGCATGGGACATATTCATAGCCTGATGGCCCTCTTGAGCAGTGTGCTGATGCGTACTATCAATGCCATGGACGTGCTGCTGCTTCGGTTGTGCCTGGGTACTGTCTTTAACTGGCTGGGTGTGTGTATGGTGGTCGTGTTCTCCATGCTGGGCTTGCAAACTAAGGGTCACCCAGAAGGTTAGGACACTCAGTATTATTTTATTTCTTTTCATATCTATGAAATTTAGTTGTAAGTGGTGTTTGGTGGCTTAGGTGTCAGCCTTACTTTTCTGTAGTTCCGGTTAGAGGGGTTCCGCCTTGAATCCAGCCCTTTCTACTGCTTTTTTTACCTGGCTGGAATCCGTCTCAGTTTCTACCGTAAGTATCTTCTGCGGATTAGTAATGTCTACATTCCATTGTCCAATGCCTTCTACTGCATTAAGATGAGGAGTCACCTGGGCCACGCAGCCGCCGCACTTGATATTGGTTTTGAATTGAATCGTTTTCATAATCGTGTAGGGTTAATGGTTCGTGATAGTTACGCTACAAAGGTAGTTTCTGGTGGAAAGAGTTGTTTTACAGATATCGCGGACAGATTTATATAATTTTCGGGAGAAGGTCTTTTTCAGCAAGTAGCAAGCACTGAAAGCTAGTACACTGTTCATTAAATAAGTTAATAGCTCTAGTTGTTGGTGAAAACACCAACAACGGCTTTGCTGATTGCCATTGTTGGTGTTTTCACCAACAATCATTTTTCTAAACTCACTTGCTTAACAGTGTACTAGACTTTCTAAATAGTAGCCTGTTCATCTTATGTTTACGCAGCGTTTTTGTATTTTCATTCGGAATCGCCATACTATTGCCCGCGAGAACCTGAACTTTTACCGAGAGTGTTACTCGTTGAGTTCACTCAGAATTAACGGCAAAGGCTTATTTTTCAATGGATTTTTTGTAACAGGGCTTTTCGGTTGCCCTTCCACACAGCGGTTAGACGATCCACCCAGCAACTTTTTCAATTTGGTTCGCCGCTTGTTGTGCTTCAGGTAACTATCAATCTCACGCACCTTTTTTCGAGTAAATGGTCTTTGATTTTTACCTGCGTAATCATATTAGGCACTATTTTCAGTACATATCGCCAAGGCTCAGTAAACAAGTAAACCAGTTGAATGTCCCGGAGATTTACTCCCAGTAAAACCGGAGTGAAATAGAATGCTTCGGCGTCCGTGAGTTTTTTACGTTGCCATTCATAGGCGTAAAACTCCCGCAGCTTTTGCTCCTGGGGTACTTGTATTTTGCGTCCCCTCCGGTGTGAGCCATGAAAAATAACGTCTGACTCAGGCTACCTGGGCTCTTCAGGAGTATACTTCTTAGCTGAGTAGATTTTGGTAATCCTCGGGAGTGTCGATATCAAGGGCGGCTTCCGGGAAGGGGAGAAGCTTTATTTCAGTTGGGTGGGCCATGATTAACTTGCGGGCTCCTTCCTGTCCCTTTAAAGAAAGTAATGCACCAAATAGTTGCTTGCTGAACAAGGCAGGGACACCGGCAACGCCGTTGTATTGGGCGGCAATAATAGGGGCGTGGGTTTGAACAAAGATGTTGATTATTGTTTGGAGAAACTGGCTGGTTACTAGAGGTTGGTCACACAGGGTAATCAGGGCTGCCTCAATGTCGGGAGTTATCTTGGCTAACTGGCTGATTCCTTCATGAATGGAGGAGGCCATACCCGATTCCCAAACAGCATTATGGGCAAGAACTACCGGCAAATCGCTGATTTCCCGCTCAACCAACTCCCGGTTTGCTCCCGTGACTACTATTACCGAACTACAGTTTGTATCCAGGGCCGTTTCAGTGCTTCTGCGGAGCAAACTTCTGCCCTGGAAAGGAAGTAGTTGTTTAGGGGTACCCATCCGCGTAGAAGCACCAGCAGCTAATAATATTAGACCAACTTTAAACGGGTTATCAATTTTTGCCAACATATAAAGTTGCCGGACGAGTGCCCTGCGTTTCCCGGTCGTGAATGGGCCCGGGTTTATCCTTAAGGAAGGCGCCGGTTCTTTTATTAAAGAAAGCGGTTATTTCACTTATGATAGCTAATGCAATTTCATCCGGTGTTTCCGCGCCAATATCCAGACCTACCGGACTGTGCACTCTTTGCAAACTTTCAGATGGATAAGAAAAACCCTGTTTATCCAGTTCTTCCAGCATTTTTTCAAAGCGCTTCCGGGGGCCCAGGAGGCCGATGTACGGAACCGAAGTTGAGAGCAGCGTCTCAAAAACAGCCAGGTCATACTTATAATTGTGCGACATCAGCAGGGCAGCCGTGCGGTCATTGATCGTTATTTTATCCAGAATCGCTTTCCGGTCGGCATGAATGACCGCATCGGCCGTCGGGAATCGTTTGGGGGCCAGATGAGCCACGCAATCATCGGTGACCGTTACGTGCCATCCCTGTTCCCGGGCCAGTTTGGCAACCGGTATAGCATCATACCCACCACCGAAGATAATCAGCGAAATTTCCGGACGGATTACTTCTACAAATACTTCTATGGCCCCCGATGGGAACAGATACTGCTGCGTGCCGGATTTTCGGGAAATATAGGCAGCGGTCATATCAGTGAGAAGTGCCCCGGAAATGAAATGAGAAGGCACACTTTCGGTGGTCTGGTCCTCTGTCCAGAGCCAGCGACTGCCTACCTCAACTTCAGCAACGCCAGCCGTCCGGATCACTGTAGCACAGACCCCGGTTATTCTTTCGCTTACCAGTTTTTCGAGCCGCCGCACCGGATTGTTTTCATCAGCGGGATGAATTGGTTCGATCAGCACATCAATGATGCCATTACAGCCTAAGCCAACGCCCAGGCTATTGGCATCATCATTCATGGTATCGTAGGTGACCAGCATAGGTTTTCCGTCCAGAATCACCTGTCGGGCTTTGCGGAGGGCATCGCCTTCCAGGCAACCGCCGCTGATGGCTCCTTCCCAGTGGCCGTCATCAGTCATGAGCATCCGGGCTCCTGGGCGGCGGTACGAAGATCCCTCTACCCTTACTACGGTTGCCAGCGCTGCCTTGCGCCGGGAAAAATCAATCCGATGGTAAACTTCCCGTATTTTCTGCAGTTCTTTCATGCATTAGCGGTACTTCTCCACCAGCGATTCCAGGTTGTCTACAATCTGATCGTTCATCCGGACCAGGTTAACATAGCCCTTAAAAGCGTCTGAATGGGGAGCCATGCGTCCCATTTTCAGTACTACCGTATAGTTGTGGTCTTTCAGCGACTGAAGCTGTTCTTCAACGGATTGCTTGTCAATCATTCCCATTCCTTGGCGTACCGACCCTTCCGGCTCGGGGGAGTGCAGGCTGGTAAGAATATTCCGCAGAATTCTTTTTTCGTCAAGGCAAGCCTTGATTACTTCATCGTGGGAATGGTTTTCCATCAGATGCTCAATATTGGTGAGCATGTTTTGCAGGTTGCTGATTTGTTGGTTCAGGAAATTTTCTGGTTGCATATATAAAAAATCAAATTGCGGTCCTGAATATACTAATTTTTATTTCCGTTCAACCTTTACCTGCTCAGGAGTAATAATATTTCCTTTGTTGCCCCAGCTGTTGCGGATATAATTGAGTACGTCAGCGGCTTGCTCATCAGTCAGGTGACTTTGGGCAGGCATTTCTTCATCGTAGGTTTCCCCATTCACCACTATTTCGTCCGTCAGTCCGTGCAGTACGATCCGGATGGCCCGTTTAGAATCCGCCATCAGGTAATCAGACTTGGCTAAGGGCGGATATACTCCCGGTACTCCGGTTCCATTGCTTTGGTGACAACTTACACAGTGAGCCCCATACAGGACTTCGCCCCGTTTAATGCTCTGCTCCGGATCATTAGCCGGCGTTTGGGTATTGGTCTGGGTGGAAAACGTGGTAATAAGATACGTGAATGCCAGGAGAAAGTAAATTTTTGACAGCATACTTTTTATATTTTTTCTACCGCAAAGTGTACAAAGATAAGACTACCACCGAATAGTAGCGGGGTAATTGGTGATAAATAACGGTTAGCTGGTAATAAGGTATTAGGTACTGGGTATTAGGTCTTGGTCATTAGTCATTAGTCATTAGTCATTAGTCATTAGTCATTAGTCATTAGTCATTAGTCATTAGTCATTAGTCATTAGTCATTAGTCATTAGTCATTAGTCATTAGTCATTAGTCATTAGTTTTTATCCTGAAAGATCTTTTCTTTTCTAATGACCAATTAACCAATGACTGCTTACCAATAGCTAATACCAGTACCTAATATATTACCCAATACCTAATTCAAATTTTAGCATTACTTACTTCCCTTATTGGTTTGTACCCTTTTTGTGCTCTAACTTTACCGCCGCATTTTAAACCGTTTTTCCTAACTATAACCCCGAAACTGCATGAAGATTACGGTAGTAGGAGCAGGAGCCGTCGGAGCTACCTGTGCCGATAACATTGCCCGGAAGGAATTAGCCGAAGAGGTAGTTCTGCTTGATATTAAAGAAGGTCTGAGTGAAGGCAAGTCCCTGGATATGTTCCAGACGGCAGCTCTGCTGGAGTTTGATACTAAAATTATCGGTTCTACCAATGATTACAGCAAAACGGCTAATTCTGACGTAGTCGTCATTACTTCAGGTATTCCGCGCAAGCCCGGCATGACCCGTGAAGAGCTGATCGGTATCAATGCCGGCATCGTAAAAAGCGTAGCGCAGAATATTCTTCAGCATTCACCCAATGCCATCATCATTGTGGTATCTAACCCGATGGATACCATGACCTACCTGGCGCTGAAGTCCCTGGGACTGCCTAAAAACCGGATTATTGGTATGGGCGGTATTCTGGACAGTGCCCGGTTTAAGTGCTACCTGTCGCTGGCCCTGAATTGCTCCCCCAACGACCTGCATGGCACCGTAATCGGTGGCCACGGGGATACCACGATGATTCCGCTGACCCGTCTGGCCACGCTGAATGGCGTTCCGGTGAGCCAGTTCCTGTCGGCTGACCAGTTGAAGCAGGTAGCCGCTGATACCATGGTAGGCGGCGCTACCTTAACCAAGCTGATTGGTACTTCGGCCTGGTATGCACCCGGCGCTGCCGTAGCCGTATTGGTAGAGAGTATCGTCCGTGACCAGAAAAAAGTGTTCCCGAACTGCGTCTATCTGGAAGGTGAATACGGTCAGAAAGACATCTGCCTGGGCGTGCCCACGGTAGTTGGCCGCGGTGGCTGGGAACGGATTGTGGATTATAAGCTAAATGCCGAAGAGCAGGAAGCGTTCAATAAGTCAGCCGAAGCCGTCCGGAACATGAACAGTGTATTAAGCACATTGTCCCTTTAGTGAGGTAAGAAGTAAGAGGTAGGAAAGATGCCGGATGTTGGAAGGCAAATATTAGAAGTAGAGACGTTATGCATAACGTCTGAAGTAAGAGGTAGGAGGTGAGTGTACTGGCCATAAGGAAAAGATTCACAGTACTGTATTTTTCCCAATCCGGTTATTTCTCGTGTTCCTATTTCTTATCTCCTACTTCATACCTCCGCCTTCCAACATCTCTCCCGCCTCATTAACTCATCGTCTCGATGATTCCCGGATACTGAGCTGGGTATCCAGGATTTTGGTGACGGGTACAAAATGCTGACCATTGTTACGGATCTGCTCCATCAGCAGGTCAACCGCAACATGCCCCATTTGAAGGGTGGGCTGCGCTACACTGGAAAGTGACGGAGTAAGTAAAGCGTTTATCGGTTCGTCGTTGAAGCCAATCACAGCTACATCTTGTGGTACATTAACCCCTTGCTGGCGTAAGGCATACATACTGGCCACTGCAATACGGTCACTTACGGCCAGAATCCCATCCGGGGAAAATCTAAGGGCCATCAGCAGATTCGTGTTCCGGATGGCGTTCTCCTGCGTGTAATCACAGTGAATGACTAAATGTTCGTCCGTAGGCAGTCCTGCTTCCTGCAAAGCATCCTGATAGCCGGCTAACCTTTCATTACTGATTTTCATATTAGCCGGTCCGGCCAGGTACGCTACCCGCTGACAACCGTTTTCAATCAGATGTTTTACAGCTTGCCGGGCTGCCTCCCGGTTGTTGACAATCACCTTAGAGGTTTCAATCTCATCGGCGTACCGGTCAAAGATCACCAGCGGAATATTTTTACGAATCAACCGGTTAAAATGCTCATAATGAAACGTTTCTCTGGATAGAGAAACAATAAATCCTTCCACTTGCCCGCGGGAAAGGTCCTGCACGTTCACTATTTCCCGCTGGTAAGACTCATTAGATTGGCACAGCAGTATACTGTATCCCTCACGTGCTGCTGCCTCTTCAATTCCCTGGATTACCGAGGAAAAGAAATAATAGCCCGTGTTGGGTACAATCACCCCAATGGTTCGGGTACTGCTCTTCACTAAGCTGGTTGCCAATAGATTAGGCTGATAATCTAAATCCTTTGCCAGTTCCAGCACAGCTTTCCGGGTATCGGGGTGAATTTCCGGCAACCCTCGCAGCGCCCTAGAAACGGTGGATATAGATATATTAAGCTGATGGGCAATGTCTTTAATAGTAATCTGATTTTTACGCATACTTCCTCCGGGTGAGCACAAAGTTGCCCTTTAAAAATAGAAATAATCCTGCCGTAATTATAATACTTCCAGGTTTTGCCGGGCTAAGTCAGAAGGATTAACGCCGCTACTCCAGTCACTATAATTCAAATGCAAATCATAATTTATCTTTTTCTAATAAGGGGTAAATTTCCCTGCAAACGTTTGCGGCAACGTTGCCGCAAACGTTTGCAGGGAAATTTCTATTTTTATTTTTATAAAAACTTGGTAAATGTCAACTTTGTCTTAACTTCCAGATACTATTTCTTAATGGTACCCCTCCGTATAGCATTTTTAAGTTACTTTTTTACTATATCTGTTTTGCACTTTTATTATATGTTCCTTATGAAAAAGCTATTTACCAAACCCCTCAGCAGACGGCTCGTTTTTCTGCTTTGCTATGTATGTCTTCCCTGGTCCTTGCGGGCACAGAATCCGGTTTCCGGAAAAGTAACTTCATCCGATGGTGCTTCACTGCCTGGCGTAACTGTGTTAGTGAAAGGTACTACTACCGGAACAGCCTCCGATACGGAAGGAAAATTTACGATCTCGGCGCCATCTGATGGTACATTGGTATTTTCGTTCATTGGCTATGTGACAGAAGAAGTAGCCATTGGGGGCCGTAGCCAGATCAATATAGAGCTGGTACCGGATTTGTAAACCTTGGATGAAGTGGTAGTAGTAGGGTACGGTACCCAGAAGCGCAGCGACCTAACGGGCTCCATTGCTTCGGTATCGGCCAGGGAAATCCGGGCGGTACCCGTAACCGGCATCGGGCAGGCCCTGCAGGGCCGCGCGGCCGACGTACAGGTCACCCAGACGTCAACGCCCCCGGCGGCAGGGAGGTTTCCATCCGGGTGCGGGCGGTAACTCGATCGTCGGCGGCAATGAACCCCTCTACGTCATTGACGGCTTCCCGGTCATACAACGAAAACGGGGCCAACCTGAACCCGAACGACATTGAGTCCATGGAAATCCTCAAGGACACCTCGGCAACTGCCGTTTACGGGTCGAAGGGGCCAATGGCGTCGTAATCATCACCACCAAGCAGGGCAAAGCCGGGCAAAACCGCGTGGAATTTGACGCGTACGCAGGCGTGCAGCAGGTACGGAGGACCATTCCGCTGCTCAATGCCACCGAATACGCGCAGCTCGTCAACGAAGCGCAGGCCAATGCCCCCAGTGCGTCCGCCGGTGTTCACCGAGGAGCAAATTGCCAGCTTCGGGAAGGAACCGACTGGCAGGAAATTTTCCGGGACGCTCCATGCAAAACTACCAGTTAACCGTTTCAGGGCGGAACCGACAAAACCCGGTACGCCGTTTCGGAACGCTACCTGAATCAGCAGGGAGTGATCATCAACTCAAGTTTGACCGGGCTTCCTTCCGGTTCAATTTCGACCACAAGTTAAATGACCCGGATCGGCATTGGCACCAGCCTAAACCTGACCCGCTCCCGGAATAACGCCGTACCCACCGATGCCGACGGAGGGACGGGTGGTACGGTGGTGTACGGCGCCCTGAATTTTCGCCCACGCAGCCTGTCTACAACTCCGACGGTTCGCTGGTGGTGTTTAATACCCCCGGCCGCATCCAGTCAGCGGTCGGTGGCGCAGGCCCTGGGCACACTTCTGACCTGACGGCGGTCGGCTGATCGGCAGCGTGTTTTGCCGATTTTAAAATTCTGGAGGGGCTTACCTTCCGCACCAGCCTGGGTGCCGACGTCGATTTCACCAAAGAAGCGAATATATTTCAAGGAATACCTCCGTAGGCGTTCAGTTGGGCGGACGGGCCATTATTACAACGACCAGACCAATACGTGGCTGAACGAGAACACGCTTACGTACGTAAAATCACTGGGTGGGGTGCATAATTTTACCTTCCTGGCAGGCTACACCATGCAAGGTGGCCGCTTTGAGCAAGGCGGGCTTCTGCCAGGGATTCACCAACGACATTCTCACGTACGAAAACCTGGGATCCGGGTCTACGGCCTGGTTCCCTCTCAAACGCTACCGAAGGAACGAAACTTAACTCCTTCATCGGCCGGGTCCAGTACGATTACGCGAGCAAATACCTGCTGACGGCTACCGTCCGGGCGGACGGGGCCTCCACTTCAGGGCGGGCAATAAATATGCCGCCTTCCCCTCCGCGTCCGTCGCCTGGCGGATTTCCCAGGAACCGTTCCTGAAAAACGGCCCGGTGCTTACCGATCTGAAACTGCGGGTGAGCTACGGCTCGGTGGTAACCAAGAACTTCCTTCTTACCAGTCCCTGGCCATATTGGAGACGCAAAACGCCAATTTCAATAACACAGTGGCCCCAGGACCGGGCGCAAGCCGGGTGGCCAATCCCGCTGCGGTAAGGAAACGACCTGGCAGTCGGACGTGGGCGTGGACGTGGGCCTGTGGAACAACCGTATCAGCCTGACGGCGGATTATTGCAACAAAAAAAACCGTTGACCTGTTACTAAGGGTACCGGTGCCCTATTACATCGGCTACTCCAGACGCCATCCAAAACCTGGGAGTTTTGCGCAACCGCGGCGTGAAACTAGGCATTAATTCCAACAACCTGACGGGCGCCTTCAAGTGGAGCACCAATTTCAACATTGCCGCCAACCGCAACAAGGTGCTGGAGTTGGGCGACCGGATTGAATTTGCCGCTGGGGGAAGCCAGCGGGCACCTACAGCTGCCCAATTCCGGCGTCGTGCGGGTAGGCCAATACATCGGAATATTCTACGGTTACCAAACTAACGGCATTTTCCAAAACCAGTCCGAAGTAGACAGAATCGGCGCAGAAAACGGCCAAACCCGGCGACCGCCGCTAAGTGGACCGGAGACGGCAACGGGGTACTCAACGCCCTGGACCGCGTCATTCTGGGGCAGGCGCAGCCTAAGCTTTTCGGCGGGATTACCAATACCTTCTCCTACAAAGGCGTGGAACTGAGCATTTTTATACAAGGTGTCTCCGGCAACGGCATTTTCAACATCAACCGCTTTGAACTCGAATCCCTGACAGGCGTCAGCAACCAGTCGCGGGAAGTACTGGACCGCTGGACGCCAGAGAACCCCAGTACGACCATTCCCGGGCCAATGCCGTCGGCAATGCCTACGTCATCTCCGGCCACGACAGGAAGAGGACGGATTCGGCCTGCACGGGTGAAAAACATCAACCTGTCTTACACGCTGCCGTCGGCGCTGGTGAATAGAAATTAAACTCTACAGCGTGAAAGTGTACGTAAGCGCCCAGAACTGGATCACGTTTACCAACTACAGCGGCTACGACCCGGAGGTGAGTCGCCAGCCAGAACGCCCTCAGCCTGCTGGGCATTGATTACGGCAGCTACCCGCAGCGAATAAAATGGTGCTGGCGGGTTTTTTTAGCATCGGTTTGTAGTCCTCACCTCCATTGTCCCAACGAAAAAAATAAATACCATGAAGCCAAATTATCCCGCTGCCATTTGCTTCTTCCTGCTCCTGTGCGAGGCCTGCTCCCCTGGAAGAAGTACCGCCCTCGGCGATATCCCCAGTGAATTTTTACAAAACGCGGGGGATGCCGTGGCCTGCCGTGAACGCTGCCTACAGCATCACCAACGAGATCGGGCAAGAAGGGCGCAACCTGATCATCATGGGCGACATCCCCTCCGACGACATGAACCTGCTGGCCAACAACAACGACCGGATTCAGATCTGGAACTTTCAGACCGTACCGACCAACGGCATCGTAGCCCAGACCACGGCAGGGGTCTACGAGGGCGTAAACCGTGCCAACGCCGCCATTAACCGCATCCCGGCCATTAACATGGACGAAAACCTGAAGAACCGCCTGGTGGGCGAAGCGAAGTTCCTGCGGGCGTTCTACTACTTACCTGGTCCGCTGGTACGGCGGCGTGCCGTTGATGCTAACGGAAACCGAGTCGCTTGATGCCGCAAAGGTGTCGTCGGGCGAGTGCCGACGAAGTATACGCGCAGATCATCAAGGACCTGGAAGACGCCGAAGGCGCCTGCCGACCGGTACACGGGCGCTGACCTGGGGCGGGCAACCGCCAAAGACCGCCAAAGGAATGCTCACGCAGGTATACCACGCGGAAGGAGTACGCCAAGGCCCGCGACAAATCTAAAGAGATCATTGACAACGTTGCCGGCAAGTACGGGTACGCGCTGTGGGATACGTACGCCGACGTGTTCAAGGTGAGCAATGAGAACGGCCGGAAGCCGTGTTTGAAATTCAGTTCGTGGGCGGCGGCGTCGGCCAGGGCAACGGCCTGATCACGTACATGGCCCCCGAAAACTCGCCGGTTACCGGCCGCGGCTTCGGCTCGTTCTACCCCACGCCTGACCTGTACAACAGCTACCAGCCGGGCGACAAGCGAAAAGAACTCTACATCACTTCGTACGTTAACAACGCAGGCCAGACCATCCAGACCTTTCCGCACTTCAACAAATACGTTGATCCGGCTGCCGCTACCTTTCCGCAGAACAACAACAACTTTCCGTACCTGCGGTACGCGGATATTCTGCTGATGTTTGCCGAAGCGGATAACGAAGTCAACGGCCCCACCCCCAGGCGCGCTGGCGGCCGCCAACCAAATTCGCCGCCGGGCTTTCGGCTTGCCGCTGAATGCGCCCTCGGCAATGGATTTTACGGCTTCACTCGGCAAAGACGGATTCCGGCAGGGGATTTGGGAGGAGAGACGCTGGGAGTTTGCCGCCGAAGGGCAGCGGTGGTTTGACCTGGTGCGCACCGACCGCCTGGTACCTGTGCTCAGTGCCAAGGGCAAAACCAACGTGCAGGAAAAACACCGGGTGTTTCCGATCCCCCAGCGGGAAATTGACTTGAATCCGCAACTCACGCAGAACGACGGGTATTAATCGGTATATAAATTGTGCCTTCTGAGAGTCATCCTTGCGAATGAGGAACGATAGTAGGGGCGAAAAATCTTTCGCCCCTACTGTATGCTAACAGCTACTTACATCAAACCTTATCCCTGGTCATCTTAGAACCTCCTCAATAAACCTATTCATGAACTTAAACGAATTATTTGATCTGTCCGGAAAAGTAGCCCTGGTGACGGGAGCCCAGCGGGGAATCGGCAAGGCCATGGCGATTGCCCTGGCTGAAGCGGGAGCAGACATTATCGGGGTATCGGCCTCTATGCCTCTGCAGGGCAGCGAACTGGAAAAAGAGGTAACGGCACTGGGCCGCAAATTCAAAGCTTATCAAGCCGATTTCAGTAACCGGCAAAGTCTGTACGCTTTCATTCAGAAAGTAAAAGCCGAAAACCCGGTCATTGACATCCTGATCAACAATGCGGGCAGTATTCTGCGCAAACCAGCCGCCGAACACCCGGATGCGTACTGGGATCAGATCATTGAAATCAACCAGAATGCTCAGTTTGTGCTTTCCCGGGAAATAGGCAAAGAAATGATCGGGCGGGGCAGTGGCAAGATTATTTTCACTGCTTCCCTGCTTACCTTTCAGGGAGGGATCAACGTACCTGGTTATGCTGCCAGCAAAGGCGCCATCGGTTCGCTGACCAAAGCTTTAGCCAATGAATGGGCGGGTAAAGGCGTAAACGTCAATGCGATTGCACCCGGCTACATTGCCACCGACAATACGACCGCCCTGCGGGCCGATCCGGACCGTAATACGGCTATTTTGTCTCGTATACCCGCCGGCCGCTGGGGAACCCCAGAAGACTTTACCGGCGCTACCATTTTCCTGGCTTCAGCGGCTTCTGACTACGTCCACGGCACCATTCTCACGGTAGACGGCGGCTGGATGGGAAGGTAAACGAATTTCGGAAGTCGGATGGCAGATTTCGAATATGTTCGATTTCCGATGTTCGACTAGTACACCGCCAATTTAGTTTTTATAAAATCGTGCATCCGCATTTGGAATGCGGATGCACAGAGAAGCGCATTTTAAATACGCCTTTCCGAAGTTCCGCATTGAAAATGCGGAACAACTCAAAAAATTAAATTGGCGGGGTACTAGCGATGTTCGATGTCCCAAATATTCTGGTCAGTCGCTTGCCTTTGGCGAGTGACCATTATCAAAAGGGCCTCCGGCCCGTCTCCACCAGCAAGGTGCGTGTAATCTACTTACTTGTAAACCCTAAACTGGAAACAAACAACCGGAAACTCTAAACCCTAAAACTGGAAACCTTATAGCAATGCAAACGCGATACACCAACAGTCCCGCCGAAGTCCGAAGCTTTGATACCGAAGCCCTCCGGGAAAACTTCCTGATTGAAAATCTTTTCACCGCTGATCAGATCCAATTTGTGTATTCCCACTACGACCGGGTAATGATCGGAGGTGTGCTTCCGGTAAGTCAAACGGTCTCCTTGCCCACTTTTAATGAGCTGAAATCTGACTTTTTTCTGGAACGCCGCGAGTTGGGCATTATCAACGTGGGCGGTGCCGGTACCATTGAGGTGGACGGTAATTACCACAATTTACAAAAAATGGACTGCCTGTACGTGGGTAAAGGAGGGCAAAAGGTAGCTTTTCGGAGTGAAAATGCGGGTGATCCGGCCCGGTTTTTCCTGCTTTCGGCTCCAGCCCATCAAACGCATCCCGTCCGTCTGATGACTTCCGCGGAGGCTTCACCGGTGGATATGGGCGAAACCAAAACGGCCAATCAGCGCACCATCTATAAGTACATTCACCAGGAAGGGATTAAGAGCTGTCAGCTGGTGATGGGCCTAACCGTACTTAAGCCCGGCAGCGTCTGGAATACCATGCCAGCCCATACCCACGACCGGCGCATGGAGGCTTATTTTTACTTTGACCTGCCCGAAGAGCACCGGGTATTTCACTTTATGGGGCAGCCCAACCAGACCCGTCACCTGCTGGTAGCCAATCACCAGGCGGTGATCTCGCCGCCCTGGTCCATCCATTCCGGATCGGGTACCACCAACTATTCCTTTATCTGGGGCATGGCCGGCGAAAACTACACCTTCACTGACATGGATTTTGTTGCCATTAAAGACTTACGATAACCTGAAAAACCGAGAATAGTTCTATTCTACTTCTATGAAAAAAACGACAATGTACTTTGTTGCCGCCCTCTTGCTGGCGGCCTTTACCGGACTAGCCGCCCTGAATGTAAAGCAGGAAATGGAGGAAAACGCCAAGCAACTGGCGTATTCAGACCAGTTGCGGAAGGATACCAAACGGATTCCGCACTCCAACAAGGCTGACGGCAGCTTAAATGACCGCGAAACCAGTTGGTGGACCAGCGGCTTTTACAGCGGAGAGTTATGGTATCTGTACGAATATACCAAAAACCCCAAGTGGAAAATCCTGGCCGAGAAATGGACGGCGCCATTGGAAGTTGAGCAGCACAATACCCGTACGCATGATCTGGGTTTTATGCTTTTTACTGTTCCTATGGCAATGGCTACCGTCTGACCAAGAACCCGAAATACAAGGAAGTGCTGATTCAGGGCGCCAAGTCACTGGCTAGCCGCTTTGACCCTAAAGTAGGCCTGATTAAGTCTTGGGATAAGTTCAAAGAATATAATTATCCGGTGATCATCGACAACATGATGAACCTGGAGTTTCTTTTCTGGGCTTCAAAAGCTACCGGTGACCCGCAGTTTAAGCAGATTGCCATTACCCATGCCGATAATACCATTAAGAATCACTTTCGGCCGGACGGCAGTTCCTTCCACGTGGTAGCCTATGATAACGATGGAAAAACGCTGGCTCAAATGACGCATCAGGGGGCAGCGAATGAATCGCCGTGGGCCCGCGGACAAGCCTGGGGACTATATGGGTACACGGTAATGTACCGGGAAACCAAAGATCAGAAATACCTGCAGCAAGCCAGTAAAATAGCCGACTTCTTCCTGAACCATAAGAACCTGCCCGAAGATCTGGTTCCTTACTGGGATTTTGACCGGCCGGGTGAGGAAAGAGATGCTTCTGCGGCGGATATTGCTGCCTCTGGCTTGCTGGAACTAAGCCAGTATAACTCCGAAAAGGGTAAAAAATACCAGGCTGCTGCCGAAAAAATACTGCAAAGCTTATCTTCACCTGCTTACAAAGCCAACGTCGGCGAAAATAATGGTTTCCTGCTCATGCACAGCGTAGGACACAAGCCGGGCAAATCAGAGATCGATGTGCCGCTTATTTATGCTGACTACTATTACATTGAAGGCTTAATGCGCTACGAAAAGATAAAGGCTGGTAAGAAGCTTACCTTTTGAGACAGTACCCACCAGAAATAGTGGAGATGCTTTTTAAAACGGTCCCTCTTGCATGGCAGGAGGGACCGTTTGTTTTTAATACAAGAACATCCGGCATTGAAAACTGGATTTCTAATACAAATACTATAATAATCCGAGCATAAATACAACCTGCCTCTTTTTCATTTCGTAAAATGCTGCAGTTGCTGATAGCAACGAGGAGGAGCCCCATTCATTTAAACATTCTGGCCTAGCCTATAGTGGTCGGATGATGCGTCATTATCCTGTTACCATTCCCAAGCAGGAAAGTGTTTTTGATCTGCTCTAACCACTCGGACTCCCACCGATACAACAGGCTTTGGCTGACTCCTAAATCCTTTGACACCTGCTCGGCTGGCCGTCCAACAATGGCTTGACCATTCTGCCTTACATTCCCAGTCATACTTGCGGCGATTTTTGTTTTGGTTTTCCATTTTCTTGTGCTAGGTTAGGCACGAATTCTGTCCGTCAAAACGACTCCACCTCTTTTTTTCATAAAGACTGGCTATAGCCCCACCTATAGCCTGAGAAATAAACTAAAATACTCAAAAAAGGGTATTGCGGTTAAACAATAATTTTACTTCTTTCGGAGATAAAAGTATTTGAGCAGAATAATTAAGGCGTTACCCGTCGATAAGGCCGGCCTCATTTTGGTGCTTGCCCATATTGTTGCTAGCCGCGGGCCTGAATCCGTGATATTTTCTAATAGCTCTAGTCTTTCGTAAAAGCCGCTAGGGCCGATTGTTTTCAACTGCCAATTTCTCTTATGATTTTTTTCACCACCCTAAAGAACACGATAGATGCCTAGCAATTTTTTAGCAATTTTACGTGATAAAATATTTTTATTTTGATAAACTTGTCAAAGTTATCTTACGATTAATTCCACCTGATTATTTAAGCTTTTTTTCAATGTTGTTAATTAACAAACGGATGAGAACAAATGCTTGCTTACATAAGACCTTGATAATCAGTTATGCAATAACCAATAACTACTTTACCCTTAGTTAAGCGCTGCTTTTACAGCTAACTTCTTAACCTGAACCCCAGCCAGCAAACTCACTATTATCACGTATGCCAAGATGTTTTTCTACCTCCTCAATATGGTATTGGCTGACGCTAATGCTGTTTTCAGCGCTCTCCGGCTATGCCCAGGGCACGGTTACTGTCTCTGGTACAATTACGGATGCAGCGTCAAAGAGGGCATTTGCCGGAGTAACCGTGTTGGTGAAGGGAAAGGTAGTAGGTACCTCTACTGACACCAAAGGAAGGTTTACCCTCACTACCCGTACCGCTACTCCTTTCACGCTGGTTTTTTCGGCCATTGGCTTTCAGACGCAGGAACGGGAAATAACCGCTAGCCAATCTGATATCAATATTGCGATGGAAGAACAAGTGATCATGGGCCAGGAAGTAGTAGTAGCGGCTTCCCGCGTGGAAGAAACCATTCTGCAATCGCCGGTATCCGTGGAGAAAATGGATATTCGCGCCATCCGGGAAACTCCGGCCGCTAATTTTTACGATGGACTGGCCAACCTGAAAGGGGTGGATATGAGTACCCAGAGCTTAACTTTTAAATCGATTTCCACCCGAGGATTTAATGCCAATGGGCAGGTACGGGTAGTGCAGCAAATTGATGGCATGGACAATCAGGCACCCGGCCTTAATTTTTCGGTGGGCAATATCGTGGGCATCTCCGAACTGGATTTGGAAAGCGTAGAATTACTACCCGGCGCTGCTTCGGCTTTGTACGGGCCCAATGCTACCAATGGCATCATTCTGATGAATAGTAAAAATCCTTTCCAATACCAGGGCGCCAGTGCCGTGGTAAAAACGGGTCTTATGCATTCAGATGGCCGCTACCGGCCCGGAAGCGGTATGATCGATGCATCCGTTCGGTACGCGAAAGCCTTCGCCAATAAGTTTGCTTTTAAAGTGAATGCTTCTTACTTGAAAGCAGAGGACTGGCAGGCCAGAGATAACCGGGACCAAAGTTTGCTCAACGGATTTAACGTAGAAACGGGCAACCGGGAAAACAATCCCGGCTACAATGGAGTAAATGTGTACGGGGACGAAACCAATGTAAACTTATATTCCAGTTTGTTTGGTAACGGTCAGCCGGGTACGGGCCCGGGACAGTCACTCTTTCTGGCTGCCATTGCTACCACTCCGATACCGGCGGCGGGCAATCAAACGTTGCCGCAACTCACCGGATTAACCCCGCAGCAGCTTTTTAGCCAAATGATTCCTAATCAGAATATATCCAGAACCGGCTACGAGGAAAGAAATCTGGTAAATTATGGTACTGAGAGTTTGAAATTGAATGCAGCGGTACATTATAAAATAAATGACCGGGTGGAAGCGATTCTGCAGGGCAACTACGGGACGGGCACCACTGTGTATACGGGAGCTGACCGGTATTCACTGGCCAATTTCACGCTCAGCCAGTTTAAGGCTGAACTGCGGGGTTCCAACTTCTTTGTGAGGGCGTATACTACCCAAGAGCGGTCAGGCGACAGTTTTGCCGGCGGGGTACTCGGTCAGCTCATCAATGAAGCCTGGAAACCCAGCACTACCTGGTTCCCGCAGTATTTTGGCGCCTATGGCCAGTCGGCTTTTGGGGCTTATGCCCAAGCATTTTTACTGGCCCGGGGATCTGGTCAGCCCGTGAACCAAGCCATCTCCACCGCTACGGCCGCGGTTGCGGGCAATTCGGATAACTTGCACACTGCCGCCCGCGGGGTGGCCGATCAGGGAAGGCTGGTGCCGGGTACGGCTGAGTTTGATGCCGCTGCCACTGCGGCCAAGCAAGGTTTTATTCCAAATGGTGCCCGGTTCCTGGATAAGACCAACCTCTATCATTACGAGGCCATGTACAACTTTTCGGACCTGATTAATTTTGCTGAAATCGTAGTCGGCGGTAATTTCAGAACCTATCAGCTAAATTCGGAAGGTACGCTCTTTGCCCGGGATGAAAACGGGGAAGAGTTTTCCATTGATGAATACGGAGCCTACGTGCAGGCCGCCCGAAAACTCTTGCAAGATAAACTGAAAATCACAGGTTCTATCCGCTACGATAAGAATGAAAACTTTAAAGGCCAGTTTACGCCCCGCCTTTCAGCCGTGTATACCTTATTCGACAATCACAATTTCCGGGCTTCTTACCAGACTGGATTTAGAATACCTACAACCCAGAACCAGTACATTGATCTCAATACCCCACAGGCAAGGCTAATTGGCGGTTTACCCTTACTACGCGAACGGTACAATTTTGCCGGCAATCCAGCGTATACCCGGGAATCGGTGCAAGCCTTTGGCGCTTCTGTGCTGGCCGGTGCGCCCAAACCGGCTCTACTGCAGACCTACCCGTTTAAAGATTTTGAAACCGAAAAAGTGCAGTCGTACGAAGTGGGCTACAAAAGTTTGATTGGAAACAAACTCTTTATTGACGCTTACTATTATTACAGCACCTTCCGGAATTTTGTGGGTGATCTGATTGTAATCCAGGATTTACAGCCGCCTTTCAGTCCGGTAGATCTCTTATCCGGAACCACCCGTAATGTGTATCAGATGCCGGTAAACCGTACTGAAAAAATCAAATCGCACGGCTGGGCGGCCGGGGTGAATTATGTGCTCCCCAAAAACTTTCTCATTGGCGGCAACGTGTCCTATAGTACCCTTATCAACCCGGGCGAACTGGGCGGCTTCCAAACGGGCTTTAATACCCCGCGTTACCGGACCAATATGACGCTGGCTAACCGGGAAATAGTCAAAAATCTTGGCTTTAGCCTTGCCTGGCGGTACCAGGAATCTTTCCTCTGGCAGTCTACCTTTGTGAATAATCAGGTTTCTGTACCTTCCTACGTGCCAGCCTATCATACTTTTGATGCCCAGGTCAGCTACAAGCTGCCGGCATTGAAGTCAATTATCAAGCTGGGCGGTTCTAATGTTTTCAACCAGTACTACCGGCAAGCCTGGGGAAATCCTAGTGTTGGTGCGTTGTATTACGTTTCTCTTACCTTTGATGAATTATTGAACTAACTCCTCTTTAAGAGTATATTTAAAAATGGAGGCGGAGAAATTTGCAAAAATGGCAAAGGGGTAAAAAGGGGAATGCGTCATAACTTGTGGTTGTCAAATCTCAAGTCAGTATGGCCCAAGCAAAGCTTAAGTTTAAGCGTACTCGATTTAGTCCATTGACTGACGGAGCGAAAATGCTCCGGTCTAATGGGAAGTTATTGAAAAAATAGTAGATACCGGCAGAAAGCGGAAGCATTCCTTGCGGGCAGTAGTGGATGGATTATTGAAGCTACCCCGTACGGGTACGCAGTGGCGAAATCGGGAAGATCGTCCTACGGTTTATCCCGCTTGGGCAAGCTTATAAAATTGGACGGGGCGTAATGCCTTAGATCTTAGACAAGCCTATAGGCATATTAGCGGATAACTATATAATTAGTTGAGAGAAGGGGAGCAACAGTAAGCCTGCAATGAGTCGTAGCGTTTCAAAACCGCTATAGAGCAGCAGTTATCTTATTTCGGCTGCTTCCAGTTTATTCGATATTCGCCATGTATTAACCGGAAAGCCATAACAAAAATCGATAGAAGAGGATGTTTCCGTTACTTTAATTTGTGTAACGGATTTTTGTTACTCTTTCCCAAAATAACTAGTGTATTAAGAACGAATTTTTTGACAGTTTAAATTTTGTAAAGGTTTGTCTTTTATGAATCCTTGAATTTCCACCGGAGCGGTTTTAGCAGGCAAGCGTTGTAGTAGTGGATGTAGTTTTCAATTTTAGCGTTAAGTTCTTTTTTAGCGTTAAGTTTATTTTGACGGAGGTAAAGTTACCATGGGTTATTGCATGTCGTTGCAGTTTGGCAAAGTAGTTTTCGATAGGGTTAAACCAGGAGCAGTGTTTGGGGGTAAAAACAAAACGAATACGGTGGGATTCCTTTTCCAGAAAGGCCATTCGGGTTTTTGCTGGTTGTGGAGAATACCCCTTTGTCCTTTTACCTAACTCTTCTTGAAAGCCAATCTGCCCAGCTACCCATACCACTAGGCTTTCGGAGGAGATACGTGTTGAGCTGATCGGCTAACAAGATGACTTCTGCCTGCTCATCGGCCAGTAAGGTTGGCAAGTTTGCTTAATAAAGCCGCAGAAATCATCTTCCGTGCGAGTAGGATTGAGTTGGTAATGGATGATCTTACCATCAGCTATATTAATAGCCGCCATCGGGGTAGTAGTCCCATGGCGGGTGTACTAAACCGCCGCTTTACGGCTCCTTTATTCACAGAAGCTGTTTGCTCAATCGTTCCAGGGCTTGTATGCCCGTTTTCTCATCGACACTGACTAAGTAACGTTTGGGCTGCAAGCCTGCCGTCTGCCTAATCAACCGGCAAATCAAGATACCCGTACAGAAAACGGACCAGTCAGTGATTGTTGGAAAGGCGGTTGCACTCATTTTTATGTGGTTGGAGCGGCTGCCTTTTTAAAATCGTCCCTATATAGCGGGAGGAGACCTTTTCTACAATGCCTTGCTCAATGGCTACCCTTGCCAGCAGTGGGTGTGTCCAGCTTTAGTAAAGGGCATACCAAACGCATCGGGTTTTGACAAGCCAAGGCTACGATCTGTTGCTGTTGGGTCAGCGTAATGGTTTTAGGGCTACCACTGCGAGGAGAATCTTTCAGCATGCCTAACATCTCTTTGAGTAGTTCTCCATCACTTACTCCCTGTCGCGCTGCCCTTGCTCAAAAATTACCAGTTCCGCATAATGATCATTCCAACGCTTGCGCCATTGTTTTACCGTGTTCAATGACAAGCCTAACTCCCGTTTAATCTGGCCATTGCTTTGTCCCAACCAGCCCGAAGCAGGATGCTAATAGAGACGCATATTGACGAAGGGTAATTCTGGCGTTCTACTCTCCTTTTCTAGTAATCGGTACTGCCGCTCACTCATTGGAATAGCGGCCGCTGGAGCTTTGCCTCTCCCCATAAAAACTACTTATATAGTGGTCTGGCAAAGATATAAAAACTATCACTTATTTTATTCTGATCATAGTAACAATCAATAGAGTAGAGGAAGGGTACTTAAAAGGGTCTATTCTCGATTTACCTGCTGTCCGAAAAACAGGGGGCCTGACAACTTCGAATGTCCCGCTTTTTTTAGACCACCTCACTCCCGCAAGTTACGTGCTTCAGGCGTTCAACTAATTACTTGACTACTTACTTGCTTTACTGCCCGGTAACTATTTACTTGTAGCCGAAAAGTTGGTTTCTTTTTCCGGCAGCAAACGCATGAAAAGCCTAAATTGGGTAACAGCAGCCAGTCTTACGTTGTTCTTTTTGGTCAATTCCTACTGGGGCAGCCAGTTCGATTTGAGCATTTCTCCCGCAAGCAGAGCTGACTTCCGAAATCATCTGTACCTACCAGGACCAGGAAGGCTTTCTCTGGATTGGCGGTGCCCGGCCTGAACCAAAATTCGACGGCTACACCTTTACCTATAAACCCGATCCCAAGGGACCCTGACCATAGTTTGAGTCACAGCTGGATTACGGACATTGTGGAAGATCAAGCGGGTACCCTTTAGGTAAGCACCATGGAGGCGACGTCAATCAGTTTGACCGGCATACGGGTAAATTCAGCCAGATGGGAGACCGCTATCGCGGAGCCTCAATGCTTGCATCGATCTGGAGGTGGTGGCCGACGGTACGTTCTGGATTGCCTCCATGAAGTGGTCTGTATCATTTCAATCCCCACACGCGAGAAGGGCTTTATCCAGTATAGACACGATTCCACCCGCGTGGCTAGTCCAGGCCGGGCCCTGGTTACGGCCGTCTGCATGGATCCAACTGGATGCTTTTGATGGTACGCGCAGGGGCTTTTCAAGTTCGATCCCCAAAAGAGAGTTTTTACCCGCTACCTGTTCGACCCGGACGCACCGGGCAAAACCATGCCAGAACTTTATCAATCCCGGATATACCAATCCAAGACCGGGGAACTACTCGTGTGCACCTGGAACGGCCTGCTTCGTGATAGACGGACTCAGTCCTTTGCTCCCTACGCGGCCTGTATTACGACACCCCCGATGGCCGAACGGTGTATCGGCTCTGCGAGACGCGGGAAGGAATCTTATGGATTGGAACGGCCGGGGCCTAAGGCAATATAATCCCCGAAGTGGCCAGCAAACGGCTTACGTGCATGACCCTTTCAACCCGGATGGCCTGAGCAGTAATGAAATATTTAGTATCTATCAGGATCGGGCCGGCATCGTATGGGTGGGTACGGCAAGAGGACTAGACAAGTTAGATCCGGTCAGTAACCGCTTTCCGGCTTTTCACCTGCCTGCGGCCCGGCAGGCCTCCTCCACTGATAATCTCATTGCCCGGATCCGGGAGGATGCAGGCGGAGTAATCTGGATTTGTATCCAGGGTAAAGTCTGGCAATACCACCGTAAGTCGGGTCGCTACTTGCCCTTTCAACTGCCCCGGTTCCCGCAAGACCTGTACGTAGATGACGTGCTGGAAGCCCCCTCGGGCCGGCAGTGGCTGGCCACCAGCCGGGGCCTTATCCACTTTGATCCTTCTACCGGTCAATCCCGCCAGTATCTCCCCCGTCCAGAGGAGCCCTCCCATCCCCGCAATCACCCCCGTAAGCTCTTTCTAGACCAGCAGGGCAATCTGTGGATGGAAAACGGGGATGAAATGGGCCGGTTCAATCCCCAAACCGGCACATTCATCTTCTACGCGGTGGATAGTAACATCAATGATGTGCAAGAGAGCACCTCGGGGTACCTCTGGGTGGCAACCAACGGGAAAGGGCTACTGCGCCTGGATCCGACATGGGGCAAGTGGATCCGGTATCTGCCTAGCGTAAAACGGCCAACAGGGAAGCTAAGCAACGCCGATGTGCGCGCCATTCACGAAGATCAGCAGGGCAACCTATGGCTGGGGACATTCGGGGGCGGCCTTAACCAGTTTAACCCGACTACGGGTCAGTTTACCGTCTTTACGGAGGCAGATGGTTTGCCCAGCAATATCATCCATCACGTAATCGCGGACAACCGGGGCTATTTGTGGCTTAACACCGAAAAAGGGCTTTGTCAGTTCAACTTGCGTACCCACACCTGCCGCAATTATGATACCTACGATGGGCTCGCCAGTGAAGTAAACTACTGCATGACTACTACTCACCGGGGCGAAATCCTGCTAAGCGGGGAAAGAAGCTTTACTATTTTTCACCCCGACCACATTCCCCTTAATGCTTACGTACCCCCCGTAGTCATAACGGGATTTGAACGGGCGGGTAAACCGGCTGAGTTGGAGTCGGATTCACTCCTTGAACTCCCCTACCAGGACAATACCTTTGCCTTCGAGTTTGCGGCCTTAAGCTACTCGAACGCGCCGAAGAATCAGTACGCTTACCGGCTAAAGGGATTGGATCAGGACTGGGTCTACAGTGGCTCCCGACGCTTTGCCTCTTTCACCCACCTGGCGCCGGGCCGGTACGTCTTCCAGGTGAAAGCAGCCAACAATGACGGTGTGTGGAACGAGAAAGGCACATCGATGACGGTGGTGATTCATCCTCCCTGGTGGCGCACTACCTGGGCTTACGCTTTTTATGGACTCCTAACCGTAATCAGCTTGCTGCTAGCCCGCCGGGAAGTAGTGAAACGAGAACGCTTACGGGCCGATTTACATATCAAGCAGGTAGAGAGTACTAAATGGCAGGAACTGGACGCGCTCAAGTCCCGCTTCTTTGCCAACATCTCCCACGAATTCCGTACTCCGCTCACGCTGATACTTGGAACCCTGGAAGAGCTACTCCAGGACAGGCGAGTACCCATTCATAAACAGCAACAATACCATCTGTTACAACGCAACGCCGGGCGGTTGCTCCAACTCATTAATCAACTGCTGGACCTGTCCCGATTAGAGGCCGGCGGACTGCAATTAGCTCCCCAAGCGGGTAACTTAACCGGGCTGCTCCACTCGATAGCCTATTCCTTTACCGCACTGGCCGAAAGCCGGGGTATTGACTACCAGATGCACTGACCCGGGCAAGAACTATGGGCTTGCTTTGACGCCGATAAGCTGGAGACGCTCCTGGCTGAGCTGCGGGGGGGCGCTGGCTGGTGGCCAGGGACGGCTTCGACTTCCTGCTGTTCTACC
>JAUJNL010000202.1 GCA_030448185.1 Cytophagales bacterium | reverse complement strand
CAATGGAGCCCGTCCCCCTCACCCTGACCGTCACGCCGGCTCCCGGCGCGCCGTTGGTTTGTGAAACTTGTACCCCGGCTAGCTGACCGGCCAGTTTTTGATCTACACCCGCCGCCGGTATATTTCTAATTTTTTCGGCGGATACCGATACCACCGAGCCAGTTAAGTCGCTACGCTTCTGCGTACCGTAGCCCACAACTACTATCTCTGATAAGGCTTGAATGTCAGGAACGAGACTTATGTCAATCACGCTACGGTTGTTGATGGGCACTTCTTCCGTGGTGTAGCTGATAAAGGAGAATACCAATGTCCCTTCCCCATTAGGAATGCTGAGTGTGTACTGCCCGTCAGCGTTGGTCGTAGTGCCTAAAGTAGTTCCTTTCAGGAGCACATTTACCCCCGGCAGTCCGTTGCCGGTTTCCTGGGCGGTTACCTTACCCGAGACTGGCACCTGGGCAAAAACACCAGCCGGCAATCCCATGGCTGTGATCAGGGTAAGTATTTTGTAGAAAGGATGCGAAAGTCGTAGTGCCTGCATGGGGGTAGTGGTTAAAAACAAGAATGAGTACTTTCTGAGAACGGGGCACAATAATTATAGTTATTATTTGTATTGTTATAAATTATAACCAGCAGACCCATCCGCTTCCCGTCCAAATCCTGGGAACTACTTAGTAACAGAACAGGCACTTCACGAATAAAGAATGGCTGGTCCTGGTCCCAGGCCGACTGCTTTTTTGTTTAATGGCTTCTCAAGCGTCCAGCGTATTGATTCACCTGGCTCTCATTACACCCTGACGGAAATACTTTGCTTTTTAATCACTGACAATACTCCCTTTATGATCTTACGGGTTGCATATAAATTCTCAGTAGCCTATTTCATCCGGAATACATATTAGTCCTTATTTAACAAACATAATAATTAAGTAATTGTATACAATTTTTAGATGTAAATCAAGGCGATATGGCAAATAATTGTAGATTTTTTAAACTTTCTTCTTTTTTTGCTTGCCAAGCAGATTATTGCGAACCGAAATGAGGATAGGCGGCTTCCAGTGCGCACTGCTCAACCCCTATTGCTTTTTTACTGACACCACTGGTACTCGGGATAATAATACAAAATAAAAATAAAAGATGTATTACGGATTATTTGGTATTTGTATACAATTGCATTTCTGCATTTCCGACCCCCGCATGGTCATCCTGCATGAGGATCTTTGTAGTGGAATACTGGCAATACTTTGCCTTACGAAGATGGTTCTTGGAGAGGAAATGTAGGGAAAGGCTGGTATAAAACCTCACCCCCAGCCCCCTTCAGGGGGTTCTGAGGTTTACCCACAAATATTTATACTATAGAAAGGTATTTCAGGCTTGTTAATTCGTTCTTACATTCTTCTTAGTCAGGCGCTTACTTTTATTTTGCTTGCCCAAAATAAAAGTAACAAAACAAAAGGGCAGCAGCAACCAAGCCCGTTCCTCCCTTTGAAAAAGGCCTATCCCACTTACCTCCGGCCTGCACGCAAGGCCAGAACGGGCCACACGGTTGCTGCACCCCTGCCCGCCCCTGATAATCCGATTATTTGTGGGTAAACCTCAGTTCAGGGGGTTGGGGGTAAAAATGGCATAGTCCTGTACTATTTAAAGATTTATTGGCACATCAGCACATAATCCAATTAACCCATCAATTTAAGTATATGAAGATTCTGCAGAAATTCAAGCAGTTCGCCGTTAAGGGCAACGTGGTGGACCTGGCTATCGGGGTAATCGTCGGAACGGAGTTTAATAAAATTGTCACTTCCCTGGTCAATGACGTAATTATGCCTCCGCTGGGGTTGGTCATTAGCGGGATTAAGTTTACGGATCTGAAGTGGGTGCTGAAGCCGGCTACTACTGACCCGGTAACCAAAGCTCCCGTTAACGCCGTTACGCTGAACTACGAAAACTTTATTCAGGCATCTTTCAATTTTCTGATCATCGCTTTTGCCGTATTTCTCATTGTGCAGGTATTTCATACGCTACGAAATAAAGAAAAGGCCAAAGAAGCCCCTCCGTCCTTGTCCAAAACGGAGGAATTACTCACCGAAATGCGCGACATCATGAAAAGGCAGCAGGCCGCGTAGGAATAGGCCATATTCGATGTTAGGGGCAGTAGCACAACGTCCAGTTTCCATTTTTGCAATAGTCCAGCTGGACATCTGTTATAGGAAAACAAAAAAGCATAAATTAATGTAATTGAGGGGAGGTGCTAAATCGGATTTGTAATCCGAACTCACTTGGTGTCGGCATTGCCAATGCGGACCAACCCGATGGTGGTTCGGCATTTAGCTTCGCTGAGATAGTTGCCATGCCGAACTTGGGAAATGGCGGATTTGCAATCCGCTAAAAGGCCTTACATGAGCTTACTTTTAGACCTTTTTATTTACCACCTCCGCTCATTTAATGTAATTGAAGGGATAAGTTATTTTTGCAGACTAGCCATCAACTTCCGCCAGTGACGGAGCCGGAACTGCCACACTTCATACATTCCTGTGATTCTGCTCACCGCCCGGGCTGGCCGGGAAACCCGCCTGGAAGGACTGGAAATGGGAGCCGATGATTACTTGGTCAAGCCTTTCGACGCGGAAGAACTACGGGTACGAGCCAAAAACCTCATCGAGAACCACCGCAAGTTGCAGGAACGCTTCCAGGGGGAGATTTCCCTGCAAGCTACGGAAGCAGTGATACCCTCTGATAAGTTTCTCAGGAAAGCCGTGGAGCTCGTAGAAGCCAATTTAAGCGAAGCCGATTTTACGGTTGATGCTTTTAGCCGGGAAATAGGTATGAGCCAGTCGCAGCTCTACCGGAAGCTCACCGCTCTCACGGATCGTAACCCGCTGAGTTTATCCGGCAACTCCGCCTGCAACGAGCCGCGCAACTGCTCTCGGCGGGTCGCGGCAACGTGACTGAAATCTCCTACCGGGTAGGGTTCGATAACCTGGACTCCTTGAGAGCGTCAGTGGGTCGGG
>JAUJNL010000201.1 GCA_030448185.1 Cytophagales bacterium | reverse complement strand
TGATTGGAGATCAACCGTCATTCCCCTTTACCACTGCCACAAAAAAGCCGGACCGTTCATCTAACCTTACACTGCGCACTTTCTCTGCCAATTTACCACTTATCCTAAAAAAGGCATTTACTCTGCAACTTCTTGCTGGCTTTCCTCATCCTATTAATGGCTAATATATCTGCCCAAAAGGAAAATAATTTTCAAAAGCAAGAACATTAGTCGGAAAAGTACAATACTTAAAAAGGCAAAATACAATTACTTTGCAGCAATAATTAAATAAAACAGTTTAGCACATAATATATAAATTTCCCCGATAAGGTGGGTTACCTAACATAAATAAAGGAATTAACTATTGAAAATTAAATAATAACACAAGTCTAAACCAAATCTTACCTTCGCGCACAATACAAAATAAGTACAATTTTCGTTTTTTGTTTAACTATATAAAAAATTAAAGTTATGCATGATCCAGTTGCCTTAGCTATGTTGGTGATTATCCTGTACTCGGCGGCAGTCGTTTACTTGGTTTATCACCCGGAAGTATTTTCCCGTCGCCGGTGGCGTCGTATGTTACGTCCTATGCAATTCCGGAAGCTGCGGTTACGCTAAACGGAAGAAAGTGAATGCTACCCAATACGTTTAAGCTGCACTTTTTTCCCGTTTAGCTCCGCTCCGGGATTTCTACCCTCCTTCTGCTGCCGCGACCCAAATTCCTGCTCCCGCCAGCAAGCTTTTCAATTCTTCCCCTATTATCAGCAATTAAGTACGTAGGCATAAGCTTTTGATTGTTTAGTCAACCGCCTTTTCATTGCCCCTGCTTCATTTTTCCAAATTACCCAGCTAAATGCACAGCTTCCTACATTCCCGTGCTTGAGTTTGATTTTCTCCTTTCATCGCGTCCGGATTACCTCTGTAATTGATTCTCCTAAAAACGCCTTTATTTTATCATTTTCCTACGGTCCTTTGCCTCCATACTATTGCCTATCCATTTACTTCTTGTTTCACTAAATGATGTTTAAAAGCAACTGGAAAGCTGAAATTTGCCAAGGCGTATTCCTGTCCGCTTGCTGCTGTTAGTATTTACGCTACTTTTGCCCGTCACTCCATACGCGTATGTCACCCAAAATTCTTATTCCCGCCATTATAGCACTATTGCTGTGTAATGCTTGCAGTAAACCCGAATCGGACGAATCATCCGGTGATGTCTCCCAATCACAGTCTACTAATGCTGCGGGTCCGCGGGAAGCAAGTGCATTAACTCCCTATGAACGAGTTAAAAAAATAGCATTTGAGGGCCCAGTCCGCCAGCTTGACTTCCGTAATGGTCAATTTGATTTCTCCAGACTTCCTAAAGCCGATACAGTATGGCTGCAGAAATTCCTGTCGATTCCCGAGATCAAATCCCTGGATGACGAACCCTGTACCCATTGTCAACTAGAAACGTATTACTACGGCTGGCAGGATACTACGGCGTTTAAGCGGCTGATTGTAGCTATTCAACTCTCATTTCCCGAAGGGCGCCAGTATAAGATGTATGCCCTTGACCTGAACGAACAGGGAGAACTGCTCAGTCATCTGAAGGTAGCTGAATACTGGAAAAGCGCCGAATGC
Organism: Cytophagales bacterium; assembly: GCA_030448185.1. Classification (GTDB taxonomy): domain Bacteria; phylum Bacteroidota; class Bacteroidia; order Cytophagales; family 172606-1; genus CADCTQ01. Next base: position 1,413 of record JAUJNL010000201.1, on the reverse strand, counting down.
ACCAATAACTCCTATTCCATCTGGACGGGTGACCAGGTCCAGCAGTATACACTGTTACGATGCCCGACCTTTAATGAGGATACTGATCAGCCGGGTGCCGGTATTGATTCCTTGTATCAGGAGTATGAATATAAAAATGGGCAGTACCGGCTGGTACACCAAAACAACCAGCGCCGTATTGTAACTGTCCGGTAGTTATCACTATATTTCTGTACCTACTCCCTCATTTATTACTTAATCAATCTCCAACCCTTTATGTAATCCCGATTTATGGAAACCATTCATCCGTTGTCCCCATCCTCTACTTTAACGGAAGAACAAATAAAAGCCGAACAATCCAGCTTTATCAGTAAAGTATACGGCTGGATGAGCATTGCATTGATCCTGACGGCTTTTAGTGCTTTGTACGTTGCGTCCACGCCAAGCCTGATTGAACTCATTTTCGGCAGTAAAATCGTATTTTACGGCCTGCTGATCGGGGAATTTTTGTTGGTTGGCTATCTGTCTGCTGCGGTTGCCCGGATGTCATCTACTACGGCCATCGTAATGTTCCTGGTCTATGCCTGCCTTAACGGGGTCACCTTGTCGGCCATATTTCTAGTATTTACGGCGGGTTCCATTGCCTCTACCTTCCTGATCACGGCGGGCACATTTGGGGTAATGAGTCTATATGGCTATTTTACTAAACGGGACCTTACTCCCCTGGGCAATCTTCTGATGATGGGCTTGATCGGATTGATCATTGCGTCCGTGGTTAATATGTTTTTCCAGAATGACACCCTTTATTGGGTAACCACGTATGCGGGAATCCTGATTTTTGTAGGATTAGTAGCCTATGATACCCAGAAGATAAAAGAGTTAAACGTGATTGGCAACGCTGGTACGGATGATGACCGCAAAGAAGCCATCATGGGAGCCCTGACGCTGTATCTTGACTTCATTAACCTGTTCCTTTACCTGCTGCGCATCTTCGGTAAGAAACGGGACTAACTGATTGTTGCCTGTAAAAACCCTGGAATACTCATTCGTATTCCAGGGTTTTTGCTTTATGGTGGAACACAGATGCCTGCTTCCGCACCTAGTTTGTGCCACTTTTGCTCCGAAGGCTTACGTAATGGCAAATAATGGCAGGCTAAGAGAAAGCAATATTCGCTATCGGCTGATTCTTTCCCGGGAAATATTCACTTCTTCAGTTTGCAGGACTTCATTCAGATCTTTGATTACCTGATCAAGCTCTTTGGCTGATACATCCAATGCCTGGACAATAAACGTGATCTCTTCCTTCTGTATACTTTGTTTAAGCAGGTTGGTTAAGCCCATCACCCTGGCCAGCGGACCGCGTACTTTATGCGAATTGAGAAAGGCATACGTCAGTAGTTGCTGAGTGGTCTCTTCCAATCTTTTGGTTCTCTC
>JAUJNL010000200.1 GCA_030448185.1 Cytophagales bacterium | reverse complement strand
GGTAGGCAGCTCGGCCAGGTTGATCACGTCCCCGTCAGAGAGATTGACATACACTGGCCCGGGCCCGGGAGCCTCAACCAGGGCAAAGCCTGCAACAGAGATTGGGGCCGGGTCAGTTGAAGGAGTAGCGGCAAGGGCAGTCTGCCCTAAAAACAACACGCTCAGGAAGAGTAAAAGCTTTGGCATTGGGGTCAAGATTAAGGGTTGAAAGGATTATGGTTGAAACCGGGGATAAGTTATCACTTTAAAAACTCCCTGAAATTAAATTGCTGTGAATTTTTCGGTCCAGTTAAGAAGAGGACTGCACTTCCCCATGATTAAGTAGTTCTACACGTACTTTAAACTATTCTCCTAGCTGTCATTCCCTCCGGGAATGACAAAAAATGGTATCGACTAATTTTGGTGACCTACTTAGCTGCTTGCTTTTCCATACAAGGCTTGCAGCCCCTTGGCTCCATTCAAGTGACGACTATCGTAGGGGCGAATTGCATTCGCCCTTCTTGTATGGCATACGCCCTTCCGGCCCGTTCTGCGGACGGCTTCACCGGAACCAAGTTCCTGATACGAATGGTGTACGGAAGAAACTGCCGCACCAAACGTACAAAAGAGCCTCGCAACTGAAAAGCGGCGACTAACAAACCAACAACCCGAAACTAAAAACTCAAAACCTGAAACTATTTTTTTACCCTTGCAACCATCCGTGATGATTCCGGGTCAATAATACAGCAACAAACAGTTACCCATTCCACAGCTTCCCTGCATGCTTGACGAAGAAGCGATGATTAACGGGTGTATTCGTGCTGACCGCGCAGCACAACGGGCCCTCTATGAGCATTTCTGCCGGAAAATGCTTGTGGTCTGCCTGCGCTATTCCAAAAGTCAGCAGGAGGCGGAGGACATTTTGCAGGAAGCCTTTATTAAGATTTTTGACCACATTAAGCATTTCCGCCGGGAGTGTCCGCTGGAAGGGTGGATACGGCGCATCATTGTAAACACGGCCCTTAATTACAACCGGAGCAAACTATACCTCTACCCGGCATTGGACTTGGATGATATTGAGCAGCCGGTAGACGAAAGTATTACCTTAGCCGACTTTCACTTCGAGGAATTGCTGGCTATGGTACAGCAGCTGGCGCCTCGTTACCAGGTGGTGTTCAACTTGTATGCCATTGAAGGTTACTCTCACCGTGAAATCAGCCAGTTGCTGGATATTTCTGAGGGCACTTCCAAGTCACAGTATGCCCGGGCCCGGGTTATTTTGCAACAAATGATTACGGAGAAACAGAAGGTGAATTATGAAAAATTTAAATGAGCACCGCTTTGAGGAAGAATGGCGTAGCGCCTTTGGGGAGGCGAAAGCTACTCCCCATGCCGATGTATGGGCGCGGATTGACGCCCATTTGGCTAATCAGGAGGCGGAGAAATATAAACGGAAACTGATCTGGTACCAACGTATTGCAGCGGCAGTAACCTTGCTTTTGCTGACTACCGGCGGTACTTGGTATTGGCTGGGCCATGCTCCTGGTACTGGCAATGGCCCACTTGCGGTAAAAGAGTCCGTAAAAACAGGTAAACAGAACAATGACATTAATAAAACAACTTCACGTGACAAGGATGCGGTCGGGGAGGAGGGGGGGCGTACTCCTGCTGAGTTGCCGGCTACCGATTTCTCTGAGCCGTCTAAGCAAATAGGCCAATCGGAAGCCGGATCTGGTGCCCTTACCCGGAATCAACCTGAGAAATCGAGACAAATGATACAGGGAGACGAGTCTAGCAATCAGCGTCTGGCCGAAACCAGACAGAATGGAAAGCGTACTAACGGATTTTTACAAAAGTCGGCACGGGAAAACCGGATGACTCAGTTGGAAGAACCTACTAGGCCAGTCAGAAGTTTCGACCACAATCAGCCTGATCTTGTTAATCAGGATCGTTCAATTAGGACAATCCAGGAGTCTTTGGAGTCTTCGCGTAATGAGCGGATGATCAGTTATAAAAAGGATGACCAGCAAGAAACTAATACTGAAAACCTTTCCTACAAGTCCTTGGCTGCTCGTGTAATTTCCGTAAAAGAATCTCGTATTCGCACCCCCATTGATGTGCCGCAGCTCACCGACTTATACCTTGCCCAACTGCAAAGCCAGGCCGAGGACCAAGAAGGTAAGGAAGATAAAGCCGAAAGTAAAGCTGGGCGCTGGCAGATAGGATTGGCCTTTGCGCCTACCTATTTTAATCCCAACATGAGCCTTAACGAAGGAGCCGCCGGATACCAGGCCGCGGCCAATGCTTCTTATTACGCCTTTAATGCTTCTACTGCCGACGTCAGTGCTTTGCAGCAGGCTAACCGGGAACTGGAACAAGCTTCTCCCTCCGGACTTTCTTATCAGTCAGGTATTCGTTTAGAGTACGCACTATCCAAACGGATCAGTTTGCAGAGCGGCGTTGATTATCAGTACAGCCGTTCAAGTATTGCTACCAGCACTTACGTTGAGTACCTTAATAGTGGTGCCCGGGAACCCGTGTATGCGTCTCTGCTCAATTATGCAAATCAGCAGCAGCCGACCGAATCATTCATGACATCTAAGGCCGATGGGAATGTGCTCAGTAATACCAGAAGTTTAAACCAATCTGGCTATGCGGTACCCGTCCAGAATGATTATGAATACATAGCAGTTCCGGTAAAAGTTAATTATCTGTTGTTTAACCGTAAAGTAGGAGCCACTATGGGAGCGGGTGTGTCAGCCGATGTTTTTCTAAGAAATACTTTTGGAAATAAATCGGAGGGAATAAATGAAGTAAAGATCGTTTCTACCAAAGGTACTGCTTATCGTAGTTTTGGCTTGAGTGCCTGGCTGGGCATGAAGCTTCATTTTAAGTTTGCCAAACGTTATAGTGCTTTTATAGAACCCGGTTACCGGCGGGCTATTACGTCTTTTACCAACCCTTATGCACTGCAAAGCCATCCGTATGCCTTCAGTATTGGTACGGGTCTGCAGGTCCGGCTTTGACACTGGTTTGGAGTTCGATCTGTTTT